>JAFUDX010000041.1 GCA_017464425.1 Treponema sp.
CACCTTAAGCCCGTAGATGTCCGCAATCTCCTGTATGCGTTTTGTGTCGCAGGGCGTACCATATACATGCACCGGCATAATCGCCGTAGTTTTCGGAGTGATTGCAGCCTCTATTTTCTCTGGGTCGATATTGCCGTCTTCCTCGCGCACGTCCACGAACACGGGCTTCAAATTGTTCCACCAGATTGAATGCGTAGTCGCCACAAAGCTATACGGCGTGGTAATCACCTCGCCCGTAATGCGCAGAGCCTGCAATGCCGTGATAAGCGGCAGGGTTCCGTTCGTGAAAAGCGAGAGATACGGCACACCGAGATACTCTGCAAGGGCTTTTTCAAGCTGCTGATGGTAGTGTCCGTTGTTTGTGAGCCACTTGCGATTAAAAATATCTTCAAGATAAGCCTCAAAATCCTGTAAATTTGGCAACAACGGACTTGTTACGGTGATTGTTTTTTGTTCAGACATATTACTTTTTCTGAAATTCCTTTATCGTCACGATAAAATAGTCAAAAACCTCTAGTTTAAATAACTTTGAGAAAAAGATGTATAACAGGCCACCTAATGTAATCTGGAGTATAAGCAATAAAATGAGAGGCATCGCAACAAAATGCAAACTCCAAACAACTGCACTCATAAAAACCGAAAGCAAAAAAGCAGGAAGCAAATCTTTAATTTGCTCCAAATATGAATAATTCATCAGTTTTTTGTTGGGATAGGAATTTATAAATGTCGATATAAAACCAAGAACAACTTGTCCAATTGCCATTGCATAAATTCCAAACGGAATAGTAACGAATAATGAAATCACGACCAGTATCTTCTTGATAATTTCAAGTTTTAAGAAAATATCGCTCCGCCCAAGAGCATTTATTCCTGTCAAATTTGCGGTATGAAGCGGATACAAAGCATACGATAGACATGCTAGTTGCAAAAAAGGCACACAAGGCAACCACTTCTCTGTCAACAATAGTTTTACAAGTGGTTCTGCAATGGCAGCCAAACCAAACATACAAGGCATTAATACATAGGCAGATGTACTTATTGAACGCCGTGTGATTCTTTTTACTTCTTCAAGGTTATCATTATGAGAAGAAAGCGTCGGCAACATAACACTCTGAATTGAGCCATCCAGATTTGTTGCTATGACTTGAGGAAATTGCTGTCCTCGATTAAACACTCCTAACTGCTCGCTTGAATATATTCGTCCAATTATCAAATTATAGATATTTCTAAATACCGTATCTAATAGACCAGAGCATAATAACTTCCAACCAAAACCAAACAAGGATTTCAGTCGCACGAACGAAAAAATGAGTTTTGGTCTCCATGACACGGTTATCCACAAAATAGCACAGGTTATAAAGATGCTTGTCAACTGCTGTAACACAAGTGCCCACACGCCAAGACCATTGTAGGCAAGGATTATACCGACAAATCCTGATACAATCACAGCCCCCATGCTGCTAAAAAAGAAGCGTTTAAACTGCATCATTTTTGAGACATAGGCAACCTGCACACTATTAATAGCCCCAAAAAATAATGTGACAGATAACACTCGTAGCAATGGAGTGAGTATTGACTGATTATAAAAGCGTGATATTACGGGAGCTACAAAAAATAAAACTATGTAAAAAAATGCCGCAAAAAGTAAACTAAAATAAAAGACTGATGAAAAATCAATATCATCACTCTCTTTTTTCTGAATTAAAGCCGTATTAAACCCATTCTGAATAAAGACATTCGCAATCTGAATAAACACGAGCAATAATGCAATGATTCCATAATCTGACGGAGAAACCAAACGCGCAAGGATAATTGATAACACAAACTGAACTCCCTGCACTCCTCCCCGTTCCAAAAATTTCCAAATGAGAGAGGATATTACCGTATTCTTTGTAACTAGCTGTTGGTAATCCAAATTTTTCAATAGCGAGACAAAAAATTTTTATGTTATGATTTTTCTTTAAAGACAACTCTTCCAAAGAAACTGCGTGGGTTTCAGAAATTTCTGATGCAGTTCCCAAAATTTTGAATTGTTCGCCACCCGGTATCCGTGCTTGAATCAAGCTCCGTGCCAAACAATGGTTGCCTTTATCCTTTTATCTTATTGCAGAATCAGATTCTTGTCAATGTGCGTGTTCTGAAACACTAGTGCGTGCTATCTGCTTTTTTGGCGATTTCATAGGTCAGACCGATGACTCTGACGCCGTTCATGAGCTCCACTTCAAAATTCACGCGCTTGTTGCGGCGGTTTACGGCTTTTATCAAGCCTTCCTGCCCTTTAAAAATGCCGTCGAGGATTTGGATTCGGTCGTTCACATCAAAAGTCACGCGGACGATTGGCATAATCGTGCCGTATTTCAAGAATGAGCGGATAAGCTCCACATCTTCATCGGTCAAAGCAAGCGGTTCGGTGTTATTCTGAAGGATTTTTACAAAGCCCCTTCCCTTCTGTACAAGGGAAAAGCCGTCAAGAGATTCAGTTTCCCAAAAAACATAGCCGGGAAACAGCGTATCGATGTATTCCTTGCCGTTTTTGAGACGCATCTGCTTGCCAAGACAATAGAGCCGCCCTGTGCATGCGGTTTCGGGGGAGTCCAGAATGGGCTGCATTTCTTTCACGAAATCCCATTCGCTGCCAGTTTTTATGTAAAGACAATAGAACTGCACGATTGTCACCCCAAAAAATAGTTCTCAGCGCTGATGAATTCACGATCCGAGTCATATACCAACTGAACGGAAAAATGGGTGCTTTCAGGGAAATCCGTTCCGCACAGAAGATTTGTTTCCGGCTTTTCAAGGGCTTCTTTTTTGACTTCGTTTCCGCCGAGCCAGACCGATTTTTCACTGTCAAAGGTGGGTGCGATGGTGCAGACATAGAGATAGAGATTTTCCACGCCGTATGCCGAAAGCCGTGAGAAAATCTCGCAAAGTTCTTCTGCGGGAAGTCCGTTCGGGAAAACCATCAGTTCATCCGAGCCATATGAGCCACCTTCCTGAGACGAGAGAAAGTCATACATTCCGTCAACTTTTTTCTGAATGTGTCCTTCAGGTGCAGAACCAAAAAGAAGCGCGAACCTGCTCAAACTTCACCCCTGCGTTTGCAAAATCAATACATCAAACGACGGATAAAATACATCAATCGATATATCGGGAATTTACAATATCTCATTCGATATATAAATTCAAGAGCAGAATACATCAATTGACATATAATTTTTGCATGGCGACATTTAAGGAAAATTTACGAAATGAGCTTGATTTTCAGGGATTGACCGTAAAGGAACTTTCAGCAAGGACTGGAATTATAAAAGGCTCACTCGACAATTATCTTGGGGTCAGGTCATCGATTCCGCCGGCAGATGTCGCCGTTCGTATTGCGGACGCTTTGAATGTGACCGTTGAATATCTGGTGACGGGAGCGGACAAAAAAATCATCCCCCGTGAGCATGAGAAATTTATGACCTATTTTTCGGTATTAAATGATTATGAAAAACTGACCGACAAAAGCAAAAAATCGCTCGCAATCATGATTCACGCGCTTGCAATCGAAGAAGAAAAAGAAGAAAACGCGCAACATACCGTATAATTTTCATACCACTTGCACAATTTTCTAAAATCCGTTAGATTAATCCTCGCTTGAGATTGAATCTTGGGTGCGTTCCGCGCTTGAGCCTCATGCGTTTTTCACTTCTGAATGGCGTAGTTTAACAATCTTTGCAAAATCTAAACGGCAAGGAGAAAATTATGCCAAAGTCTTTATTTCAAGAAATCATTTTTACGATTCTCATGGTTTTTGTGATGGTGTACGCGCTTATCTGCTACAACATGTCGCTCGCGATTGGTGATTTGTCGAACGCGGTGTTTTTGGGCGCGTTCAAGGAGCTTTTGATTATGGCTCCGATTGCGTTCGTGCTCGACATGCTCGTTGCAGGCCCGCTCGCAAAAAAATTCACATTCCGCCTGTTCAATCCCGCCGAAACGAAGCCGATTTTTCTGATTCTTTCGATTTCGGTGCTCTCGATTATGTTCATGTGCCCGCTCATGAGCCTCGCCGCAACGATTATCTTCAAGGGCGGGCTTTTGCAGAGCGAAGTCGTCGCGATTTGGATTAAAACGACGATTCTGAACTTCCCGATGGCGTTTTTCTGGCAGCTGTGCTTCGCAGGTCCTGTAGTACGGCGGATTTTTGGCGTGGTGTTTGGAAGAAAATAAACCACAGTCGTTGAATCCGCAGCCCGTTCCGTGCTAAAATCTTCCCATGAACCACGGAATGATTACATCTGCATCTGGGTGGCGAAAGGTTTTCGCGCTCTCAGGCAACGAAGAAGATAAAACACAAGAAATCAGCGAAAACGACCGCATTTTGGCAGGAATTTGTGCGCTCGTTTTTGCGGACTATATTTCAGAAAAGGCAAAAAATCCCGTCATCATTGTGGGAAGAGACACGCGCCCCACAGGAAAAGCGATTTGCGAGGCGATGTTAAAAATTCTTGCCGAAAAAAATGTCCGCGTAAAATATCCCGGAATCATCGCCGCGCCAGAAATTATGGCATACGGAAAAACGGCTGACGGATTCATCTATATTTCTGCGAGCCACAATCCCATCGGTCACAACGGAATCAAATTCGGCTTGAATGACGGCGGAGTTTTGAACGGCACGGAAAATGCAAAACTTGTGAAGGCACTGAACGAGAAACTTTCTGATGAGGGTGAAATCGAGCGAATCAGAGGAATTCTGAATCAGAAAAAATCGGCAAAAAACTCGCAATCTGTCGAAGAAGCCTGCAATGAAGTAAACGAAATCCGAGCCGCGAGCGAAAAATCAAAAATCGAGGCGAAAAATGCCTATTTTGCGTTCTCGAAAGAAGTGATTTCTGCAAGCAGCGATTCAGCCGAACAAGAGAGGCTTTTTTCAAAAATCAAAGAATCTGTCGCACAAAACAGAATCGGAATCGTCGCCGACATGAACGGCTCGGCACGAACGCTTTCAATCGACACGCAGGTTTTCAAATCATGCGGAATTTTTTTCTACGGCTTGAGCACCGAGCCTGGTCAAATCGCGCACGCAATTATCCCAGAGCCTGAAAATCTCGTGTGGGCGGCGGCGGAAATGGAGCGGCTTCAAAAAGAGGGCAAAAGCGAAGTCAAACTCGGCTACATGCCCGATTGCGACGGCGACCGCGGAAACATCGTCTTTTGGAACGAAAAAAGGCAGAAGGCGGAAGTTTTAAAGGCACAGGAAGTCTTTGCGCTCTCGGTGCTTTCCGAACTCGCCTACATGAAATATCTCGGCGTGGCAGAAAATCTTGCGGTGGCGGCGAACTGCCCCACTTCAATGCGGATTGACGAAATCGCCTCTGTATTCGGGGCAAAAATCTTCCGCGCGGAAGTGGGCGAAGCGAATGTGGTGAACCTGGCGCGAAAAAAGCGAGAGGAAGGCTTCACCGTGCGCATTTTGGGCGAAGGAAGCAACGGCGGAAACATCACGCATCCTGCCGCCGTGCGCGACCCCCTGAACACGATTTTTGCGCTCGTCAAACTCCTCGTTCTCCGCGATTCTGTTGAAGGCGGCAAAACGCAAAAAGGCTTGTTCCACATTTGGTGCGACGCGCGAAATCTTCCCTATAAAAACGACTTCACGCTCGCCGATGTGATTGAAACGCTCCCCCCTTACACCACCACGGGCGTCGCCGAAGAGCGGGCAATTTTAAAAATCAAAGCAGGCGACCATGCCGTCTTAAAAGGAAAATTCCAAAAAATCTTTGAAGAAGAATGGAGCGCAAAAAAATCAGAGCTTTCTTCAAAATACGGAATCGAAAATTACGAAGCAATCGGCACGAACGGCACGGAAGAAACGCGCTCGCTCGCTGATTATGCCAAAAACGGTAAGGGCGGGCTTAAAATCCTCTTTTCCGACAAAAACAAAAATCCCCTCGCATACATTTGGATGCGCGGAAGCGGCACGGAGCCAGTGTTCAGGGTTCTGTGCGATGTAAAAGGAAGCAAGAGCGAAGAAGAGCGAGAACTTCTCGAATGGGAGAGAAGCATGATTCTAAAGGCGGATGAGTAAGCGCAATCTTACATTATAAAATAACTCGCCGTAGGAGATGCGGAACAGTTTGTTGAAATTACACATACTTTTCGCTCATTGAATCAATCAATGCCGTCACCAATTGCACATCATTTTGGGAAAAACGCCGTAATTTTCGGGCAAGTGACTGAACATCTATCGCATTTTCCTCAGACATTTCTGAGTTTGTACCTGTGACAAGATAATCCAATGACACATTGAGCGTTTTCGCAATTTTTGCAGCATTATCGACCGTAGGAACGACCGTGCTTCCAGAACGATATTTATTGAGCGTGTTTATGCTCAATCCTGTTTTTTCGGCAAGTTCTTTGACCTGCATTCCCTGATATTCCAACTCATCCCGAAGATTTTCCGCAAAGCCCATATCATAATTTATGTAATATATGACATCTTGACTAAATAAAAAGTCTTAAAGTATAGTTATGGAATAAAATCTGTAATAAAAGGCTTTTTTTACACAGATTTTTGCCATTTTTGGACTTCTTACTTGGGGAAAAAGATGAATCAAAATGAAATCAATTCTGAAAATCAAGTTCAAGTGAAAAAAGAACGGGATTCTAATTTTGAACTTTTGCGAATTTTTGCGATGTTTTTGA
Source organism: Treponema sp. (assembly GCA_017464425.1). Taxonomy (GTDB): domain Bacteria; phylum Spirochaetota; class Spirochaetia; order Treponematales; family Treponemataceae; genus Treponema_D. Next base: position 6,688 of record JAFUDX010000041.1, read on the forward strand.
TAATTATGTCGCATTTAAATCAGCACGGTCTATGGTTTTCACCGAATCTTTCATTGACGATGAACTATTTTTGTTCGAGTTCGGTGTTTTCAGGTCTAGGAGCAATAGGAAATTGGCTTTTCATTTTTGTTTCAGGGTATTTTATTTCTGAAAATTCTTTTTCGTGGAAGAAACTGTTTCGCCTATGGTTTCAGGTGTTTTCGATTTCCGTACTGATTGGCATTACAACATGGATTTCAAAGATTGCCGTTGTACCACACTGGGCTCCAGACGCTATGGAAACATACAATCAGCAAGGATTTTTTGCCGCAGCCCGACAGATGCGATTATACGATTTGATAACTTCATTCTTACCGAGTTACCGAAGCAACAACTGGTTCGCTACCGCATACATGACTTTTTTTCTGCTGATGCCGATTCTTGGCATAATTACAAAGCGAATTACTCAAGAGGAACACAAAAGACTGATTATCATTCTTTCGGCAATTACGGTTGTTATTCCTATGCTTCCCGGAGAAGTTTTTTTTCCGTCCATCGAGCATCGGGGTGTTTATTCTCGGATTTTTCATTGCTAAATATATCCGTATGTATAACCCGGTTTTCCTTGAAAAGACGAAGCGAAATATTCTGTTCGGATTGTCTCTGTATACACTCGGCTGTCTTTGGGCGGTGTTTTGCACGGTTTTCGTTCATCATATTACTGTTCCTGAAAACTATTACATCGCATTCAAAAGTGTTTTTCTCAGTACAAATTCCCTGTCCACGATGCTCTGCGCGTTGGTCATCTTCTGCGTGTTTCGTTCGCTAAAAATCCCATACAGTCGTTTTATCAATATGATTGCCTCCACCACATTCGGCGTGTACCTGATTCACGAGAATCTACTGATTAACAAATGGTGGTGGCATACAGTATGCAAACTTGACAGTTTTATCTCATCGCCCCTGCTCTTGCCGTATATGATTTTGTGTGCACTTGTCACATTCGCGATTTGTACTTTTCTTGAACTGTTACGCAAGTACTGTCTTGAAAAGCCAATCGAACGCATTCTGACACGACGAAAGCGTACTTAGTAGATTTGACCTTTGTTATGTTCAAAAGCGATTTTGATTAATGAATCTTTGTCGTCTTTATTGTCTTTATTGTCTACAAATATTTTCTCGATACATGCCCAACTAACGAAATTAATTCTCTTAACAAATTCATCTTCTGAGTCATTTTTGAATTTTTCCAAGTTTTCACAGGAATCAGGAACAATTGCGGCATAATAAACACTGTCTTTTTCAACTTTGGAAATATCAGCAAATGCTTTTTGGACAACTCCATTTGAACCAATTTTCCGTTTGCCATTTTTGGTTCCTTGTAATCGAGCATCTGGAATTCTATATCCATCAAGTTTGACTTCTCCTATATGTTCCATAAGTTCTTTTTTCATCCTCAACTGACGAAATAAATTTGAGGTGATTTTTCCAAGTTTTCTTTTATTCTTCTCATCAAAACGGCAGTCGTTAAATTTTTTCCATTCAGTTTCAAGGCTCCAGTTATTCGACCAAGTTTTCACTTTTGCTTCAACAAAAATCAAAGATTCTGGATTTTTTTCTTTCCCAATCAAAATCATCAAATCGGGGTCGCCAAAATCAGAAAGTGATTGCTCGACATAAAAAGTAATTTTGTCACTTTCAGAAATCGTAACTTCGGGAACTAAAAGATTGATAAACTCTTTTGCAAGTTCCTCATGTTCGTACATTGAATATACCAACGCATCAATAACGCCACGCTCTGAATACCCTTTTATTTTAATCTTTGAATTATTTGCCATCACAAAACTCCTTATAAAAAAACATCGTACCTAAAACTCACCGCGTTCATCTGTGTTCATCCGTGTCTTTTTTTATTTCTGACACAAAGAGCCCGGCAATCGTAATCGCAGCTCCTGCCGCACCCATGAGCGAAATGCTCTCGCCGAGCGCGAAATACGCGAACACAATCGTCACGACGGGAATGAGGTAGATTCCCACGGTGGCGCGGACAGTTCCCACCGAATCGCAGGCAAAATTCCACGCGGCAAAGCAGAACGCGCTCGCACCCAGACCGAGAAAGCACAGGTTCAGCCAATTGAGCGGATTTGAAAAGCGGCTTTCGTTCACGGCAGAATCAAAAATGACGGCGATTTGAGAGGGCGGAGCGGATTCCGCCTGAAGAGCAGAAGCGTTCGTCACGAGCGAAAAAATCCCAATCGGAATCATCAAAATCACCGCCCAAAAGAAAATCCGCCGGGTCGTCTGAATCGAGTCCAGTTTGAGCGCGTTGATTTTTGACACACAGAGCGAGTACACGCCCCAGCAGAGCGCGGAGCCGAGCGCGAGAAAATCACCTTTGGGGCTGAAATGAAGCTCCACCACACCGTTAAAACTCACGAGCGCGACTCCGAAAATCGCGAGCAAAAATCCGAGCACGAACGAGGGCGTGAGTTGTTTTTCTTTGAGGAAGATTTGCGAGAAAATCGCGGTAAAAATCGGGCAGATTGAGACGATGATGCTCACATTTGAAGCCGAAGTGTGGGAAATCGCAAGGTTTTCCATGAACTGATACGCCGTCACCCCCGAAAGACCTGCAAGCACGAAGTAGATTTCATGCTTTTTTTCGGAAAGGCGGAGCAATTTCGGGCGCAAGAGCCACAATCCCGCGTAAGCAAGCAAAAATCGGAGCACGAGGATTTCATACGACGAGAACGAACGGAGCAAGTATTTTGTAGAAACGAAGGTGATTCCCCAGATGAATATTGAAAGAGATGCAGCAGCAACACCGAGCACGAAACGATTTTTTGTCATGGGAGTGATTTTAGCAGAAATCGCGGAAAAAGGGAATTTTCTTCAAAATCACGCTAAAAAAATTGGTAAATCTTTCTGACCTGTGATATAATTCTAAAGTTAAATGAAATATAAATTCCTCACAGAGCAAAAGAGCACACAGAGAGCGCGTTAGGAGGGAATTTTTTTCATAAATCTGATACCCCTCTGTGTTCTCTGTGTACTCTGTGAGAAAATAATGCAAGGAGAATCAAATGGAAAAAGAAGAGATTTTGGCTCGTGCGAAAAAATATATCGCCGAAGAAAAAGATGCGCGATTCCGAAAGGAAGTTGAAGACCTCGTGGCAAAAGCTGACGACAAAGACGCGCTTGCTGAACTTGAAGACCGATTCTATCAGACGCTTGAATTCGGTACAGGTGGCTTGCGCGGCGTAATGGGCGGCGGCACGAACCGCATGAACACGCTTGAAATCAACCTTGCCACACAGGGCTTGGCAAACTATGTTTTGAAAGCATTCCCCCAAAAAGCAAAGGACGGCACGTTGAGCGCGGTCGTTGCGTATGACAGCCGCAAAAACTCAGATGTCTTTGCAGAGGCGACGGCTCTTATCTTAGCTGCAAACGGAATCAAAGCGTACCTTTTCACAGGTCTCCGACCAACTCCAGAACTTTCTTATGCAATCCGCGAGCTTAAGGCGCAGACAGGCGTTGTCGTAACGGCGAGCCACAACCCGCCTCAGTACAACGGCTACAAAGCTTACTGGGATAACGGCGCGCAGGTCATTGAGCCGCACGATGTCGGCATCATTAAAGAAGTCAACGCGGTCAAAGAAGTCAAAACGATTTCTAAGGAAGAGGCAATCAAGAGCGGAAAACTCGTCCTCATCGACAAAGAAATCGACGAAAAATTCTGGGCTATGTGCAAGAACCAGCTTTTCCGCCCTGACCTTATCAAAGAAAAGGCTTCTTCTGTCAAAATCGTCTACACACCGCTCCACGGAACGGGCGCAATGCATGTTGAGAAGGTTTTGGGTGATTTGGGGCTTAAAGTCATCACCGTTCCTGAGCAGCGCGAGCCGGACGGAACTTTCCACACTGTTGAAAAGCCAAACCCAGAGGAAGCTCCGGCACTCAAACTGGCAGTTGCTCTTGGTGAAAAAGAAAAGGCTGACTGTGTTATGGCGACAGACCCGGACGCAGACCGCTTCGGAACCGCCTTCCCCGGAAAAGACGGCAAATTCGTTCTTGTCTCAGGAAACCAGATGGGAGCCTTGCTCTGTGAGTATGTCCTTCTTTCCCGAAAAGAATTGGGCAAACTCCCTGCAAACGGCGCTGTCATCCGCTCAATCGTAACTTCTCCATTCTGTGACTATATCGCAAAAAAATACGGCATGAAGATGCACGAGTGTCTCACCGGCTTCAAGTGGATTGCCGCCGTTGAAGACGAGTTCGAAAAAGACAATTCAGAAACTTACGTATACGGCCTTGAGGAAAGCTACGGCTACAAGGTTGAAAAAGAGGTCATGGACAAGGACGGTGTTTCTGCCGCCGCAATGTGTGCCGAAATGACTTTGTACTGGGCTTCAAAAGGAAAATCAATCCTTGAGCACTTGGACGATATGTATAAAGAGTTCGGCTTCTTTGAAGACCGCGCAATCAGCCAGAACTTCCCTGGCTCTGCCGGAAAAGAGGTTATGGCCGGCATTATGACTAAACTCCGCACCGAAGGTCTTAAAACGCTGGGCGGAAAGAAAGTCCTCTGCATCAAGGACATCGGAAATTCTGTCGCTTACGACCCGGCAAATCCAGGCACAAAAACAGAAATCAAGCTGCCTAAGTCAAATGTCCTCCAGTTCGTGCTTGAAGGCGGCACAATCGTTTCTGCCCGCCCGTCTGGAACTGAGCCGAAAATTAAGTTCTACATCAACGCCCGCACAGACGCGGCGAATGGACTTGACGCGGCAAAAGCCGAGAGCGGCAAAGTCTGTGACGCAATTACGGCGGACATCAAGGCTCTGCTCGCGAAAGCGTAAGTAACGAGCGAATTGAAAACGGAAAGTTGAAAATTGAAAACTGCATTCGCACTTTCACACAATTTTCCGTTTTCAATTTACAAAGAACCTAAAACAATTCTACACGACCGAGCAGAAAATCAATCAAATTGCAATGGAAAATTCCGTTGTCATCGTAAAAATTGTGGGGTATGTGGCTCTAATAACCTCACAACGCAAACCAATAATTGTACTTCGTGCAGTAATCAATCGTGTTGTTGCGCTCAGAAATAAACTTTGCGGGATTTCCGCCCACAATGGTGAACGGATCGACCGATTTTGTAACAACGCTACCGGGAAGAATCACCGCGCCGTCTCCAATGACAACGCCCGGCATAATCAGCACATTGGAGAACACAAAACAATTGTCGCCGATTTTGACCGCCGCGCCTTTTGTCTCAAACTGCGGGGAACGGATATTGTGTCCGAGCGTGTAGATTTTTGTGTTATGCGCAATTGCCGTGTTCGAGCCTATTTCAATTCCGCGACGGTTATCAAGATAGCAGCCGAAATTCACGACAGAATGACTGCCCATCACAAATTTTCCAATATGGAAAAACTTGCAACCACGATGAATTGAAGAAGAAAGCGGCACTTTAATGCCGAACAGAAAAAGCCAAAGATTCCGTAGCGGATAGGGAAAAATTTCTTTTGTAAGATTCAAGAATGCGGTAAGAAAAAATTTCATTTGAAGGAGGATTGCACGCATATGTTGTCACTCCCTGCATTTAAAAGTCTTATGAATTTTGTTTCACTAATATCATAGTGTTTTAAAATGTTTCTGAGCTGTTCATCATTCTTTTCAAGTCTCACATTAACCTGTGCAAGCGTTTCGCCGTTCTCTAATCCATATTCTCTATACGGATTTACATATTTTACATTTGTATAAGATTTTGAAATCTGCATAACTTTTGTGCCATTTAATACCGCCATAAAATAATCCCAGATATCATCTGCAAATGGAGACAAATTCATAAAAAGTTCTGATTTTAGAGCATCGACATGCAAAGAATTTGGCGGAAAAAGTGTACCGCCACCGCTCAAAATAAGATTTTTAAACGATGGTTTCGTCTGCTTTTTATTAAAAGCCCATTCTGAATACGGCTTTAGTTTGTCATCTATAAAAGATATTTGTGCAGTAAGGTGACAGACAATTATATTTGGATTTTTCAAATGTGCTTTCCATAGTTTTTCAAGCCAATCTTTCGGATAAAACAAATCATCGTCCGCCGTAACAATACATTCTTCGGGATATGCCTGTAATGTAGGAATCAGTTTCTTGTATGATTTCAAATCTTTCGTCTGCCGATACTCAACACCATATTGCTCAAAATGTTTTAGCAGGGGCGGCAATGCGACAAAATCTTTTTCTGCGAGATTGACAATGATTTTCTTTGGTCGCACCGTCTGTGCAACGAGCGAATAGAGCGTGTATTGCAATTCGTTCAACCGCTCTCCATACGAGGTGAGCGAAACAATGACATCCACTTTTTCGCTTACAGGCGAAGTAGATAGACTGAGAATTTTTTTGTCAATCCGTTTTTTGTTTACCTTTTTGTGGAAAATGATAAAAAATAATTCGCGCGTAATCGAACATCGCAACACAAAATTTCTAATTTTTTGATTCATGCTACACAGCCCCCATATTTAAAAGAAATTGTAAAATCCTCCGATTTTATAATAGTCCAAGCCATATCGTGGCATAGCAACTACAAAACCATAGAAATTGAAAGTGACATATATGACTAAAAACAGTCGCACGAATAACGGAATCATTATTTCGTTCTTTTTTGGCGTATATGTTTTCCACAGTTCCGCTATGACAATCGCCGTTGACAGTCGGGTAAAATAAATCATTCTGAACATTATCGAAGTCATCAGAAGTTCAAAATCATAAATATAAAAAGTGCACATAAAAATAACAAAATGAAGAGCAATGTTTTTGTTGGAAAAGAACCGTTTGCGTCGGTAAATAATTGCAAAAAGAATACAAAGATTTGTGAAATAGGTTTTATAGGCGGGGTTTGCCTCCAATCCGGCATAAAGCAAAAATCTTTTATAAAATGAAAGGAAATTAACAAGTATGAGCTGACCGGCATATCCCAAAATAAAAAAGAGCGCGAACCAAAACAAGAAAGTTCTGAAAGACGCTCTTTTATAAATGAAATACATTACTAATATTGGTAAGATAAACAATCCGAGCGTGTGAACCCCCACTGAAATAAAAGTCCATACAAGAATCTTTAAGTTTTTGCAAACATTTGCCATTTTTGATTTTGACGGCTGTTGAAGTTCGCTGAAAACCAATAGCCCTGCTGAAACAGAAATTCCCGTCCGCATAATACAATATGATTGGACTACAAAGGCGAATACCAAGCAAAAAACTGCCAAAAACAAAATAAATGATGGTTCCTGATGTGTTGTATAAAAAAATCGCACCAACGCATAATACATAAATGAAAAGAACAAAATCAAAACCACATTGTACGAATCTGTGACCTGACGGAGCAGCCAATTCACCGTCATATAAAGATACTCTTGCTCATACGCTTCTAGGTACGAGTTTAAAGACGAATAGTTTGCGGCATCGTCAAAAAAAGATTTGTAGTTCCCTTGGTCATATATGCCAGCATAAATATCCTGAAAAGCGGCAAAACAGACAAAAAGAACGGAAATAAATAATACAACGGGGACATATCGTGTATTTGCGTTTATCGAATACAGTTTTCCCGATAATTCCCAATTTCCCGTTTTAGGAATAATAACTATGGGTTTTGCAACGCAGGAAATAATCACTGAGAAAACGACTCCGAATGAAAATAAAACTGGTAAATCCATATCAAATCCTCTGAAGTAAGTCTTCCCATTTTTCTGCAATAGATGCTGCCGAAAATCTGTCCGAATATTTTCTGGCATTTATGCCAAATTGTTTTCTTTTTTCTGTGTTTTCAGCGAGTTCAATAATTTTCTTTGCAAGTTCAGCAGTGTCATACAAAGGAACCAAAAATCCGGTTTCATTTTGCATTATTATTTCGGAAGGACCTGTAGGGCAATCAAAACTAACAGCCGGCAATCCCAAATACTGTGACTCTAATAAGACCATAGGAAGCCCCTCATAGCGTGAACTCATTACATATATTGATGATTTTAGAAATTCTTCTTTTATATTTGGAGTCGGCTCGTTTATAAAAACAAAATCTTCAAGATATAAATATGATATTTTCTGTAAAAGCTCAATTTTCTTTTCCCCATCTCCAAAAATATCCAAATGCCAATCTGGAATTTCCTTTTTGAGAATCACGGCAGCATCCAGCAAAAAATCAAAGCCCTTTTGCGGTTCTAAACGACCGACGGCAATTATCCTTTTTTCTTCACAAGCCGCAGTTTCATTGCTTGTAAATGAAATTGAATTCGGAATGATAAAAAGCCTGTCTCGCTTTATAAAAGTGTAATGCTTTGAATCCGCCTGGGTCAGCAAAACCACCGCATCCAAACGCGGGTATATCATCCGCCGTAAAACCCGCTGTCGAAAACACGCGCTCTCATAATTAAAATGCTCACAACCGACCGTTTTCACATATCGCTTAAGCAGCGTAATCATTGCATTGACGGTAGAGATTGTAGCAATAAAAACAGAGTCTCTGTTTTTATTGGCAATTTGCTTCAGTTTTTTGAACATTTGAAAATATACAAAAATCTTGCCGAAGGCTGATGAATGAAATATATCCGTTCCCAAATGCTCAATTCGGACTTTCTCATGCAATGGAAAATATGACTTACCGCTGATTGTGTCACGGGAAAGCAATGTAACCTCGTGATTTGTTATCAAACTGTTTGCCAAATTGCAGACCGCTCGTTCCATTCCGGCGTGGCGGGTAATGTCATTTATCAGAATGTATATCTTCATGCCTCATTCCTATTTTGAACTTGTGAACAGCTTTGTTACGCCATTAGCAAGGAAACCCAAAAAACCTCGTTTTTTGATAGAAAAAGAACAAGCTCCGAAAAATATTATTATTTTTGCAGTAGCTTTATTATGTTTGGCATACACTTTTCTCCGAAATTCTACAAACTGTTTATCAATTGCAGAATACCAGCTGCTATCAAAGTGATGAATTGTGTATGTATTATCAGTGATAATTAAATTGCCAGTTTTAAAATCTTTTGGACAAAAATATTCGCTTGGATAAATCATCGTATCTGCAACGAACTGCATTATGTCCTGCTCCACAAAGCCGTGCGATTTGAAAATATCCGAAACTCGTTCAACAACCGTTTTCAAATTAAGCGAGCCGTCCGTATTTACAAACCGTTCATTCTGATATGAGTCCAAAATTTCGCGGTAAATGGGGCTCGCCGCCGGGCTTGCGATGCCGAGCCCGGCGGCGAGAAGGGGGCGAAGCCCCTTCTCAACGCCGATAAACGCTCCGCGCTCGATAATCGGACTTAAATCTTTTATCACTTCCACGTCGGTATCAAAATACACGCCGCCGTACTGGTACAGAATGTCAAAGCGGGCATAGTCGCTCACAAAGGCGTACTTTTTCGCGTCGTATGCCTGCGCACTGTACGGGATTTTGCGCACATCGTAGTTCGATTCATTCCATTCCTTGATTTCGTAGTCGGGCAGAAACTTTTTCCACGAGGCAATGCATTTTTGCGCCAGTTCCGGAAGCGGATTCCCGCCGAACCAGCAGTAGTGAATTATTTTTGATATATATGCCATGACGCAACTCCTTTTCTAAAACTAAGTTTGCGTTCATTGACAGTTTCTATTTTTTAAAGAGGGAAGAATTTACAAGCACATTGCCATATACGGCGGAATGCACAGAACACCGTTCTTTTCCGTAAGATTCCGTGGGTGGATTATATAGGAAGAGCCGATTCGTTCTTTGAATTTTTCGCCGAACCGTTCAAGTGAAGTTGTCGTGTAATTCCTACCGGACTTCACTTCAATCGGAAAAACCTTGAATTTCAATTTGCTGTTGTTGGAAATCAGAAAATCGGTTTCGATGTCGTTACGATGCTTTTCTTCGCTGTAATGCGTGTAGAAAAACAGTTTGTACCCGTTCGCCGTGAGCATCTGTGCAATTACATTCTCATAGAACATTCCTTCGTTCAAACCGAGTTTGTCTTCAAGAATCTGCCTGTAGATTTCTTCTTCCACAAGCTCGTTCTCATCAAACGCATGGCTGAACAAAAGCCCCGTGTCGCCAAGGTAGCACTTAATATAACCTCGGTCTTCGTTCACCGAAAGCCCCACATTCGGGTCGGCACACAAAAAGCACTCGTTTGAAATCATCGAATTGGAAAGCCAAAAGAATGTTTCCTCGTACTGCTCGGCATAGCTGTTCTCTGCGATTTCCTTGAACACGACGCGCTTTTCGTGCCGAGACAAGAGACCGGGAATCTGGTCAAAAAGCGCGAGAACCTTGCTCCTGTATCGTGCCTTGATTTTCATAATGTCATCGCGATAGAGATTGAGAATGTCGCGCTTGGCACTGTCCGCCCGCTCAAAGCTTTTTCCACTCTGTATGAAAGCAAGAACGCTCTGCGGCATTCCGCCCACAAGCATATACTGCTTAAAAACAAGCATTGCGTCATTGTGCAAGGTACGCTCAAGCGGCTCTTTCTTTGCAAAGCACTGCTTTATGTACTCGCACAACTGCTTTTTTCCCAAAGCCCAGCAAAATTCCTCAAAATCAAGCGGATACATCTTAAAATGCCGCTCCTCAGACGGAATAACGATGTCCTTCACATTTTCCTTGATTGAAATGAGCGAGCCAGTCTCGATAAAATCATAGCGACCGTCAGCGACAAGATATTTGATTGCCTCGCGCGCACGTGGGAACTTCTGCACTTCATCAAAGATGATAACCGATTCGCGCTCGTAAAGCGTTACTCCAAACATTGTTTGGAGCAGCATAAAAAAAGTGTCCAAATCGTTCAGCTGATTATAGAACAAATCTTTCACTTTTTTAGTGACGAGCGCAAAATCAATGATTATGCAACTTTTGTATTCATTCTTTGCAAATTCCTTGCAGAGCGTAGATTTGCCAATACGGCGCGCACCTTCGACAAGCGCAGCCGTTGAGCCATTACTTTCGGACTTCCACTTCAAGAGTTTTGCATAGAATTTTCGTTTGAATACACATTCTGCTTCCATAATGCAATTATACGATAAACTCTGATTATGCGCAATATTTAAAATGTAAAAAAATCTGATTATACGCAATATTAAGATATTGAATAAATCTGATTATACGCATAATTTTCCTTCCCTCAAAAATAGAAATGTCAAAGAACGTCGTAAAAACCGCTTTTGCGATTTTTACTTAGCGAGAAATGCAAAAGCATTTCTCGAGTCGGTGAAGATACCCTCACCTTAATGAGTTTTTTACTAAAACTCACTCCATCACATCATTCTGCAAGGCAAACTGCTCTCGCCTGAGTCTTCGTCTTGCCATCAGCACAGGAGCGGACGCTTCCAGCACCATGCGGATTTTTGTCTTTGCGCTGACCTTGCTTTTCATCAAAAATCTCCTCAAAGTATGGTTTCGACTGCGAATGCATCAATACATTCGCAGCCTGACATTCACATCGAGAGTTCTTTGAGGCAAGTTTTGCAAAGCAAAACTTGGTAAGCAAAATACACAGCATTTTGCGACCATTTCTATTTTTTTTGGGAAAAAAGAAGTATGACTATCAGAAAAAGAGTTACAAAAATTCTACAGGAAGCGTTAATGCCGTAACTTCACCTTTTTTGACAGCAGAAACTTTGTTTGTGTTGCATACGATTACCGGCTGGACAATCTGCACATTTTTGAGCCTTGCAGTTATGAAAAAATTCTTTGCGTCATCGGCATTCGGTGTCGCGGTCTTTTTTATCTCGACTGGATAAAGCGTATTGTTCTGCTCGATAATCAAATCAATCTCGATTTTGTCCTTGTCACGATAGAAATAAATCAGAGCGTCTTCGCCATTATTGGCAAAAGATTTTATTATCTCGCTTACAACATAAGTTTCAAAAAACGCGCCTGCCATCGCTCCGCTTTGCATGACATCGGGACTTGTCCACCTTGTGAGATATGCCGCAAGCCCTGTATCAACGAAGTATAATTTTGGCGTTTTTACAACCCGCTTTTCCACATTTGCAGAATACGGCTTCAAAAGATAGACGATGCCGCTTGTTACCAGAAGCGAAAGCCATTTTTTTGCCGTGACCTCGCTGATTCCGCATTCACGAGCCATATCGCCGTAATTCACAAGCTGGCTTGTTCGGGATGCGACAACCGTTATGAACTGCAAAAACTGCATTTCGTCCGCGACATGGCTTAAATTCTTTATATCACGCTCTATATATGTCTTTAGATATGACGAATAAAAATCTTTCGGCGAAACCGTCCCCTTTTGCACTTCAGGATACCCGCCTCTGAAAATGCATTCCCATGTTTTCTGTACTGAAAATTCATAATCAGAAAACGCTTTGTTCCGCTCCAAGATATACTCTTTTGACGGAATAAAGCTCTCGGAAAAATCATCTTCCCGGATTTCTCTAGCAGAGAGCGGATATAGCTGAACAATGCCAATCCTGCCCGAAAGACTTTCCGTTGCTTTTTCCATCAGCTTGAACTGCTGACTGCCAGTAAGGTAGTACATCCCGCTGCGCCGTTTTTTGTCGATTTCGATTTTTAGATACCGAAACAACTCCGGCACATATTGCACCTCATCAAACATATACGGACTTGCATGAAGCTCAAGAAACGTTTTCGGGTCTGTTTTTGCAAACTGCTCTTCTGCAATATCGTCAAAAGTCGTGTCCTTCACGGATTTCTCTTCAGTGATTTTTTTCAGAAGAGTCGTTTTTCCTGTCTGCCTTGCACCTGTAACAAGAATGGCAGGAAACGAATCTGCAAATCGAATCAGCGTTTTTTCTGCGTGCCGCGCAATAAAAGACATATATCGCCTCTCTTTTTTATAGGATAATCCAAACCGCTAGTATATATTATCCCACAAAATGATAGAAAGCAAGTATCTTTTTCCTTCCCTCAAAAATAGAAATGTCAAAGAACAGTCGTAAAAATCGCAAAAGCGATTTTTACTTACCGAGAAATGCAAAGCATTTCTCGAAGCTGATAGACAATGCCTACCACACTGAATTTTTTACGAAAATCCTCGTAAAAATCACTCCATCACATCATTCTGCAAGGCAAGCCGCTCTCGCCTGAGTCTTCGTCTTGCCATCAGCACAGGAGCGGACGCTTCCAGCACCATGCGGATTTTTGTCTTTGCACTGACCTTGCTTTTTACCAGCACGGATGGAAGCCGAATCAAAAGATTCCTACGGCAGTCCTTATACAGTGCAAGGTTTTCTTTTTTGGAATCCGTGGCAATAATGAGGAACAGAATGTAGCCGTAGTTTTTCCAGATGTGCCAGTTCACGGCATCTAGCAGAAGTGGTGTTTGCAAAATGAGTTCGTCTTTTATGGCATTTATGCTTTTTTGTGCATATATGCCCATATCAAGCCGATATTTTGTAACCGCAGAGTTCTCATTATTCAGCCTGTAGTTGTAAACCTTTCTATGTCCAACGCCGACATGATTTGCTTTCTGCGCGGCACTTACAATAAAATGCATTCCTTCGCCGGAAATTTTCATCGTGAACCGGATATTATTTTTTCTCAGAAATTCAGTCCTAAAAATTTTATTCCAGCAGCCGATTGAGATTCGGGGATATAAAAATTCAGCAGCCGCTTTGTTGGAAGCCCAGATTTCAAAACAATCATTTTCAGTTTGCATTCTGCTTCGTGTAGTAAAATTCTTGTCCGAGATTGCCATATCGGAGTAAGTTTTTGTAATGAGACGCACATAGTAGTCCACGGCATCAGACTCCAACCAGTCGTCACCGTCAACAAAGACTATAAAATCACCTGTCGCAGAGTCCATGCCAGTATTACGTGCCTCGCTCACCCCTGCATTTTCTTTATGAATCACTTTTATTCGGCTATCATGCTCGGCGTATTTGTCACAAATAGCCCCACAGTTGTCGGGTGAGCCGTCATCAACGAGAATTATTTCAAGATTTTCGTAAGTCTGCCGTATCAAAGACAAAATCAACTTCTCCAAAAATTTTTCTACACCGTAGACAGGAACGATAATGCTGACTAACTTATCCATGCATTACCACCTGAGTACGGTGCAAGGCTCTTATTATTCCAGCGTATCCTTTTGCAATGCCGCCCGTTCTTTTCGAAGCCTTCGTTTTGCGACAAATGCAGGGAACAGTCCTTGAAAAAGCATGTGAAGTTTTGTACCCCCCCCACTCGTGATTTGACTAGTACTTTTGGCAATCGCAATAACAAATTCTTCCTGCAGTCCTTATACAACGCAAGGTTTTCTCTTTTGGAATCCGTGGCGATTATCAGAAATAGGATGTAGCCGTAGTTTTTCCAGATGTGCCAGTCGCATGCCGTGCGAAGTTTTTCAGAATCTAAATACAGCGTATCTTTTATGATGCGAATATTCTCGAAAGCATTCAGCCCCATCTGCAAGTTGTAATGCGTAAGCCCGCTATTCACATTGTTAAGCCTGTAGTTGTAGACCTTTCTATGCCCCACTCCGACATGGTTTGCATGCTGGGCGGCTACGCAGGAAAAATGCAAGCCTTCGCCAGACCATTTGACTGAAAAACTGATGTTGTTCTCGCGCAAAAGTTTTGTGCTGTAGATTTTATTCCACGGACCAATCGCTATGCGCGGATAGATGATTGCGCACGCGGCTTCTTCGGCAGTCCATGTTTCGATTTTATCTTCTTTTGTCTGCACCCGGTCGCGCGTCGTAAAAATCTTGTCGCTCATCGCCATGTCAGAACCGGTCGTCTGAATGAGCATCATCATATACTCAACATAGTCTGTTTCAAGCCAGTCGTCGCCGTCAACGATTACCATGTACTCGCCGCTCGCCTTTTCCATGCCGACATTCCGCGCTTCGCAAGCCCCGCCGTTCTGCTTGTGAATCACACAGATACGCTTGTCTTGGGCAGCATATTTGTCACAGATTGCCCCGCTTCCGTCTGGAGAGCCATCATCTACGAGTATGATTTCTATGTTCTCGTATGTCTGATGTATCAGCGACAGAATCAGCTTATCAAGAAATTTCTCGCTTTTATAAATCGCGACGACAATTGAAACTTTTGGCATTTCTTTTTCCATGTTTACCTCACATCAAAAATTCCGCGCCCGCCGGAAACATGAACAGTCTCTCCGACAAGCATATTACCAGCCTCGCTTATCAGCAATTTTGCATAAGCAGCGACTTCTTCAGGCAATGACATTCTTCCCAATCCGTTATCAGTAGAAAAAATGCTGTCTCCCGCTTTCTTACCCAAAAGCTCCGTTGCCGTACTGCCAGGAGCTATCGCATTTACAATTATTCCATGCGGAAGAAGCTCTTTTGCCAACCCCTTTGTAAATCCATTCAAGCCCCATTTTGAAATACCATAAGGTGTCCATGCAGGCTCAGAACCTCGTGATGAAGAAACCAAAAGGATATGTCCTTTTCTGTGATTCGTAATCAGATAATCAGCAAATGCCTGGCACATGAAAAACACTCCTTTCAGATTTATGTTCATAACACGGTCGTATTCTCCCGGTGTCATTCCCATAAAACTTACGTTTTCTGTATGCACGCCAGCCGCATTCACCAGAATGTCTACCCCCCCCCCCACTTATGTATAGCACTTTCGTTCAGAAAGATTTCTTTAAAAGAAGCCGTGTCATTCAAGTTAACGACAATCGGCACAGCAGAATCTTTGAACTCTGCATCAGAAAACAAATCCATTCCTTCTAGTTTTGCCTTGTTCGTTCCTGTTATTATGCAACGGGCACCAGAGCGGATACATTCCTTTGCGATTGCGCTGCCAATCCCGCCTGTTCCGCCGACAATGAGTGCTGTTTTTCCACCCAGAATCTTGTTTTCTGAAATCGGTTGCAAAATCGGAATTACTTCTTTTTTCTTTGATAAAAAATACAGTTTCTTTAAAATTGTTTTCAAACTCACTTTTCATCCTCCGCAGACACAAGGTCTTGCTTCCTGCTGATTTTCTTTATTGACTTTTTATAAAGCATTTTGAGAACACTAAAATTCATCAGCACAATCAGAACGAGCAATCCGAATTCTGCGATATACAAAAAATATGAATCCATAAACCGCAAAAGAAGCACAGCTTGAACTACAAGCACGGCATAGCACACCACATCGCGCAGCGTGTTGATTTTGAGTGCGACATAATTCCGTACCCGAACCATACGCAAAACCCAGATAACGCAATAACTTACGGCAGTCGCAATCGCAGCCCCAATCACACCGAATCTCCATACGAGAGCTATGTTCAATACGATGTTTACCACCGCACCGGCAACACTTGAATATGCAAAGACTTTTGTGTCTTTCGCTGCCCCGAATATCGCTCCGACATAGCCTGCCAATGCGCCGAACACGACGGAAATCAAAAGGAACGGAACATATTTCCATGCTTCAAAAAAATCTTTTGCGTACAGCAGGCGGGCAAAAAATCGTGTCGTGATGATTAGGACGGAGCAGACTGCCGTCATCGCAAAATTATAGAGCGCATACATTTTTGAAAAATACCGTGCTGAATCCTCTGAGCCGAAATCCTTTATCGCAGAAAGAGTCCATGCCTGAGCGAAGATATTTTGCAGCATCGCCAAGACAGAAGGAATTTTATAGCCGACAGAATAGATTCCGTTTTCACTTATGCCGCACAGCCATGTTACGATATATCTGTCCGAGACATTGTTCACCCACCACGAAATATCGTTTGCGACAAGCGGCTTGGAATAGGAGAGCATGTTTTTCTTCAAATCCGACGAGCCTTTTTTGAAGGAAATGTACTTCCACAAACGAGTTGCAAAAAATAAAAATGAAATCTGAAAAAATGAGCCGAGTATATGGGCAAGCAGATAGCCTGTCAGCCCCATATGCAGGGGGATTAAAAACACGATATTAAGAAGAGCCGTAACCAATGTGCAGAAAACACCTGCAATTGCAATAGCCTTTATGTTCTCAAGCCCACGCGTAAAACTGGACACAATGCCATTGAGATTCGTTGAAAGAAACAGAAGGAACACAAGAAGCGACTGATGTTTTATAATTTCGTTAAAGCCGAAAAGATAATTCAGAATAACGAGAACAAGCACAATCAGGGAACTTGTAAAAAAATACTTCAGTCCGTAAGAAAAGACTTCCGCCTTGTCGCACTCTTTTTCCATCGCATAGCGGAGCACACCAGAGCTTATTCCGAGCGTCAAAACAGGAATTAAGAGCGAGACGGTTGTGCTGAACAGGTCAAATGTTCCGTAATCTGCTGTTGTCAGAATGCTTGTATAAAGCGGAAGCAGGAAAAACGAGAGCAGTTTTGTTCCAAACTGGCTTATCGTCAGAAGCCCGATATTCTTTGCAAGGTAAGAAGTCCTACTCATCAGAACCTCCTGCCGCACCCGAAATGGCAATTGAAAGCGCATCAAACAAATATGAAAGCGATTTTTTCCGTTCGGCTTCAAGAATTGCATTTACAGAAGAAAAATCAATCGGTGATGCAAAGATTTTAGCTAGGTCGTTGTCCTTTGAGTAAAGCAACTTTTCAAGTCCAAGCTTTTTCAGAAAATCCTGCACTCGCGCATTCTGGCTTTTCTTGTCAGTTGCGGAAAAACGTAGGAACGGCGCGAACGGCTTTTCAAACAGAACCGAAAAGCAGCAGCCGTGGAAAGAATCGGTGCAGACAAAATCGGCATGTTCGACAAGCGAGAGGAATTCGCACGGACCGATATTGCGTGGCACGACACACTTCCGCGAGAAATCTTTTTTATAGATAGGAATAAGCACGACTTCCAGCGCATTCTTTTTTGCAAAATCAAAAACAGCACTCAGATAGCGTTCGTTCTTTCCCAAGAAATAACAGAAAATGTAATGTGCCGGTCTTGGATACTTTTCGTTTGCGATTTTGAGCCATTCGCTTTTTTGCAAGAGCAAAGTCGGGTCAAGCACACAGGGAACATTTCTTCCCGTTTTTTCGGAAAGCCATGCCGCCCCGCTTTCTTCGCGGCAAGAAAGAAAAGCGAAATCCCTTACGAGTGGAATGATTTTCGCCTCATTTTCCGAAGAGTCGATGTGCTCAGTGCCGAAACTCGGCGCATAGGCGATTTTCTTTTTATTGTCAGAAACAAAGTCCAAAAAATACCGTGCATCAAACAAAAAAGGATTCCAAATCTGATCAGAGCCGCAGACAAATGAATCATATTCATCATTTAGCTTTGCAAGTTTCTTTTTTGAATCATAAGGTTCGCTCAGGTTAAAATGGGTATTTCTAAAGCGAACAAAATTTGCGTGCCGCTCTTTCTGCCCCTCGTAAGCAAGCGGAACTTTACCCAAAAAAAGGTTTATTTTTCTCCTAAGAATGATGGCTCCGGTCTTTACAGGATTACGCAAAAGTTTTTTCCAGACAGGCTCGCTTACCAGCGGAATATCGATTACGCTACAGTCATATTCCGCGCCTATTGTTTTTTGAAGCGCATAGCACTGAAGAGAAGTTCCGTAGTTTTCACCTTTTGCCCAAGTCAGAAGAGCGATTTTTTTCAAGTCTTTTTCAGACATTCTAACTATTCCTCAAATTCTGGCTTTCTTCTCACATAGCGATAAAATCGCAGCGAATACAAAATTCGCTTGAAGCGCATCCAGCTGATTTCCTTGCAGAGACGGAACACGCTTTCAAGCCCTGCGTTCTGAACCCACTTTGGTGCGCGCTCAATTGTTCCCGAAACGAACTCGAATGTGCCACCGCTTCCAATCGCGTACTTCACCCCGCAGTTTTTCAAGAATTCAAAATTGTCCTCGATGAAAAATTCCTGTTTTGGTGCCCCGAAACCAACAAACAGAATGTCAGGCTGGAACTCGCTGATTCTTTTTCTGCAGGATTCCACAAACTGCTCGGAAAAAGGATAATTTTCAAAAACAGGCGAAAACCCCTCTATTTCAATTCCGTATTCTTTGCGGATTTTTAGAACCGCCAGCACATTTGATTCTGCTTTTCCGCCAAGGAAAAACATTTTTAACCCATGCGCTTTCGCAAAGCTCGCAAAGTCATAGACGATTTCGCTTCCGGGAAGTTTTTCGGCATCTGCAAATACTTCCAGCGTTTTCCGCGCCTTTTTGAGCGGGATTTCCCCATCGAATGTGGCGTAATGTGAATTTATGTAGTTCATGTACCGCGCGTTCGTATTTGCAAGCACGATGAACTGAGCGTTTACCGTTGCAATGCACTTTAATTCGTCATCAGCACGGTCAAACAGTTCGTTTTTGTGGAGAAGATTGAAATTCAAATTGCAAAATTCGGCTCTCTTTTGCATTACCCAATCCTTTCATATCCAAAGCTTTCTTCGCTCACCAACTCCCCGTCCGCCTCATACATCACGCGACAGTTCACTTCAAGCATCCCCGCCAATTTTTCCGCATAATACGCAATCACCTCCTTCCGAATTTCACCTTCCCCGAGCCGCACCACTTCCACGCCCGAAACATACGAGTCCGACAACTCCGCATTTAAGTCGGCTTCCGTCATCGCGCAAAAATACAGCAACACCTCGCTACTATCTTCTTCTGCCGCAGAATCAAACACGCCGTTCAGCACGCTTTCCAACAGCAATTCAGGCACACCGTTCGGAAAAATGATTATATTGCGCTCCGACACAGAGCCGCCTGCCTCACTTGTGAGATAATCATGCATTTCGACCAGTTTTTTCTGACGAAAATCCTCTGGCGCGCTTCCACAAAGAAGGGCATATTTTAAAACTTCATTCATAAAACATTGTTTCCACGACACTAAAATCACAAAAACACTTTAATACAGTGTTACAAGGCATTATATACACGATTATAAAAGAATTCAAGATTTAAAATGCGTTTAAACAGTGTTATTTTAAGGGAAAAACATTCTATAAAAGTGATATGTCCCTTCAAAAAACGTTTATAGAGAATTTAAAGTTCTATCGGAAATCCGAAAAAATATCGCAAAAAGATTTGTCCATCGCCTTGAACAAAGGGTTTAATTACATAAACTCAATAGAATGTGGGGCATCATTTCCGCCGCCAAATGTAATTGATGAGATTGCCGTTTTACTGAAAATTGAACCTGAAAGCCTGTTCATAAAGCAACGGACGCACCTTCCCACAAACGAGGACTTTAAAACAAAATTCTCAGACTTGCTCAAAACAGAGCTGACTTCAAGAATCTCAGCCGAAATAGCCCGATTTTGTGATGAGGTTATGTGATTTTCGAGCAAATAGACTCACTCTGAGAAACAACGGGAGTATCAGATAGAAAATCAAGGGGTGAAATTTCAGTTAGTTTTGTTCTTCCAAACCGAGAATTTTGCCAGTTCGTCCTGCGTTGCTTTTGGATTCTTTTGGAGTTCATCGATAATTTTCTGCTGATTTACAGTAATCTTTTCGGCATTTGCATTAATCTTTTCATCATTTACAGTAATCTTTTCGCCACTTACAGTGACATTTTCGTCGTTTACAGTGACTTTTTCGCCGATTACAGTGACTTTTTCCCTGCTAAACGCATTCTCGCCGAATTTTTTGATGTATTCATCGTATTGAAGATGGGTGAAGCGGTTCTTCAGTTCGTTTTCCTCGCCCATAAAAATACTATACCACAAAAAAAGAAAAAATGTCTGTGATTCGCAAAACTTCGTCGTATTGTTGTCGCCGCTCCCTCATTCTGCTATAATCTACGCAATCGAAATCGGAAATGCGAAAGCAGAAAACATCCTTTGCTTTCACACAATTTTTCGTTTTCAATTTTCAATTTTCATTTTTCAATTTATATGAAACCTCACCTTCACCTACTGAATGATTTTCGTCGCATGAACCGCCTGTTGCAAAGTGGTGCGATTTTTTGTGCGCTCGACACGGAAACGACGGGATTGAAGCCTACGGAAGAGCGGATTATTGAAATCGGGGCAGTGAAATTCGACAAAAACGGAGAGATTTCCCGATTCTCCACGCTCGTAAATCCGCGCGTGCTGATTCCGTCGTTCTGCCAAGAACTTACGGGCATTACGAACAAAATGGTCTTTGGCGAGCGCGAATTTTCCGAAATCGCCGACGACTTTCTTTCATTTTTGGGCGAAGAGACGATTATCATCGCGCACAATGCACAGTTCGACTTGCGTTTTGTGAACGCGGAACTGGAGCGAATGAACCGAGACCCGCTTCCAAACAAAGCAATCGACACGCTCCGTTTTTCGCGCTGGAGCTACCCCGAAAACGAGCATTGGACTCTGCAATTTTTGGCAAATCAGCTTAAAATCGAAGTGAAAGCCGCACACCGTGCAGAAGACGATGCCCGCGTGTGCAGGGAAGTGTTTTTGTGCTGTATTCGCGACACGCTGGATAGGCAGAAAAAGACAGACATCAGCAGTTAGCAATGAGCATTTTTTCACAGTGCTAACTGCATACGAATTATTTGTTCAAATATTCAACAACGAGTTCGCCCATCTTCTTTGTGCCGACGAGTTTGCCCGCTTTTTTGACTTCTTCTAAGTGGCTGCCTGCAATATCACCTGTGCGATAGCCTGCATCCAAAACTGCGTTCACTGCCGTTTCGATTGCCTTTGCTTCTTCTTCGAGTTTGAATGAGTAGCGAAGAAGCATTGCCGCAGAAAGAATCGTTGCGAGCGGGTTAGCCAAGTCCTTTCCTGCGATGTCGGGGGCCGAGCCGTGAATTGGCTCGTAAAGTCCTGGGCCTGTGCCGTCGCCGAGAGAAGCACTTGCGAGCATTCCGATAGAGCCGGTGATTTGGCTTGCTTCGTCAGAAAGAATGTCGCCGAACATGTTGCTTGTGGCGATAACATCAAACTGGCGCGGATTTCTGACCATCTGCATTGAAGCGTTGTCGATGTAAAGGTATGAGAGCGTAACATCGGGGTAGTCTTTTTTGACATCTTCTGCAACGCGTCGCCAGAGCTGGCTTGAATTCAAGATGTTCGCCTTATCGACCACGCAGAGCCGTTTCTGGCGGTTTTGGGCATATTCAAAGCCCATGCGGACGATTCGTTCAATCTCTGGGCGGGTGTATTTTTCGGTATCCCACGCGGTGTTGCCGTCTTCGCTCGTTCCGCGCTCACCAAAGTAAATGCCGCCTGTGAGTTCACGCACGATGAGAATGTCCAAGCCCTCCCCTACAATTTCGTCTTTGAGCGGGCATGCGTCTTTAAGCTGCTTCCACATGACAGCCGGGCGAAGATTCGCGAAGACCTTCATGCCACCGCGAAGACCGAGCAATGCCTTTTCTGGGCGGAGCTCAGAAGCGAGGTTATCCCATTTTGGGCCGCCGACTGCACCGAGCAAAGCCGCGTCACTGTCGAGCGCAATCTGAAGCTGCTCTTTCGGGAGCGGATGCCCGAATTGGTCAATAGCCGATCCGCCCGCGACGACCTTTGTATAATTCCATTTGTGACCGTATTTTTTTGCAACGGCGTCAAGCACATTGACTGCCTCTGCCACAACATCAGGACCGATTCCGTCACCCGGAATCAAAGCAATTGTTTTTTCCATTTTATTCCTCTAAAAATCTAAAATTATGAATTCATTATATCAATTTTTTCGATGGTACTACAAGCAAAAATGTATGTTAAGTAGCACAGTATATACTTAGAACAACGCGCTGTGCAAAATCTGCACGACATCATTTGCCTGATTTGTGTCCACGAGCATACTGATGTTCACTTTGCTCGCGCCCTGCGAAATCATCTGCACATTGATTCCGTTCTTATTGAGCGCGGTGAACGCGTCTTCAAGGATAGAGCTTGAATGGCTCGCGTCGCAAATGAGCGTGACGATTGCCTTTTCTTTGGTGGCTTTCACTTCGGCGACCCGTGCCAAATCTTCGAGAAGCCCCGACAAATCAGCCTTTGTGTTCACCGTGAGCGAAACCGAAACCTCAGAAGTCGCAATCACATCGATTGAAATGTTCCACTTTAAGAACTGGTTGAAAATGTGCGCCAAAAATCCCGCCGCGCCCAACATTCGGCTCGACTGAATATCAATGAGCGTGACATTTTTAACGCTCGTAATCGCCGTAACGCGCGGAGTCGCACCCGAATGCTCTTCGACAATCACCGAGCCTGCGCTTTTAATATTGTAGGAATTTTTTACGCGAACGGGCGTTCCTGTCTTTCGGCAGGGAATCATGCTCCGCGGGTGCAAAACCTGGCTTCCGAACATCGCAAGTTCCTGCGCTTCTTCGTAAGTGACTTCGGGAACAGGGCGGGCTTCTTTTACGATTCTGGGGTCAGTCGTAAGGATTCCGTCAACATCTTTCCATGTCTGGATTTCGTCAGCTTTCATCGCCGCGCCAATCATCGTTGCGGATAAATCTGAGCCGCCGCGACCGAGCGTGGTGATGATTCCGTTTTTGTCCTTCGCGATAAAGCCCGTTACAATCGGGATTTCAGTCTGCTTTCCGTTTTTGTAGTCATTCAAGTGCTTGGGGATATTCTCCCACACTTCATCGAGCAATTCCGCCGCCATATAGTTTGAGTCAGAAACAAAGCCAATATCCCACGCATCGTAGAATTTGGCGGCAGTGCCCTGTTTTTGCAAATACGCAGCCATCATGCGCACGCTCATGCGCTCGCCGAACGAAACAAGGTAATCGCGCGTGCGTTTGGTGAGTTCGTGGAGCATGGAAATGCCCGTGAGTAAGAATTTGAGTTCTTCAAGGAGTTCTTTGATTGCAGGAACATCGATTTCAAGTTCCTTCGCCGTGTCAAGATGCAGTTTTTCGACTTTCGCAATATCAACCGTGCCTTTGACAGCCATATCAGCCGCGTCGAGCAAATGGTCAGTGGTATCACCCATTGCGCTCAACACGACGACAGGGCGTTCTTCTTTGTAAGCCTGAATAATAGAAGCAACATGGCGGATTCGCTCCGCATTGGCGACAGAGGAGCCGCCGAATTTCATAACTATCATAGTAGTAGTATTCTAGCGAAAAGAAAGGGCTTACGCAATCTTAAAGAGTTTTTCGATATTCGGCTCGCGCACCACAAGCACATTGCAGCTTGCGCTTCCGATAATCTCCGCGTTCGTGGCGGAAATTTTGTCGTGGCGGATAGAATTCTGCGCCGTGTCGTTCGGAAGCTCTTTTCCGCCGAGCAAAATCAGGTTCGCCCCGAAATCCTCCGCAGATTTTATAAGTTCCGACCAAATCGCGCCTTTTTTGAGTTCCGTCGCAATTTTGACATCTTTTTCTTTGGCAAGCCGTTCAAGGTAGGAAAGGTAGCGTTTGCCGTCGTCTTCAAGCCGCTGCTCGTAATGGCGGCTTTCCTCTTCGTAAAAGAATTTGCTCATCGTGAGCTGTTTGAGCGTGGATGTATCAACGACATAAATCGCCTTTAAGTCGCATTTGTACTGCTTGGAAAGGAGAATCCCGTACATCGCCGCATGAATCGACTGCTCCGACCCGTTCACCGCGACCACAATTTTTTGAATCAAAGGTTTTATCATCGCACGCTCCGCTAGCTCGACTTCCTGTTTTTCAAACTTTTCAAGACAAAAGTGTTCTCGCGCTCGCGCTCTTCAAGCACGCTCTCGATGTATGCTTTTGTCTCGCGGTTCTGCGGAATAATCATCTTGTCCAAAGCGTTCACGCGCCGCTGAGTCTTTTTGACTTCCGTTGCGAGCCGCCACGCAATCGTTCGGATAGAAGCCATTTCCGTAAGAAGCGAAAGAAGCTTGAAAAACTCCGTCATTACTTTATCGGAATCAGCGTATGTTCCCATGAATGAATAAAACAACTGCTGCTTCGGAAGAGAAACTTCAACGGATTTAAAACTCATGCCGCCCGCCGTCACGGATTTTTCTTTTAAATCGTAATCGTAATGCACGGACTTTGCGATTCGCTCTGTCTGGTCGCCGCCCACACTCATAAGCATGTTGCGAAGCGCGGGGTACGCCTGAGAAATCGCCTTGTCAAGCTCGCGTTCAAGCAACTTGACCTTTTCGACCATGCGCATAAGCTCCATGACAAGGATTTCGCGCTTCTGCTCAAGCAAATCATAGCCGTCCACCGCAACAGCAAGCTGTTCCTTTATCGCGAGAAGATTAGATTTCGTTGGTGCAATGTTCAGTTTACTCATAATTAGCAATGAGCAGTGTGCAGTTAGCAGTTTTTAACTTCTCACTGCTAACTGCTCATTTCTCACTTTTTATTCCTCTTTCGGATAATATTTCTCAATCAGTTCCGGTTTGATTCGGTAGAGCTCGTTCTTCGGCAAGAGTGTGAGGAGTTTCCAGCCCAAGTTCAGCGTGTCTTCGATAGAGCGGTTTTCGTATTCGCCCTGCGTGAAGAACTGGCTTTCAAGCGCGTCACCGAATTTCAAGTACATGCGGTCAACTTCGCCCAATTCTTCCTCGCCGATGATTGCTGCAAGATTTCGGATTGACTTTACCTTTGAGTACGCCGCAAAAAGCTGGCTCGAAACGGCGGCATGGTCATCGCGCGTCATGCCCTCGCCGATACCGTCTTTCATCAATCGGGAAAGCGACGGCAAGCCCGAAACCGGCGGATACACGCCCTTCTGACTAAGCTCGCGGTCAAGAACAATCTGCCCCTCGGTGATGTAGCCCGTAAGGTCAGGAATCGGGTGCGAAATGTCATCGTTCGGCATCGTGAGAATCGGAATCTGCGTGATAGAGCCTGTTGAGCCTTTGACCTTGCCCGCCCGCTCGTACAATTCAGCCAAATCCGAGTACAGATAGCCAGGGTACCCCTTTCGCCCCGGAACTTCGCCGCGCGTCGTAGAAATTTCTCGCAAGGCTTCGCAATAGTTCGTCATATCGGTCATCACGACCAGAACATGCATATTCTTTTCGTATGCCAAGTATTCCGCCGCAGTAAGAGCACAGCGCGGTGTGATGATTCGCTCGATTGAAGGCGCGTCAGCCAAGCTCTGGAACATGACGACCTTGCTCAAAACGCCCGACTCCTCAAACGAATGAATGAAGAACTGCGCCTGGTCGTACTTGATTCCCATTCCCGCAAAAACCATAACGAACTGCTCGTCGCTATTGCGGATTTTTGCCTGTCGGATAATCTGCGCAGCAAGGCGGTTGTGCGGAAGACCGTTCCCAGAGAAAATCGGCAATTTCTGACCGCGAATCAGCGTGTTCATGCCGTCAATACTAGAAATTCCCGTCTGAATGAAGTCTCGCGGGTACACGCGCGCAAACGGATTGATTGGCATGCCGTTCACATCGACCTTCTTGCTCGACACAATCGGCGGAAGACCATCAATCGGCTCGCCCAAACCGTTAAAAATGCGCCCAAGAAGCCCGTCGCCCACGCGCAATTCCATCGGCTCGTCAAGGAACTCAACGCTCGTTTCGTGCAAGTCCAAGCCCGTCGTAGAGCCGAACACCTGCACAATCGCCGTAGAGTCGTTCAAGTCAATCACGCGCCCCGTCTTTTTCTCGCCGTTTCGGTCACGCACCGCGACAATCTCGTTATAAAAAATGTTCTCGCTGCGTTTCACAACGATAATCGGTCCGTCAACGGAACTTACGC
Source organism: Treponema sp. (assembly GCA_017464425.1). Classification (GTDB taxonomy): domain Bacteria; phylum Spirochaetota; class Spirochaetia; order Treponematales; family Treponemataceae; genus Treponema_D. Next base: position 33,196 of record JAFUDX010000041.1, read on the forward strand.
CTTTATATTCGATACCTTTCATATTATTCTCCGTTAACGCTTATATTGTCTCTCAAGATTTCCCATCTGCTCGTCGAGGCGACCTTCCACTTCTTTCATCTGCTCCAGCTTGTCGTTCGGAACTGATGACTTTAAGCGCACGATTTCATCCTTAACAGGAAGCGATGCTACCGTGGGAAGCGGCGCACCCGCCTTAATGACCGCAAGCGCTCGTTGATAATAAGTCATAATCAGCATGAGGATTGCAATCTGCTTTTCGGGCACGGAATACACATCCACCGCGTCGAACGCGCTCTGCTGCAAGAAGCCGTTTTTAATCATGTCGGCGACCGTGAGAACGATTCGCTTTTCGTCGGGGAGCGCGTCAGGACCAATCAAGCGCACGATTTGCTGTAATCGCTGCTCGTCCTTCAAAAGCTCAAGCGCACTCAAACGCACTTCTGCCCATCGCGGGTCAAGTTTATCCCACCATTCGCGGATTTCTTCGGCATATTCTGAATAACTTTCAATCCAACCGATAGCGGGGTAATGCCGTGCGTTCGCCAATTCTCTGTCCAACGCCCAGAAACAGCGGATAAATCGCTTGGTATGCTGGGTGACAGGCTCAGAAAAGTCGCCGCCCGGAGGAGAAACCGCACCAATAACAGAAACCGAGCCTTCTTCACCGCACAATGCGTTTACGCGACCCGCCCGTTCGTAGAATTCAGCCAAGCGAGTCGGCAAGTAAGCAGGGAAGCCCTCTTCGGCGGGCATTTCTTCCATTCGGCCAGAAAGCTCGCGCAAAGCCTCAGCCCAGCGCGAAGTGGAATCAGCCATAATCGCAACATGCATTCCCATGTCGCGATAATATTCTGCGAGCGTGATTCCCGAATAGAGCGAAACTTCACGCGCCGCAACCGGCATATTCGATGTATTTGCGATAAGAATCGTTCGTTCCATGAGCGAGCGGCCAGTTCGTGGGTCAATCAAAGTGGGGAATTCGGTGAGAACATCGGTCATTTCGTTGCCGCGCTCACCGCAGCCAATATAGACAATCAAATCAGCGTCGCACCATTTTGCGATTGCGTGCTGAGTCATCGTTTTTCCAGTTCCGAATCCACCCGGAATTGCCGCAGTTCCACCCTTTGAAAGCGGGAAGAACACATCAATTACGCGCTGACCCGTAACAAGCGGCTGGCTCACTTCAAGCTTTTGTGCGTAGGGGCGCGGAACACGGAGCGGCCAATAGTGCGCAAGGCAGATTTCTTCGCCAAGCTCGGTTGTGCCGATTACATCATCAACCGTATATTCGCCCTCGCCCTTGAAAGTCTGCAATGTTTTGCCTTTAACGGTAGGCGGAACCATGATTTTGTGTCGGATTGATTCTGTTTCCTGAACGAAGCCCAAGACTTTTCCTGCGAAAATCTCACATCCCTCGCCAACGCCCTCGGCAACCGTCATCTTCCATTTTTTTGCGCCGTCAATCGGCTCGGTTCGCTCGCCCGGAACAAGAAACGCGCCCGATTTTTCAAACATATTCTTTAGCGGTCGCTGAATTCCGTCATAAATCGTTCCGACCAAGCCAGGCCCCAATTTCAGAGAAAGCGGACGACCGCTTGAAACGACTTCCTCGCCGATTTTCATGCCCGTGTCGTCTTCGTAAACCTGAATTGTCGCCTTTCCTTCGTTCTGGCGGATAATCTCGCCAATAATTTTCTTGCGTCCGACATCGACCACATCATACAGACCGCAGCCTTCAAGCCCCTCGGCGTACACAATCGGTCCTGAAATTCGTGTGATAGTACCTTTTATTTCGCTCATTCAGGCAACCTCCCGCCGAACAAAGTTGTCGCAAGTTCCGCGCTGTATGTGTCTTTGATTTCGCGCACAATCTGGTCAATCGTGAGCCGCACGCGCACAAATCCGTCCTCGCTCGAAAGAATGATTCCTTCGTGGAACGAGTTTCCAAGAGCCGCTTCTTCCCCCGATTTTTCAAAAGAAACTTCCTCAACCTTCGAGAGATTTTTGGAAAGAGCCTTTTCGAGGATTTTTTTTGCGGCTGTAAGCTTAAAGCCAAAAACAAGCGCGTTTATTTTTTTATCAGAGAGAACCTGACTTATATTTTCCAATTTTTTTTCGACAAGAGAAAGCCGTTTTTCCTCACCAAGACTTTCAAGATAGGCGTTGAACGCCTCTGAAACCGCATCGCTGTAAAACGAAACAAGGAATCGCCCCTTTTCGAGCGGCAGGGCTTCATCAATCGATTTTTCGTACTGAGCGCATTTTTCTGAATAATACGCCGTTTTCTGCGCGCGCGCTTCTTCAACACGGCGAGAGACATCGGCTAAAATCGCCCGCGCCTCTTCATCCGCCCGCGCCAAAATCTTCTCAGCCTTTTTGCGAGCATCAGCTTCAATTTCTTTATCAAGGATTTCGGTAGACCGTAATTCTTCCATTGTATTTTCCCAAAACTAAACACTGATTCCCACGGCTTCACGGATTGCATCGGTGAGGGATTTTTTGCCTTCCAAATGCCCGTGAATGCCGGGAATCTCAACAATCAGCGGATACTGACTGCCTTTCTGCCATGCGAGGACTTCATCTTCAATCATGGCAGAGACATCTTCCGTCAAAATCAAAATTTTCGGTCGTTCATCGACAGGAACGCTTTGTGTGCCACCAAGCCCTGTGACTCTGCGGAACGCGTCCAAAGCCTCAGTGCGATTAAGGGCGACAGAGCCGTCCACACCCACGAGCTTAAAACCGAGAATAATTTCCCTTTCTGCGATGACGAAATATTCCATTTTGAATTACAAAATGATGATAAGAAGGGCGACCAAGAATCCCCACAAACAGATACCTTCAGCAAGACCGACGAACGGAAGAGCCTTACCAGAAAGCTCCGCGTTTTCGCTCATTGCGCCCATAGCAGCCGCACCGATTTTGCCGACAGCCATACCGCCCGCGATACAAGCCAAACCGACCGCAAGACCTGCCGCAATGTACTTGATGCTAGACGCATCTTTTGCAGCTTCCTGTGGAGCGACCTCTGCCGGTGGAGCGGGTGGATTTGGCGGCAAAGGAGCGGCTTGGGTCGTTCCCTGCGGAGCGACTTCCTGCGAGCTAACCGCGTCCTGCGCAAATCCTGCGAAAATTGAAAGTCCAGTCAAAACTGCGGCAATCATCAAAATTTTCTTGTTCATAACAAAACCTCACTATTTATGTTTTTCAAAAATTTCAATTTTTGAAAAAAATCCATTAAAATCGCGCTCAGCGAAGGCTAGGCGTCAACATCATTTGAAAACTAACAGAGTTTTCAAATGATGTTAATAATCAAACGAGAAGGGCTTGAATTCCCGCCCCGTTTCATTGAAGAATTTAGAGAAGAACTCATAATATTGCAATCGGATAACCTGAATCGCAACAATCATTCCCTCAAGCACCACCACGATTCCGTTTCCGACGAGCATGACTGCAAGGTAGGCAGGTCCTGCCATTTCAGAAAGCGTAGCGATAATGAATCCAAGAACAGCGTGAGCCAAGCCGAACGCACCGACTCGGATAAAGCTGATTGAATTCGACATGTAGCTGATGAGCGTTTCCAAAAGCTCGACAATCGCCTCGATAATCGCGGCAAAAAGCCCGTTCTCAAAGACAGGCGTTTCATGCTCCATGATTCGGTGAATCGGCTCACTGAACATCGTTAAAAAGAGCGTCACGCCAATCACAATTCCGTCAGCCATATCGATTGAGTGGTCAGCCACCACAATGCGAACGACCATAACGACGACATACCAGAAGAACACCGCGCCCGAAAGCCCGTTCTTTCCGAACAAAGCCTTACCGACCTTGTGCATGAGCAGATTGTTTATGATATTGATGACCAAGCCGACCGAGTTGATGATGAATCCGACCCCGACTGTGACGCCGAAGAACGCGAACATCGTTTTGATTGAGTGCTCGCTTCCGTCGGGCATTAAGTGGAGAATTGGCGCATGCGGTTCGCCGAACAAGCCTGTGATTGCAAGCGAGAGCGGCTTTAAAACTTCCTCGTTTCCGAAGAATTCGCCCGTGAGAACGCCCATAATCATGCTCGAACAGCCGATTGCCATAAAAATGGGCGCGAATTTGTTCCAGCCGCCCACTTTGACGACCTTGAAATTCATCAAAAGACCAAGCAAAAGAAAAACAAAGCCCTGCCCCGCGTCTCCGAACATAATTCCGAACAAGAGCGTAAAGAAGAGCGCGACGAACGGAGTCGGGTCAATCGCACCGTAGACGGGCGAGCCGTAGCTGAAAATCATGCGCTCGAACGCCCCGACCAGTTTTCCGTGCTTTAACCTGACGGGAACTTGCTCCGTGCCGTTCAAAACCGACGGAACTTCAAGCGGATTGTACACACGGATTGCGATTCTGCCTTCGGTGAGTTTGTCCATGTCCTTCATCATTGAGTGGCAGTCGCTAGACGGAATCCAGCCCGTGATTCGATAGACAAGGCTCGTGGACTCAAGATTATTCTGCACATCGACGATTTGCGAAGAAATGGCGAACGATGCCAAAAGCGAGCGAAGCACATCTGTATGCGTGACCGCCATATTGCGTTTTTCTTCGTTTATGTAGTCAAGAGCCTTTTGGCTTTCAGCGAGTTTTGCCTCCAAGCCTTGAAGCACATCGTCGGGAACTCCCTTAAAATCTTCGGGGATTTCAAACGGAACGAACCCGAATTTTTTAAGTTCCGTATCAAGCGAAAAGCGCGCCTTTTTTGAAGAAGCCGCCATAATTTTTGACTTGTCATCGCCCAACGGAACGATAATCGCCCGCTGACCGACCGAAAATGAAAGCTCGTCAAACACGGCGGGGTCGATTTTGCCCACTTTTATAGAAAGAAATGAAAGATGGTCGAGCTCAGCAAACGGAACTTTGAGATTTTTGAACGATTCCGCTTCTTCTTTTGATTCCTTTACGCGTTTTAATTCATCGGTCGCCGCAGCCTCACGCTTTTTAAGCTCGTCAACATCAGAAAGAAATTTTTCGGCAACGGAAGTGTTTTCTTCAGTTGCACGGCTTGAGAGCGCAATGTCACTAGAGTCAATATCGGGAACAGAAAGGAAAGAACGCGCGTCCTGCAATCGAACGAACAAATCTCGCTCAGGATTCAACGCCTCGCCCGCACGGGAAGAATCAGAGACCTTTGACGAATCGCTTTTGTGATTCTGAAACTGAAAATTGCCTTTTTTGCCCAAAAATTCAAGCACCGAACCGATATCATTCTTCATGACCATCAGCTCAACAAGATTCATTGCTGTCGTTCTCGCCATAGCCTACTCCTTACACGCTTTGCGCCGACGCATACCCGGCAACTTCCATAACACGCTCCTGCTCAACGCCAAGCCGAAGCCCTTCTGCCACCGCACGAATGCAATCAAGCTCGTACTGCTTTATTCTAAACCAAGAAACCAAACTTGTCACACTCATCGGGTCTTTGTGGAAAAACCGTTTGTATGCTTTGGCAAGATAGCTTTTTAAACTGCGCTCAATCCAGCACGGGTCGATTTCCCAAATAACGCCCTCTTCATGCGGATTGAGGAATTCTGCGTACTTCCAATTTTTCCAATCATCGTAAGAAGAAATATCTTTTCGGGCGATTGCAACGGCTTCACGAGCCAAAACATCATCCTTTCGCTTTCGATTTTCGGAATATACCAAATGTTCCAAGATTTCTTCTGGCGAAAACCTATAATATACTTTTAAACGGAGCACCCACAAAATGTTTTTAAAAGAGATTTCCATTTTATACAACTGCTCAAGGTTTTCACGATCAGTTCCGCTCAGTGAAGAAAGAGAATTCCACAATGCCATAATGCGCTCGCGGTCATTTTTAGCATTTTCTTCTGAATCAGCGGACTTTTCAGAAATTTCATATTCATAAAAAGAAAGGATTTCGGAAAGAATCGGAGAGGGCTGTTCAAATTCATCGAGAAGATTTTTATACTGCGTAAGGAATTTTTCTTCTGATTTGACTTCGATTTCTTTGGAAAGAAGCACTTCTGGAACGCTCGGAACTTCATCATCAAACAAAAGAGTGTAAAGCTCCCGCAAAGACTGCACTGAGAAAAGTTTGATTGCATTTTCGCCAGTAAAAGATTTTGCCAAAAGCCCGCTCGCCTTTGCGTAGACGAAACTTGAAGCCGCAGAAGTGTCCAAAGAACCCATACACACCCCTACGCAAGCAAAACAGAATCCAAAAATGAATTGAAGGCTGAGGATTCAAGCGCGACTGCCGAAATTTTTGATTTATATTCTGAAATTTCCTTATTTTTTGCCGATTCCAACGAAGCGACTTTTTCTGCGTACAATTTTTCTTGCTCTTCAACGAGATTTTTATACTGAGCGTGAAATTCAGAATCAGCCTGCGCCTTAGCTTGAGCGATTTTTTTGTCGGCTTCGATTTGTGCCTGTGAAGCTAACTCCGTGGCTTTTTGCTCAACTTCCAGAAGATGACTGATTGTATTTACTTCTTTGTCAGACATGATTCACCTCAATGGAATCTATTGTAACAAAGATTCTTCAGATTTGCAAATAAAATTGTACACTTCTGAAGATGATTTTAAGGAAAGAAGATTTTCGACAAAATGAGGAATTTGAAGGACTGTGGCAAGTTGTTTTAAAATCTGAATATGATGCTCGGTATCATTCTCGTTTCCGATAATCATAAAGACAACATGAACAGGTGCTTTATCAAGAGAGTCGTAATCAATGCCTTCCTTACTGATTCCAATGGCACCAATCGGCTTTTTTACAGACGAAATAAGAGCGTGAGGGATACCGACAGAATGCATGATTCCCGTGGTCATTTTTGCCTCACGCTCGTTCAATGTTTGAAGTGCTTCAGATTTATTAAAATCAGCATGATGAGAATGAATGGTTTCGACAAGTTCTTCAAAAAGTTCGTCTTTTTCTGTGCTCAAAAGATTGACGACAATCGTATCTTTTGGAAAAATCTCGCCTAAAACCACAACAATCCCCGCTTTTACTGTGCAGAAATTTCTGGACTTGCAGATTCTTCGGCAGCAGGAGCTGTTTCTGAAGATGAAGAATCATCCCACCACTTAGCAGCAGAATCAGAAGACTGTGGAAGCGCAGAAGAATCTTCGACCACTGCCCCGCTCGCTTCTGCGGCAGCACGCATATCAGCATCGGTAGAATCAGATTTTGTGGGAAGAACTTTTGCAATCCCAAAAGTGACGACAAAGAACAAAACGACAAACACGACCGTTGCTTTTGTAAGAACTGATGCTGAGTGAGAACCGAATGCAGCAGAGTTTCCGCCACCAAGCAGACCACCCATTCCGCTGTTATCCTGATCCTGAACCAACACAAGCAAGACCAAAAGAACACAAATGATTACAAATGCAACGATAAGCACGCCTTTAATGATATCCATTTTTATCTCCAAAGAATGAAAACAATTAAAAATAAGTAGAAAATATTTTATAAAAAAGCAGGATTATAGTCAATAAAAAAAGAAAGGATTCCTCCGAAAAGGAATCCCTTTGCACCGTATAAAATGCAGATTTTTACTTAGACGCAAATTTACAAATCGCAGAGAATTTATCGACTTTGAGCGATGCGCCGCCAATCAAGCCGCCATCGATGTTTGGCTGGGCAAGCAATTCTTGGGCATTTGTATCGTTCATTGAACCACCGTACAAGATTTTGATTTCTTCGGCGGCCTTTGGGCTGTACAAGCGTGCAATAACGGCTCTGACAGACGCATGGACTTCTTCTGCTTCGGCAGGGGTGGCCGTTTTGCCGGTACCGATTGCCCACACCGGCTCGTATGCGATGGAAATACGAGCAAGCTGCTCTTCGCTGATATTCTTGAGCCCTTCTCGAATCTGAATTTCGCAAATGCGCTCTGTGACACCGACGATTCGGTGAGAAGAAAGCTCGCCAATACAGAGAACAACATCAAGCCCGCACTTTAAGGCCTCGTGGATTTTTTTATTGATGAGCGCGTCATTTTCGTAGAATTCATACCGACGCTCAGAATGACCAAGAATCACTGTTTCTACGCCAATATCTTTGAGCATTGCGCCAGAAACGGCACCAGTGTGTGCGCCATTTTCTGTGGCCGCCATATCCTGCGCCCCAAGAATGATATTGGAGCCTTTGATTTCTTGATAAACCGCATCAAGATACACAAACGGCGGGGCAATCATGTATTTTGCGTTAAGATTTTTAACCTCTTCGACCAATCCTTTGGCAAGAGCAACAGCCCCCGTCTTGTCCATGTTCATTTTCCAGTTTCCAGCCACATATTTTGAACGCATGAAAATTCTCCTAAAATATTTTGAATTATATACTATTTTAAACCTATTTTTGCCATATGTCAAAAAAAAAGACACTCAAAATGAGTGCCTTTCTGATTTTTATCTGATTTTTCGTACAAACGAATCCTTAAAGCCGTAGTCTTTGAATTTTTCACCGACTGCGCCATATTCATCAATATTCAATGGTCCGACCATCACCTGATAGGCAGTTTTTGCCCCGTTCTGCACCAGGACCACGGGATACTTGTCAGAATATTTGTCAACGAAGTTTTTAATATTCTCTTCGTTTCCGAGTGAAGCGACCTGAACATAATAACTTCCGCTTCGAAGATTTTTTACCGACGGAACGACATAGTTTGACCAATCGTTCGTAACGACAGGTTTTTCTTCCACAGCAACAACACTTTGGCTCGGCTCGTCAGTAAATGCCACCGCTTCTTCTTCCGTATTTTCAGGATTTTCTGCGCTCACAGGCTCATCTCCTGCGCTCGGCGGATTTTCATCGGTCGGAACAAGCACAATCGGCTGATACGCGTCAATTTCTTCCTCAGAATACGGCATATCGTCCGCATACGCAATTTCGACTTCTGGTTCTGCCTCAACGCCGTCCGGCAATTCTTCCGCAACGACACGGCTTTCTTCAACATAGACTGGCAGTTCTTCAATCACCGGCTGAAGGTCGCCATTCGCATCGACAAGCACTTCTTTTTCAACAACAATCACCTGCTGCAATGCCTCATCGCCATTTTCTGGAACGGTCTCCTCAGCGGCAACAAGTTCGCCGTCAGCACTCACCGCTTCTTCTTCAACTGGAGCTTCGACTTTTTCTTCCGTTGCGCCAATCAGCACAACCTTCTGAAGTGTTTCGTCTTCAGTCTGAATCGGAGGAACTTCCTCGTACAGTGTTTCGGGCACTTCTGTGTTCTTTGCAACAACAGGCTCTGTGTTTTCAACCTCGCGCACGACAGGAATTTCTTCGTACGGTTCGCTCGGTTTTTCTGCGACAGCAGGAATTTCTTCAACGACTTCCGTGTTTTCAGCTGGCTCAGGAACGGCAGCAACTTCTTCATATTGAGGTGCAGGCTCTTCTTCTTGAATCACGACTGCTTTATGCACTTCCCTCTTCGTAGGAACGGGGGTATAGGAAGCTTCTTCATTTGGCACATCACTTGAAGCAATCTCAGAAGAATCGGTAAGGCTTTCATCATCACCTTCGCTCAAAACAGCGGAGCCGTTCGCATTTTCGTCAAGACTTCCCGCGCGTTTCGTGAGTTTTACCTGCACATTTGAGTCAGGCTTAATCCGCAACGCCTCAGCAGATTCAGGAGAAAGGAGAATCGCAACGCCTTCGCTTGGATCAATCGCCCCCAAAACAAGGACATCGATTGTGCTTCCTGTGGCAGGATTCGTGACCGTCACGCTGTCACCAGGCAAATATCCCACCGTTCGGGCAAAAAGTCCGCGTGGCATAGAGCCGCTTTCAGCCACAACTGCCCTTCCGTCAAGAGAAGGCCGGGCTGCGGCAAACAAAGTCGCGACTGTAAAAATAGTAAGAATAAAAATCGTAAGTTTTTTCATAATTCCCCCTATAAACTCCCACATTCCTTATCGACGTTTCATCTGTGTATTTATCTGATATGCAACAAGACCGGCGAATTGACTCAGCCCCATCTCGTTATTGTTCTTTGCGCTCAGTTTTTCAGGAACGGCATTTCCCTCAAAGAGTTCTTTTCCGCTCATGACCGAATATGCTTTCCAGTGCACTTTTTTGATATTCTCAAGAAGCAGCCCCTCTGGATTCGATGAATCGCTCGTGTTGTAAAAAAGTTCGACTCGCACAAGCATGTCCATGCCACCCTCTCGGTTTTCATCAAGCGAAGCACGCAACGCACCCTTGTTTTTCTTTTCATCAGCATCGGAAATCCATACGGGAGAACTTGAAACGATGTCTCCCGCATCATAAAAATAATCGGTGATATTCTGCTCAAACAGATATGAAGTCGCCCAAATTTTTTCCTGTCCAGGATTATTCTGTATTATCTGAATTGAAAGAGAGCGGGCATATGCACCGCAAACGCAAGAAAAAGCGAAAAAAACACAAAAAATTGACTGTACCCACCGTTTATTCATAAAACCCCAACAGATTTTTCTCTGTCTTTATGAATATCGGTTTTTGGGAAAAAAAGTTTAGGAAATGGGAAGGCGAAAATAATCCGGCACATCTATTTCAAACGTGCGCGTTTTTCCGTCGTTTGTGGGGATTGTGAGTTTTTGCGAACATAATAGAAGATTTTTGATTTTCAGCTGTTTTTTTGCTAGTTTGTTCAATTTAAAGTTTCCATGCTTGTCATCGCCGCAAATCGGAGCGGAAACCGATGCAAGATGAATTCTGATTTGGTGCATACGCCCTGTGCCAAGCTTGAGATGGATTTTTGAGAATGTAAAAAATTCGGTGTGCCACACATGCTCAACGAAAAACTGAGTGACCGCCGCCTGTTCCCGCTCGTTTTTGCCATTTTTTTTGATTACATTCGCAGAAATCACGCCATTTTTTTGCTTTTTTCCAGAAATCACGGGCTCGCCAAAGCAAATTGCCGTATATTCTTTGTGAACAAGTTTTGACGCAATCAGTTCAATCCATTTTTTAGCCGCCGCTGCATTTTTTGCGACCACCATAAGCCCGCATGTTTCTTTATCAAGCCGATGAACCAAATGAATTTTATACCCGACCTGCTGTGAAAATGATTCGTCAAGAGCATGAGTAACGCCTACTCCGCCCTGCACGGAAAGACCGGCGGGCTTATTTATCACGAAAATTTCATCATTCTCAAACAGAATCGGTATTTTTTCCATACTGAAAATAGTATAGAAAAACAAAACTTTGTCCTAGCCACATATATGAATCAACGCGTTCTTTTATGTTCACTTTTTTGTTTTTTGTGATATAATCAATATACTTTTATTTTTATGGAGAATATATGAAAAAGATTCTTTTGCTCTTACTTTCTGTCATTTCTGTTTCGTTATTTTCTTGTAAAGAAAAATCGAAAGGTGAATTGGTTGTGTACGGCTCGTGCGGGGACCTGCACCTTGCGGCTGTCTGCCAGCAATTTGAAAAGCTTACGGGAATCAAAACGATTTACTACCGTTTTTCGAGTGGCGAAGTACTTTCAAAAATCGCCTCAGAATACGGCGTTCCTTCCGCTGATGTATGGTTCGGTGGCACAACAGACCCGTACAATGAGGCGGCTTTTAGAGGTCTCTTGCAGTCGTACGAGGCAAAAAATGCAGTCCACCTTATCGGACCGCAATTTAAAGATGCTGACAACCAATGGTACGGCATTTACCGCGGCGTTTTAGGATTTTTCTGGAACACCGAAGAACTTGAAAAATACAATCTTCCTGCCCCGCGCGACTGGGACGATTTGCTTAATCCCCAATACAAAGGTCTCATCTCCTTCGCAAATCCTAAGACGGCAGGCACTGGCAAGCTCATCGTAAACACGCTCGTGCAAATCAAAGGCGAAGAAGAAGCGATGAACTATTTTGCAGAACTTGATAAAAATGTCTGCAAATACACAAAATCAGGCTCGTCACCGTCAAAACTCGTTCCTACGGGCGAAATCGTCATCGGAATCGGGTTCTTGCACAATGTGGTGCATCAGATTGTGGACAACGGATTTACGAACATCGGCATGACGTCGCCTGCTTCGGGTACAGCGTATGAAATCGGGGCAACGGCAATCTTTAAAGGCTGCAAGAATCTTGAGAATGCCCAAGAATTCATTGAATTTGCCCTTTCGCCTGACTGCGGAAATATCGCGCAAGATTACGGTTCGTATCAGTTCTTGGTGATTGACAACGCAAAGCCAGTACAGGCAGCAGTAGATGCAGGTTTGGATAAGATTTCTACTATTGATTATGATTTTGAAGATGCAACGGTAAACGGTCCAAAGTATTACGATGAATTCTTCAAAGCCGTTACCGTTGACGAACGTTTTGAGAAATAAAAAATTCCTCACAGAGTACACAGAGAGCACAGAGAAAAAAATAAAAACTCTGTGCACTCTTAAGCCTACGCAACATAGTTGCTTCGGAGAGTCGCTAAAAACTCACATGTGAGTTTTTTACGCTCCCTATCTGTGAGAAATTTAATTCTATTTTCGTTTGCCAAAAAACCTGAGCAGCGTAAGGAACAGGTTGATAAAATCAAGATACAGTTCCAACGCTGCCATGAGCGAGACTTTTTGATAATCTTCACTTCCGTTTGAGTGGCTTGCGATTTTCATGATTTTTTGAGAATCGTAAGCCGTAAGACCAGTAAAAATCACGACCATTGCGATTGAAACAAGAAAGTCAAGAATCGTAGTATTGAGGTGGAAAAAGCGCGCCATCACGAATTCCAAGAGCGAAACAATGATTACGCCGATTAACGCCATCATCAGGTACCGTCCCGCCGTTGCGAGGTTCTTTTTGGTTGTAGCTCCGTAAAACGCCATTACAAAGAACATTGCCGCCGTGCCGAAAAACGCAATGACAATCGACTCAATCTGATACACGATAAATATAGAAGAAAGCGTGATTCCATTGATAACTGAATAAGCAAGGAATCCCAAAATTGCCGTTTGCAATGAGATTTTGCGGATTGCCGCCGAAAGCCCCCACACCAAAGCGATTTCTGCGATTGCGAAAATCCAGAAACCAAGCATGTTATGACCGAACAAAAACATGCCGAACGGGGAAAGCTCGTTGCCATCAAAAATCGAAATCGCCGTAAAAAATGCCGAAACTGCGCTGAGCAAAAGCGCAACTCCCATCCATGCGTATGTTTTTGTGACAAATCTCGCCTTTTCAGATTCTACAAAAGATGCTGTCTGAGTCATTTTTGCCTCCTACCATAATAATAATGAAAACAGTGTAAAAAATCCATAAATTTTCTCCGATATTCATAAAGAGAAAAGTTTTTTTTGTGGGAGAAAATGTATGAAACGATTTCTGAAAGTGATGTCCGCTTGCTTTGCGATTACTTTTATTACCGCGTGTGGAACAACTCCGCGCTCAGCTTCCGTGCAGGAATTGATTTTGCAGGGGCGATATGACGAAGCGAAAGAAATATTCAAAACAAAGACTGATATAAATGCCGTTGATGAGAATGGCGACACTGCCCTTCATGTGGCAGCCCGTGTAAATGAGGCTGATTTGGTCAGCTTCCTTATCATAAAAGGCGCGGACACCGAGCTTCGCAACAATGACGGAGACACGGCACTTCATGTCGCCATCAAAAACAATGCGATAGACGCGGCAAAAGTGCTTGCAATCGTGCACGGTGATATTTTTGCAAAAGATGCCGAAGAAAACACCGCGCTGGAGCTTGCCCTCGCAAAAGGCGATGCCTGGTACGAGGCGATGATTACCCCGCAGACTGGCGAGCTTCGTGATGTTGACGGTGAGTCAATCGTTCACTACTTTGTAAAAACCCGTGACGAAAAGGCGATTGACCGATGTATCAAAGTGGGCGTTCCTCTTTCTGTAAAAGACAATTACGGTCTTTCTCCACTTGATTTGGCATTTAAAGACGCGGCGAATTCAGCATCAGTGAGAATCGCGGCAAAACTTTTGCTTGCAGGGGCAACTCCTGTTCGCGGAGAATATGCCTATTTTGAAGATGCTGTCCGAACTCATAACATGATTCTTCGCTTTAATGACGGCCAGACACCGCTTCACTTAGCCACAATCGACGGACACACGGGGGTCGTGGATTACATTCTCAACGAAAAAACTTCTCTCAGGGTTTCTGACATTCTTTCCGCACAGGACATTTCCGGGGCAACTCCGCTGCACGAAGCCGTCCGTTACGGCAGAGTCGACATCGCGCGTCTTCTTCTTTCAAACGGTGCGAATGTGAATGCGATGGATTCAATCGGAAAGACACCGATTCTTTTGATTATTCCGAATGCTGTTCAGCAGGAAATGTACCCGCTTTTGATTCAGCGTGGCGCACTCGTAAATCAAAAAGACATGTATGGCGACACGGTTCTTCATGTTGCGACTATGGCAGACAGCCCCGTGAACACGCTTGCCCTTCTTGTAAGCAATGGTGCTGTGATTAACGAGCGAAACAAAGAAGGCGTGACACCGCTTTCCCTTGCCATCGAAACGAATCACCCTGCGCAGGTAAAATACTACGCACAGAACGGAGCGGACATTTACGCTGAGGATATGGAAGGAAACACGCCGCTCACAAAGGCATTGGAAGCAGATAACATCGAGATTTTAAAAATGCTCATCACTCAGCAGAATATTTCTTCGACTGATTCAAGCGGAAACACCGCGCTTCATATTGCCGTAAGCAATGACGCGCCGATTGAATACATCCGTTATCTCGTTGATTCTGGAAGTGATGTAAACGCACGGAATAAAAACGGCGATTCGGTTCTTTTCTTGACCGTGCAGAAAAACCGGCGGGATGCAGGCGATTTGCTTCTTGAAAAAAATGCTGACATCTTCGCGACAAACACGCAGAACAATTCCCCACTCCGATTGGCTTTGACTCGTGGCGGCGAAGTGCAGGACTGGCTCATCAATTCAAAGACCTTGAATTCAACGGACGGAAGCGGAAACAGGCCGCTCCATTACGCTTCTGAATGGCACTTGAACAACGCAATTCTTTCTCTGATTCAAAAAGGCGCGAAGGTTGACGCACAGAACGGAAATGGGGAAAGCGCAGTGTATTCGGCGGTAAAAGGCGGGGACGGAAGTCCTTCTACAATCAATGTGCTCGTGACGAACGGTGTGGTGATTGATTCTATGGACAAACTCGGCCGTGATAATCTTGGAAACACACCGCTCCATGCGGCTGTCAAATGGAATGCGTTCAACACGGCAAAAAATCTGATTGCGCTCGGTGTTGATGTTGACGCGCAGAATTTAAGCGGAAAAACAGCGTTAAGCGATGCGTGCCGCTCTGCCAAAAAAGACATGGCAATTCTTTTGATTCGAAGCGGGGCTGATATAAACGCGACTGATGCCACAGGTCGAACGGTTTTGATGGACGCGATTTCAAGCAACAACGAAGAGATGGTAAAACTTCTTTTAAGCTACAAGGCGAATGTGCAGGTCCAGGAAATGAGCGGACGAAACGCCTACCATGAAGCCGCGTTGACTGGAAACACTGGCATCATCAACATGATTCGTAAGGCTGGCGGAAATCCGCTTGGGCGCGATGCCGCAGGAGACACACCGTTCTCTCTCGTGTTGAATTCTGACATCCGTGTGATTCAGGCGGTTCTTGGAAACGATACGACGATTGCTGATTCAGACGGAAACACACCGATTCACATTGCGGTCGAAAAGCATGCAAGCCAGAAAACATTGCTCCAGCTTTTGAATATGGGCTATCCTGCAAGCCAGCGAAACGGAAAGGGCATGACCGCGCTGAACGAGGCGGTAAGCCGCAATGACAAGTATCAGGCACTTGCGCTTCTTGAATACGGAGCTGACCCGTATGTTTCGACTACAACTGGCGAAAACGCTTTGACATCAGTGTTCAAAAATAAAAACACTGAGCTTTTGGACGCGATTGTCAAATACAACAGCACGAAAACCGACAGACAGGGCGACGGCATTTTGCATTACGCAGCCCGCACCGCCGACAAAGAAACGGTCGAGCACTTGATTTCGCTTAAACTGGACAAAAATGCCCGAAATATCTCTGGCGAAACTCCGAGCCAAATGGCAGCACGATGGGGCAGGCCAGACATTGCGGAAGCACTGAAATAAGAGGTAAAATCAATCAGTCTATTTTTTTAGGAAGGTATGATATGATAATCGCTATGGACGGGCCTGCGGGCACGGGAAAATCTACAATCGCATCGTTGATTGCGAAAAAACTGAACATCACCTATTTGAACAGCGGCAGCTTTTACCGTGCGCTTACGATGGCTTTGAACGAAACTGACATCGACATTGCCGACAGCGAAAAAGTTGTTGAATTCTGCAAGAAACAGTCGCTCGATTACGAAAATTCGCATCTTATTCTGAATGGTGTTGATGTTGAGTCTCACTTGCACGATGATGCTGTTTCTGCAAAAGTCGCACAGTTTTCTTCAATAGTGGAAGTC
Organism: Treponema sp.; assembly: GCA_017464425.1. GTDB lineage: Bacteria > Spirochaetota > Spirochaetia > Treponematales > Treponemataceae > Treponema_D. Next base: position 49,628 of record JAFUDX010000041.1, read on the forward strand.
CGCCATTTGGTGAATGACCGAATGCGCGAAATCACAAACCACCTCGACATCATCTGCGAGGGGCGTGACATGACCACGGTTGTGTTCCCGAATGCAGACTATAAATTCTACCTCGACGCTTCAATCGATGTACAGGCTCAACGACGTTTTAATCAGGGCGTTTCAAACATGACCTTAGAAGAAGTAAAGGCCGCAATCATCAAGCGTGACGAAATCGACAAAAACAAAAAAGAAGGCGCGCTCCGTCGTGCAGAAGATGCGTTCTATATCGATACTTCTGCCTTGACTATTGACAAAGTTTGTGAGATAATAGTAAGCAAAATTCAGAAATAAAGGTAACATTATGGAACAGATGGAAGTGGAAAAGGATGAATCTCAGAACGAGGGTGCAATCCACACACAATTGGAGGAGTCTCTCAAAGGCCTCAATATTGAAGATGGTCAGATTGTAGACGGAACTGTAATTCAGACGGCAGACGGCTATGTGTTTGTCGACATTGGCTACCGCACAGAAGGTCGCATTCCTGTTCAGGAATTCGGCAGCAAGTTGCCAAAAGATGGTGAAAAGGTCACTGTTGTGGTACTCCGCAAAGACGGCCGCAACGGTCCGGAAATTTCTTACACAAAAGCTCAGGCAAAACAGCTCTGGAAGGATTTCCGCAAATATTTCGATGAAAAAATCCCAATCGAAGGCACTATCGAAAAAGAAGTCAAGGGCGGATATGATGTCAATCTCGGTGGCGACATCCACGCATTCTTGCCAATCAGCCAGTCTGACAGCCAGAAGGTCGAAAATCCTTCAAAACTCATCGGTACTGTTTCAAAATTCTATATTGAACGATTGTATTCAGACAACAAACAGAATGTTGTCGTAAACCGTCGCAAATATCTCGAAGAAATCATCAACGCTGAGCGCGACAAATTCTTCGCAGAAAAACAAATCGGCGACACCGTAAAAGGCACGGTCAAATCATTCACAAGTTTCGGTGCATTCATCGACTTGGGTGGCTTTGACGGTCTCCTTCACATCAACGATATGTCTTGGGGTCATGTTACCCGTCCAAAAGATTTCGTCAAAAAAGGCCAGGAAGTCGAGCTTAAAGTTATCCGCCTTGAACCTGCAGAAAAACGAATCAATCTTTCTCTCAAGCACTTCACGGAAGATCCGTGGGTTCACTTCGAAGATAAATATCATGTTGATGACATCGTAGAAGGCACAGTCACAAAACTCACTGACTTCGGCGCATTCATCGAACTCGAAGAAGGAATCGAAGGTCTTGCACATATTTCTGAATTCAGCTGGACTAAAAAAGTCAACAAAGCCTCTGACATGGTAAAAATCGGCGATAAAATCAAATGTATGATTTTGGGCTACGATATTCCTGCAGGTCGCGTTTCTCTTGGTCTCAAACAAGTCACTGCAAATCCGTGGGATTCTATCTCAGAAAAATATCCAGAAGGCACAAAGATTTCTGGCAAAGTCGTCAAACTCACCAATGCAGGTGCATTCGTTCAGCTTGAAGACGGAATCGACGGTTTCTTGCACGCAGAAGATATTTCTTGGACAAAGAAAGTTAAACATGCCGGCAGCGAGCTCAAAGTCGACCAGGAAGTTGAAGTTGTTGTCCTTGAAGCAGATTCAGAAAACCGCAGAATCCGAGTCGGAATCAAACAGCTTTCAGAAAATCCCTGGAAAAAGTTTGCTGAAGAATACAAAGTCGGCTCTACGCTTGAAGGCGAAATCACTTCAATCACAGATTTTGGTGTATTCGTCAAAGCTCCAGACGGAATTGAAGGCCTCGTAAACAAAGCTAATTTGAGCGATGACCGCGAAGTTCCGTACGAAGAAGCAGTCAAAAAATACAATGTCGGCGACAAAATCAATGTCTATGTCGTTGACATAAATGTCGAAAAAGAAAAGGTTGCTTTCTCTGTCAAAGAGTACAAAAAAGCTCAGGCACGCAAAGAAATCAATCAGTACATGTCTTCTTCTGAAAACGATGACGGAGCTTACACACTCGGCGACATGATTAATTCTCAGAAGAGCAACTAATTTATCGGTCGGTTGGTATATCGATGAGTGATTTAAATTCTCTCAGTCTTGAACAACTTAAAACACTCATCGAAATCAACGGCAGAATCAATTCAAATTACTCTGACATAAACGCATTGCTGGTTTACATTCTTGAATCGGCGATGCGTTTAGTTCATTGTGAGTCCTCTTCCCTTCTTCTCTTGCATAACGAGGACGATACGCTCCGTTTTGTGGTGGCATTAGGTCCAAAGGGAGCGGAAGCACAAAATATTCCCGTTGCCAAAAATTCCATTGCGGGCTGGGTCGCCGAGCACAATAAATCGCTCATTTTGAACAATGTTTCCGCTGACCCGCGCTTTTCCACCACCGTTCAGAACAAAACGGGCTATGTGAGCCGCAATATGATTGCGATTCCCATGCGCGTTAAAGGAAAGTGCATTGGCGTTATCGAACTTTTGAATAAAGCCGATCAGCTTACCTTCAACGATGACGACCTTGCCGTTCTTGAGAGCCTTGCGGATCAGGCGGGAATTGCGTACATGAATGCGGATTCCTATCGCAGTGCAAAAGATAAGATTTCCGTGCTTTCTTCTACGCTCGAAAACGGCTCAGAGTATCACTCGTTTGTCGCAAAATCTCCTGCCATTTTGGACTTGCTTCGTGTCATCGATGAAGTTGCAAAAACGAATACCACTATTTTAATCACAGGTGAAAGTGGCGTTGGCAAGGAATTGTTTGCAGAACAGCTGCATACGCGCAGCTCACGAAAAGAAAAGCCGTTTGTGCGCGTGAATTGTGCCGCGCTCTCCCCCACTCTCTTGGAAAGCGAACTTTTTGGGCATGTTAAAGGCGCATTTACCGATGCAGTAAGTGACCGAATCGGGCGTTTTGAGGCAAGCGATGGTGGCACAATCTTTTTGGACGAAATCGGTGAGCTTTCGCTTGACTTGCAGGCAAAGTTGCTTCGGGTCTTGCAGGAGCACAAATTTGAGCGCGTTGGCTCGAACAAAACAATTTCCGTTGATGTGCGTGTGGTTGCCGCCACTAACCGTAATTTGGAGCAGATGGTAAGTGACGGGCTTTTCCGCAGTGACTTGTATTACAGGCTGAATGTTGTTCCGCTCAATATTCCTCCGCTTCGTGAGCGCAAAGACGACATTGAGCCGCTCGCATCGTTCTTTCTCGACCGCTTTAGCCGCGAAACAAAAAAGAATTTTGAAGGATTCTCTTCTACGGCACTTCATTCTTTGTACAACTACTATTGGCCAGGAAATGTGCGTGAACTTGAAAATTCAATCGAACGCGCCTGCGTGCTCGGAAAACCGCCGGTAATTCAGGCAGATGATTTACGCATCAATGTGATTTCATCTTCGGAATCTGCAAAAGCAAACGCTTCGGCTCGGTTTGACAATCTTGCAGAAGAAATTGCCAGCAATGAGGATAAGACATTAAAAACAGCCGTTGATACATTTAAAGCGGCGTACATCAAAAAAATTCTTGAAGAAACCTCATGGAATCAAACAAAAGCAGGGCAGATTTTAGGAATTCAAAGAACGTATGTTTCTCGTCTCTTAAATGAGTTGAACATAAGATAAAAAATTGATATAATAAATGCACTTTTTGTACCATATAAAAATTGGAGTAAAAAAATGGCTGATAAAATCGAAAATGAAACACTTGCTACCTCTTTGAACGCAAAACTTGAAAAATCAAAGGGCACAGTGTTCGCAATATGTGGAATTATTGTTGTCGCAATTGTCATTATTGCTGTAGTTGCAACCGTAAAATCAAAATCAACTGCAAAAGGAATCGAACAAATTGATTCCATTTCGTATGCACTCACAAAAGATGCCGACAAACTTCCAGAAGGCGAAGAAGAAAAGGCTTCAGAAATTGCCAATCGACAGAACAAGGCCCTCGAAGAGCTTGCTTCCCTTTCAGACAAAGGCGGAATCGTTGGCTTGCGTGCAAACATGCTCATCGCTGAACTTAAATTCGCGCAGAAAAACTACGAAGAAGCTCGCGCAGCTTGGCTCAAAGCTATCGCTGCAAAAGGCAAAAATTACACCACTTCACTCTGCTATTACAATGCGGCAGTCTGCTCAGAAGAGCTTTCTGACAATGAGAACGCAATCGCTTACTACAAATCAGCAAGCGAAGACGAAGATTTTCTCTTGATTGACCATGCCTTGTTCTCTCTTGGCCGTGTAAACGAAGCAAGCCAAAAGTATGACGACGCAAAAGCAGCATACGAAAAGGTGAACGAACTTCACTCAACCTCAAACTGGGCACAGTTGGCAAAATCTCGCCTTATCGCGCTCAAAGCAAGCGGAAAGATTCAGTAATTGATTGCTTCGCTGCGCTCGCAATGACGAGGTTTATTTATATGAAAAATGCCGGTACTATGCGAAAAAATTCTGTTGTTCTGATTTTATGCATAATCGCCGGCATTTTTGTTTCTTCATGCGGACTTGAAGAAGTCATCATTCTTACTGAACCCACAGTAACCGACAACAATCCGCTTTATTCTAGCGATGAACCCACAAACTGGTGGTTTGGCTTTAAATCAGCCGAAAACGGTCAGCCCGACGAATTTATCGGCACGGAAGTCTATTACAAAATTTACAGCAATTACTCAGACCTTACTTCGCAAAGAAATTCCATAACAGCCGTAAACTCAACGACAAATCAAACCGCAGCCGCAACAAAAATGATTGAAACCTACACATATAAATCGTTAGGATTAAGCATTGCGCCAGCACGAAAATCAACGCTTATACCAAAAGGCAGTGGCAACAGAAGCATTGTCTTTAGGCTCAAATCTTATCAAAACAACACCTCATCAGAAGACGACAAATACACGCTTGAAGCATGTTTTGGAATAAAAAACAGTGCAGCATATGCATACGAATCATACATTCCATATCGAAACGGAAATTCAAAATCATTTGATTTTTTTGATTATGACGATGATGACAAAAACGGCACCCGCGATGTAGAACCGGTCGAAGGTGATGACGACTATTACTACAACTCTAATTTTTCTGAGGATAATTGCTATTATGTGCAGATGTTTGCTGTTGGCGTAGGCTGGATAACTTCTACCTGCACAGCCACATACAGTCTCGTGCTCGATTTAGGCTCTGTTCCGATTAGAAAAGGCGAATAATCGCGAATAAGCATACCATTTTACATTTTACGGCAATTCTACAGGAATCCAGTTTTGACGGTCCATCATGTTTGCGCTCATCATGCCGAGCGTCAGCTTTTTGGCCGTCGTTTCGCCTACAAGATATTCTTTGCCACCTTCGCCATCGTCAACTTTGATTGTCTGCCCCATTTTGTCAGGAAGGTACACGCCAAGAAGCGCATGGCTGTATTGAGCCGAGATAAACATGCAGCTGTCGATGGAGCAATTTTTTAAAATGCACATGAGGAGCAAAGACCTGCCATCACAGTCGCTTGATCCGCCTTCAAGAATCGCAGGAATACTTTCAATATCCGCTTTATCGTAGGTGGAAGATTTCCGTTCGTAATTAAAATCTTGCGCCCAATAGAGAAGCGTTTGTGCCAACGCCGCCTCTGGATTTTGCGCATCCGCTGCTTCACAGTCATCCCGCAGGCTCGTATATACATCAAATGAAACTTTTTTAACGCGCTCCATTGAATCCCGTGCAATCAGGCGATAAAAACGAACCCATGCGTCAAACATTTCCGGCAGATTATGCGACGCATAAAAGGTAAAAACGGCAAATTCCCTGTCGATAAGAGCCTGGCTTGCCTCTTTGTCAATCGAATCGATTTGCGTGACGATAGTTTTTCCATTAACAGTAAGCTGAATCGATTTTGCAGACTGTCGGGGATAAAAAGTCGTAGTGATAAGTCCTGGCTCCCTAAAACTTCCCGCATCGATAAGCACTGAATCCAACACCGAAACGAGCACTTGCCCCAAATCATCAGAAACAGCTTTGGGCGCGTAAGAAAGAATCGAAAGGAATCCTTTTTGCTGTGGCAGCGGAATACATGCCGCCCAGCCAGCTGCTTGCGTATTATCAGGAAAAAGGAGCGGGCTTTCAAATGTGGCAACCGCGCATTTTTGCCGCCGCCAGATTGCCTGAGAATAATCAGAAGTGGCTTTTATCCTAGAAAGCGTGTTTTTTAATGCCTCATCGCTCGATTTGAACTGTGAATTTGGCCACACACGGATAAGCGCATGGGCTTGCAAGTATTTATTCTTAAAGATAACGGTGGTCTCATCGCTTTCCATATCGGTAATCACATAGCCTTCTGGAAAATCAATCGAATAGTTGAATTTTTCTGAGATGATGATTTCTGAAAAGGCAGAAACTGAGAGTAAAAATCCGCAGAGCAAAAAGAAAAATTTTTTCATACCAAAAGTATAAAGTATTTAGCGAGAGAATTCCACAAATTTTTAAACTATTCTAATTTGAAGGCACCCGTGTACAAATCATAGTACCTGCCCTGCTTTTGCATGAGCGCATCGTGATTTCCGCGTTCAATGATTTCGCCTTTTTCCAGTACAAGTATTTCATCGGCATTCCGAACGGTGGAAAGTCTGTGTGCGATTAAAAAAACAGTCCTGCCATTCATCAACGAGTCCATGCCGTCTTGTATGAGTTTTTCGGTTCGGGTGTCAATCGAACTCGTTGCTTCGTCCAAAATCAAAACAGGCGGATTTGCAACGGCCGCGCGGGCAATTGCCAAAAGTTGCCGCTGTCCTGTGCTTAAGGAAGTGCCATCGCCCGTAATCACCGTGTCGTAGCCTTCACTTAAATGCGTAATAAAATAGTGGGCATTCGCAAGTTTAGCAGCCTCGATTACCTGTTCCTTTGTCGCATTTATATTTCCATAGCGGATATTTTCAAAAATCGTTCCCGTAAACAAGTGTGTGTCCTGCAAAACCATTCCCAGAGAACGCCGCAGTGAGTCTTTTTTGATTTTTTTGAGCGGAATTGAATCATACAAGATTTCGCCCTCATCATCTTCAATATCGTAAAATCGGGTGAGCAGATTGGTAATTGTTGTTTTTCCAGAGCCAGTAGAACCGACGAGCGCAATTTTCTGACCGGGAGAAACGCTGAAAGAAATATTTTTTAAGACAGGAACGCCCCTTTCATATGAGAAATTCACATTTTTAAATGCAAAGGCACCTTGTATATGCTCAGGAAGCGTAATCTCGCCGTCATCAGTTTCGATTTTTTCATCAATTACGCCAAAAATTCGCTCCGCACCTGCAAGAGCATTCAACACCGAATTGAATTGCTGGCTTACCTGAGTGAGCGGACGGGAAAAAGAGCGGGTGGACTGCAAAAAACTTGCGATGGTTCCGACATCAGAAAATCCTTTGATGACCAAAAAAGAGCCTGCAATTGCCGTCAATGCGTACTGAATGTGACTCAGGTTATTCATCATCGGTCCCAGAACAGAAACATAGCTCATTGCGCTCGTTCCCGCCTTGCGTAAATCTTCGTTGAGCTCATCAAATCGCGCATTCGCCTGTGCCTCGCGGGTAAAGAGTTTTACCACTTTCTGCCCTTCAATTAATTCTTCGATATAGCCGTTGACTCTTCCGATATTTTCCTGCTGTTTTCTGAACGCACGCCCGCTCCGTTTTCCAATCTGAGACGAAAGAATCATAATCAGCGAGATGGTCACAAGCATTAAAACAGTGAGCGGAATGCTCAAAACCACCATCATGATAAAAATGCCGGTAACTTGAAAAAAAGTGGAAAAAAGCTGGGGGACGCTCATACTGAACATTTCACGCAATGTGTCAGTATCGTTCGTGTACAACGACATAAGCACGCCATGCTGACGGCTGTCATAGAATTGGAGCGGCAGGTTTTCCATGTGATGAAACAAATCTTTTCGGATGTTGCAAAGTGTGCGCGTAGAAATAAAAATCAAGATTCGCTCAGAGCAATACGAACTTAGCGCACCCACGATGTAAACGCAAATCATCGTAAGGACGAGATGCAAAAATCCTGACACATCAACAGTTTTTTGCCCGATAAAGGGGAGAATGTAATTGTTTATCGCTGGCTTAAGCAGGTATGCGCCACAGACTTCTGCCAGAGCCGAAAGAATCACAAACAAGAACACGAAAATCCACAGCGATTTAAAGCGACCCATGTACGAAATGAGGCGAAGAATTGTTTTTTTTGTTTGTTTTGGCTTTTGTGTGCCGCGAATTTTTACTGGTGGCATAAGCGTATTAAAATTGTAGCAAAAAAACGAAAAATGGTATACTCTATGGATAAAATGCTCTCATACATTCACGCCTATCATGCAGGCAATCACGCTGACATTCTAAAGCATCTCACACTGTCACTCATTTTGGAGCACCTTACGCAAAAGCCAAGCCCGTTCTGCGTCATCGACACACATGCAGGAAGCGGAATCTACAACCTTCATGACGAATGCGCACAAAAGACCGGGGAAGCAAGTTCAGGAATTGAAAAGATACTAAATTTCTCACAGAGAACACAGAGTTCACAGAGAGAGTTCAGCAGTACGAACGAACTTCCCAAAAAGGACGCTCTCTGTGTGCTCCAAAGCTCTGTGAGGAATTTAAAATTTATTGACATTCTTCAAGATTATTACGCACGGGGGGAATATCCGGGGTCGCCTTTGATTGAGAGTGCGTTTTTGCGGGAAGGCGATGAGCAGATTCTTTCGGAGTTGCATCCGACAGCATTTGAGGAATTGCGCGCGTGCTTTTATGAAAAGAAAGCCGTTTGCAAAGAGCGCGGAACGCATTTTGTTGAGCCAGCCTTGCACAAGCGAGACGGCTACGAACTGCTTTCTGCAATAACTCCGCCCAAAATCAAGCGCGGATTGGCTGTAATCGACCCTTCCTTTGAGGATGCAAGCGACTTTGAGCAGTGCGGAGAAGTGATTTCTCGCGTACATAAAAAATGGAGCACGGGAATTATCGCGCTTTGGTATCCGCTTGTCTCACACCGACTCACCGAAATTTCCATGATGAAAGAAAAAATCGCCTCATGTGTAAAAAGTTCAGAACCAAAAATTCTGGATATTCAACTGGAAGTAAAGCGAAAATCCGACATGACGGGGCTTTCTTCACTCTACGGAAGCGGCATGTTCATCGTCAATTTTCCCTACCAGCTCGACCAAAAAATGAATGCACTCCTTCCTGAACTGAGCACGATTTTAGGCGATACGGCGGCAGTTTGGAGCGTAACGCTTCGCTAGACGCACGCTTTTACAAAGCAATGTAAAAAGCTATAATATGCTACATTTTTCTTCAGGAGCAAAAAATGAATACAGAAAAACTCATTGAAAATCTTAAAAAACGCGGATTTGAGGCAGTGTTCGCCACATCAAAAGCGGAAGCCGTTGAAAAAGCACTTTCGTTTATGCCAGAAAATTCCTCAGTCTCATGGGGCGGTTCGGTCTCAATCGAAGAGGCAGGCTTGCTTGAACGGGTAAAATCAGGAAAATACACACTGATTGACCGAGACAAAGCAAAAACACCAGAAGAAAGAGCTGAAATCATGCGGCAGGGCTTAACGGCTGACATTTTCTTAACGAGTTTTAATGCCGTAAGCGAAGACGGCGTTCTTTTCAATATCGACGGGAACGGGAATCGGGTTGCCGCAATTGCCTTTGGACCAAAATCAGTTATTGCATTAGTCGGAATCAACAAAATCGTTCCTACAGAAGCAGATTTGGAAAAACGCGCCCTTTCTGTCGCCGCGCCAAAAAATGCACAGCGGCTTAAACTCGCAAACGATCAGGACATTTGCGCAACATTCGTAAAAACAAGAGTCTGCCGCGCAAAAGGCAGAATCAAAATCATCGTCGTTGGCGAAGAACTTGGCTATTAAAAAACGATTACAAACCGCTCAGCATTCGGCATGAATACATTCTCGCTCACTACAAAAAAATCCGTGTCTCTCAATGAATTGCTTCGTGCCGAACTTCCGCGCCTTTTAAACACGGAGATTTCAAACTCAAAAATCCGCCGTCTGATTATGGCAGGGAGCGTAAGCGTAAACAACAATCAGATACGAGTGCCTGCTTTTACGGTCTATCCAAAATCGTCCGTCACCGTCCGCATTGATGCAGAAAAGTTGTTCTTTGAGAAAACGCCAGATGATATTTCTTTTGAGCTTTCAGAAGCAGATATTCTTTTTGAAGATGAATGTATTATCGTACTAAACAAGCCCACCCATTTTCCGACTGAAAGCACACAGGTCGAAAGCCGAGACAATCTGCATGCTTCTCTCGTGCGCTTTTTATTTGAGCGGCAAAAGATTGAAAAACCGAACGCAAAAAATCCCCCCTATGCTGGCATTATGCATCGCCTTGACCGGGACACGAGTGGCGTCATTCTTTTTACAAAAACACGGGCTGTGAATGGTGCCTGCCATGCCATGTTTGAAAATCACACGGCACAAAAAACATATCAGGCAATCGTCTGCGTAACAAATACTGAAAAAGAAAACTTTCCCGTTGGAAAGCATATTTCGGTCGAATTTTTTATGGGAAGAATCAGCCCAAAAAGTCAGGCTGCAAAATGGGGAAAATTGAGTGAAAAAGATGGCGGTGTTTTTTCAAAAACAGAATTCACCGTGCTCAAAGAAATCGTGCAAAACACGCCTGGTGAATCAAAAAAGAGCTTCCTGCTCGTAGAATGTCGCCCGCTCACAGGAAGAACGCATCAAATCCGCGTGCACCTTTCTTCGCTCGGCATTCCGATTCTAGGAGACACGCTGTACGGTGGCGAAAAGCACGAACGAATCATGCTCCACGCCACACGCCTTGTTTTTCCCCACCCCGTAACGGGAGAAGAAATAAGCGTTACCAGCGAATTTTCTGCTACTTTACCTTAAAACCGTTAATCATCTGAACGACGCTCTGCGTTGCCTCTTGAGAAATCTCGCTTGCCTCTGCTGCTTCCTCTGCCGCATCCTTCATTTCGGTAATTGCGCCCGTGATTCTCTGAGAATTCTGCAAAGTATTCTCTGAAATTGCTTTTAACTCAGAAATCTCGGTAAAGACTGAACGGCTTGCGTTTTTCATATTGAGCGACGCATCAGTGATTTGTTTTCGCGATTGGTCAAGCGTTTGCATTGTCTGCAAGATATTCTGAACACCTGCCGTTTCTTCCGCCATACCGCCCTTGACTTCGCGCATCATCGAATCCATTTTTGCGATTTTTGAACCAACGCGCTCAAATGATTCGCTTGATTGCTTTGATGACTGTACAATTCCCTGAATCGCTTCAGAAATACCGTCCAACAGATTTTTAATTGCCATTGACTGAGTGGCCGATGTTTCTGCCAGCGCACGGATTTCGTCCGCGACGACCGAAAAGCCTTTTCCGACATCGCCCGCATGAGCCGCTTCGATTGCAGCGTTCATAGCAAGCAAGTTCGTTTGCTCTGCGATTGCGGCGATTGCTTGGTTTGCCTCGTTAAGATTTTCTGATTGCTTTGAAATCTCTTCAATCTGGCTAGAAACTTCTTCCTGCAATTTAGCACCAGTATGGGCTTCTTCGGTAAGCACTTCGTATTCTTCGGTAATTGTTTCGACATTCTTGCTTACCGAGCGAATATTTTGAGAAATTTGCTCGATTGCGCTTGAACTTTCAGAAATAGCTCCTGCCTGCTCGTTGATTCGTTCATCAAGATTTGCGATTTCCCGCTCAACAGAATTAATGCCAGAAGAAATTATATCGACCTTTCCTGCCTGAGAAGAAATCTGCGCGTTAATCTCACCGACCCCATCAGCGGCACCAGAAATCTGAGAAAGAGATGTGCTCATTTGCTGTGAAAGACGGTTTCCCGTATCTGTCAAAACACCCGTTTCTTCCTGCAATGTTCCTACGATATTGCTCATGCTCTGAATGACTTTATTGCAGTTGCGTGCCAAATCGGTAAGCTCGTTATTGCCTTTTTCGGGAATGCGTTGCGTAAGGTCAGCAGTTCCGTCAGAGATTTGACGCATTGCATCGGAAATCGTCTGCATTGAACCAAAAATTGTTTTTGAAAAGAGGTACAGGACAGCGGCTCCAATCAAAAGAAGCAAAAGTCCTATAACGGCGATAGTAGCAATACGAAGCCGAATCGTTTTGATAATGAATGAAATTTCAAAATCACAGCCGACAAAGCCGACGATTGCCCCGCGCGAATTTTTGATTGCCTTATAGGTGGAGACCGTCCAGCCCCAGCCTTCTTGGTAGACCATGCCGGAACTCGTAAGTTCGCCTGTCTTCATGGTGTCAAAAGGGGCATTGCTCCATGATTCAATGTCTTCTTCAGTGCCCATCGGTGAGAAATTCTCTTCATCACTCGGATCGCAACTTCCATCAATGATATAGCGGAAATTCGTACCGCCCACAGGAGCCATCGTAAAAAGATACGAGCAGCCGACTGACTGAGCGACATCAAGCATCCAAAGGCGGGTTTCTTCCGCCCACTCGTCATTTTCGTCCAAAGTCTGGGTAAGTGCTTCAAATTTATCGCCATCGATATATTCCCACACTTTTTCGACAACAGGCTTTCCTTGCATAGCTGCAAATTCTTCAGCCGTACGGATAATGCTCAAAGTGGCTATGATCGAAACAATGATAAGCGAAACAAGGATGAAAGAAGCAAAGCCAACGATAAACTGAGCCTTTAATGATTTAAACATGTCAATCTCCTACCATTTTTTATTATATCACAAATAAATTAATGTTATCTACTCTTCCTTTTCTTTAAGCACGGCAAGGAACGCGCTCTGCGGAAGCTCCACATTGCCAATCATCTTCATGCGCTTTTTGCCTTCCTTCTGCTTTTCGAGCAATTTTCGCTTTCGCGTCACATCGCCGCCGTAACACTTGGCAAGGACATCTTTTCGCACGGGATTCACCGTTTCACGCGCGATAATCTGGCTTCCGATTGCGCCCTGAATCGCGATTTTAAACTGCTGGCGGGCAATCTCGCCTTTGAGCCGTTCGCACACTTTTTTGGCTCGCACGGCGGCTTCAGGCTTGTAGGCAAGCTGGCTCAGAGCATCGACGGGCTTTCCGTTCAGCAAAATATCGACTTTGACAAGCTCGGTCTGCTGATAGTCAGTGACTTCGTAATCGAATGAGGCGTAGCCACGGCTGTAGCTCTTTAATTTGTCGTAGAAATCAAACAAAACTTCGGCGAGCGGCATTTCGTAGGTGAGTTCAACGCGCTTTTCGTCGAGGTAGGTCATGTTCTTTTGAACACCGCGCTTTTCGGTGCAGAGATTCATGATTGAGCCGATGTAATCCGTGGGCGTGATGATTGACGCGCGAATGTACGGCTCCCACGACTCTTGGATTTTGGTTTCGGGGAATTCGGTTGGGTTGTCGATAATCTGCTCCGTGCCGTTCGTAAGCTTGATTTTGTACTGAACGCTTGGAGCGGTAAAAATGACGGCTTGGTCGTAGTCGCGTTCAAGCCGCTCCTGAATGATTTCAAGGTGCAAAAGCCCCAAAAATCCGCAGCGGAAGCCGTTTCCGAGAGCCAAAGAATTGTCTTTTTCGTAAATGAGCGAAGCATCGTTCAGTTTGAGCTTTTCCATGCTCTCTTTGAGTTCCTCGTAGTCGTTCGAGTCAATCGGGTAAATTGAAGAGAAAACGACGGGCTTCACTTCCTTAAAACCGCCAAGTGGATCTGCGGCAGGGTCGCTTGCAAGCGTGACCGTATCGCCCACGCGAACATCGCTTACGGTTTTTACGCCAGAGATAATGTAGCCGACATCGCCCGCTTCAAGGTACGGCGTTTCCTCGTAATTGATTTTGAAAATGCCGATTTGGTCTACCTTGTAGTCAGTATTGTTCGACATAAAGCGAATCACATCGCCTTTTTTGATTCTGCCCTCTTTGACGCGGATATGAATGATAACACCTCGGTATTCGTCATAGTGGCAGTCAAAAATCAACGCCTGCGCCTTGCCGGCAGGGTCGCCCGTGGGAGCCGGGAATTTGGTGACAATCGCTTCCATTAAGTCGTCAACGCCCTCGCCTGTTTTTGCGCTCACAGGAACAGCATCGGCGCTATCAAGCCCCAAATCGTGGTCAATCTGCTTCTTAACGCTCGGCAAGTCCGCGCTCGGAAGGTCGATTTTATTGATAACGGGAACAATCGTCAAATCCTGCTCCATCGCCATGTACAAATTTGAGACCGTCTGGCTTTCAACTCCCTGCGACGCGTCAATCAAAAGCAACGCGCCCTCACATGAAGCAATCGCTCGGCTCACCTCGTACGAAAAATCGACATGCCCAGGAGTATCAACGAAATTCAGCTCATAATCGTGACCGTCTTTTGCGCGGTAGGGAATCGTGACCGCCTGACTTTTAATCGTGATTCCGCGCTCGCGCTCAATGTCCATGTTGTCGAGAATCTGATTCTTCATCTGGCGGTCGTCAATAATCTTCGCCTTTTGAATGAGCCTGTCTGCGAGCGTTGATTTTCCGTGGTCAATGTGCGCAACGATACAAAAATTGCGCTTGTATTTCATTTCTGTCATTTGGAGATAATTATATAGAAAAAACGAGTTGTTGAGAAGAGAGGAAAGAGAAGAATGCCCTTACAAGTCTTCGAGCGTTTTTCCCTCATAATGCAGTGCCATGCCGATTACTTTGGCAGCAGTCAGCAACAAATCCATGTCGGAATTTTGCCAGATTCTGAACACAGAGGTTGAATCAGCCCGTAAAAAGCCATAAAACTGGCCGTCATACGAAATTTCCGCAAAAAAAGTAGAGTCGACAAGCTGTTCAGTGCATTTTTTGATAAGCGTATCTTGATGCACGCTCGCAAGGTGGCGAATATCATTACAATAGAAAATGGAAGTGGTATTGTTGAGATTAAGAGAGATAAGTGCGTTATCGATGTAAGAAAATGATTTTCCTTTTGAAAGCGAATAGACTTCCGAAAAGAGCAAATCGCTTTTGCCCTGAATTCCGACATGATCAATCATCAAGGTAGTCGTAAAAAACTGGAGCAGATACGAAATCGATTCCCGTAAATTCTTTGACTTGGTGAACATTGAGAAAATGGTATTGTGCATCTGCATGGAATTTGAAACGGGACTGTCGCTTGACAGAACTTTTATGTTTCTGTGCTTTGCGTCCAGATAAATGATAAAGCAACTGCGCCCTTTTTGCTTACCACGATACAATGCCTTGTCAGCCTTTTCAAAGAGAACATCAAAATCGGTGCCATCTTCTGGGGAACGGGTAACGCCTATCGTAATCGTAATTGCAATTGCAGGATAATCAGGGACCGAGAATGTTTCAAATTCAACAAAAGTGTCGTGACAAGCCTGCCACACTTCATCATATTCAACGATGTGCGGCATAATCACATAAAATTCATCGCCACCAAACCGACCGACAACGCCCTTGCCGTCAAATGATTTTTTGAGTTTATCAGCGATAATCGTAATGACCAAATCACCTACTTTGTGCCCATAGCCATCGTTAACATTCTTAAAATTATCACCGTCAACCAACAGCATAGAAAACGGAATGCCCTTTGAAAGCAGATTTTTCGCAAAATCCTCCATAGCGGAACGCTCATACACGCCAGTCAGAGAATCAAATTTATCATTGATCAAAGAAAGCAACCCTGTATCCATACCGATTTATTTTACACCAAGTGAGAAAACTTTTCCATCTTTTTATCTATTATTCTCAATGAAAAGCTGCGTTAGTCTGCGGATATTTTCTTCATAATCCATGCAAAACTTGCCGTTAAGAAAATGAATGTAACGACCCAACTGAGTGGATATGAATAGAAAATGCTTTGGAAGGTGTGGAAGCGCGGAATCTGGAAGAAGGTAAAAATGTAGACCATACGAAGCCCGCATGCGCCCATGAGCGTGACAATCATCGGCATGACCGAGTGCCCCACGCCGCGAATCGCGCTCGCCATGCAGTCCATCATACCACAGGTAAAATAGGTGAAGAGAATCACATTCAAGCGCAACATGCCCGCCTCAACGACATCAAGGCTTTCTGAGTAAATGCCGAGCAACTGCCTGCCAAAAAACAAGGCGGTAAAGCCCAGCACAAGTCCTACGCCAATTACGGAAAGCTCTGAAATCACAACGAGCCGCTTGATTCGGTCGAATTTTTGAGCCCCCATGTTCTGCCCCGCAAAAGTGAGCGTGCCCTGCGCAAAGCTGTTCATCGAAATGTAAACGAAACCTTCAATGCTCTGCGCCGCACTGTTTCCCGCCACCATGACCGCGCCGAACGAATTGACGCTTGACTGAATCACCATGTTTGAAAAACTGAAGAGCATGCCCTGAAAGCCCGCGGGAAGCCCGATTTTTATGATACGAGATAAAATGACCTTATCGAGCCGCAATTTTTTGAAATCAAGGTGAAATTCGTCTTCTTCACGGGTGAGGATAAAAATCACGCAGATGGCGGCAAACACTTGGCTCAACACGGTGGCAAAAGCCACGCCCGCAACATCCATGTTGAAGCAAATCACAAAAATCAAGTTGAGGACGACATTGATAAGCCCCGCAACAAGCAGAATGTAGAGCGGACGCTTTGTGTCGCCCTTTGCGCGGAGCAACGCTGCCCCAAAATTATAGACAATCGTTGCCGTAATTCCGCCAAAAAACACTTTGAGATACAGCGTTGAAAGCGGCAGGACATCGGCAGGGGAAGCCATCAAAATCAAAATCTGGCGCGAAAAAGTGACGCCAATCAGCGTGAGCAAGATGCCGCCGATGACGCTCAGCACAATCGTGGTATGCACCGTGCGATTCAGTTCTTCTTTTTTGCCCGCTCCCAAGAAATTCGCCGCCACGACATTACAGCCCACGCCAAGCCCGATAAAAAAATTGACGAGCAAATTGACCAGTGAAGAGGTTGAGCCAACCGCCGCAAGCGAATTGTCGCCCGCGTACCGACCGACCACGACAATATCCGCCGCATTAAAGAGAAGTTGCAAAATGGAGCTCAAAATAAGCGGAAACGCGAAACGCACCAATTTGGGGAAAATCGCGCCCGTTGTCATGTCAATTTGGTTTTTCATCGGTTTTGCGGTTTTATTCGTTTTTCTCTACAAGAACAGCACTCGCGGGAAGATGAAATGCAGGCAGGCGGCGATAATACAGAAAATGCCTAGATACTTGCGACCGCCCGTGTAAATGGTTTGAATTGAATCGGGAAGTGGCAGGGCAATGTCGCTTCGCTCCTGATACCAATCGAGCAACAACACGGCTCCGGCGGCAATCCCTGCAAGCGACGGAACTAAATCGCCCACAACAGGAACATCGTACTGAATGGGAGACAAGAGTTTCATTAAACCGGTAAGGGCCGAAAGAATGCCCACAACGAGCTGCAAGGTTTTATCGCCTAAAAACGGAAGGGCAAGAGCCTTAAAACCGCCCTCGCTCGCTGATTTTTTGGGAGAATCGCCTGATTCTTCTGCAAAGGGATCGTCTGGATTTGACGACTCGGCTGTATTTTCTGCAAACGGGTCATCAGAATCAGAAAGAACGAGCGAAGTCTCTTCATTTTTTGTGCTGTAAACAAAAATGAGTCCCGCAATCAAATTCAACAAAATTGACAAAAAATAAAATTGAAGCATAGTTCCCCCGATTTTTATCGTTTTTCGATTTCACATTCAAGGCTTGCTGAATCTTCACGCATAGAACAAACAGCACTGACAGTAAGTATATCATAATCCGTGAATGTTGTCCGCAAGAAAAGTTCATTTCCCTCGTATTTTCCCGTGATTTTTTCTTCCTGAATAACAAGCCCTTCTTTGTCATGCGCGTAAAACGTCGCAGTAACGGGAACACCGTCCTCAAAGTCAGGCTTTTTTTTCTTTGCTGCCGCTTCGATTTTTAAACTTGCATACACCGACTCTTCATATGAAAACGCCGAAAGTTTTGCTTCCGTACCTGAAAGACTCCCCGCGCTTTTTTGCGGCCCAAAATAATTCATAAAAAGGATAATACCGAACGCAAAGACAATCGTAACAAACAGCAGCCTGTTTCCGCGCGTATTTACGAGCGATTTAAAAAGCCCGCCCTTGTATGCCTTAAAATCCCCCGAATAATAATCCTGCACAATTTTGGGCGCGTGCTTGAGCCGTTCCGCGCGGTTATAATGAAACACCATCTGCTCATCGGGTTTATTTTGTTCTTCGTCCGTTTTTGTTTCAGTAAAATGTGAAAAATCCATAGAAATCACTGATTGATAAATGATGCCAAGAGTGAATCCGTTCGCCACCAAAGAGCTTCGGCGTTTTCATTTTTAACGAACAGCCCCGAAATGATTCCGTTTCCGCTCAAAGAAAGCGTGTAGTACAGGATTTTTGAGTGGTCAACGGAAAGCTGCCGTTTTACGATTCGCTGACCATCAGGCTGAACCATCTGCACGATAAAGCCTTCTTCGTTAGGCACGATGAAGAAAAACCAGCCGTTTTCGGTAACTCCCAGAAAATCAAACGGCAAATTATATGTTTCTTTGGTGAGATTTTCGGTAATCGAATATTCATATGAAGGAATTTCGAGCGAATCACTGTACCGTCCTGTCGCAACATTAAGCGGGCACAAAAGCGTGGTGTAGTAGTCGATTCCAGACTGAACTTTCAGCTGAGGGTCAAGAGAAGCCATGTAATAATCAACCTTCACATACAATTTTTTTTCGCTCGCATCGGGCACGATATTCGCAACGGAAATGTATGCAGGCGCATCTGACGAATCTTCCCGCTGAATTTTGGGAACCGTGTTCTGCGTAACGGGAACCGTATACAGCAAGAATCCGTTCGTACTAAACCAATACGCCGTAAGCCCGTCATTCGTAGTGCAGATAACGACCAGTTCATTTTCGCGCGTGGTGTAGATATTTTTGACATACGGGAAAGGCGTGCCACCCGGCCCCTCCTGCCCCAGATAATCGATGAATTTGCCGCTCGAATCAAAGCGAAGCACTACATTTGAAAGCAAGAGCCGCTTAGTAACATCGCGTTCCTGGCGTTCAAGCGGAAGCGTATCCACCGCATACAGATATTTACGGGCATCAAGCGCGAGCGGCCCCAGAGTGCTGAACGGATAGGAAATAGCCTTTTTGGTCGAATTGAGCGAATCCTTGCTCGCGAATGCAACATCTTTTAAAACTTCATCATTATAGTAGAGACTGAGCAAATCGCCATACGAATTCAATTCAAGGATTTTTTTAGCCTCACCATTGGCGATATAGAAAAATCCGTCACGCATCGTCATATAGGTGCGCACAGAGCCTGTCTTTGCGAGGTCAAAAAGATTGAGTTCGTCTTCAAAACTGCCATAATCAAGCGTAAAAAGCGCGTTTTCATTCACCGAATGGACTTGATTTGACTTCGTGCAGGAAAGAAGAGAAAATGTAAGCACGCAGAGCGCACAGAGCGCGTACATGCTGAATACCGCATTTTTTTTCATACAAAATAGAATAACGGAAAAATGAGTAATGAGCAATGAGAAATCAAAAATCACGAGCAGAAAAAGATGAAAAGAAACCATGATTTTTGTGATTTTTACTGTTTTCTGCTTGATTCAATTCTCAGAAACTGATAATATTACTTCACTGTTTTGGCTTTTGCCACGCAGGACTTTGAAAAATCAAGCACCTTTTTCTGTTTTTACAGAATCTGCCTTGATTAAAAATTTAGGAGCATAAAATGGCTACACGACGCAATCCTCGTTTTAAGGAATGTCGACGTCTTGGTGTCAATGTTTGTGGACACCCAAAGGCATTGGACAGAGCAGGCGCACCTGCTTTCAAAAAAACAAAGAAATCTTCTGATTACGCTTTGCACTTAATCGAAAAACAGAAGGTTAAGGCTTACTACAACATTCTCGAAAAGCAGCTCCGCCGCTATTTCGAAAAGGCCGCAAGATCAAAGGAAATGACAGGTGTCGCACTCTTGGTCGCACTTGAAACACGCCTTGACAACCTCGTTTACCGCTTGGGATTCGCTTCTTCAATCCGCATGGCTCGCCAGATGGTCAGCCACAAGCACATTGAAGTCGATGGCAAAGTTGTCAACATCCCTTCATACGCAGTAAAAGTGGGCTCAACAATCTCTTTGGTTGAAAAAATGCGCAAAAGCGAGCAGTTCAAGTCAACATACCTTTCAAACAACAAGGCAAAACTTGACTACCTTGAGCGCGACGACGACAACTTCACAGGTAAGCTCGCTCGTCTTCCACAGCGTTCAGAAATTCCAGTTCAGATTAACGATCAGATGGTCGTCGAGTTCTACTCTAAATAAGTAGATTTTCTGAATTGCACAAGGCCGCTCCACAGGGGGCGGTTTTTTATTTTCCCTGCCAATTCAAGATTTTCAGAATTTCTGCCGATATTATGAACGGAGATTTTTTATGACTTCGTTTAAAGTTGCAGAATTAAAAGAGGGACAGCATTTTCCCGGCAGGATTACTCTCGACAAACGCTTCGTTGTTCTCGATAATAATATCTCTTTTGCAAGCGCATTAAGAACTCGCCTTGTTGAATGGGGATTTAAAGAAGTTTTTTGCGATGTCGATCCAGAAGAACTGCAAAAAAAAGCTCCGTCTCCGAGCAACTTTGAAAGCGTCGATTTGGATCTCGATGAGCTCAACAATGAATTCGGCGGTAAATCAGACGCACTCAACGCAAACCTTAAAAGCGTTGTCAGCAAAATGAACCAGACGATTAAAAATTTCCCTGACAAAAACCGATTGGAAAATGTCACGACCGTATATAACGAATTCTTGGACTATACGCAAAAAGTGTTCACACGGTATGTAACGCACAAAGAGCTTAAACTTGAAGAAATATCAGAATCCGTGTCATTGCTCATCGATTTTGTTCAGACAAATAAAAAATATCTGCTTAAAATTCAGCCGACAGAAGAACACAAACTTGATAAAAACTTCCTCACGAGCCATTGTTTGCGCTCCACTATCTTTGCGCTCGTCATCGCGCTGCAAGTAAACATGCCGCGACCAAAAATAATTGAGCTCGGCGTTGCAAGTTTGATTCATGAAATCGGACAGATTAAGCTTCCGCCCCAGTTATACCTTACGGATCAGCCGCTTTCTCCGCAGGCAAAAAATCTGCTCGCGACCCACACCGTTTTAGG
Organism: Treponema sp.; assembly: GCA_017464425.1. GTDB lineage: Bacteria > Spirochaetota > Spirochaetia > Treponematales > Treponemataceae > Treponema_D. The sequence goes on from JAFUDX010000041.1 coordinate 70,802, forward strand.
CTACAACATCGTAAAAGAATTGAATTTTCCGCTTCCGATTCAAGTCGGCATTTTGGAGCACCACGAGCGCGAAAACGGACAGGGCTATCCGCGCCATCTTATCGGACAAAAAATCACCGCATACGGGAAAATCTTGGCAGTTGCCTGCAGCTACGAGGCAATCACTTCGCCACGCCATTACAAAGCCGCACGAAGCCTTTACGAAGCGACAATCGAAATGCTCACGAACAAAAACAAGGCGTATGACGAAATCGTTCTGCGAGCACTCGTTCAGGCAGTCTCGCTCTTCCCGATTGGAACTTATGTATATCTTGCAAACGGAAAAATCGGGCAGGTTTCAGAAAGCAATCCCGCCGACCCGCGACTTCCGATTGTAGAGCTTATCGGTGAAAAAAATGAACTCGGCCACCCCAAAACAATAATGACCGACAACGAAAAACACAAAATCGTCCGTGTCTTGAACAAAGAAGAATTGCAGGGCGTGCAAGCGTATATAAAATAGTGAGAAGTTAGCAGTTAGCAGTGAGAAATTGAAAGGGAGAAGTCTCTCCCTCGCTACAACCGCTTCGCGTTTTCCGCTACCCTCTCTGCGGGGACACCCCGCAACGCCCCGTTTTTAATTAAAGAATTCTCGGATTTTTTCGGCTTCCGCGTAGAATTCTTCGTCTAGTCGCGGCGGATTTTTCGTAAAATAGAGGATTTGCTGAAGTTCGTCGGGATTTCGCGCGCCCCATAGCGGCACGACATTTTCAAAGGGCAAAAAATAGCCGAGCGCGAGCGGAAGATTCGTAAGAACGCCGCCACACAAGGGACGCATCGCGATAAAGCCGATGTCTTTTTCGTAGAACCGTCGCGTAAGATTTTCGATTTCCTTTGTGCAGAGCATGTTGAACGGAAACTGAATCGTCTCCCACCCCGCGTCCGAATACAACACGCGCTCTGCAATGTCGGTGGATTCCGTGACGATGCCAAAATGACGGATAACGCCGCTCGTCTTTAATTCAATCAGTTTTTCAAGAATTTCGCTTCCGTCGTTGATTTTTGGCAAGATTTCGGGATTTTCAAGCTGATACAAGTCAATGTAGCCGGTCCCGAGCGTGCGCAAACTCACATCGACATCGATTGCAAGCTCGCCGCCATTCCGTGGGGAACTTTTTGTGGCGATAATCACATTTTCGCGCACATCGGAAAGTGCCGCCCCCAAACGGCGTTCGCTCTCAGGTGTGCGCGTGGAAGTGTCAAAGAAATTCACGCCGTCTTCATACGCCATACGAACCATTTGGTGCGCTGTCTCGCTCTCCCCCACTTTTTCAAGTGCCTGCGCCCCAAACGCCGTACGGCTCACGAGAAGATTAGATTTTCCCAAAACGACATATTCCATGAACAGCTCTGCAATTTATCCACAGATTTTCACAGATTAACACCGATTTTTATATTTCATATATGAAAATCTCTCGCATTTTCTGAAAGAATTTCGATGAACAAAGTATATAATCTGTGCGTATCTGTGCTAATCTGTGGACGATTTTTATTTCTTCTCCACTGGCTTGTATTCTTTAATCGCTTTGGTCAAGAATGTGTGAAGGTCTTCAATCTTGACTCGTTCCTGCTCCATGCTGTCACGGAAGCGGACTGTGACTGTGCCGAAGTTGTTGTTTACTGAGCCGTCGTCGTTCTTTTCGTTGATGGTGTCGTAGTCAACAGTAACGCAGAACGGAGTACCAACCTCGTCCTGACGGCGGTAGCGCTTGCCTACAGTGCCGCTCAAATCGTAGTCAGTGACGAAATCTTCTTTGAGCGCGTGCTGGATTTCCTTCGCTTTTTCAGCCAAGCCGTCTTTTTTCATGAGCGGTAAGACTGCCACCGTGATTGGCGCGAGCTTCGGGTGCAAGTGAAGAACCGTGCGGTAGTCTTCTTTGCCGTCTTTTCCGACATTTTCTTCTTCGTAGGCTTCGCAGAGGAACATGAGGAAGTTGCGGTTAAGCCCCGCCGAAGTCTCGATGACATACGGAATGAATTTTTTGTTTCCGTCTTCCTGATCGATGTAGCTCATGTCCTTTTTAGAATATTCCTGATGCTGGCTCAAATCAAAGTCAGTGCGAGAGTGGATTCCCTCGACTTCCTCAAAGCCAATCGGGAAGTTGTAGGTGACATCGTAGGCATCTTTTGCGTAGTGCGCGAGCTTGTCATGATGATGCCATTTCAAATTCTTTTCGGCAATGCCGTATTTGAGGTAGAAATTCCAGCGGTCGGCTCTCCAGCGTTCAAAAGTCTCGTCCTCAGTGCCCGGCTTACAGAAATATTCCATTTCCATCTGCTCGAATTCGCAGGTGCGGAAGATGAAGTTTTTGAAGATAATCTCGTTTCGGAATGATTTTCCGACCTGAGCCACGCCGAACGGCACTTTCATGCGGTTTGACTGAACGATGCTCTTAAAATCGGTGAAAATGCCCTGACAAGTCTCTGGGCGAAGATAGATAAGATGGCTTTCGTCGGCAATCGGGCCCTGATAAGTCTTGAACATGAGGTTGAATTCGCGGACTGCCGTATATTTGCGGTTTTCGCTTTTGCAAGTGGGGCAGTTGATGTTCGCGTCAATATACGCCTTCATTTCTTCGTGCGTCATTGTATCGACTGGTTTTCCGGGGTCTTTGTCGGGATTTGCGGCAACGAAATCCTCAATCAATTTATCTGCGCGGTGGCGAGCCTGACACTCCAAGCAGTCAACCATCGGGTCTGAAAAGTGGTCAACATGACCAGAAGCCTTCCATGTTGTGTGGTGCTGGAAAATCGCTGAGTCCAAGCCCACGACATCATCATGGAGCTGTGTCATTTCCTTCCACCATGCGTTCTGAATATTGCGCTTAAAATCGACTCCGAGCGGACCGTAATCCCAGGCACCAGCCTGACCGCCGTAAATTTCCGAAGCCTGATACACAAAACCGCGTCGCTTACAGAGCGAAATGATTTTGTCCAGCGTACATGCGTGCTCATCAACAGGCACTTTTTTTTCTTTTGCCATTTTTTACTCCTGAATCCACTTCTGGCGTGAAGCAGACGATAAAAATAATGCAAAGATTTTAACACAAATCCGCATTTCAGACAATCTGTGAAAATCTGTGTAATCTGTGGTTCTTTATTATAGAATATTATAAAAAATTCTGTTATACTCCTAGCGAATTTTTAATGGAACACAAAATCGAACACAAGATTCAAGAAAAGGCCAGTGAAATCATCGAGCACAACAAAGAAAAGGCTGTAGAATTGCTCGGTCAGACAAAGGAACAGGCCGTTGATATTCTTGAGACAAAAACGAGCTTTCTCAAAAAATTGTTCTGCATTGCGCTCGCAATTGCCGTTGTCGGTGCCGGGATTTGGTTTTTCTATGAATATCGTATCGGCACATTCCGTGATGCCGACTCATTCAAAGAATTCATCAATTCTTTCGGAATTTTAGGTCCGCTTTTTCTCACGGTGTTCCAGTGTGTCAAAACAATTTACGCCGTTATCCCAAGCACGCTCGGCTGTATCGTTGGTCCCACGCTCTTTGGACCGTGGGTCGGCATTATCTGCAACTACATCGGCATTTGCTCTGGTTCGCTTTTGGCATTTTGGCTTTCACGCACATTCGGCATCACCTTCGTCAAGCAGATTTTCTCCGAAAAAAAATACAATAAAAGTATGCGCTGGCTTGAAAAACAAAAAAAGAGCTACCCCGTGTTTTTGTGGATTGCGATTTTCTTGCCGATTTCGCCCGATGACTTTTTGTGCTACTTTACAGGGCTCACGGACATGAAGTTCAAAAAATTCGCGCTTATCATTCTTACATCAAAACCGTTCACGATTATCGTCTACGGCTTGATTTTTGGCTATGGCTTTAATTAAATGCCCTAGAATTTATTTCAGCAATACTGTTTAATAGAGAAGAAAGTAAAAAAGAAGGTAATTTTATGGATAAAAAACAGAGACTTCACTTGCTTGGCGTTTACAATTACACCGTTATCCTCACCTATGTCGGAATGCTTTTTGCGTTTGCAGGCATTCACTTCGTTTTTTCAAACAGTGACCGCAGTTTTATTCTCGCGCTTTTGTGTCTTATGGTCGCAGGTGTTATGGATATGTTTGACGGCAAAGTCGCTTCCACCAAAAAAGACCGCACGCCGTCAGAAAAACTCTTTGGAATTCAAATCGACTCTATGGCGGACATCATCAGCTACGGCGTGTTTCCATCGCTCATCGTCTACAAACTTGCGATTGGCGACAAGCAGTATCCGATTGACCACCCGTGGCAGGCACGAATCGTCATCTGCATTTGCGCCTTGTACCTTTTGAGCGCGCTTATCCGCCTTTCTTATTTCAATGTTGACGAAATGGAACGGCAAAGCCAAACGAGCGAAAGCCGCCACGAATACCGAGGCTTGCCCGTCACGAGCGTTGCCGTTGTGCTTCCGGCGGTGTTCATCGTCTCATATTTTTTGGGGAATTCTCGCCCGCCGATTCAGCCGGCCGCAATTCTCCTTCTTATCATGGCAATTGCATTCATCACACCATTTAAAATGCTCAAACCGCACTTGGTCGGAAAACTCGTACTCATTCTGATTGGGCTTGTTGAACTCGCGCTTTTGCTTTTAGGAAAAGCGTATTGCGTGCCCACCGTAGAAAAAGACCCGTCATACATTTTTGAAAACACGGCGACCGTCCAAGAAATCGAAACGAAATCAGAAGAGGCGTTTTAATGGCAGCAAACGCAAACGACAAGTCAGTGCAATTTCTCTACGGAACAAAATTCGGTCGCGTGCTTCTTCATGCGATTCTCGCGCTCCGCGTTCCCGCATTGCTTGGGCTTGTGCTCCGTTCACCATTCTCACGATTTTACATAAAATCATTCATCAAAAAAAACGGAATCGACATGACGGGCTTTGAAGGCGTAAAGTTCAAGTCATTCAATGATTTTTTCACGCGCAAAAAAGAAATATCATTTGATTCAGAAGTCACGCATTTGATTTCCCCTGCCGACAGTCTGCTTTCGGTCTACGAAATCACAGAAAATGCAACTTTCCACATAAAAGGCTTTGATTACACGCTTGAAGATTTTTTTGAAGCCGAACGGTTCGGCATGAGCAAAGAAGAAACCACGGAACTTTTCAAAGGCGGCTTGTGCCTCGTGTTCCGCCTGTGCGCCACCGATTACCACCGCTATTGCTATGTTGACAACGGAAGCCAAAACGGAAATCACTTTATTCAAGGCTCGCTCTATTCCGTTCAGCCACTTGCAGCCGAAAATTTCCGCTTGTACACAAAAAACCGCCGCTCATGGACGATTATGACCACTGAGCATTTCGGAAAAATCGCGCAGATTGAAGTGGGCGCGTTCAGCGTGGGCGGAATCCAGAATCGAATCGAAGAAGGCTCTTTCAAAAAAGGCGAAGAAAAGGGCTATTTTGACCTGCACGGCTCTACGATTGTGCTTCTTCTGCAAAAAGACAGCGTAAAAATCTGCGAAGAAATCAAGAAAATCACCGACACGGGCGCGGAATATCGCGTAAAAATCGGGGAACGCGTCGCTACAAAACACATATAACCCACCTGAATTTTGGAGAATGGTATGACAGGAACATTTTGGTCTCTTGTACCGCCGATTGTTGCAATTGCACTTGCGCTCATCACAAAGGAAGTCTACTCTTCCCTCTTCATCGGTATTTTAATCGGGGGCGCGTTTTTTGCGCTCGATGCCTCAAGCGGATTCACGGGATTTTTTACTCATGTATTTTCTGACGGTCTGATTAAGCAGCTTTCTGATTCATGGAATGTGGGTATTCTCGTATTTCTCGTCGTTTTGGGAACGATGGTCGCACTCATGAACTCAGCTGGCGGTTCTGCGGCATTTGGTGAATGGGCAAAAAAGCACATAAAATCAAAAGTCGATGCCCAAGTCGCTACGATTTTTTTAGGAATCCTCATTTTTATCGATGATTACTTCAACTGTCTTACGGTCGGCTCAGTCATGCGCCCGATAACCGATAAATACAAAGTTTCCCGCGAAAAGCTTGCCTACCTTATCGATGCAACGGCAGCTCCTATTTGCATTATTGCCCCCATAAGTTCGTGGGCGGCGGCTGTCGCTGGCTTTGTTTCTGAAGGCGAAAATGGACTTGCCCTTTTCTGCAAGGCGATTCCTTTCAATTTTTATGCATTTTTTACCATCGGCATGTTGTTTTTGATTGTGTGCCTCAAATTTGATTTCGGACCGATGGCACGCTTTGAGGCTCTTGTACAAAAAACTGAAGAAAAATCTTCCGTATCAGAAAAAATTGGACGCGGAAAAGTAATTGATTTGATTTGCCCCATACTTTTGCTCATCGTTCTCTGTACTATCGGTATGATTTATACGGGCGGATTTTTTGCTTCTGGAGAAGAGCACAAGAATTTTATCGATGCATTTGCAAATTCAGACGCATCAGTCGGCTTAGTCTTAGGCTCTGTTGCCGCGCTCATTCTTACGCTTGCGTTTTATGTTCCACGAAGAGTCCTTCCGTTTAAGGCATGCATGTCTTGCATCCCAGAAGGATTCAAGGCGATGGTTCCGGCAATTTTGATTTTGTCGCTTGCGTGGACGCTCAAAGCAATGACCGATTCGCTTGAAGCAACCAAATATGTCGCTGGTCTCATGGAAAAAGTCGGAAGCATAAAAGTATTGCTCCCCGCATTCATTTTTCTTGTCGCAGGATTTTTGGCATTTTCCACAGGAACTTCATGGGGAACATTCGGAATTCTCATTCCGATTTGCATAGCCGTCTTTCCAGAAGCCTCAAATCCGCTCCGCATCATCTCGATTTCAGCGTGTATGGCAGGTGCTGTTGCGGGAGACCATTGCTCCCCTATTTCAGACACCACAATCATGGCAAGCGCAGGCGCACAATGCGATCATGTAAACCATGTCTCAACACAACTTCCGTATGTCATTCACATTGTCGTTGTTTCATTCGTCACCTATTTGATTGCAGGACTTACACAAGGTTTGGGAATCGTTGCAAGCGGAATCATTTCATGGATTTTTGGAAGTGTTTTGCTCGTTGGCTCTTTGATTATACGGAAAAAAATTGGAAAATAGCAAAGAATGTATTCAAAAAAAATTATTTTCTCTCCAAGACAAAAAATATCGAGATTTTCAGGCAAAATTGATTCCGAATATCGAAAAAGAAAAATGTATCGGGATTCGCACTCCTGCATTGCGGTCTCTTGCAAAAGAAATTTTTAAAACTGGTGATTTTTCTGATTTTTTAGGAACGCTTCCGCACGATTATTTTGATGAAAATCAACTTCACGCTTTTTTGATTTCTGAAATCAAAGATTTTGACGCATGCGTTCATGAAGTCGATCGTTTTTTGCCTTTTGTAGACAATTGGGCAACGAGCGACCAACTTTCGCCAAAGATTTTCAAAAAACATAAAGATGAATTACTTTCCTCAATAAAAAAATGGATTTCAAGCACGCCTGATGCCGCTCACACCTACACCGTTCGTTTTGCGATTGGAATGTTGATGCAGCATTTTTTAGATGCTGATTTTAAAATCGAATATGCGCAACTCGTCGCCTCAGTCCAGTCAGAAGAATATTATGTAAATATGATGATTGCCTGGTATTTTGCCACTGCCCTTGCCAAGCAATACGATTCTGTTCTTCCCTTCATCACAGAAAACAAACTCTCAAGGTGGACACACAACAAAACAATTCAAAAAGCCCTTGAAAGCTACCGAATTCCCGCAGAAAAAAAAGAAGTGCTTAAAAAATTTGTTTTGCGCACAGAGAAAAAATAGCAAAAACAAGAAGACTCTGTTGGGTACTAGCACAATTGAGTTCCGCTTTCTTTATGCAGAGCGAGCAAGTTCAATAATTTTTTCATATTTATCCATAAGGATTCTACTTTCCCCCCTCAAAAAGAGAGGATTTTTCTTTTTCCCCACATAAGCAGGGATTTTGCCCGAAATTGCTGTTCACTCTTCTTGAGCCTAATTCTGTCACATTTTCGGGAATAACAATTTCTGTCAAACTGCTTGCATTGTTAAATGCCCGATATTCAATTTTTGTAACCGTGTTTGGAATCGCAATCGAGGTTAGTTTCTGACAACTTCCGAAAGCATAATGATTAATAGTTGTTAAACTTGTCGGAAGAGAAACGACACTTAGATTATGACATAAATTGAATGCAGAATCGCTGAGCGTTGTAAGTCCTTCGGGTAAAGTAATTCCAACTAAATTATCACAATTTGCAATTTTAATTTCCGAGATTCCGCTTGTCCTAGACAAATCAAGATTTACAATAATGCTTTCATTATTGTTATAAAGAGTCTTAAGTGAACTTTCTATATTGCTTATCGTTGAACTTGCAATCTCCCCCGTCAGCACAATCTTCGCGCTTGCTTCCAAAGAAGTAATTTTGCTTACGACATCGCTTGCCGTTGCGGTAATCGTGCTGGAGAAACACCACGCCTGCACGGTTACGCCTTCGCTTACTTGTCCAAGTTTGTCCACGGTCTTTAAGGTGATGTACAGTGTACCGTTCGCGCCAGCATTCGAAGGAACAGAGAGGCGGAGCTCCTGCGTGCCTGCATCTATTTTGCCCATTTCAATGACCGTCGCATCCTCATTCACGGTGTAGGTCACGATGACATAATCAATGGGGCTGTCATACAAATCTTCTGCTTCGGGGTCGAGCCAAGTAATTTTTATCGGGGCTGTGCTGTCGCTCTCGCTGTCAAAGTCAACCGCGGGCAGGCGGACTTCTGACGGAGGCGTTTTATCTATAGTCTTTACAATCGCCTGATTCCATACGGTTCGTCCGTCAGCGTCAATTGCGACCACATCGTATGCGCCGTTTTCAGACACGATGAATGATGCTTTTCCCTCAGGGTCATTCGTAAGTTCACCCACAAGGCATTTTTCTTTGCCGTGCAGAATGATTGCATAAACAGAACCATTCACGCTCACTTCATAGCCGTAAATGTCTTCATCATTTGTGTCAGTCCAAGTGAGCAGAATTGCCCCGCTCTTGTTCGCTGCGGCAAGATTCGTTACATTGCTCGGAGCGGTTTCATCCACTTCTATTTGCCTTTCCGTAATCGTCACTGTCGCGATAGAAATCGGGCTTGGCTCTATGCCGTTTTTAACGGCGATTGCCTTTATCGTGGTATTTTCCGTGATTTCAAGAGCCGTGCTGTATTCAAAACTGTTTGCCGTGGGCGTTGTGCCGTCTAAGGTGTAGTAGATTTTTGCGTTTTCGGAAGCCGTCGCCAATGAAAGCAAGACACCGTTTTCTATATCCGTCGGGGTGAATATGACGGGGGAAGCGTAGGTTTTATCAACATAAACCGTATCGGTTTCCGTGACTATTTTTTCGACATACTGAGTTTCTACCCTTGTTTCCGTAACCGTTTTTGTCGATATTGAGATTTTCGCGAATGAAACGGGGCTGTTCTCAATTCCGTCTTTCACCGCCGATTCCGTCGCTTGAAAAAATCTGCAAAGCATTTGGAATCACGCTTGCGCAGTTTTTTACGGAAGATTACGCGGAAATTACGCCTTTAACAAAACAGCAAAGTGAACTTCTACACGAATGGAACAAACTGACCGAAAAACAGCAGGAAATAATCGTTCGCTTGCTAAAAGAAATGTAAAAATTTGATTTTCTTTATTCCTACTTGTCCCAATTCCCGATTTGCAGGAGCAGGCACAACTCGGTTGGTCGGTAAAGCGCGAACTTTCTAAACTGAACTACCACGTTGGGGATTATTACAACCATAGAAATTTTGACGGTTGGCTAAAAAGACCGAATACCGAAAATGAAAAATTTATAATTACGCAAGTAGAGCATATTGTTTGGAAAATAGAAGATTCTCATATCGGACATAAAACAATGATTTGCTTGAAAATAGTACCTTATACTTGGTAATCTAAATTACATACCAAGCATAGAAAATCGCGCGAAGATTGTAAGTTTTTTGCCCCCTTTCTTATTTTAGGCTTTACTCTATAGAAAAATTCTAAAAGCTCGTGTATATAGATAAAGGTTCACAGCGAAAGAAACTGCTCCTTTCAAAAATTGCACAGTTTAGGCTTTTTGATGACGATTTTATGTCAAAGGTCTTTGAGGACGACATTGAGGCAACTGAATTTCTGTTGCGGATAATCTTGCAGCGTGATGACCTTGAGGTAACAGAATCAAAAGGTCAGGTTTCAATCAAAAATCTGCTCGGCCGTTCCGTCCGACTTGATATAAAGGCAAGGGATAAGACTGGCAAGTTCTACAATATCGAAGTTCAGCGAGCGGATGAAGGTGCTGATGAGAAGCGAGCAAGATATTACAGTGCAATTTTGGATGCTAATACGCTTTTGCCAAGACAAAAATTCAAGGATCTACCCGAAACTTATGTTATTTTCATAACGGAGCATGATGTTTTAAAAAGGAGGGCTTCCGCTTTATCATATAAACCGCAAGATTGAAGAAAATGGAATGACTTTTTGCGATGAATCGCATACTCGCTTCGCTCGTGTGACTGCAAGGAAATTATCAAATTGTCGCTCACGCGACATTCGCATATAATATATGTAAACGGTGAATATAAAGAGGATAACGACATCGGAAAACTAATGCATGATTTTTCGTGCACTAATCCCGATGATATGAAACTTGGGCTTCTTGCCGAAAAGACAAGATATTTTAAGAAAGACGAGAAAGGTAGGGAGCGGCACTGCGATGGCAGGGCAAAAACAGTCCAGTGGACTGTTTTTAGCGAGTCTCCCGAAGAGCTGTGCTCGTAGGGTCAGGCGTATGTGTAAAATTATGGAAGATTTTACGGCTGAAGAACGCGAAGCACAGGCAGAAGAATTTGTAATAGGTATGCTTGAAGTAGGAAAGTTGTCATACGCAGAAATTGCTGCAATTTCGAAACTTCCTGAAGAAAAAGTAAAAGAACTTGCGGAAAAGGTAAAAATTGTTGTCTGAGCAAAAACGAATCATGATAATGGTTTCAAATCAGACATAACAATTAAACTGTCGTCAAGTTTTATATACCTATTTGAAAGCGAAAATAATTTCCTATTTAGAGTTCGCTTTTTTTTGCAAATTAAATAGGAGTAAAAATAGATGAAACGCGATGACATCAACAAAGTATTGATTATCGGTTCGGGGCCGATTGTGATTGGTCAGGCTTGTGAGTTCGACTATTCGGGAACTCAGGCTTGTAAGGCGCTCAGGGAGCAGGGGTACAAGATTGTGCTGGTAAACTCGAATCCGGCTACTATTATGACTGACCCGGTTATGGCGGACGCTACTTAATGTTTTCGATGTCGCAGGGCTTACAAAAGCACAGCTTGTTTCTGCCATAAATGATGTCAATTTTGATGATTTGGAAGACTCCATGCAGCACGGCTCGGCACTTTCCGCCGATGTAGATTACATAATAACCCGAGACACTG
>JAFUDX010000005.1 GCA_017464425.1 Treponema sp.
GCCTCTTCCCGCTGTACTTTTACGAACATCTCTTCATCCCATTCGCCGAAAATCAATGACATGTCTTCTTTCCTCAGATTGTTGAAATAATCGGCAAGGACATTTTCCGAAACACAGCGGTCCAGCGCATAGCCAATCGGATTCTCCCTGCCGTCCGACTTTCCTATTCTAACATATTCGTTGAATTTTGAGTAGGCAAAAAGTGCAAGGCATTTTGTTAAAATCGGGTGGTTTTCCTTGTAGTTGATGTTGAAGATTTTAACGGTCAGGTCAAGGTTAAGAGAATTTGGCAGAAGTGATTTTCCGCTTTCATTTTGAGGAAGCTCTTTGAACGCTTCGGAAAGTCTCATCGTCTTTTCGAGCGGGAAAGGGCTGTCACCATTATAAAATACATAGCATTCCGGTCGGGGAAGTTTGATTTGCTTTGAGTGATATTTCTCGTGCTTCTCGAATATCCTGCTGTACTGGGCAACGATGTATTCCAGACAGCGGAAAGCCATATACCGACATCCTGTCGTGACAAGAATTTCTTTCAGAAATTCTTGCGGATTCATTTGCTTTTTGCCGCATCCGTGCGGCGGTTATATTTTTTTGTGTCGTTTATCATCATCGAGACATCGTTGTTCAGGCCTCTGTAGACCACATTTTCCAGCGTGACGGGCTCAATCGTCACCTCGCCGATTTTGAAATCCGTGCCGTGAATCGCGTTGTAGAGCGAGAGGAAGTATTCCTTTGAGTTTACGCTCCGCCCGAAAATGCTCACGAACAGGTTGTCCTTGTAGTTGCGTTTTTCTGCCATATATGCTCCTTGAAAGCTCCCACCCTGCTTTCAGTGTATATATAGCGAAAATTTTTGTAGTTTCGGCAACGGAAAGCACTGAAATTTGAAAAAAACGGAAAATTTTCATCTTTCAATTTTCCGTTTTCAATTTGTTTTGAGTAAAACGCCACTTCGGTGGCAGCCGGAGCCGTATGCCGGAAGTTCCTCCTTCCTGTGTGCGGTATATCAGCAATGCAGATTCCTGTTTTCCTGCATTGCTGATTCCGGCTTTTTTTTATTTTTATGGAAAATCACGGTGCATTATGCTAAAATAGTCACACTTTGCGTAAAATTTTTGGATTTCTTCTATTATTTATTCTTCCTCTCAGAGTGTTTTCTTTTTCAGCTTCCGACATCACGATTTTTACGCTTGAAAACGGCCTTAAACTCTATTTTCTTGAAGACGCTTCATCACCCACCGTGCGGGCTGAACTGTGCGTAAACGCGGGCTTCACTCATCAAAATCAAAAAAATGCAGGATTTTTTACGCTCTATGCACGACTTTTGGGGGGAGAAATTTCAAATGATTCGGTGCGATTCGTCTCAACCGTCGCGCCAAGCGCAATAGAAAAAGCAATTCTTTCTTTAAGCGAAAAATTAAAGCCTGTTCGACCAACTGATTCTGAACTCAGCGCGCTGCTAAGAACCATGTCCGCAGAATTCAGCGAATATTCGGAAAGCACGACAGGATTTATAAATTCGGCGATTGATTCAAAAATTTTCATGACATGCCCCTGGTCTCGTGAAAGCGGTGTATCCCCCGCCACATTCAAATCACAAAAAAAAGAAAGCGTCCGCACCATTCTGCAAGAAATTTCCGATTTTTATTACATTCCGGCAAATTCAAGTCTCTTTTTGAGTGGCAACATTTCTGAAAACATCACACTGACACTTGTCAAAAAATATTTTTCTCAGTTTTCATCACGGGAATTCAAAAACACAACGGATGAATCCGCACAGCTGTTGCAAACCTATATTTCAGAAAAAAAATATAACGCCCAGCGAAAATTTATTCTCGTCCATAACGATTTTTCTGACGAAATGACGCAGATTGCCATTCAGTACACGCATCTTACCGCCGATGAAAGCGCAGCCCTTGCATCCACATGGAATCGGGAAGGCTCCCTGTTCAAAAAATTGCTTTTAAAGCAACGAAATCTTAAAATTCTGGGTGGCGAATACATAGATGTCGCCGCAGCACAAGAAAAATCAGCATCACGGCTCATAATTCAGTCACTTTTGGGAACTGCAAAAGTCTCCCCCGTTATTCAGGCAGATTTATTTCTTACGATGTCCCGCGATGAGGATGTTTTTTCGCAAAAAGAACTGGAAAAATCACTTAAAAACGAGCAGACGGCATTCACGCGCCTTTCAGAAAGCTCCGCAAATCTCATGGAACAATTTTCCCGCTCTATTTTCTCTTCGTCAGCTGATTCAGAATCTGATTTTACGCACCTGTTTTTCAGCAAAAACGAGCGGTTATCTTCTATAACCATGCGTGACTTGCAAAAAAAAATAAGCGATGAGCAGCCCTTTGTCTTTGTTTTTTTGAACGATAAGACATTTCAAAAATATGCCGCTGAATTCAAAAAAGCAGGCTTTGAGCAAATCACGCAAAATGAAAGTGCCTGGTACAATCAGAATCTGTACAAAACGGTCTTAAAAGACGATGAAGCTCAATCACTTCCCGCAAAAAATCTTCTTGAAGAAATCGCAGAATCTGCCTCACGCTTCATTTCAAAAAACCGCTCGGAATTCTCGTCATTTTCGCTTGCAAACGGAATTCCCGTCACCATCAAAAAAAGCGAAACCTCAACAACAAGCGTACTCTCGCTTACCATTGCTGGTGGCGAGCTTCTTTTTACCGACAAAGTTCCAGGCATGGCAAGCGTACTCACGGACTCCATCGCAGTCAACATCACTCGGCAACTTGATTTATTCGCTGCAAACGGTGCGCTCACTGGATTTTATGAAGTCGGGGCAAAAACGCTTTCAACTCATTCGATAATCACTGTGTCATGCCTTGCGAAAGAAATGGATTTTATTCTTCAGGCCGCATATTCCGCGCTCGTGTATTGCGATATTTCCCCAGCGATTGCAGACGGCGTAACCTATGATGAGCGCACGAGATGGCGGCTCAAAACAGGCAGCACGGAATTCCAGCTTTTGTGCGAGGCTGTCAGAATTATCTATAAAGATACGGACTATCCCAAACTCTACCGCGACACGCAGGATAAGCCGGCAGAAACGCTTGACTTCACTAAAATCCTTGAAAGCTATCCCATTCTCCTTGATTCCACGAGAATTTCACTGATTATTTCAGGCGGAATCAGCGATGAAAAGAAATTGCAAAAATCACTGAACCAAACATTCGCGCTTTTGGGAAGCATTGAGCAAACCCGCTCTTCTGACTTGCGCGTTCCCAAGCCGAATTTTTCTCTGGCAAGCTCTGAAAAACGAATTTCACTCCGCCACCTCTTTCTGACAGACATTTCCAAAGACAAAGCAGCTCCCATGCCGGCCGTACTCGTTCCGACCACAAAATTTCTGGACCCGCTCATGTATTGCTTTGAGTGCCCAGATCTTTCTTCCACCGATGTGGCTCTGTTCGATTCGATTCTGATAGAAATAGCCGCTCAAATGGAAGAAAAATTGCAAAAAAAATACCCAGAGACAAAAGTACGGGCAATTCTTGCCGAAAACGACCTTCCCTTTGCGCGCATTGTCGTAACAAATATCGAGCACACTGCCGGAGTTGATTCACTGTATGAACAATGCGTATCTTCTGTCAAACAAGAAATTTCTTCGCAAATCGAAATTCAGACGGACGGAGTGATTGACCTTGAAAAATCAGATGTGCTCGCAAAATTAGAAAACAACTGGCTTATGGCCGTCATCAGTGAGGCAGAAAGTCAGGAAGGAACGGCAAAACTGATTCAGAGCGGAGAAATTCAAAAAAATCCAACGCTCTACTTGTCTCAATACGAGGCGATTTCAAAAGCAAGCCTCGAAGATTATTTTTTAATCGCGACCCGCTATTTTGACAAGCAGCCACCGCTCAGGCTCTACAGCAAAGACAGCAAAAAATAGCGAAACACAAAGAATCAAAAAAGCACCGCGTCCATAAAAATGTCGTGACTGTCTGTGGGAAGCTCTGGCAAAATCTGGCACGGAAGGCAAAAGCCACACAAAAAGGGATTCTCCCCTGCCCTGCGCACTCGTTCAATGTAAATGTCATAAAAGCCTTTTCCATGCCCAAGCCGTTTTCCGTTTTGCGTGAATGCAACGCCAGGAACTAAAATGAAAATGTCTTTAAGGGGAGAAGTCTCTCCCCTCGCGCCCATTTCATTGGTCGCTCCCCTCTCTGCGGGGGCATCCCCCGCAACGCCCCCAAACACTTTCTTCAATTCAGGTTTTGGCTCGCGAATTCCGTATGTGCCGACTTCAAGTTGCGCTTCAAGCGGCGTACCGTTTTCTAAAAAATAAAAATCCATTCGATTTTTGCCCGTTTTCAGCGAATCAAACTCAACTTTGGGAACGGCGACTTTTTTTCCGTTTTGAAGCGCATCCACAATCACGCTCGTGCAGTCGGCTTCTAAATCACTCGGAATATAGGCAAGAATAACATCAGCAGTTTGATATTCGGGAAGAGCCATGACTTTTTGGCAAAGTTGTTTTGTTATTTCAGATTTTTCTGACTCGGTATGATTCGCGTGAAATTCCGTAAGGCTCTGCTTCATTTCTTTTCGCAGTTTTTTCTTGAAATCCGCTGTATTTTCATTATTCATAATGCAATTTTAGCAAAATCATGATATAATGGATAGCGAAACAGTCTAAAGAGGTACAAAATGCTTAATGTAAACAATAATGCTTCTCTCATGAAGCAGGAAATTCTTGTCAAAATTGCAAAATTACAGCTTGCGGGGAAACTTGCAGAAGGCGTCCACTACATTCCCAAAGAAATAGTTCCCAAAGGAAGCCCCGCAATCCGCTGCTGTGTTTATCATGACCGTGAAATCGTGCGTACCCGTGTCATTGCGCGTATGGGGTTTTCCGTCGAAGACATGGACGAAGAAAAACGACTCGCCGATTTTGCGACAGAGGCTTTGAACCGCGAAAAACCAACATGGCCAATGCTCACTTTTTTAAACGAAGCGTGCAACGGCTGTGTAAAAACAAAATATCTTCCCACAAACGCATGTCAGGCGTGTCTTGCCCGTCCGTGCAAAATGAACTGCCCCAAACAGGCAATCGAAATCTATGACCACCGTGCGCATATCGATCCTGCAAAATGTATCAACTGTGGCATGTGTATGCAGAACTGCCCGTATCATGCAATCGTCAAAATCCCGATTCCATGCGAAGAGGCGTGCCCAGTCGGTGCAATCACGCGCAACGAAGAAACTGGTCACGAACAGATTGACTACGAAAAGTGTATTTTCTGCGGAAAGTGCATGAGCTCATGTCCGTTCGGTGCCGTCATGGAAAAATCCCAGCTCGTCGATGTCATCAAGCACATTATGGCAGGCAAAAAAGTCGTCGCCATGTACGCGCCTGCAATCGCGGCTCAGTTCAAGGCGGCAAAGCCTGGTCAGCTTGAAACGGCTCTTTTAAAAGCAGGATTTTCCCGCGTGTGGGAAGTCGCGATAGGAGCCGACATCACTGCCGACAAAGAAGCCGCAGAATTCGTAGAGCGAATGGAACGCGGCGACAAAATGATGACCACAAGCTGCTGCCCGGCGTATGTCCGTGCCGTTCAGATTCATGCGCCAGAGCTTAGAGGCTGTATTTCAGAAACAAAATCGCCCATGATTTACACGGCAGAACTTGCAAAAAAAGCCGACCCCGACTGTATCACGGTTTTTGTGGGTCCCTGTCTTGCAAAAAAACGCGAAGGTTTTGACAACGACATCGTTGATTATGTTCTTTCCGTCGAAGAAGTGGGCGCATTGTTCACCGCAAAAGAAATCGAAGTCAACAAAATGGAAGTCACCTTGCCAAAATATCAGACCACTGTTTCAGGCCGAAACTTTGCGAAAACAGGAGGAGTGGCCGAAAGCGTCAAAATCCGTCTTCCGCTCGACAAAAACACGATTTTGCGTCCTGTGGTCATTAACGGCTTGGACAAGGCTGGCATCAAAGCCTTGCAAAATTACGGCAAAATCAACGCGGGAACAATTCCCACGCCTCCAGACTGTCCGAACCTTATCGAAGTCATGGCATGTGAAGGCGGTTGTATCGCAGGTCCTTCCGTCATCATGAACCCCAAAACGGGCGCGGCATTGCTCAACATGTATGCAAACGCCGGGAACGCAGGTCTTGTTGACGGCATTCCGCCCAAATGCGACATGGACGCGGTGATTCATGCATAAAAAGCTCTTTTCCATTTGCATCGAATTGTTTTGCTTTCTGTGCGTATTCGCACAATCCCCTTCACTTCGGCTTGGCGTGCTCAAAGGAATTTCTTGCGCGCCAAGCGCGTATCTTATCGAAAACAAAGAAAAGCTTTCCGTTCAGAATATGGCATTTCAAATTCTTAATTCTGAACGGGAAGAACTTCCCAAATTGCTTCGGGGGGAACTTGATGTTGCTTTCTTGTACGCAAAAGATGCCGCAAAAGTATTCGACAAATCAAAAAAAGGAATCGTTTTTCTTGGTGTCGCACAAAATGAAGCCCTGTATCTTCTCACAAATGATGAAACATACGGCTCTCTTGAAGATATAAAAGGCAAGAGCATTATCGCCCCAGAAGAAAATAGCCAGGAAACACGGATTTTTAAACACATTCTGAATAAAAAAAACATTTCCGTTGGAAACGATGATTCTTCGGTAAAGCTTGATTTTTCACTTCCACAGGCACAGTTTGCAAATTCTTTAATTTCACTATCGCAGTCATATGCGCTCGTTCGTGAGCCGTTTGCTTCGGTCGCAATTTTTAATTCCTCAAAGAATCTTCGTGCAGAAAACATACAAAAAATCTACGCTGAAAATGAAGAAGGCAGCAATATTCCGCTCATGCTTCTTGTTGCCCGTGCTGATTTTGTAAAAAATAATCGTGATATAATCCGAAGGTTTATTGATGTGTATAAGAATGCCATGCAATGGACGAACAAAAATCCATCAAAGGCAGCTCTTTTAATCGAAAAGCACAAACTCGGCTTGAGCGCACCTATCGCAAAAAATGCAATTCCTTACTCAAGCCTCGTTTTTAGGGAAGCCACCGTCGCAAAATCGGATTTAGAAAAACTCTATACGATTTTGGGCAGTGAGCTTCCTTCTGAAGAATTTTATTTCAGTAAATAATCGTTACTTCTGTTTGCCACTTACCGTGATTGTTGCCACCGTCGGTGCTTTTCCAGTTGGAATTGCTGCGTCATCTCCCGTAAATCCGTAGAGAACGACACGGATTGTAACCGTCTCGCCTTTTTTGACAGCATATTCAATTTCCCAACTCTTTTTGACCGAGCGGACTTTGCGACTTTCGTCAGTCACCAAGTCCTCTTCTTTACCACCGCTGATTGCAAGAATCTGAGCCGCGACATTGCCCGTTCCGTGATTACCGAACGCAGCCTCGACCTGATTCAAAACAAGGTTTTCTTTTGCCGTGAACGGGAAGTCAACATATACTTTGTCACGGCCTTCGATTGGTGAAGAGTATCCAGAATAAGAAATCGCGCCTTTTGCGATTTCCGCCGTGATTTTTGAAGAGTTGAATTTCCAAGAACCGCCGTTTCCTTTTGACGGAACAGCCTTTCCTGCCGTCGCAACCGCTTCGTTGTCGCTCGTTCCCTCAAGGCTTCCGCTTGCTTCTGGTGAGTCGAGCCAAGAAAGAGCGAATGCTCCCGCCTCTGGCTTCAGAACTTTGAGCTTAAATTCACTAGAAACAGCGTTCGCGTCACAAGAAGTTGCTTTTACCGTGATTACGGTGTCTTTTTCGACATTAGCGGCTTCCAAAAGACCGTTCGCAGAAATTGAAGCGACTTTGGGATCAGAGACAGACCATATGTAATCGCCGTTCGTAGGCTTTGAAGGATTCAAAGTAGCCGTAAACTGCAATTTTTTGCGTCCGTACAACTCTGTTACATTTCCTTCTGAAGAAACTGCGATTGATTTTACGGGATTGAATGAAAGCGACTCATCGCCCTCAACCACGATTTTTGTGATGTATGATTTTTCGGTCGCCGTGATGGTAACGGTAGTTGCCCCTTCATAAACGATATATGCCGTATCCTGGAATTTGCTCGTTGAGCCGGTGTTGCATGCATAGAATGCAGCTCCCTGCTTGCCCGCCTGAATCGTGCCGTTTCCTGCATAGTAGCCTGTAACCGTAACGAGAGACTTTCCTTTGACAGGGAATGAGATGGTAGCACCAGCCGCGCCCTGATAGTGTGGTTTGTCCTTTTCCAAAGCAAAGCCCGTGCAGGTCAAATCAGCATATTCCTGAGAGCCATCAAGAATGTAGGTCGTTTTTACGACTTCAACTTCGCCGTCAAGGAGCGATTTTGATTTATCCTCTGAAACAGACCAGTTTCGCGCTTTCGCAAGTGCTTTGACATCCCAATATGTGTCAGAATCTTTTTTGTATTTGAGCGTCGTGATGTCAAAGTAGCGGTTCAAGATTGAGTCTCGTCCGTTGAATTCAGTTGCGACTTCATTTTCTGGAATAATATCTTTGCGACCGTCAGTTTTTACGCCGATTGATTGTGCCGTAGCCTTGTCGAGCTTCCAGCCGATGGTAGTCTGGGCGATTCCGTTTGCCAAAAGTGGCTTTCCGCTCCACAAATCAGTGTCCAAATCCTTTGTTTTGTTCGCAACAAACGCGACCTGATTGTAATAACCGCTTGTCCACGGGGTGCGTGCGAGGAATGTTGTCTGGCCTTCTTTACTTGAAACATTTGAATTGAAGATGACCAATCCCTTCTCTGCCTTGTTTCCGATATTCATGCGTGGCGCACAAATATATGATGTGTGATTTGAGTGTTTTTCATCAAAAAGAGAGACGATTTCACATTCTTCAAACAGAGCGACTTTGCCCGCTGCTTCCATCCAGATAAAGTCCGTGTCGCCTTCAATGTAACACTTGTAGAACCAAGATTTTCCCGTTGTGCGGAGCGTGTCTTGGTGGCTTTTGAACGAACAGTTGTATGCAGCCAAGTTTCCCGTTGAATCGAAGCCGATTGTCTCTGCCTGTGTGTTTGAGCCTTTGATAGAACCGCGCTCAAATGTGTTGTGGAAAGTGATATTTTCGACCGTGAGGCTTCCCGTGCCTTCAAATTCAAACAGACAGCGGCCTTTTTGAGCCGAGCTTGTGTAGTTTTTGAGAAGATAGATGTCACCGTCATTTGCCTTTGCGATAACAACATCTTCGCCATACTGTTTTTTAGATTCGCCAGAAAGCGTAATGTTTGCGTCTCCCGTGTAGTAAAGAACTTCTTCGTAAGTGCCCTTTGGAAGAGAGATAGTGAAATCACCTTTTTGATTTCCGACAGCGTCAAGAGCCGCCTGAATTGATTTGTAAGTCTTTGCTTTTTTGAGATTTGTTCCCGAAAGCTTGACTTTTGGAGATTTTGCGCTCGCGGCAAAAAGTGCCGAAGCAGCCAAAATCACAGCAAGTAATTTTTTCATTTTTATATCTCCTCTGTTAAAATGAATGAATCTATTCTAACACAGAAGATAAAATTTAACTACTCATTAAAAGCCCTATCGCAAGACTTTTTCACCACGATCCATTGCCGTAAGACCTGTTTTGCACAGCTCAAGAATTCCATACGGCTCAAGCAAGCGGATAAGGCTGGAAATTTTATCTTCGCTGCCCGTTGCTTCTACGATGACAGAATTTTGCGCAACATCGATGATATGCGCACGGAAAATATCGCATGTTTCGATGATGACGGCTCGGTCAGTTCCAGAAGCCTTTACTTTGATAAGTGCCATTTCGCGCTGCGTAGTATTTTCTTTGTGACAGTGACTGATTGAGATGACTTCAACAAGTTTTGCAAGCTGCTTTCGGATTTGCTCCAGAACATATTCATCGCCCTGAACAACGATTGTCATGCGAGACTGACCAGGATTGCCTGTCTCACAAACAGTAAGCGAATCAATGTTAAACCCACGACGGCTAAAAAGACCTGAAACACGGCTCAAAACGCCTGCATGATCTTCAACCAAAACTGAAAGCACATATTTTTTCATATTCGTATCCTTAGCTAAAAAAGTAAAATCACAAGCACTATAGCATATTTATCGAGAATTTAGAAGTAGCCCGCGCTGATTCTGCATCCACTCTGTTTCCCGATAATCAAAGTCTCCCAGATGAGGCGCAAGTTCTTCATACCAAAATCGGTCGTCAATCTTGCGCTCGCCGCTCGTTCTTCCCAAATGACGGTCAGCACGCACGCCCTTCCCGTGAAAATCACTTCCAGCGGTTACGAACATGCCGAGTTTTCGTGCGACTTCTTCTAATTTAAAGCCTTCGTTTATTCTTGCGGCAGGATGCCATGCTTCTAGCCCTTCAACCCCGTGATTTTTGATTTTTTCGATTGTTTCGTCCATTTTGCCCCACGAAACATAGAGCGAAAGCGGATGCGCAAGCACGGGAACGCCGCCCGCAGATTTTATCGCACTGACAGCAACATCCAAATCCGCGCCCTCATGATTCACATGATACGGTCGCCCTTTCCCCAAAAATCGGTCGAATGCTTCCTGTCGGTGCTTCACTTTTCCAATCTGCATTAAAAATGTCGCAAAATGAGGCCGCCCTATCTGGCTTGCGACAAACTGCGATTCAATTTCTTCAAGCGTAACCTGAATTCCGTCTTTGTTCATTTTTTGGACGATTTCAAGATTCCTGTTTCGGCGGCTTTCGGTTAAATCAGCGACCAAATCTTTTAATTTTTCTGAATACCGGCGCAAGCCCAAGCCCAAAAGGTGAAATTCCCCTGTCGGCCAGCGCACATTTATTTCGATTCCAGGCACAAAAATGATTCCGCTCTCGCTTTTTGCACAGGTTTCTGCCGCTTCAAAAAGTCCGTCAACCGTGTCATGGTCGGTCAATGCCCAGACTTTCAGTTTTTTTGAAATTGCATATTCAGCTGCTTCTTTGGGACTAAAAACGCCGTCTGATGCAGAAGAGTGAGAATGTAAATCTATCATAAAAAAATAATAGCATATTTTTGAAAGTTATGTTACAATATAAATGATATTTTCTTTGATTTAAAATCGGGAGCAAAAAGATGCCAAAAGCGATTTCATATACAAAAGGTTCCATCATTTATTTTGAAGGTGATATTGCCGACCGAGTTTTTATTTTGCAAAAAGGTCACGCAAATCTCACGACTACCGATGTTGAAACCCGCCTGCAAACATCAGAGCAAATCAAACAGGGCGAATTTTTTGGCGTAAAATCGGCAATCGGTCACTTTCCGCGCGAAGAAACAGTCATGACACTTGATGATGTTGTCTGCATTTCCATGACTGCACAAGAATTTGAAGTAATGTTCAGCAACAACAAGCCGCTCATCATGAAGATGCTCCGTGTTTTCTCAAACCAGCTCCGTCTGATTCACAAAAAAACAGAGTCCGTCATGAACAACACCGAAAAATTCAATCAGATGGACGGTCTTTTTTCGGTTGCAAAGGCATTCTATAACGATGAAAAATGGCAAAGTTGTGAAGATGTCTGCAAAACCTACCTCAAACTGTATCCAACTGAGGCAAACAACAAAGAACTCAAAGAAATGCTCCTCAAATCAAGTGCCTATGTCAAAAAAGGCATTTCAAGTGCTGATGCAGTCGAAGAAACAGCTTCAACAACGGAAGGCACTTCAATCAAAATGTTTGAGCTTCCTGCCTTCAAGCGATTCCAGAAAACCTACGAAAACGGGCAAGTCATCATCACCGAATTTGAGCGGGGCGAAACATTCTACCTCATTCAAAACGGCACAGTTCAGCTCACCAAGTGCATTAACGACTCAAACAAAAACCTCGACATTTTAAAGCCAGGCGAATTCTTTGGCGAAATGGCGATTTTGGACAACACGCCCCGTTCGGCAACCTGTGTGGCACGCGGTCATGTCGAATGTCTTGAATTCAACAAGGCGAACTTTGAAATGCTCATCACAGGAAATCCGCAGCTCGCCCTTCTTCTTCTCAAAATTTTCTGCAAACGAATCTACGACCAAAAACGAAGATTGCGCATTCTCGTCATTTCTGACCCACAGGCACGCATTGCCGATGTATTCTGCATGTACGACGAAATGAATCCGCAAAGCTCAAACGCCGACCGTCGCCGCAAATTCGTAATCACCGAGCAAGATGTTATTCACTGGTCGGGATTGCAGCAAAACACGGTCAAAGACGAATTAAAGCGGTTTGTCGTTTCACGCAAAATCGAAATGTTCGAAAACTACATGATTATAAACAATATCGCCGATATGCGCCGAATCGTTGAGTCACGAACAGAGTCAAAACGATAATGTCACGCGAAATCGAACTAAAAGTTCCGCTTTCCGAAGCATTATTCCAAAAAATTCAAAAAATCCTCACCGAAAAGAATACCGTTCCTTCGTTTCAGTTTCATTCGCTTTCTCATATTCTTAAATCCGATGAGTATTTTTCGCTGTATAACACGCACGAAGAACGAATCAAAAACAAAGAGCTTAAAGTCATCCGTCTCCGCACCCAAACAGACTCTCCACTTGAACCGAGCGGAATTGATATGTACGGAGATGATTCTGAATCAAAAGAAAAAGCATATTTTTGCATCAAGCACAAAACGCTTGAAAACGGAGTTGAATTCAATTCTGAATATGAAACATTCGTCGAAAATCCTGATGTTCTTCGGAAATTCTTTGAGGCAACGGGCTATATAAAATGGTTTGAGAAAAAAAAGGACGCGCTTTCTGTTTTCTGCACGCTTTCCGATTTTACAGACTTTGAAGCGCACCTCGAAATCGAAAAAGTGAACGGACTCCCCTACGCCGAAATCGAATACACAAAAGAAAATGTGCCGCCCGAAACAGTGCGCCCCCGTCTCAAAGAAATTCTCCGTGCGCTCGGCATAGATCCTAAAAATCGGGATTCACGGTCATGGGCACAAATTATCACAGAAGCGAAGCAGTCATAATTTTTTTGTTGTACATTTGACGATTTTTTACTATATTTATACTATGAGAATTTTTAACGACAAAGACGAAGAAAAAAAGTCTGAACAAAAGGAAGACTCTCTTTCCGAGAAATTTTTAAAGACTCGCCAGATTATTTTGAGCGGCGAAATCAACGAGGAAAACACGGCAAAGGTCATCAAGCAGCTTCTTTTGCTCGAAGCAGACAATTCTGACCCCATTTACATTTACATCGACTCACCTGGCGGCTCAATCGACTCAGGATTTGGCATTTACGACATGATTCGCTTTATCAATGCGCCAGTTTACACAATCGGAACGGGCTTAATCGCAAGCATGGGCTCAATCATTTTGCTCTCCGTTCCCAAAGAACGCCGTTTTGCGCTCCCGAACAGCCACTATCTCATTCACCAGCCGTTGATTGGCGGCGTGGCTCGTGGCGTTGCGACAGATTTGGAAATCCAAGCAGAAGAAATCGCAAAGTCAAAAAAGAAGCTGATTAAGCTCATCGCGGAAGAAACAGGCAAAAGTGAGTCAGAAGTCGAAAAAGACTGCGACCGCGACCACTGGCTCACCGCCGAAGAAGCTCTTGACTACGGCTTAGTGAGCAAAATTGTTGCAAAACGAGAAGAACTTAAATAGTGCAGTTTGAGTTAACGGAATCTATCATCGATGAAATACTTTTCTCAATGGAAAATCAAGATGATGAATTCTTGTTTGATGCAAAGAATCAGGTTGTCGTTCCCGTTGCTTCAATGGAACAGTCGGAACTTGACGAACTTGAAGAAAACGAAAATTTGTATTCTTTGCCGCGTTGGTCTAGCAATGACGGCTTTAATTTAATGGAAAAATTTGCTGAGAATCTGCACAATCCGCCTATTCAAAAGGAATTGCTGCATGTTCTCTCAAATGGAAGGGGGGTGTTCAGAAATTATAAAACAGTTTTAAAGCAGTACCCAGAAGTCGAGCAGCGTTTCCATGCGTTCAAAAATAAGGAAATGCGTGCTACGGTCTACGAATGGTATAATGCGCTCCGCGAATCTTGGGGCTTGGAAAAACTCAATCAAGATTTTGAAGAATATGACGAGCTTACCCAAGAAGATTTTGAATTCAGTGAGTACAATCACGAAAAGGACAGTGATTGTGTGCTAAAAGAAGCGGAGAAAATTGCAACCGAAATCAAAACAGAGTTCAAAGGCGAAACGGCACGTGCGATTGCTCATTTTTGGCTTCGTAAGTTTGATTATGAAGAGCCGTCTTCTGTCTGCGGGATTATTTCACGCACGCTTTCAGGAGAATTCGCAGGTTCTCTTTTGTTTTCAGATTGCTCGTCCTTCGCAAAAAATGTCGTGGCTCTCACTTCAGTTTTTGTGGCTCAGAATTACCGTGGCTTAGGAATTGCCAGAGAGCTTTTTTCACGCGGCATTTCCAGTCTGAAAGAACACGGAATTCATCAGATTATCATTGCTGATTCTGCCTTGCCAGATTTTTTAGAACCGTTGATTGCCCGTTGTGGATTTGAGAAAACAGGTTCAGTTTATACGGCAGAATTAGATTAAAGGAGTTTTTTATGGCATTCAGACGAAATTTCAGACGACCATTCAGACAGAACCGAGAAATCGATCTCGATCAGGCCGCTAACTATCTCAAAGATGTTGTTTCAAAAGTAAAGGCGAATCCTGATGAACTCGAAGCACTCAAAAAAGTCTTTAAAAAGAATGTTCCGCTCACCATGCGCTCATATGTCGCGGCATATCTTTTAAAGAATTCAAGTGGCGCAATTTTCCGCTTCAACAAATTCGGCGGAGAACGCGAAGACTTCCACGCAAACCGCGAAGAGCGATTCAACCGCTTTGAACGCACAGAAAATCAGAGCGAAGAAGGTGCTTCTGCAGAAGTCCGAGAAAACCGCGAACGATTCACACGCGTTCAGATCCCAGAAGAAAACGCAGAAGTCGTGTTCGTAAGCATTGGCCGAAACCGCCGTGTATTCCCGCGCGACTTGGTTGGTCTTTTTATCAGCGTTGCAGGAATCGAAAAAGAGCGAATCGGTGACATCCGTGTTTTGGCTAACTACTCATTCGTCCAGCTTTTCAAAGAAGACGCAGAAAAGGCAATCAGCGCATTGAACGGTCATGTGTATCGAGGCCGTGCATTGAGCGTAAGCTACTCAAAGCAGCGCGGTGAAGGCGAATTCGCTGATTCTGATTCAGAAAGTGAATCTATCGAAAACTACGAGAACAACGAGCCAGTTCCGAATGTGTCAAATGCTTCTGCCCCAATCGTGGACAGCTACACATCAAACAACAGCGACACAATGGCAGAGCAGGCAGCATTTGCAAAGGCTCAGGCAGAGATGACTGACGAAGAAATCCTGGCAGCCCGCGCTCCACGCTCTTCTTCATCAGAAGACATTCAGTAGGAATTGCCTATGAACCTTCATCTGTTGCATACAGGCCCGCTTGCCGTAAACACCTATATCGTTCCGCTCTCAGAAACGGAAACCTTTGTTGTTGATGCGGCGGATTGTGCCTTTTCGCGCGATGAAGGTTCTGTCGTTTCGTTTTTAAAGTCCAAAAATATTACGCCCGTTGCCGTTGTTTTGACGCACGGGCATTTTGACCATGTTTCAGGTCTTTTTTCTCTTGTAAAAGCTTTTCCCCATATTCCAATCGCGATTCATACAGGAGATTCTGCCATGCTTGGCGAGCAGTCAGAAGACATGCAGGGAGCCGCCCTTTCTCAAATGGGATTTACGCAATTCTTGCCGTTTGTTTCAGATTTACCGCCTGCCACACACTTTTTGGAAGAAGGAAAAACGCTCGCAGAGCTTTTTAAGAATCTTCCTGTTTCTGAAAAAGCACAAAAATCGCTCTCACAGTGGGAAGTCTTGCATACGCCCGGTCATACGGAAGGCTCATGCTGCCTGTACAACAAAGCAGAACGCACGCTTATTTCTGGAGACACGCTCTTTTACCAGTCATGGGGAAGAACGGATTTAATCGGCGGAAACGAGCGAAAAATCCACCAGAGTTTACGAAAAATCAGCGAATACTGCGAAAAAGATACCCGCGTGTATCCCGGTCACGACTACACGGGATTTACGCTTGCAGAAAATTTCTAAAACAGTTTTATCTCACCACGCGGAGTTGGCATCGGTGTAAACACAGGCTCATCGTTGCGGTCTTTGGTGATTCGGTAGTAGTGGCACACATTTTTGTCTTCTTTACGGTGCACATCCATAATCGAAAAAGTGTTTGGCATTCCACCACGAGCCTGAGCACAGCTGCCAGGATTTGAGATTCCCAAAAAATCATTGCGACCGTCGCGCGTTACATGGCTTCGGAGCGAGTTTGGCACATGCGTATGTCCGTACCAAGCGATGTCCATGCCGCGTCTGATTGCCTCCGCGCGCAAATCTTTGTTGCCATAATACACATTGTAACGGTGTCCATGCGTAAGGAAGATTTTTTTGCCCGCGATGGTGATTTCTTGAAATTCTGGCACGACAATGGGAATTCGTTGGTCGGTAAAAATAGTGGAAGTGGAGTTGTCGCCATTTCCGCGCACAAAATAAACAACGGGCGGGATTTTTGCGCCAAAATCTTTATCGAAAAAGCCCAGCTCCAGCGTTTCAACCAAATCCAAAAGCCCGTCCCCGCAAAAACAAATCGCATTACATTCAGGGCCGAACGCAGAAATAATTTCCTGCATGATTCTGGCATTTCCGTGCGAATCAGAGAGCAGCAGAACCTTTGCAAATTCAATTTTTTGAAGCGCAGAGACTGCCTTTTGAGAGCCGATTGCAAGATTTTTCTGCTGCACAATTTCTATCATAGATTGGTCGCTGCTCTCCTACCCCACCTACTCAAAAATAAAATGATTGATTGACTGCAAGCCTGTCTCGCCGTCAACATAGCGAATAATCGTGCGGTTTTTATCCAAGAGTTTCTGAACGAACGGAAGCAAATTATTGTCTGCTTTAAGCGGCTCTCGAAGCTCAATCATTTCAGAAATCGCATTCGTGAGGATTTTTGCGGCATCAAAGTCTGGAATAAAGTCGGTGACTTCACCTTCCATAGTATTTGTTTTGTGAGCATAATCAAGCACAAAGTCAGAAGTAGACTCCGAGCCAAGCACATCATCCTGAGAGAAAAAAGTAAAGACAGGGTACGAGATTTTTCCGTCTTCGGCCTTATCCTGAATCTTTGAGAGCGCGATATGCAATCCTTCGGGGCTGCCCAAAATAATCATGCCTGCAAGATTTTTATCCTCGATTCTATCCGCAAGTGAAGAAATGCGCTCCTTTCCTGCAACTATAAAATCAGCGGGATACACAAAGACGGAGATAAGCCCCTCATTTTCTTCGGTTTCAACGCCAAAATTTTCGTTAAGATTCTGCGTGATTGTTTTGATTGACTCTTCACTATTGTAGCCATAGCCAAGCACCACAACAATGTTTTTTCCTTCAAGGTAGGCTTTTGTTTCTGGAGAGATTTTTTTGAGTTTTGCCGGTGTTTTTACAGAAGACGAAGCATTTTGAGAAAGTGAAGATGATGCGGCAAGCGGCTTTTCCTTTTTACATGAAAAAAGTGAAAGTGAAGCAAAAAGCGCAAGCGCAAAAAAAGATTTCTTAAAAACAAGACTTTTGAACGAATTTCTAATCATAGCCTTATTTTATCAAAAAATAAGATTTTACTAAAGTGAAAACGGAAAAAAAATGACCGGCTGTGTAAAAATCAGCCGGCCATATAAAACGAACAAAATTATTCGTACACGACTTCAATTTCCAAGCTGCCTGTAGTAGCAGCTGATTTTGTGCTGGGTTCACCACCGCCAAATGCAGAAGCAGGGCGTTCAGCAGTAGCAGCAGACTTTGTGCCAGCTCCAAGAGAAACAGCACCACTATGAGCAACCTGTGCCGGAGACTTCATGCCACTTCCAACGGAAGCTCCCGCATCTTCTCCTCTTGAAACGACAATTGCAGTCGGTGGCGCATAGTCTGAAATATCACCAGGCTCGTTGCCAACTCCCGCTTCTTCTGCAGGAAGGTCTGGATTTGCGGCTGCGTTATCCAATGCGGCTTCACTTTGTTTTGTGTTTTTCCAGAAAGCAACTTTACCGCCCGTTGTTTTGAGCGCAACTGACTTATAGCGTGTCGCATAGTCAAATTCAGTACCACGAACAGAAGCGGTTGCAACCGGCGAACGAACGGTAAATCCAACGCGGCGGTCCGCAGACTTCTGAACATTTGATTTGAGCGAGCCAGTATCGAGATAAATTGAAGTTTCATCCTTTGGCTGTGCACCTGCCACACCCTCTCGTTCTGCCAATGTCTGCAATGTTATGCGAGAAAGCGGCGCAACCGTAACCGTTGACTCTTTGATTTTGAGAACGACTTCTGACTTAAAGCCTGTCTGAATTACAGAGCCCTGATCAAGCGTATCACCATTTTTGAGAGCGACCCAAGAAGAGCCATTCTGGACTTCTGCCTTGCCTTTTGTAGAAACGACAGTTGCCTGCATTGCAAAAGAACTGAAAGCAAGAAGTCCAAAAACGAAAGAAAGAATAAGTTTTTTCATAAAATTTCCTCCTGTATAAGTGTCACCCTGAATTTATTTCAGGGTCTATACCTTGATAGATTCTGAAACAAGTTCAGAATGACAATAATAATCTATTTTAGAACGCGATAGCCGCGCTGATTTTTAATTCTGTTTTATTGCCACCAACTCTCGTGCTAGCATCAGAATAATCATCCGTACCAATGAACTGACCAAAATTCAAGCCCAGTGACACATCACTCACAATCTGCCAGTTTGCGCCAAGCGAATATTGAAAGCCCGCAGCTTTGATTTCATCCTGCTTATCACCTGCAGCCGCGTCAAAAACGATGTCACCGCTCAGGCTCACGAGAACATTTGAAATGGGCTTGATTGTTGCAGAAAGGCCACCCTTAAGGATTCCAGAATACTCTGGTTCATCCAAAGAATTCGCCGCCGCACCACTGGTAAAGCCAGTAAAAGCATCAAGAGAGCCTTGCGCACCAGAAGCATACACGCCATTCAGCGAAACAGACATAGATTTGAAATCGGGATACGCTGAAATCGAAATCTTTGTGAGATTGCCTTTGAGATTTTCGGTGTCGCCCGTATCGCCATCTTCAATTTTTGCAAAACCAAATGTTGTAGAGACAGAATAGAAGACAGGTGAAACAATCGGACCGTTTAAAGCCAGTGTGCCATAAAAGCGATTGTATGTGGTGTCTTCAAGACCAAAAGCCGCAAATCCCTCAAGAGCAACCGTTTGGCTTGCAAAAATATGTGGAAGCGCGAATGTAACGCCACCGACCACATATTTATTTGCGAGCGTGTACGGTGTTTTTGCCTTTAACTCTGGGGCATCATTATCAAGAATCGTGATATTCTTTGCGTTCAAAAGCCCCGTGTACGCACCAAACGCAGAGAACGAGATTTTTGAGACAGAGAATTCTACCTTTGCTCCGTCACCATTCTGCGTGTAAACAGTTTCGCTTAAATCAGAATTGTAGAAACGACCGAGCGAGAGGATAAGGTTTCCAGAATCAAGCTCTTTTTGGAACACAAATTTGAACAAGTTAATATCTGCATACAACTTGAATTTTTCGTCAGAATCAGATTGAGAAGCGTCATATTCAGTCTGGAATGAACCTTCTGCCGAAAAATAGCTTGTGCCATCTTCGTTAAATGGCTGGCGTGCCCACAAGTTAAGACCGTTTTTTTGGTCAAGCTTTAAGCCGCCGTCCTTTTCGACATTTGCGAATTTTGTGTCGTTTGTAAAAAGTCCGCCCGTCTCAAAAGAAAACGCAAGTGACGCAGTTGAGAGGAGTGAAAAAACAAAAAACAGTTTTTTTGGCAAGATTTTCATTATTCATTCCCCCCTGCTGCTTCAAGACAGCTGTTAAAAAGATCTAAAGAATCGCGTCCAGAAAGATGCATGTCTGGATCTGCCTGCGATGGCAAAAGACCTTTTGCTTTGAATTCTTTGAACGCATAGCGCGGAGATGGGAAAAGCGTATAGAAAAGTCCGCCCTTTACTCCGAGAGCCTTTGCATATACATAGCATGCCTGGCTAAGCGTAACTTCCGATGAGGCAGAAAGCTGAGAAGAAAACAAACCGTCATTCTGAAGAATCTCAAATGCCTTTGCCTCTGTATCATCTTCTGAAATTTTGTTTGCATATAAAGCAGGAAGATAAGATATTTGCTCACAGGTTGCGCGTTCTGTCTTAATAATGTTTGTTATAAGTTCAGAACTTTGCGAATAAATAGAAAAGCACGATAGCAACGCAACCGCGATCCCTAAAAAGATTTTTTTCATATCGTAAAACTCCTTTGCAGAAAATTTTAAGAAAATTCTATATTTATATTGTAACCCATGTTATACTATTTGTCATGGAAAAAAAAGCAAAAAATCGAAAAGATTCTAAAAAATCTCTTCCCCGCAAGGCAATTGCCGTACTTATTGTTCTCGCCGCAGTCATTTTTTGGACATTAGTGTGCGCAATCGGCGCATTGCAGAAATTTGACTACCGCGTGTATGATTTAATGTTGGGCTTTACGAAAAACCCAGAAACTCGGCAGGAAGTGCTTTTGGTCGAAGCAGACAATGTTTCTACCAGCAATGATTCTTTCCAAGAAATGAAAACCTGGCCGTGGCCACGAAATATTTTTGCAAATGTGCTCATGCGAATGAAAGAATTCGGTGCAAGCACGGCTGTATTCGATATTGAGTACCTTTCGCCATCAAGTCTTGCCGTCAATGAAGACGCCATTATCGAAGCAAACGCAAATTTTGACGGCACAAAGCCTGATTTTGCAAGTTTTGTGCGCGACAACGACGATTATTTTGCCCGCGCGATTCAGTTTTTCGGGAACACCTGGCTCACGATTAACACGCTCGACATCGACATGAAGTACACGGACGAAGAAATTGACTATGTTAAAAAGCGATTTCTGTACGATGTTGAGGACACAGACAATTTGATTCTTAAAGATTTCAGAAAAGGCCGCCTCGACAGCGTAAAAACTTCATTCATCGACAATTTCACTATGGAAAAACCTGATTGGGAAAATCCAGAATTTCTAAAAAAATATCTGATTGGGTTTTCGCCTGCCATGCATCAATTCATAAGCCATGCGCAGGGAGCCGGATTTACGAACGTCATCATCGATATGGACGGTACGCGCCGCCGCATTGAACTTCTGAACGACAAGGACGGAGTTTTTGCGGGTCAGCTTGCCTTTGCACCAATTCTCAGAATCATCAATCCCGAAAAAATCACGCGTGAAAAAAAATCCCTTGAACTTACCAATTGCAAGGGAGTCGGAGGAAAAAACATTTCCATTCCGTTCGATTCTGACGGCAAAATGCTGATTAATTGGGTCCACTCGCTTTTCATCAATTCTTTCCGACATGAAAGCGTGTTCTTCCTTGCGCAACTTGACGACCTCGAAAAAAATATCGTAACGGAATTAAAATCACTGAACGGATTCCTTATTTCTCTTGACGCAGTGCAGATTCCAGGCCTTGACTTAACACCTCTTGAAGGCAGCGCAACAGTTAACTCACTTGTTTCTGACTATTCAGACATCACTGACTTTAAAGAATACCTTCTCGCTAAATGCGAAGGCTTTGATATAGAAGGAAATGCAATCGGTGGCGGTGTAGAATATTCTGACTATGTGCAGTATTTTCAGGCACGCAAAGATTTTTTTGAGGGCGTAACAAAATTCTGCAACGGAAACGCGCTTGACGAGATTGCAGAACGACTCATTACGCTCCGCGATTATATTCCTGCTGATACATTTGATTCTATTCAGGCGGAACTTGCAGGCATTTTCGACACTCTTTCAAGCGAAAACGACCTTTACAATTCGATTTTTGCCGAAAAAAAGGCAATTTATGCCAATTCATTCTGTATTTTAGGTCACACAGCAAGCTCTACAACCGATTTGGGCACCACTCCGTTTGAACGCGCATACATGAATGTCGGTACTCACGCGAATGTATACAACACGATTATGAACGAGGATTTCATTTATCCGATTTCGTGGATTTGGGGAGCAGTAATTGCGGCAATTCTCGCGCTTGTGCTGATTGTGCTTCCTGCCGAAAAAAAGGCGTTTGTCCAAAATGTGACTGGTGTTTCACTCGTTGTGATTTCTCTGATTTTCCCTGCGCTTCTTTTTATTCTCTTTAGCGTGTATATGCCCGCGCTCACGGCAATTTTAATCGCGTTCACTTCGTACCTTGCAATGACGATTTACCGATTTGCCACGAGCGAAAAAGACAAAAAATTCTTGCAGACCACATTCGGTGCGTATGTTGCGCCAGCTGTCGTTGACCAAATCGTAAAGAATCCTGCTTTGGCGAGCTTGGGCGGTAAGAGCGATATGCTTACGGCACTTTTTAGCGATGTCAAATCATTCTCGGCATTCACCGAAGTGATTAACAACGAGGCGGGCGAAGACAAAGGCGCGGAACGGCTTGTCGCGGTGTTGAACGATTATCTGGGCGTTTTGAGCGATGCAATCATGGACAACAAGGGCACAATCGACAAATATGTCGGGGATGAAATCGTCTCGTTCTTTGGCGCGCCTGTCCACGATGACAACAATGCCTTTGACGCGTGCGTGGCAGGAATCCGCATACTTCAGGCAGAACACCGCTTTAACGAAGAAAACAAAGGTCGACTGCCAATTAATCCTGCCACAGGTGAGCCGTTCTTTCTTCACTCGCGCGTTGGCTTGAACACAGGAAACATGGTCGTCGGCAACATGGGAACGGAGAAAAAACTGAACTACACGATTATGGGCAACAATGTAAACCTTGCAAGCCGCTTGGAAGGAACGAACAAAGCCTACGGTTCATGGATTATGTGTTCAGAAAGCACCTGGCTTGCGGCAAACAAGGGCGAAAATGCCGGCAAAATCGTGGCTCGAAAATTGGACTGTGTTCGCGTTATCAACGTAAAGCGACCTGTCGGAATCTATTCGATTATCGGCTTGCGTTCAGAATTGAGCGAAAAGCGAATCAAGGCAACGGACTTGTTCAACGAGGGCACAAAATGGTATTTAAAAGGAAGCGACACGCCCGAAGTGCCAAAAGACATCGAAGATTTGAAAAAAGCCTATAATTTCTACAAGCAATCGGACGAACTGTACCCCGCCGATGAAAGCGCAAAAGTCTTTATGGAACGCTGCGAAGATTACATCAAGAACGGCGTGCCAAAGATTTGGGATGGCGTGTACACGATGAAGAGCAAGTAGGCAGGAGACAAGAACAAAAAATTACTTTCTCACCCTACGCACTATGTCGCCAAATATGCCTGCATTCTGTCTCTCGCGCTCGTACTGATTCCATGCTACCATGTGGAGAAAAGAAGCCGAAGAACTAGTTACAAATTGAAACCAGTTGGAAGTTTAGATTAAAGGAGAGACTATGGAAAACACGCAGATAAAACTTTTTGAAGACAAAAAAGTCCGCACCGTTTGGGATAAGGAAGCCGAAGAGTGGTATTTTTCGGTGGTGGATGTGATTGCGGTACTGACAGATTCTGACCGCCCCCGAAAATACTGGAACGACCTTAAAAAGAAACTCATTGCTGAAGGAAGTGAGTTGTCCGATAAAATCGGACAACTGAAAATGCCCTCATCAGACGGTAAAATGTACAAAACTGACTGCATGACCACCGAGCAGCTTTTCCGCCTGATTCAGTCGATTCCTTCCCCAAAAGCAGAGCCATTCAAGCTGTGGATGGCGCAGGTGGCAAAAGAGCGATTGGACGAAATGCAAGACCCAGAGCAGGGAATTCAGCGTGCTTTGGCAGAATACCGTGCGCTTGGATACTCAGAAAATTGGATAAATCAGCGGCTCAAATCAATCGAAATCCGAAAAGACCTCACCGACGAATGGAAAAAACACGGTTTAAAAGAAGGCGTACAGTTTGCCACGCTCACCGACATCATCTACAAAACATGGGCAGGCAAGACGGCAAAAGAATACAAGGAATTCAAAGGTCTTAAAAAAGAGAATTTGCGCGACAACATGACCAACAAAGAACTTGTCTTGAACATGCTCGCCGAACTTTCCACAAAAGAAATCTCCGAAAGTTCCGTCCCGCAAAGTTTCAGCGACCATATTCAGAATGCCGTGGACGGCGCGACAATCGCAAAAAATGCCCGCATTGAGCTTGAGCAGAAAACCGGCAAGAAAGTCGTCACGCCGCTTAATGCTCGCGATGGGATTGGGCTTACAGAAGACGCAAAGGCATCCGTACTGCTGGAAGATGAGGAAGAGAGGTAGTTTTAAAATCCATTGAAACAAACATGTTCCTATTTTTAGTAAATCCTCAACATTCCAGTAGACAGATTGGCGCTTATAAGAAGTTGAACCCGATTTCAGACGAAGAACTTCCATTTGAAACACCTGATAACTGGGTATGGTGTCGATTAAGCGAACTTGGAAATTTTGTGCGTGGAAATGGTATAAAACGAAGCGAAACAGTTCCGAAAGTTTTCCCATGCGTCAGATATGGAGAAATGTATACAACCTACAAAACTAAATTTTCTGAAACAAACTCTTTTACAACAAAAGATATTTTTGATAAATGCCAAAAAGCAAAAAACAATGATATTTTTATGGCTCTTACTGGTGAAAACAAATGGGATATTGCATTGGCGGCAGTTTATCAAGGCAATGATAATATTGCAATAGGTGGCGATTTATGTAAATTCACACCGATTGAAGTTAATTCGCTTTTTTTAGTATATGTCATAAATTCTCCATACGGAATCGAAAGCAAGAGAAAAGTCGCTACGGGAGATATTATTGTACATATTTCCGCAGATAAACTTGGAAACTTGCTGATTCCCCTTCCGCCGCTTGACGAACAGCACAGAATTGTTCAGCAGATTGAAAAAATGCTGTCTGTACTAGAAGCGAGCGGTCTCTAAAAATTGATTCATCTGCTTTACGAAAAGAACGATTCTTTTTTGTTCTTCCAATGGCGGGACAGGTACGGGCATTTTCTTTGCGTCATCGCTTCCAAGCCATGTCATTTTTACACCGTACGTAACAGAATTTACCATTTCAAGAAAATACGAAGACATCAGTACAATCTGCGCGAATTCGCTTGTCAGGATTCCATTGAAGTCAAGCGGAAGAATTTCCGAAGTATAGAATCCGTCTTTGGGGGCAATAACGACCTTGTTCAAATACGGGCGAAGTTTGCTATATAAGACATCGCCTTTTTTGAAACGATGTTTCGTGCTTTTTGCTTTGTTCCCGCCATAATTTTTGAAAGCGATGATTTTTCCACTGTCTTTTTCAATATCTTCCAAGTCCAAAATCCAGTCATCGGCTTTCAAGTCGCCTGCTTCGACATTCGTACATTTTCCATAGTCGCATATATCGCCCAAATGTACCCAAAGCCAGTTTTCGGGTAAATCAAACGGTTGTTCATCGAGACAAATTTCCGCATACTTCTTATAAGCGCCAATCTGTCTACTGTTTTTTGCTTGCTCGGCTCGGATGCGCTCCAAAAGCACGCTTGCGCTTTCATCAGTGGGATTTTGCGGGAGCAGTTTTCCCTGCACGGCTTCTTGCAAAATCGCATTTTTGAGTTTTTTGGCAATGTCTTTGTTGAGCGCGGTGAGCTCGCTTTCTTTTTTGCCGTATTCTTCTACCAACGGCATGAACTGTTCCAACGCGCGGACAATGCGATGCTGTTCTGCGAGCGGGGGAAGAGGGACGATTCCTTTATAAAGCCTGTCATCATTTATTGCTGGATACGCGACACCTTTTGCATTCTCCGTATCATTTGCATAACTATCAAATATCGGCGAAAGAAGATAATAAAAAAGATATTTATTCAATAATTGCGGATAGCAGACCATGACTGCAAAACCCGTACTGGCTATAGGCTCTTTTGCAAAATCTTTATCAATAATACACATGTTATGCAAATAAGGGCGAACTGTAGAATATATTATGTCACCTTTCTTTACAATTTTCCTTGCCCGAGACGGAGCGTTTTCGGGCTGAATAAGATTTTCGTTGTTGTTTAGTTTCTGATGTTCATTATCGATTGAGCCAATATCAATATAACTGAATTCTTTATCTGGAGTTTTTTGTCCGTTGTTATAAACAAGTTCTCCCAATCTGCACCAACACCAATTTTCTGGAATTTCAAAAGGAATCTCATCTTCGGCGATTGGCGAAAAGCGGGCGTTGCGGGCGGCGGTTGAGCCCGCAGAAGGGGTAGCGGAAGACCGATTGCGGGCTGGAGCGAGGGGAAGGCTTTCCCCTCCTTTTGCTTTTCTAATTTCTTCCAGCAAATCCCGTGCGTTGCCTTCGCTTGCAATCTGAGGAACAAGTTTTCCCTGCACCGCTTCTGTTAAAATCGCGGCTTTTAGTTCTTTTGCGCCCATTTATGCTTCCTCGTTTTTCTCATTGAATTCTTCTGCCCATTCTCTCACCTTGGCCTGCAAAAGTTCCTTGTCGGGCAGACAGAGTTCGTATGAAGTGGCGTAAATATTCGTATCCTTTGGCAATGTAAGTTCTACTAGAGCATCGTCTTTTGATTTGCAGAGCAGGATACCAATAGTAGGTTTTTCAAAATCAAGCTTTACATAGCGGTCAAAATAATTTACATACATTTGCATCTGACCAAGATCCTGATGGAAAAGCTTGTCTATCTTTAAATCGACAAGCACATAGCATTGGAGGATTCGGTTATATAAAACAAGGTCTACATAAAAATTATCTTCGTTAAAAGTGAATCGTTTTTGCCGAGCCTCAAACAAGAAGCCTTTCCCCATTTCAAGGAGAAATGTCTGTAGCTTGCTGATGATTGCCTTTTCCAATTTTGACTCACTGTAGGCACTTTCTGTTCTTAATCCCAAAAATTCCAACGCAATGGGATTTTTTATGATGTCGGAAGATTTTTCGATTATCTGTCCTTCTTTTGAAAGTTTCATCACTTCGTTTTTGTTCTTGCTCAATGCCAGTCGTTCATAAAGGCTGCTTGAAACCTGCCGCTGAAGCCATTTATATCCCCAGTTTTGCTGTTTTGCCTCAATTTCGTAAAACTGCCTTTCATCGAGATTTTCAATACGCATAAGAATCTGATAATGATTCCATGAGAGGGTAAAAGTCGGATTAGAATTCGTCTGAATGTCAGACGAATTCTCGTTTTTGATAAAATTTGTCTGCCCATCAGACAAATTTCCATTTTCTGTTAATTCCGTCTGCTGAGCAGACAAAATTGAATATACCTGATAAAACTTTCTGCACTTTGTCAGCGTTTCAACAGACCAGCCTTTTCCGTACATATCCGTGAGATTTTCGGAGAGACGCTTTAACACTCCTTTTCCATATTCAGCCCTTGCTTTCCCGTTCTGCTCAAATTCAACGATATATCGACCTATTTCATAATAAGTATATACCATTGCGGTGTTTGTTGCATGGGCAACATAGTCGCGGCTTTTTTCTATAAGTTCAGATATTTTATTTAAAAGAGAGTTTTCAAGGGTATTTGAGACATTTTTGATACCTTTTTCTGCTGTTTCTTTATTTTTCATTATAGCTCCCATTTATGCCACCTTGTATAATTCGTTTTCAATTTCGCGGAGAGCCTCGCGGTATTTTTCAGTGCTGCCGAACAGTGCCGCAATCCTTGAAGGCTTTCCGTATTTGGTGAACGGATTCTGCTTTAGGATTTCGGTTGATTCAATGTCGTAGATTCCAAGTTCCGCGTATTTGTCGAGCAGGGCATTTATGACTTCGCGGGCGGCTTCTCCGTATTTTGCGAATATATCCCGCTTCTTTACATTTTCCGCCCGCTCGCGGCGAGTGAGGGGCTTCTGGTTGAATGCGATGTGGCAGATAAAGTCAAAGTCGTCAACATCGCCCATGTTCTGGTCGCGTTTTACTAGCTCCAGGTCTATGCCTTTTTCTTTGAGCATGTTGCAGATAACTTCTTTTTTCTGCTCGGCATTCCAAGTCTGAATGAAGTTGTCCAATGTCTGATACGCGCCGACTATGCTTTCTTTTGTGTAGTCTTCGATTGATTCCTGCTTTAAGAGTTTTCCGTCCGTGTCGTAGATGCTCACAAGACGCTGGAGCACTTTGATTTTTATGCCGCCCCTGCCGACAATTTGAATTGTCCGCGGTGTGGTGGGCGGAATTTCGCTGTCGTCATCGTTACCGCTCTCATCGGGATTCGGATTTGGCGGAGTCGTTGGTTCTGGCTGCGGAGTAAAATTCTCGTCCTGTTCAATCTCGCCGTCCCATTCGGGGTCTGCAAAAAGACGGCTCACACGGCGGAAGTCCATAATCGTAAAGTGCGTTTTTCCTTCGTCATAGCGAAGCCGTGTGCCACGACCGATTATCTGCTTGAATTCCGTCATAGAATTTATGAGTTCGTCAATGACAATCAGCTTAACCATTTTGCAGTCAGAGCCAGTTGAAAGCAGTTTTGAAGTGGTTGCGATGACCGGGTACGGCTGAGAAACGGAAATAAAATAGTCAAGTTTGTCTTTTCCGTATTTGTCGCTTCCTGTGATTCTGACCACATACTGCTCTTTTACATTCCCCTGCGCATCACGCAGAACCATGTCCGTATTCAGGTTGTTCAGTGCGCGCCTCATTCTTTCGGCGGCATCTTCTGTGGGGCAGAATACGATTGTCTTGGACATTCTGTCCGTCTGCTTTAAGTATTTTGTGATTTCCGCCGCAACCTCGTCAATCCTGTCCTGCACGATGATGTTGTAGTCGTAGTCAGAAAGATTGTACTCGCGGTCTTCAATCTCGTTTCCGAAAATGTCTTTCTGCCCTTTCTTTGGCCGCCAAAAGTCATCGATGTTCGTGTGGACATGTATCACCTTGAACGGAGCAAGGAAGCCGTCTTCAATACCTTGTTTGAGACTGTAGGAATAAACTGGCTCACCGAAGTAGTCGATGTTCGAGACATATTTCGTTTCTTTCGGAGTCGCCGTCATGCCAATTTGCGTAGCAGTGCTAAAGTAGTCAAGGATTTTCCGCCAGCGGGAATCTGCCTTTGCTGAACCGCGGTGGCATTCGTCTACAATTATCAAATCGAAGAAATCTGGGGAAAAGTATTCCTTGTATTTTGAGATTTCATTTTCAATCTCTTCGTCTGTTTCTTCATCGTCCTCGCTTTTCCGTTTTGCGCCGTCCAGCTGCTGATACAGCGCAAAATAAACCTGGTGCGCCGTGATTTTTGATTTGTCTTCTTTTTGAAAATTGATTTTGTGAATCACTTTTTCGAGCGGCTTAAAGTCCTGCTGAATCGACTGGTCAACAAGATTGTTTCTGTCCGCAAGGTAGAGCACTTTCTTTTTTGCGCCGCTTTCCAAAAGCCGCCACACGATTTGAAAGGCTGTGTATGTTTTTCCCGTGCCAGTCGCCATTGCAATAAGGATTCGACTCTGATTTTTTGCGATTGCTTCAAGCGTCCTGTTAACCGCATTGCGCTGGTAGTATCGCGGCGGGTAGCAGTCCGTTCCAGAATAGAACGGCGTGTTCAAAAGTTTATCTTCAAAGCAGAGCGGAACATCGTAGACTTTGTTTTCGCCGTCAATCGTGTATTGCATTCGGTTTTCAACTTCAATGACTTTTTCCGCATCAACGCCGCGCCAACGCGCCATCAGTTCTTCTGCCGTGGGAAAATCTGAAAGCGAAAGCTCCTTTTCTAAACCCGTTGTAAAATCATGCTCAAAAAAACTTGTTCCGTTTGAAGTGTACACAAAAGGAACATTGAGCAGAACGCCGTAAGAAATTGCCTGTTGCAAGCCATAAGATGAAGAGTGGTTGTTGTCCTTAGCCTCCACAATCGCAAGCGGAGTCCCCTTGTTGTACCAGAGAATGTAGTCGCAGCGTTTGCCCTTGTCGCGGCTGGGAATGTTGCCCTTTATGCGCACCTTGCCGTCTGTAAAATCGTTCGCAGATGAATATGCTATGTGAAGATTCTGGTTGCGCTTTTTCACAGCCTTCCAAAGCTCGGTCTCCATGGTGATTTTCTTGGCATCCCATTTTGCTTCAAGGGCAGTCGTGATGTACTCGTGCTTTATATCCTCTTCGGACATTTCGTGTATGTCAAAAATATCACTCATAAAAAACTCTCGCTATTATTGGAATGCTAGCATTATATCATATTTTTCCGACCTATAGCAAAAAAATCGGGACAAGCTCCGCGCTGTCCCGAAACATTTTCACCTTTCGTTTTTCACTCTACTTCATCGGATTGAAGCTCACCGTACGCATGATGTCGCCGAAGACACCTGCGGCAGTGACGCCTGCGCCCGCGCCGTAGCCTCGGACGGTGAGCGGAATCGGGGTGTAGCGTTCGGTTTGGAAGACGAATGCGTTTTCACCGCCGCGCACGCCGTAGAGCGGGTCATCAGGACCGACTTCAAGCATACCCACGCTCACTTTCCCGTCTTTGATTGAGGCACCCATGCGCAAAACTTTGTTTTCCTTTTTGAGCTTTGCCATTTTTTCCTCGAAGTATGCGTCAACTTCGGGAAGCCGTTTGAGGAATTCCTCGGTCGTGCCTTCGATTGAAAAGCCTTCGGGGAAGATTGAGTTCATTTTGATTGAGTCAAGCTCGATGTCCATGCCGCTTTCTCGTGCGATGATGAGTGCTTTTCGTGCCACATCAGTGCCTTTGAGGTCGTCGCGTGGGTCGGGTTCGGTGTAGCGCAATTCTTTTGCTTCAAGGACGGCTTCGCTGAACTTTTTGCCTTCGTCGAGTTTTCCGAAGATGTATGAGAGCGAGCCTGACATGATTCCGTTGAAGCCCGTGAGTTTGTCGCCTGAGTTGAAGAGGTTCTGCAAGGTGTCGATGATTGGCAATCCCGCACCGACATTCGTTTCATACAAGAATCGGCAGTGATTTTCGTTTGCCACTTCGCGGAGCTGATGGTAGAATTCCATGCTCATTGAGTTCGCGCGTTTGTTCGGAGTGGCAATGCTCATGCCCGCCTTGAAGATGTCGAGATAGCGGTTCGGCAAATCGTAGCTTGCCGTGCAGTCAACGAAAACGGGGTTGAGCGGCTTTGTGTCGCGCACGAATTCCAAAATTTCGTCAACGCTTGCTGGCTCTTTTGCCTGTTTGCTCAATTCTCGCCAATTTGAAAGGTCGATGCCGTTTCCGTCCAAAATCATGCCGTCCAAAGTTGAGATTGCACAAACTTTGATGTCGATGTTCTGTTCAAGAAGTTTGTCGTGCTGGTCGCGGATTTGGTCGAGCAATGCGCCACCGATTGTGCCCGCTCCGAACGCGAACACTTCGATTGGCTGAGCCGTGTTGAAGAAGAAAAGGTGAGCCGCACGCACCGCAATGTCTCCGAATTCGCCGCCGATGACGACAGAAATTGAGCGTTCGCTAGAGCCTTGTGCGATTGCGAGCAAGTTGATTCCGCGTGCTGAAAGTGAATCGAGGAATTTTCCTGCCACTCCGCAATTCTGCTTCATGCCGTCGCCGACGATTGAAACGATTGCCGTGTGTTCCTGCACATTGATTTTGTTGATTAAGCCGTCACGGATTTCAAGCGAGAATTCAGCGGAAAGCACATCTTCCACCGCCTGAGCTTCGGTTTGTTTTACGCAGAATGAAATCGTGTATTCTGATGACGACTGCGTGATGAGGAGCATACTGATTCCCGCTCGGCTGACCGCCGCAAAAATGCGAGAAGCAATGCCTGTTTTTCCCTTCATGCCGCTTCCAGAAACTGAAACCAACGCCGTGTTTTTGAGGCACGAGATTCCGCGGACAGGACCTGCGTTCTTTTCTGATTCAAA
Organism: Treponema sp.; assembly: GCA_017464425.1. Taxonomy (GTDB): domain Bacteria; phylum Spirochaetota; class Spirochaetia; order Treponematales; family Treponemataceae; genus Treponema_D. The sequence continues at coordinate 31,806 of JAFUDX010000005.1, forward strand.
CGGTCCGCGCCCGATTCTTGTTCCCCGTGCCGCTGGATTGTGTGAATTCAAACTCCACGCTTCGATATTTTTTGAGGCGAGCGGGGAAAGCGTTTTTGGGTGAAGGACTTTGCTTCCGAAGAATGAAAGTTCCATCGCCTCTTCGTAAGTCATGTCTTCGACTAAAATTGCGTCGCTTACCACGCGTGGGTCTGCCGTGTAGATTCCGTCAACATCAGTCCAGAATTCGCATTTTTGTGCGTCAAGGCAAGTCGCCACGATTGAAGCCGAAAAGTCAGAGCCGTTCCGACCGAGCAAGCCCATCTTCGGCTCGTCGTCAAAATGCTCGCTCCATGAGCAGACGAAGCCCGGCATGAGCAAGATTCGGTTGTTTCCTGATTTTCCGCCGTCTTTGTACGGTTCAAGCGCGATTGAAGTGCGCCCGAAATCAACATCGCCTTCCGCCTGATTTCCCGTGGTGAAGATGAATCTTCGGCTGTCCAAAACAGCGACATCCTGATTTTTTGCGAGCAAAACCGCGTTCACAATTGGCACACAGCACAATTCGCCCATGCCCATGATTCGGCAGTGGATTGATTTGGGGCACTCGCCGAACGAGGCCACGCCTGAAAGCAATTTTTCGAGTTCGACAAAGTTATTTTCGATTTTTTTGAGCACTTCTTTTGCGGAAAAGCCTTTGAGTTCCGCTTCGATTTGTGCGCAGATTTCTGAGTGGGTTTTTCGTATGCTCTCAACATAACTCGCCGCGTTCCCGCCCGTAACACAGCCGTCGATTGCCGCCTGCAAGCTGTTTGAAACGCCCGCAACTGCCGAAACGATAACGCTGATTCGGTCTTCTTTTGCACGACCGACCATAATCGCCGCAGAATTAAGAATGCGTTTGGCACTTCCCATTGATGTGCCACCAAATTTAAGAGTGAGCATAGATTCCTCGATTTTTTTAATTGTCATTCTGAATTTAGTTCAGAATCTAGAATGCAGAAAATTATATCAGAAAATTGCTTGTGACTCAATGAGTAGAAAATGTTAGTTTTTCGTTTTCCATTCGTTTATAAATTCAAGCATGAACTGCTGCACATCACTGAACCATTTTTTTTGGAAACGACAGGCCTCTTTTCCGATGTAGCGGAAATGCCAGCATTCCCACATGTAGCCCGTAATGTCCTCGTAGCCACGCGGGAAAGAAAGCGACCAACCGTATTCCGCAGCGTGATTGTACATCCATTTTCCCATTTTGGTGTCACCCCAATCATCGGTGATTGAGCCGAAGTCAACGGCACAACCGAGCTGATGCTGGCTCGTTCCCGGTCGGGCGGAATAGCGTTCTGCAAGTTCAAGCCCGTCTTGTTTTACATAGCGATTAAAAAGCCCTTCCTGATATGTGTATGAACGGTAGGTCGAAGAAACCATGAGTTTGATTCCGTCAGCAAGGGCTGCGCGGGAAAGTTCTTCAAGAGCCGCAAACGACTCAGGACGAAGAGATAAATCAGCGCGGCTCACATTCCAAACCTCAGAGTTTTTAACGGGTTTTAAGTCTTTTGGAACATAGTCCGAGCCGACATGATGCTTTTTGTCGATAAGATAGAGCAAGTCCAGGTCGTCATCACGGTGATTTTTTGCTTCTTCGGCAAGAACTCTATGCAAATCTGCAAGAAATTCTTCTGGATTTCCGTTCGGAATCGCCTCTTTGCATCGCTCGCTCATCGAAGAAAGCACGCGGGCCAATTTTTCGATTTCAGGATTATTTTTAGGAGATTCCACCGTTTTTGGTTCAGAGATAGTAGTTTTTGTCTGTGCCAACGCAACTTTTTCTTTACAAGAGCACAACAAGCACGCTCCCAAAAGAGCAAAAATAATTTTTTTCATTTTCCCACCACAGATAGCCGCACGGATGCGGCGTCATTTAAAAGTCCATAAAAGCCGCGAGAATTTTCGAAGAAAATTCTCGTCATGAAATAAAAATACACGGATGTGTTTTTATTTCATTGAACTTCAGTAACCGCATGGATTATCTCAAAGACATCGTAAAAGCCGGTTTCTTCAAGTGCGATTCGGGCAGGCGCAGACGGATTCATGATGTAAAAACGATGACCGTTATCTTCGCCGTCATTGAATGTTGCCATAATCAAACCAACGCCAACAGAATCAATTGACTCAACGCGTTCCAAATCCGCCACGATATTTGATTTTTTGATATTCTCATCGAGTTTTTCAGCAAGTTCCGTGACGGTGTATGTGTTCATGGCACCTGAAATTTCGTAGAGAATATAGTTTGCGCCCTGTTTTTCGGTGATTGAAAGCTGTTCCATAAATTACTGACCTCGCAACATTTTTAAAGTGAAGATACTTACATCGTCGTCAAGTTCCTTTGAAAGGAATTCAAGCAGCGCATTGTAAGAAGCCGAAATCATGTTCTGTGCGTTCATCTGCGTGTTTTCGATGATAGATTTTTGCAAGCGGTCTTTGCCAAATGCTTCGCCACGGAGCGATTTTGAGTCCAACATACCGTCTGTACAAGCAAAAAGAATGTCGCCCGGATTAAGTTTGACTTTTTTGACCTTGATGTACGGAGAAATATCTTTTACGAAGCCCAAAACATGGCCTTCACCTTGAATTTCCATAACGTTGTTATACGCGCGGTTGTAGAGGAAGAACGCCGGAACGGCACAGTTAATGTAATACACGGTGTCGTCTTTAAAGTCGATGAGCGCAAAAACACCCTCAAAGAAGGTACCACGCGGAAGATTGAATCGGATAAACTGATTGACCTTTTCGACGAGCAGTTTGAAATCCTTTGTTTCCTGCAAGAAGGTGCGGATAACCGATTTGACGATAACCATGCTCATGGAAGCCGCAATACCCTTGCCAGAAAGGTCGCCCATAACAAAGATATGCTTGTCTTCGGTGAGTTTGATTAAGTCGATGAATTCACCGCCAATGTTGTGCGCGTGAACCATCGTCATGCCCGAATCGTAGCGTTTGTTTTTGATTGGGTCGATGTTGCCCTGAATGGACTCGATGATTTGCTCAGACATACGGATTTCTCGGTTGACGACACCAACGATGGACTCGTTACCGATGTTCTTCATGTAGTAACCGAAGACGAAGAAGTACGAGTAGAGCTTTGTGAAAACTTCACGGTCGTAGTTGTTGTAGACGTTGCCGCCTGCTTTTTGACCAAGAATGATAACGCCAAGAATGTGACGGCCTTCGTTCAAAATGATGAATGCGTCAGACCCCGTTTCGGCAAAAAAGCGACCGATGTCTTCACGCGAGCCAGAATATACATAGCCTGTTTCAAGCGCACTTTTAAAAATGATGCGCCTGTTCTGGTTTAACAGAGCGTCAAACATTTTGCCCTTTGTGCTAATCGCAAGATGTTTTTCTTCGGGCATATCGTACACCGATTCCAATTCTTCGTTTCCGTTCTCAATCAGAATACGCATGAATGACATACCGATGTTCTTTGTAAAGATATTCTGCATGTTGCGGACGATGTTTTCAGGGTCGTCAGAGAAGTCGAAATTTGAAAGGTCCTCCTCGAACATGGTAGCGTATCGAAGCGAACGGAAACCTGAGCGGCGGTCAAAAACCTTCATGAGCTGATATGCGCCTGCTACAATCAAAACAATTAAAAGGGTAAGGTAAAAATAGAAAGACGAGCCGTGAACCGTATCCCGTGACCACAAAACAGCAAAGCCGAAACCAATGATGAGGGCAGGAAAAATGTAACAGATTATGCCTTTAAGAAAGAAACCGATTGTTGAGAACAAATCATACAAGAAATCAACCAATGTAGCGCGAACGATAATCCATTGCGCAAGAACATAGGGCACAAGGAAAAGCGTAGAGAACATTGCGACACGATTTGTTGCAATCTGAATACATCCAAGCGCAATCCATGCCGCAACAAGCGCAAATGCATTCAGAATTGATTTCTGATGGTCAAGCCTACCCTCTCTGTTTTCTGAACGAAGCAGCATGATAATAACAGAAAAAAACGGAAGGACAAAGAACACAATCGCACAATAAAACTGGAACCAGTTATACGGGAACAAAGTCGCATATTCGTCCATAAAAAGCGATATTGAGTCGATTCTGACACCAACGAAATTGGTGACGACAACGCCCGTAAAGTGGAAAAAGACCGCCCAAATACACCAGATTGAGCCAACAATCGTAAGAACCTGCGCAACGGCACCGCGCTCAATTTCTGGATAGAAAATATTGTAGACAGCAAAGTGAACTGAATAAATTCCAAAAAGAATGTATGTGAGGTTTGCGAAAAATGTTGAGATTCGGACAGGAGCACCAACTGAAGCCAGAACGGTAAGCCCCATAGCACCACAGGCAAGTGCCAAAAACACATTGAGCGAAATGACCGGGTTTTTACCTTCGTTTCCAGTTCTAGCATCAACGAAAATTGCGAGCCATGTCATGAACAGTGCAAAAGCGATATTTATAACTGCGAAAATCATCTGCTACCTACCTTTCAACCTTTGCGACAAGCATGGTCAAGTCATCGTGAAGCCTTGTATCTGCATTGTAGCTCAAAACAAGATTGACAATATCGTTAACGAAATCCTGCGGCTCTTTTGAAGCACTCGCTTTGATAGTGTTTGTAAACAATTCCGTGTCACCAAGTTCGACTTTATCTTCGTTCATGACTTCTGAAACACCGTCCGAAGCCATCATGATTAAGTCACCAGAGAAAAGCCGTTGCTCGCTCACCTGCACATCGCTTGGTTCAATCGGGATAATGCCGACGACCGAGCAGTTTGAAGAAAGCGACTTGATTCGGTAGCCTTCTGGAGAGCGCGTAACGATAATCGGGTCAGACATGGATGCATTTACATAGGTGATTTTCATTTTTTCGGTATCGACGATGCCGATGAACAAAACCGTGTATTTATCTTGAAGATGCATGCCTTTGATAGCCGCATCAACTGCGATAATCAAACCGACCAAATCTTCTTTATTCTCTTTGATTTTGACCGTATTCATCACCAAGCCCATGACGAGTGCCGCCGCCAAGCCTTTACCAGAAACATCGCCAAGCATGAGCAGCGTTTTGTGCTCGTCAATCGGAAGAACCGTGTAATAGTCACCCGAAACATTGATGAGCGGGCGGAAATATGCGCCTAATTTAAGATTTTTGATTTGGGGCAAGGTATGCGGCAAGAATGAACGCTGAGCATCCGCAAGCTGCTGCCACTCAGTAGAAAGTTCAGAGATTTCAGAAAGACTTGAAATGATTCGAGAACGGTTTTGGAATCGAACAAATTCTTCGTACAGTTTTTCGTAAATTTCTGAGTCAAAAAGATACGTGTAGCGGTTGAAGATGTATAGATGCTCGCCATCGCTCGCAAAGAAGAATCCACGCGCTTTATTTCGCTTTGCGACAAGACCGAGACTGTCACCAATGAAGTTGATTGGGTCGTGCCAGTCTACGCCATAGTTCTGCTCAAGTTTGGCAAGAATTTTGGGATCCGTAGTGAATTTGCTAGAGCTATTATATAGTACATAATTTGCATTTCGGTCAACATAGAGAACGGAACAGTCAGCCTCAAGCTCCAGAATTTCTGAAACAGCGGCGGTAAAATCTTCAAGCGAGTAGCAAAAACGAAGCCGCTCAATGAATTTTGTAAGGAAAAGCGTTGCACCCGTGTCCATAGAATGTTTTTCGATACGACCTCGTGCATTCGCAAACACCGTAATACTGGTAAAAAACAAAATTGCGAAAAGAAGAGCGGTAACAACGATTGGGAATAGGTTAGAATACGTGCGATAGTCTGTAAGTTTTGTTTGCGGAGCAAGATTCACTGCAATAAAAATGAACGCAAGAGCCGCGACAAGATTTATTGCAATCAAGGCTATACGCCTTTGAGTTTTATACATAATTCCCCCTTTTATAACATATCTCTACTTTATCGGCAGAAAAACAGTGGTTCTGTATTAATATTCTTCTGCATTCGGCTTGGCGCGGTGAAATTTTCGCTCAGAATGATTTTTGCCCGTATCTCTGTCCTTAAAGATTTTTTTTGCGCCGCCACTAGCACGCGGTTTATCAACGGCTTCAGTTACGCGGATTCGGCGGCCATCAACCGTCTTGCCGTTCATTCCTCCGATTCCGCGCTCCCCCATTATTTCCGAAGCCATTTCTACAAAGCCAAATCCCTTTGACTGTTCGGTAAATCTGTCTTTTATAATTTGAACAGAAACAACTTCGCCGTAGTTAGAAAATGCTTCTCGAAGCGTTTCCTCAGTAGTCGAATAACTTAAATTGCCAACATATAGTCTCATAAAATCCTCAGAAGAATAAAGTCTCACTATTATAACATGATTTCAAAGAAAATGCACAGATTTTTTTCTTTCTTATCGCAGAAAATACACAATAACGCACGTAATGAAAAATAAAATTTGCCAATTGTACATTTCAATGATAGAATTACCTATTACATAAAGAGGAAAATATGACACAAGAAGTTGTTTCGACAAAAATTTCTGACGCCAAAGGTGCCGCTGATGATTTAGTCCGTCAGTTGCACGCAAGTCCAGATTCGTACAATGCGGTCATTTTTATGGCTGCCATCAAATATGATTTTTCCGCGCTTTCTGTGGCGATTAAAGAAAAATTTCCCAATTCAGAAGTAATCGGCGCGAGTACGGCGGGCGAAATCGACCTTAACGGTTTCCAAAATGATTCCGTCGTTCTTACTACCATGAGCGATTCGCGCACAAAGGTCAAAGGCGTGCTTGTCGAAAATGGCAGTAAATATCCCGTCGGCAATAAGGCCGATATAGAAAAAGCACTGGCTGCAGCTGGCATTTCGTGCGGAGATCCAAATTCTCACCGCTCGGCTTTTGCAATCACTTTTATAAACGGCGTGTTCAATGCCGAAGAAACCGTGCTTTCAAATTTCTATTCTATCATTCAGAACGATAAATTTGCGCTTGCGGGCGGAACTGCGGGCTTTACTGGCAGCGAGGCAAAAACGTTCGTAAGTTACAACGGGCGCACTACGCAGGACGGAGCTGCATTTCTTTTTGTAAAAACTCCCTGCCGATTCGACATCCGTCAGGAAGACATTTTCAATCCTACGGGCAAAACAATTTATGTCACCCGCTCAGACACAATCAACCGCACAATTTACACGCTCAACGGTCAGAGCGCAAAGTCTGTGTACGCTCGTCAGCTCGGCGTTTCAGAAAGCGAAGCGGAAGGCATGACTTTTGAAAATCCGTTCGGGCGGCACATCAACGGCTCGATTCACATTGCGGCATTGGCGGGCTTCGCTGGCGACGGCTCATGCTCGCTTTTTGCGCGTGTCGTTCCCAATTCCACGCTTGAGATGATGCATATCGGCGACCCGGAAGCAAAATGCGACGAAACATGCAAAGGAATCAAACAGGCAATTCCAAATCCAAAATTTGCGCTCCTTATGACCTGTATCACGCGAACGATGGCGTTTGATCGCATGCGCATTGCAGGCAATATCATTCGGAAGTATCAGCAAACATTCCCCACATTCTGCGGATTCTCGTGCTACGGCGAGCAGATTGGGCGAGTGCACTGTAATCAAACATTGGTCAGCGTTGTAATTGGAGAATAACATGGAATCAGTAAATCTTATAAAAAGCGGAAGTGATGTAGTCGAAACTTTGATTCAATATCTGGCAAAAGATGCTATCGGCGGCGACTTCCTTAAAAAATACCTTGAAAGCCGCGAGGCACAGGCTCAAGCGGCAAAACAGCAGCAGGACGCATTGCAACGACTCTTGCAGGATACTTCAGAAATGGAAGCGGGCAACCGCCAGATTTCAGAAAGCGTTGAAGGAAATATCCAGCGACTGGGTTCTATCGCGCAGGCTATTCAAAGTCTCCGCGCGTCCGTTGAGGCAATTGAGCAGGAGCAGAAAAAATATGCCGCTCAGTTTGAAAGTTTGATTTCTCAGGCAAAAGTAATTACCAATCAGATTTCAGACATTCAGAATATTTCGGCTCAGACGAATTTGCTTTCATTCAATGCTTCGATTGAGGCTGCGCGTGCTGGAAATGCGGGAAAAGGCTTCCGCGTTATCGCAAACGAAGTCAAAAAACTTTCTGGCGACACAAGCAAAACATCAGAAGAAATCAACCACAATGTTGAAAATCTGGTTGCTTCAATTTCAAATCTCGAAAAAATCACGCGCAATAATTCCGTTGCCCTTGAAAATCTGGCTCGCGAAACAGAAGAAACGCTCAATACATTCACTTCTGTGCGCGAAGCGAATGCATCCAGCAATATGAACATCGGGCGAATTGGCTCCGTTATCGAAAACAATGTACGCGGAATCAACGATGTCATTAAGAATGTAAAGAATACGGAGCAAGTCAACGAAGAAAACCTCCAGCTCTTCGCAAAATGTGCGAGCGACAACGAAATGTTGTTTAACGATTTGTATTCGTTTGTCTACGAGCTAAAGGCAATCTTCAAGGATTTAGCGGTGCAAAACTAGTTCCACCTACGCCCTATTTTCCGCTGCTTCCAATGTGTTATACATCAGCATCGCAATCGTCATCGGGCCGACTCCGCCGGGAACGGGGGTGATGAAGCTTGCTTTTTCTTTCAAATCCTCGAAGTCGCAGTCACCGATGAGGCGGAATCCGCTCTTTTTGCTTGCGTCGGGGATTCGGTTTACGCCCACATCGATTACGACCGCGCCGTCTTTTACCATGTCGGCGGTGACGGTGTGCGGGTGTCCGCTTGCGGCAATCAAAATATCTGCCTGGCGCGTGATTTCTGCCATGTTTTTAGTTCCCGTGTGGCAGATTGTGACGGTGCAGTTCGTTTCTTTTCGGGCGAGAAGGAGCGAAACGGGCTTTCCGACGATGTTTGAGCGACCAATGACCACGGCGTGCTTTCCGCTCGTTTCGATTCCCATTCGCTCAAGCAAAACGATGATTCCGTGCGGTGTGCAAGGGAGAAAGGCTTTTTTTCCAATCACGAGATTTCCCACATTCACGGGGTGGAAGCCGTCAACATCTTTTTCGGGAGAAATAGCCATAATCACTTTGTCTTCGTTGATGTGCTTCGGAAGCGGAAGCTGAACCAAAATGCCGTGCACGCTTTCATCGCGGTTGAGTTCGTCAATCAGTTTGAGCAAATCGGCTTCGGTTGTGTTTTCGGGAAGTTCCACGCTTTTGTCCGCCATGCCAGCCTCAGCCAATGCCTTGCGTTTTCCGGTGACATAGCTCACACTTGCAGGATTTTCGCCTACAAGGACGACCGCCAGGCACGGTATGATTCCCTTTGCCTTCAATGCGGCGACCTTTTCAGCCACGCCCGCGCGAACATCCAATGCAATCTGCTTTCCGTCGATAATCTGTGCACTCATTTTGTAACCTCTTTGCATGTTTTTTCTTTTTTTTATAGATAATTGAAAATATACCGTATTTTTGATAAAATTAAAAGATAACGAGGATTTATGAAACGCTTTCTTGCGCTTTTTTGTGCGCTTTTTATGACTTTTAGCATTGCTTTTGCAGAAGATAATCCAGACAACGGAGACATTGATATTTCTGATGACATCGATCAGGGGCAAGGTCAAACCGAAGAACAAGAATCAGAAGATGTTGCAATCAAATCAGCTACCAATTTAAACGAGCCTGGTGATCAGTTTATCAAAATCGGGCTTATGATAACCTGCCCGCTCAATTTTGGAGGCGATTTTCCGCTCCATCACGATGGCAAACTTGCCACAGGCGGCGCAGGTATGCTCGGTTATCATCGATTTCTTACCAGCTGGTGGGCTGTGGGAGCAAATGTGTACTTTGGCTATCACCCCACCATTGGCGAAAATATCTTCACATACATTCCTGTGGTCATCGACACAACCATTCAGCCTACATTCAAAAAATTTGAATTTCCCATCACCGCTGGAATCGGTATTGCAATGGAAAACTATTTGAGCCGCACCTATTTTCCAGGCCTTATTCTCCGTGGTGATGCAGGCGTATTTTTTCGGGCAACGCCAAGCTGGTCGTTTGGAATCGAAGGTGACTTCATGTATATGCCACAATGGTATGACAATTCAAAATATAACGATTACGGGCTGTTTGGTTCACTCGTAGTTTCTGCTCGGTATCACTTCTAAAAAGGAAAAACAATGAAACATCTTATTTCAAAAAAATCCGTTTTATTTTCGCTTTCACTTTTTTTTCTGTCGTTTCTTTCTTCTTGTCATGGTGTTATTTTTGATGAAATCCGAAACGAAGTAAAACTTGCCGATGCAAAAGCGTCTGGTCACATTCAAAATATTATCCGTTACACAATGAAAACAGAAGCTTCAGATGGAAATTCCGTTGACTTGGAGTATGTTTTCGTTGCTCCTGGTAAAATATACTATCGCTGCATTGACACAACGCATGATTCAGAAGGAACTGAAGTAACCGACGATACTGATGAAACAGGTGCTGTTACCCAAAAAGCATTCTATAAATCAATCGCAAGCAGCAAAGTTAGTTTTGGAACATTTACAAAGCCCACTGGTCGTGTGTATTCAATCGGCGCAGATTCACAATATCTCTATGCCATTTCTTCAATAATCGAAGATGATGATGACGGTGACAATGTGCCGACAAATCGAGTTCTCTGGTGCTATAACACTACTTCAAAAGAGTGGGAATCAATTTGGTCAGGAGAGTATTCAAGTTCAGCTGTAAAAATTCTTTCAACAAACACTCCGAAAAATGCAAATCGAAAAGCGTATTTTAAATTAGGGTCAAAACTTTACGAGTTGAATGGAACTACAAAGGTTTTAGATGCAGATGAAAATGACAATCTTTCTGGCGGATATGTCTATAAAACGGATTCATCTTATGCTGTTGGAACAACTCTTACTTCATTAGACGAAAATAATTCAAGCAATCTCATTTCTGCAAATTCCTGCGCATATTTTAATGGAAGCGTTTATTTTTCTTCTGCATATGCAATGACAACAAACGAAACACTTACCGATGAAGCGACCTACCTGTACTATTGCACGAGCGACAATGTGCACTATTCAACAGACGCTTCTACTTGGAATGTGGTCGATTTAAGTTGTGATACGATTTACTCTCTTGCGGTAACTTCTGATTACTTGCTTGCAGGAACTGACAGCGGAATCGTGCATACACCGTGGGAAAATTCAGGTTCAGGCGTTCCCACTGCGAGAACTGCTGATTTTGCGACAAATGCGGCTTCAACCTTATCATCGTACTATGAAGTTCGTGCCGTTTTGACGGTCGATCCTTCCCTCGAAGAATATTTGGGCACTATTTTTGCTTCAAGCATAACCTCAAGTTCTTCTGCTTCACTCGGAAATGTAGGATTGTGGTCTTATTTTCCTGCTTCAAGTACAAAACAGGGCGAATGGAACAGAGAGTAGGTAGCACATGGATAACGAAGAAATCAAGCAAAAACTGCTGCAAATAGAAAACACCGATTTGGAATTCACCGTTGTAATGACGGGCAAGGAAAGCACGTGCGTGAACGGACTGTATAAGCCAGACACACACGAAATTTTACTGCACAACAAGAATTTCAAGACGGACATGCAGCTTATTTACACGGCGATTCACGAATACACGCACCACCTTTTGACTGAGGAATTTTTAGCCGAAACGGGCGGAAAATTGCCGATGAAAGGCTCAAAGGTGCATACAGCGGCATTCTGGGCTAGGTTTCACACGCTTCTTCAAAAAGCCGAAGAATTGGGCATCTACAAAATCGACATTGAAGAATCTCCCGAACTCAAAGAACTTACCGAAAAAATCCGCAAAGAATACATTGAAGTGAACGGAAAGCTCATGCAGGAATTCGGAAAATTGCTCGCCCAAGCGCACAAACTCTGCGAACAGGCGAATATCCGCTACGAAGATTATCTTGACCGCGTGCTGTGCCTTCCGCGCAATTCTGCCAAAGACATTACAAAACTCGGAGCGGTCGAAGTAAATCCTGCGCTCGGTTTCGACAACATGAAAAAGGTCGCCGCTCTCAAAAAAAGCGAAGACAGAGATTCTGCCTCACAGCAAATTTTGAGCGGAAAATCGCCCGACACGGTGACGGAACTGATGAAAAAGGCAAGTGGCAACAATGACCCGCGCGCAAAACTCGAAAAAGAAAAGAATCGCCTCACCAAGACGATTGAAGCCTTGCAGCAGAGGTTGCAGTATGTCGAAGAAAGTCTGGAACAGCTGTAAGAGATTCCGAACTTGCTTCGGAATGACGGCAGTCAAATCGCTCGGAATGGCGATGTGCGTCTTTGTCATGCTGAACTCGTTTCAGCATCTCTTTGCGCAGGCAAAAACCACGAACGGGAATGCACAATCTTCCATTTCCATGCCAGAAATGCCGTCTGTCTCCATGCCGAGCGTGGGGCGCGGATTTTACACGCCGGGTCGGAGCGATTTTTACAATCCGAATCTGAACCGCAGGCAAACTTCTTCTCAAAACACAACTTTTGCTTCAAGCGCACAAGATTCTGCATCTCAAACAGCGTCATCATCGTCTTCAAGCACACAAACACAGGCTGTCACGAACGCACAAAATCTCAACAAAATCGCGAATTCAGCCACATCTTCTTTAAATCAACTTACCGCCGATGATATTTCTTCACTCAGTAATCTGGGAGTTTTCTCACAGGTTTCAAGCCTTTTGGGAAAAGGAAACGCAAGCCTTCTGAATCAAAACACGGTCTCTGCACAAACGGCGGATTCAGAAACGCTCAAAGCGATTCTTTCTGAACTCACGAGCCTTAAAAATCAGATGAGCGCACAGGAAGGAGAACACACTGCGGCAAGTCTCAGCGACCGTGCGAATGCCGAACATTCATTCTCGAATATCGCCAAAAAAGAGCCGAAAATCTTACGATTCAATGTAAACGGCTACGATTTGCTTGCGACATGCAAAAAAATCTATTTTTCTGAACTTGAAACTGATGGAACATTCTTGCTCACTGGCGACCGAAAATATATGAGCGAAAACAAGGCGCGGAGCGAAACATTTTATTTTTATTTCCGCGCAAAACGAACTGAAAACGGAATCACAAAATATTCCGTCACCCCTGCCGTAAGCCAAGATTATGAAAACGAATATTCGTATCTGTACCAGCTTACACAAAAATCAGAACTGACGGCCGACCGCACAGGAAATTTAGTCACGCTCAGAATCGGCGACAACAACTGGAAAATGGATTTACTTATTTCTTTGGACAAATAAAAAAGGCTGCCTGTAAAAGGCAGCCTGCATAATCTTACAAGTGCAACACGCGCTCTTTAATTTCCTGCGTGCGACCCTGATTCCAATACTGAGTGCCGATGTAACCACATGTGCGACGCGCGACATTCATAGTTGCCTGGTCTTTGTTGCCACAGTTCGGGCATTGCCAAATGAGCTTGTTGTCGCTGTCGGTGACGATTTGGATTTCACCCGTGTAGCCGCATTTTTGGCAGCAGTCAGATTTGGTGTTGAGCTCGGCGTACATGATGTTCTCGTAGATGTGTTTGAGAAGAGTCATGACAGCAGGGATATTGCTTTCCATGTTCGGAACTTCAACATAGCTCACAGCCCCGCCTGGGCTAAGCTCCTGAAACTGACTTTCAAAGGTGAGTTTGGTGAACGCGTCCATTGGCTCAGTGACATGCACATGGTAGCTGTTCGTGATGTAGTTTTTGTCAGTAACGCCCGGAATTTCGCCGAATCGTTTTTTGAGGCATTTTGCGAATTTGTATGTTGTGGACTCAAGCGGCGTGCCGTAGAGCGAGAACGCGATGTTTGAAGCTGCTTTCCATTCTGCGCATTTTGCGTTCAAGTGCTTCATGATTTCGATTGCGAACGGTGTTGCATCTGGGTCGGTGTGCGGCTTTCCTGTCATGTAGCGCACGCACTCGCACAATCCCGCGTAGCCGAGAGAAATCGTTGAGTAGCCGCCGAAGAGAAGCTTATCAATTTTTTCGCCTTTTTCGAGGCGGGCAAGCGCACCGTGCTGCCAAAGAATTGGAGCGACATCGCTTGGAGTGCCGAGCAATCGCTGGTGACGGCGCATAAGTGCCTTGTGGCAGAGTTCAAGCCGTTCGTCGAAAATTTCCCAGAAAGATTTGTAGTCGCCGCCCGAAGAACATGCCACATCGACCAAGTTGATTGTGACAACGCCTTGATTGAAGCGACCGTAATATTTTGGTTTGCCGTTTTTGTCGAGATAAGTGGTGAGGAACGAACGACAGCCCATGCACGGGTAGCACTGACCGTTTCCGTTGTCGTCAACTTTGAGTTCGAGCATTTTCTTTTCGGAAATGTAATCGGGAACCAATCTGCGAGCCGTACATTTTGCGGCAAGTTCGGTGAGCGCGTAGTATTTTGAGCCTGGCTCAATGTTATCGGGTTCGAGGACATAAATGAGTTTGGGGAATGCCGGAGTGACCCAAAATCCCTTTTCGTTTTTGACGCCCTGATACCGCTGTTTGAGCATTTCTTCGATAATCATGGCAAGATCGGCCTTTTCCTGCTCGTTTTTGGCCTCGTTCAAGTACATGAATACCGTGATGAACGGAGACTGACCGTTGGTTGTCATGAGCGTGACGACCTGATATTGGATTGTCTGAACACCGCGCGTAATTTCGTCACGGATTCGCATTTCGACGATTTTATTGAACTGCTCATCGCTGAATTTTACGCCCGTCTGCTCTTCAATGCGCATGGTCTCACGCTGGAACTTTTTGCGGCTCACTTCGACAAATGGAGCAAGGTGCGCAAGCGAAATTGACTGACCGCCGTACTGGCTTGAAGCAACCTGCGCGATAATCTGCGTGGCGATGTTGCATGCCGTTGAGAATGAATGAGGCGTGTCAATTTTGGTGCCAGAAATGACAGTGCCATTCTGGAGCATGTCTTCGAGGTTAACCAAATCGCAGTTGTGCATGTGCTGAGCGAAATAGTCTGCGTCGTGGAAGTGGATGATTCCTTCGTCGTGCGCTTTTACAATGTCTTCGTCAAGCAAGAATCGTTTGGTAATGTCTTTAGAAACTTCGCCCGCCATGTAGTCACGCTGAACGGAAACAACGGTGGAATTCTTGTTGGAATTTTCCTGTTTGACTTCCTCGTTGTTGCATTCAAGAAGAGACATAATCTGCGCGTCGGTGGAATTGCTTCGTCGCATGAGCGCATGTTGATAGCGGTAGGTGATGTATTTTTTTGCGATGTCGAATGCGCCGGCCTTCATGATTCCTTTTTCGACCAAATCCTGAATCGCTTCGACATTCATTTCGTGATTTTCGGCAGCACACTGTTTTTCGATATTCTGTGCAATGCTTTCAATTGTTGTACCCGCTAATCGATCCGACGGTGGAACTTCGTTGTTCGCTTTTGAAATAGCCGTGATGATTTTTTGAATGTTGAATACGACTTCTTCACCGTTGCGTTTAATGATTTTCATGCGTTTCCCCTCCAGACATACATGATTGATTTTTACTTTTTGCAAAAACCTACATAGTGTCTGACACCATAATTTTCGGCATAAAAGACACTACCTGTAGCGTTTTTTTATTATTTGTGAAAATAATAAATTCCAATTCATTTTATGTCAATCTGTTTTTTAAAGAAAGTCAGTAAAATCAAAAAGATGTCTGTTTTGTCTAATCAAGTGGAAAAATGCGTTTTTTGAAAATTTTTGTATTTTTTTTAGAAAAAAAGAGCCATCCGATATGGACAGCTCTTTCATTAAGGAGGATTTATGTCGTATTTTTTTTGACCTAATTTATTGCAGTGTTGACGATTACGCTCTTTGATGAAGCAAATTTGTCAATCATGCCGATTCGTGTCTGCCAATATTCGGCTTCGCTTTTTGTGACATACGGACCCACGCGTACACGGTAGAATGTTTTTCCGTTTGAATCTGTAAAGGTGAACACTTCACTTGGAATCTTGTTTGATTCAAGGGCCGTTCGCGCTTCATCAGCATTTCGCTTGCTCGTGTATGCCGCAGCCTGAACCCAGAATGAATCCGGTGCTTTTTTTGCCGAGCTTGCGACTTTTGTAGCAGTTGCAGCCTTTGTCGCAGTTTTTGAAGAACTAGCCGAAGTTGATTTTGCGACCGTCGAAGGCTTTGGTGCTGCCGGTTTGGGAGCAGGAGCTTTTGCGACAGGAGCTGGTGCGTAGTAATTTTCTTGAACAGGCGCTGGCGCATATTCTTTGGGCTTATTTTCAACTTCTTTTGGTCGATTTGTGTTAATCTGATTCGCGGTCATTTCATTTTTTGCAACGATACCGCTTCCAGAAGAAGATTTGAGCGAATTCAAGTCGATTGTTGTGGTTCCGTTAGAGTAAACGGTTGCATTGTCAGAAATAACCGTTACTTTATCCGTTCTGACAACATTATCGCCGTTTTCTGAATCAGAGGCTGTGCCATTTGATGCGAACGGAGACGGAGTTAAATTTGATTTCTGCTCCGTGCTTTTTTCGTCCTGCAATAGAGTCTCTGTGTTAAAAGTAATTCCATTTTCTGGAAGAGGAGTTACCCCTTGTTTTGTCGAGCTAATCCAACCAGAAGCCGGGTCAAAACCTGCTTGAATCCCAGACGGTTGCTGAACTGATGGCGAATAAAGAATTAACGCCGCTCCCACGACAACAAGAAGGAAAATGCCGGTTGCGGCCACAATCCATAGTGTTTTTTTCTGTTCCATAATTAAATCCCCTTTGGAAAGACAGTTTTCTTTCCAGTTCCATACATTCAGTATCGGAATTTGAGGGAATTTGTTTAGTTTTTAATTATCTCAATTGGAATTTGAAATTTATTTGCCGTTTTTTGGTACTCAGCGAGCAGATTTTTTTGATTTTTAAAACGGGCGAGAATTTGACAAAGCGGCAATTTGTCGCGTTTTTTTGCACGGTACAGCCGTTTTAAAAAATTCGCCTTTACAAAAAGGATTTTTTCGCATTTGGAAAGCAGTGCGGGTGTTTTAAAAAGCACGGTCGCGTTTAAAATCACATTTTTGCCGCTATTTTCTTCTATAAATTGATTCACAAGTTCGATGATTTTTGGATAGACAATCGCTTCCTGTTGGGCAAGCAATTCAGGTGAAGAAAAGACGATTTTTCCAAGTGCGCGGCGGTTAAGCGAGCCGTCTGCATTTAAAAGCGAAATCCCGCGCGATGTGGCAATGGCTGAAAATGCTTCAAGAATCTGTGGCGTGCAAAGCAAAATCGCTTCGTGGGCAACACTGTCTAGGTCGAGCGAAACAAAGCCTTTTTTTTCCAACTGCGAGCAAATAAAATTCTTCCCAGCCGCCATTTGCCCTGTAACGCAAATGATGTGGGGGCGTTGCGGGGAACTCCCCGCAGAGGGGGTAGCGGAAAACGCGTAAGCGGTTGGAGCGTGGGGGAGACTTCCCCCTTCAGAATTGCTCACTGCTAACTGCTCATTGCTCATTTAATGAAAGCACCCCCAGTTTTTGTCACATTCGATTGAAACGCGCAAGGGCACGGTGAGGCGGACGGCGTGTTCCATTTTGTCGCGTATGAGTGCGATGGTGTCGGTGATTGTTTTTTCGTCGTCGGGACACTCAAAAATGAGTTCGTCGTGGACTTGGAGCAAAAGGCGGGCGGGCGACTCTGTTTTTTTGAGCGCACTCGTCACATCAATCATTGCTTGTTTTACGATGTCGGCGGCACTTCCTTGAATCGGGGAATTTTTTGCCACGCGGATGGCTCCTTCTTTTTCCATTTTGTTACGACTATTGATGGCGTTGATTTTTCGGCGGCGACCTGAAATCGTGGTGATGTAGCCGTTTTCTTCTGCCTGCCGCACGGTTTTGTCAAAAAAATCTTTGACGCCTGCATACACGGCAAAATAATTGTCGATGAATTCTTTTGCCTGTCCTCGCCCGATTTTCAAATCTTTTGCGAGCGAGAATGCGCCCATGCCGTACATCAGCCCAAAGTTGAGCGTTTTTGCGTTTCGGCGCATGTCGGGAGTAACTTCGTTCATCGGAACGCCGTAAATGAGGCTCGCGGTGGATTTGTGCACATCGACTTCGTTTTCAAATGCCGCGCACAAGTTTTTGTCGCCGCTCAAATGGGCAAGCACGACAAGTTCAATCTGCGCGTAGTCCGCTGAAATCAAAACGCTGCCGTTTGTGGCGGTAAATGCCGTTCGGATTCGCCTGCCTTCTTCGCTTCGCACGGGAATATTCTGCAAATTCGGGTCTTTTGAAGAAAGGCGGCCTGTTGCCGTGCCGTTTTGCATAAAACTGGTGTGGACTCGTCCGTTTGAATCCGCCTGCTCCGGAAGCGTTTCGACATAGGTTGAGAGCAGTTTGGCGTTCGCGCGATATTCAAGGATTTTTGCGGGGAGCGGGTCGAGTTCGGAAAGTTCTTCAAGAACCGTCGTGTCTGTGGAATAGCCAGTTTTTGTTTTTTTGCCGACAGGAAGTTTTTTCTCCTCAAAAAGAACCGTGCCCAGCTGCTTTGGCGAGGCGATGTTGAATTCGTGTCCTGCGAGGGCGAAAATTTCTTTTTCAGTTTGCGAAATCTGATTTTTTAGCTCGACGGCGTAATCGGCAAGGTAGCGAGAATCTACATGAATGCCGTTGATTTCCATGTGCGCCAAAATCGGGAGCACTTTCATTTCCATGTTGAAGAAAAGGTCGTGCAGGTTTTCAGAGCGCAATTTTGGTTCAAAGTGATTCCACAACTGCAAGGTAAAATCAGAGTCTTCGGAAGAATATGCGGTGGCAGTTTCAAGAGGAACGTCAGCAAATGTCTTTCCTTTGGGAACAATTTCATCGTATTCAGTGCCTTTTAAATGCAAATGAATTTCTGAAAGATATTCGAGCGAGTACGCAGCCTTTCCGCTTCGGTCACTTTCCAATAACCAAGCCGCTATCATTGTGTCGGCAATGCGAGCCGTGTTTGTGTCTTCACCAAGCCAGTCGGAAATCTGAATGAAGCCCTGAGAATCCAGCACTTTGAGGTCGAATTTGGCGTTGTGCATGACGATGAGGCATTTTGGCTCGTAAAACAATTTTTTGAGATTTTCAAGTGCAGCCTTTTTGCTCACGCCCACACTTTCGCTGAACAAGTCGCCGCCCGTTGCAATCGGAACATACACGCCGCTCCCCTTTTCGTAGGAAAGCGAAAAGCCCAAAAGATTTGCCTCTGCTGTGTCTAAAGAATCGGTTTCGGTGTCAAACGCAAAGACAGGATGGTCGGATGAAAGAATTTTTTCGATGTACGAGGCAAGCTCCGCTTCATCAGTGATTGCGTGATAGTCGCCGTGATTTTTTTGGATTGCGTGAGTGTCATTCTGAGCAACGCGAAGAATCTCTGAATTTTGAGATGCTGAAATGAATTCAGCATGACCAGTTGATTCAACATGACTAATGTCATTCTGACGAATGTCAGAATCTCTTTGTTGAAACAATCCGCCTAAATCAGCATCCCCGCCCTGACCATGTTCTTTCGCCACATTTCTGTAGTCGCGGGCAATGGCTCGGATTTCTAGGGCAGCCATTTTGTCAGCGGCGGCGGCAAAGTTGAGTTCTGTGGTGCAACACTCGCCTAAATCACACAAATCAGGAACATCGGTGCAGAGAGTAATCAGTTTTTTTGAGAAGAAAGCGTTTTCTTTATCCGCACGGATTTTTTCGCCAATCGCGCCTTTAATTTCTGAAGTATGCTCGTAAATACCTTCAAGCGAGCCGTATTCTGCAAGCAGTTTGACGGCTGTTTTTTGACCAACGCCTTTTACGCCGGGAACATTGTCCGCCGTGTCACCCATGAGCGAAAGCAAATCGAGCAATTTTGAGGCAGGAACGCCCCAGTCTTTTTCAACGCCTGCTTCATCAAGTTCTGCCCAAATCTGCGTTTTATCGGGCTTCATGCAGTGAATGTGGCTGTTCGTAAGCTGCTGTAAATCCTTGTCTGCGCTCAAAATAATGCAATGCCGACCTTCCGCTTCGCATTTTTTTGCCAGCGTTGCAATCACATCATCGGCTTCGTAACCATCCTGGCGGAGCACTTTGATTCCGAGCGTTTCAAGAATATCCTCAATCCACGGAATCTGCGCGTGCAAATCTTCTGGCGTTTTGGGGCGGGTCGCCTTGTATTCAGCGTACATTTCATGTCGGAATGTCGCCGTTTTTGAATCCATCGCCGCGACCATGTGACGAGGTGAATATGTTTTTAAAATCGTGAGCAAATTGCGGAAAAATCCGAACACCGCAGAAATATTTTCACCGCGGGAATTGGTGAGCGGTCTGGAAATAAAAGCAAAATATTCGCGGTAAATCAAACCGTACGAATCAAGAACAAAAAGCGTGTTTTCATCGATAAAATTGGACATGATTTGATTATACCTAAATTATCTGCATTTTGAAAGTCGATGTTTTGCCTAATCATTGAAAGCATTGTGTTTTTCTGCTATTCTGTGCGATATGAAAGAACTTGAACTGAAATACGGATGCAATCCGAATCAAAAGCCTGCAAAAGTTTTTGTAGATGAAGGCGATCTTCCCATCGAAGTTTTAAACGGAAGACCAGGATATATCAATTTGCTTGATGCGTTGAACGGCTGGCAACTCGTAAAAGAATTAAAAGAAGCGACGGATCTCCCTGCTGCAACAAGCTTTAAGCATGTAAGCCCAGCAGGAGCAGCAGTTGGTAAACCTTTGAACGACACTCTCAAAGCGATTTACTTCACTGACGGCGTTGAGCTCACCCCGCTTGCCTGTGCGTATGCAAGAGCTCGCGGTGCCGACCGAATGAGCAGTTTCGGCGACTTCATTTCTCTGAGCGATGAATGTGACGAAGCGACTGCCCTTTTAATCAAAAAAGAAGTTTCTGACGGAATTATCGCGCCGTCATATTCAGCAAAGGCACTTGAAATCTTAAAGGCAAAAAAGAACGGAAATTACTGTATCATCAAAATCGACCCTGCCTATGTTCCGCCCGCAACCGAAGTCAAACAGGTATTCGGCGTAAAATTCGAGCAAGGTCACAATTTCCTTAAAATCGACGAATCGTGCCTTTCAAACATCGTCACGAAGAACAAAAATTTGAGCGAAGACGACAAGCACAATCTGATTATCGCACTCATCACGCTCAAATACACGCAGTCAAATTCAGTCTGCTATGTAAAAGACGGTCAGGCAATCGGAATCGGAGCGGGGCAGCAGTCCAGAGTTCACTGTACGCGCCTTGCAGGTCAAAAGGCAGACAACTGGTGGCTTCGTCAGTCACCGCAGGTTTTGGGCTTGCAGTTCGTTGACGGAATCAAGCGCGCCGACCGAGACAACGCAATCGATGTCTACATTGGCGAAGAATACGAAGATGTCCTTGCGGAAGGCAAATGGCAGACGCTCTTCAAGGTAAAGCCTGCCGTGTTCACCCGCGAAGAAAAGAAAGAATGGCTTTCTAAAAACACGAATGTCGCTGTCGGAAGCGACGCATTCTTCCCGTTCGGAGACAATATCGAGCGTGCACGAAAGAGCGGCGTTACAGTCGTAGCCCAGCCAGGCGGAAGCGTGCGCGATGACCAAGTAATCGAAACCGCAGACAAGTACAACATGGTCATGTGCTTCAACGGAATAAGGCTTTTCCATCACTAATTATGAAGCAAAGAGGTATGAAATATGAAGCAAACCATATTCTCATACCTCATACTTCTTATTTCTTATTTATCTTCGTAGTGATTTTTGCATTGGATAATCGTAATCACATCATCGACGATGTTGTACACGAGCCTGTTTTTTTCATCGATTTCGCGACTCCAAAACCCTGAAAGATTTCCTTTAAGTGGCTCTGGGTGCCCGATTCCCGAATTACCATTTCTTGAAATATCAGCGAGAAGTTTGTTTATTTTCTTAAGCGTTTTTTTATCCTGTTCAAGCCAATATTGAAATTGCCCCCATCCCGCTTCATTGAACTGAATTTTCATTTAGCCATTTCCTCCAATTCTTCAAGCGTTTTGGTAACGAATTTCATTTTTCCTTCGTTGTACAGTTTTACCTGTTCTTCCAAATGCTTAATATTCGCGGGATTGTAGAAACCGTCATCATTTTCGGCTGCCACTTCAAAGGGAATTCTTCGGTTTCGGATGACGGCTTTTGTAAAAACATTGTACGCCGCAGAAACGGTAAGCCCCATGCTCTTGCAGATGTCTGAAAAAAGTTTTTTGTCTGTATTGTCTATGCGGATTGTCAAATTTGCCTGTGCCATAAAATTACCTCGTTTGCATTCAATTTAATCTAGATTATACATCAATTGCACGAAAATTCAAGTGCAAAAAATCAAAAACACCGCAGTTCAAATTTTTCTTCAAAAACTGTATCATATCCATATGAAACCGCTCTCTTCTTACAAATATCTCTTTTTCGATTTGGACGGAACGCTCACGGAGTCTGCGCCGGGGATTATGAATTCCGCCCGCTATGCGTTGGCTCAATACGGAATCATCGATGTTCCCGATTCGACTTTGCGCAAATTCATCGGGCCGCCACTCATGGACTCGTTTCAGGAATTGTTTGGATTTTCGAGCGAAAAGGCGCGGGAGGCGATGAAAAAGTACCGCGAATATTTTAGTGAGAAAGGACTTTTTGAAAATTCAGTGTACGAGGGAATCCGCGAAACGCTCACTCGCCTCAAATCGCAGGGAAAGCATCTTTTTGTGGCGACGAGCAAGCCCGAAATCTACACGAACCGAATCCTTGAAAAATTCGACCTGGCGCACTTTTTTGAATTCGTGGGCGGAGCAGATATTGAGGAGACACGGAGCGAAAAGGCAAAAGTTATCAGATATGTCGTTGACGAGGCGTGTCTTGAAGAAGAGCGGCAGAACGGCTTGATTTTAATGATTGGCGACCGCAAACACGACATTATAGGGGCGCATGAAAACGAAATCCCGTGCTGCGCGTGTTTGTGGGGCTATGGCTCTCCAGAAGAATTTGCAGAATACAAAGCCGATTTTGTGATTAGAAAACCAGAAGAACTCAGCGCGGTCTAATTTACCGGACAATCGGCATGATTTTCATGTGCGGTCGCAGTGTCTTTTTTAAGCCCAAGCATTTCCTTCATGGTGCGCCAGCCAAGTTCAGCGCATTTTACGCGGGCAGGCATATGCTGTATTTCTCGCAACGCACTTGCTTCGTCAAGCTCTTCGATTTGCTCATCAGAAACAGTTCCCTGAATCATCCCCATAAAGATTTCACAGAGTCGCAACGCTTCTCGTTCATCTTTACCGATGATTAAGTCAAGCATCATATCAACGCTTGCCTGGCTAATCGCACAACCACTGCCAGAAAAAGCTCCGTCAGTGATTTTGCCATTTTCTGTTTTGAGTTTTAAAGTAATGTTGTCGCCACAACTCGGATTT
Organism: Treponema sp.; assembly: GCA_017464425.1. GTDB lineage: Bacteria > Spirochaetota > Spirochaetia > Treponematales > Treponemataceae > Treponema_D. The sequence goes on from JAFUDX010000005.1 coordinate 55,194, forward strand.
ACGCCCTGCAACGAAAGATTAGCTTCGGCAAAATCAAATTTATGCACGGGATGTATGTTATGTTCGTTTAGGATTTCTCTGTAAAGCTCTTTTAGTTCCATATCATGCAGTATATAGAAAAATCTGATTTTTATCCACTGATTTATTTTCGGGCAACGATTACCATAGTACGCGCATTTTGGTTATACGGCGAAAAATCGAAGTCACCGTATATTTCCACAGATGTAAAGCCGATTCTCAGCATGATTCTTTTGAGCTCAACCGCAGAATACAACCGCTGAACAAATTCATGCTCAATTCGCTCGCCAGACTCGTTATCAATCAAAATCCATCGGGAACGCAAGCCTTCCCACGCCCCCACAACGCTAAAATCGGTAAGAACGGTTTTTCCTGCCCGCTCAAACCATTCGCCTTCGGTAAAATTTTTGATAGCGATTTCACGGCTGATGTTTTCGAGAATGAAAAATCCGCCGTCACGCAGTGAATTAAAAATCGACTTTAAAATCTGTGCATCTTCATCAATTGTGTCGCAATATCCAAACGAAGTATATAAATTTATCGCACAGTCAAATTTTTTTTCAGTGGAGAATGTGCGCAAATCTGCTTTGATAAGCTCCAAGTCCACGCCTTCGGCATTTGCGCTTTCGGCGGCGGCATCAAGCTCACTTTGAATCAAATCGACACCTGTAACTTCAAGTCCGAGAGATGCCAACTCCACGCTGATTCGTCCTGGACCACAGCCTGCGTCCAAAATTTTTGAGCCTTTGCCAAGCCCTGCAATTTTGCACACGCTTTTTGCAACCGTTGGAGCCTCTGCCCATCGAGCAGTATCAAACATAATCGGGCCGTAATTGTTCCAAAAATCTTCTTTTTCGAACCATTCGGCCTTTTTTACTTCGCTTTTCTTTGACATACATTACGCCATCAATTTTTTTACGGCAGCAGCAATTTTTTCATCTTTGCAATCGCGGAAGAACAAATCGCTGAATTTTTCGCCAGAGAACGCGCCTTTTACCAATTCTTTATCGAGATTTTCAAGGATTTCGACGAATGGCTTGAAGGCAACTTCACGAACACCGTCGAGGATTTTTTTATTTCTCTGCTCTGGCTCTGCCCGTTCACGCGGATAGCCCTGACCGCTTGGCTCTGAGAACAATTTTTCAAAAATGTATTCAAGATTCAAATCTCCGCCCCAACCAAAACCGAGCGCAAACGGAATTGAAATAGCATTTCCATCATTAATCTGAGCAAATGTGTATGCATCGAGCGGAGTCGCAACATGACCACAAATGACTCCAGGAAAACTGTTCAAAGCAAGCATTGCGCCTTCGCCTGTTCCACAACCTGTGATTACATAGTCAACGGCTTTTGCATTAAGAAGCGTCGCCGCCAAAATTCCATTCTGAACATAAGTGAGCGACGGAGACTCAGAAGAGTACATTCCGTAGTTCACGACTTCAAATCCGTGCGCATCAGTAACCTTTTTGAGCGCATTGTAAATAATGGCATTTTTTGCCGCCTGAGAATTTTCATTGATAAGAGCGATTTTCATTTTGTCCCCCATAGTAATATGTTATTTTAGTATAAAATTGCTATTTAAACCAAGCCAGTCTATGCTTCCAACGCCTTAAATTCCTCTTCCTTAGCGTACACATTGAGCGCGTCGAGCATTTCATCCATGTTGCCCATCATGAAGCCGGGCAAGTTGTGGAGCGAAAGGTTGATTCGATGGTCAGTCACGCGGTCTTGCGGATAGTTGTAGGTGCGGATTTTCTCGCTTCGGTCGCCGTTTCCGACCATGCTTTTTCGCGCGGAGCTTCGTTCGGCATCCAACTTACTCTGCTCAAAGTCGAACAAGCGCGCGCGAAGCACTTCCCACGCTTTTTCCTTGTTTTTAATCTGAGATTTTTGGTCTTGCTGAATGACGACGATTCCCGTGGGAATGTGGGTGAGACGCACGGCAGAATCCGTCGTGTTGACGCACTGGCCGCCCGGTCCTCCCGCACGCATGACATCCACGCGCACATCGCCCGGATTGATTTTGACATCAGCTTCCTCAGCTTCGGGCAGAACCGCCACCGTAACAGTAGAAGTCTGCAACCGCCCCTGACTTTCCGTTGCAGGCACGCGCTGAACTCGGTGAACGCCACTTTCCCAACGAAGTGTTCCGTACACGAATTTTCCCGTAATCTGCGTAACGATTTTGTTGAATCCACCGACCTCAGTTTCCTGAGCCTCGACATTCTCATACTTCCAACCCTTGCGCTCGCACAAATGAATGTACATTTCCCACATATCGCGCACAAAAAGCGAAGCCTCGTCTCCGCCCGCCGCCGAGCGGATTTCCAAAATGATGTTTTTTTCGTCAAGCGGATCTGGCGGAATCAGCTTGAGCTTAATTTGTTCTTCTAGTTCGGGAACTTTTTCTTCGAGTTCTTTAAGCTCTTCACGAGCCATTTCCTTCATTTCGGCATCGTCTTCTGCCGTAATCATCATTTTTGCGTCTTCAATTCCCTGCAAGCACTTTCGGTACTCGTTTCCGACTTCCAAAACAGCCGTCAAAAATCCGTGTTCACGCATCACATCTTTGTATTTTTTCTGGTCTTTCACCAAATCGGGGTCTTGCACTAACTCGTTCACTTCGACAAAACGAGCATCTAATTCTGTAAGTTTCTTCAATAAATCCATGAAGATATTCTATCAAAATTCTGAAGTTTATACAAATGGAGACTAATACTAAAAAAACTCAAAAGAAACGGAATAGGAATCCTATGTATCGCAATAACGCGTCCGTTTCAATTGAGTTTTATGAGAGTTCTGCGCTCAATTCAAAAATTGCAGTATTTTACAACTCTGGTGCGAATCCCAAAACTGCTTCAATATTGCTGTAGAGTTTGAATTCATCGGAAGTAAGTTCTTCGGCATGTTCAATTATGTCGGCACCGTCTCCAGTCATGTTCTGGATTCGGAAGAACGCTTTTTCGGCAGTATTCACGCTATCCCAGTCTTTCCACGGGCTTGTGTTCACAGCTTTTGAAATCTGACAGTTTAAGTACACCGTTTTTCCGACATTTGTGTCGCCCGTTGCAGATCCACCGACCCATGTGCCGCGTGCGAGCGTGACTTGCTTTCCGTCCGGGTTGTCTTCAAGGGCTTCGTGACCTTCGATGATACAATCTTTGAAGACATAGCCGTTTGCGTACTGGGCGGTTGATTTATAGCCTGTGTCTGCACCCGCCGCCGCAACGATGATTGCGCCGTTGTTGTATTTGAGTGAGAAGATGTGGCAGTTGTCGAATACGACCGTCGCACCACCGCAGATGTAATCAACATCGCCTTCGACATAGCTGTTCTTCATGTAAACGCGGCCTGAGCGGAAGTAGAGCGTGTCCTGCTGACCGAGGAACACACAGTTATCGATGTATGATTTATCCACGCCTTTGAGCGCAAGCGCAATTGAGCGTCGTTCTGAGCCACCCCAGAGTTTGTTCCATTCCGCGCCCTTGTTGTAGAAAGTGAGGTTCACTGCGTTAAAGTAGCAATTTTCGACCGGCTCTTCTGGAATTGCAGCGGCAGCACCCGGCTCCGTGTTTGTTCCCTGTGGAAGAAGATTGACTTCGACGAGAAGATTTCCGTTGATTCCGCCCGTGTCAGCTTCGTAGCCGTAGATGATTGTTTTGGCAGGGTCTGTACCGATGAGCGAGATTCCCGGTTTTGTAATCAAGAGTTTTTCCTGATAGGTTCCCGGCATGATTTTGATTGCAGAATTTGACGGAACTTTTTCGATTGCTTCAGCGATTGTTTTGTATGCGCCGTCTGCGCCCGTTGCGTCAACGACTGCGGCAAAATTCATATCTGGTGTAGCAGGATTTCGCATGACCTTTTCAACTTTTGCCCAGCTTGTCTGGAGTTCGTCGAGGTTGAGCGTGCCGTTTTCAATCGTGCATGGGTCTTCCCAATCTGCATCACGACCGATTTCTTCACCTCTGATATTGATTTCCGCTGGTTTTTTAGCAGGTCGGCGACTTGTCGGGCCTGGATCGCTTGTAACAGGATCAGAAGTGAGGTCTACACCAAGTTTTTTGCCTAAGTCTTCGGTTGAAATATCGCTGACATCTTCATCAAGAATGGTAAGAAGATATGCATAGCGACCGAATCCGTTTGTTGAGCCGTCATTTTCACCAAATTCGAGGTAATTGCCGGGTCCTTCCATTGTTTCCCAGCTCAATTCTGTCATCGTATCAGCGAAATTGACTTTTTTGCATGTATCAGAATGGAAGAGTTTTCCATCGATGTAGCACTGCGCCGTCATAGCTTCGGGAGATTCAATATCCCACACAAAGCGATATTCATGCCAGTCAGAAACGATGTTGAGTTTTGTTCCTTTTGAAGTGCCGTCAGATGTGAGGCGAACCATTGATTTTGAGCCTTTAATCTGATTTGACGCATTATGACGGAGCATTGACTGATATGCGCCGTTCTGCAAATACGCGAAGAAAATGCCGTATGGAGTCTGTGGATTGTCAGGATCGACTGCACCCTGCGCACGGAAAATGAGCGTGACTTTTTTTTCGTTTCCTGAAAGCGGAAGCGCAATCGCGTCATTTTTGCCGTCAAGCGTGTTGATTTTGAGCACTTTCTTTTTGTTAATGCTGCCATCAACGAGCGTAAAATGCTCTTTGTAGTTGTCACTGAGCCTCCACCCTGATTTTTCGAGGTCAGCAACGACATCCTTCTTGCTTCCTTTGCCCGGAATGTAGAGATTCCAGCTGGCAGAAGGCGTCATGTCCCGGCTCGGCTGAGACGATGACTCTTTGCAAGAAACAAAGCCCACTCCTGCAAGAAGCCCCGCAAGGACTCCTCCCAGAACCAATTTTTTTGTTTTTTTCATAGTATCCTCCTTTTTATTGTCTGTCATTTATTAGTTGCTTTCTGCAGCTCCAGGAAGGCCGATGTCTTTGCGATAGAACATGCCTTCAAACTGAACGCCATCCATTGCCTCATATGCCTTTTTCCAGGCTTCATCAAATGTTGCGCCATGCGCAGAACAAGCAAGAACGCGCCCTCCGCTCGTGATAAGCGTGGGAGTTTTTGCACGGCGGTCATTGATTGCACCCGCGATAAAGATTTTTGCACCCGCATCAGAAATCACGCTGTTTGCAAGTGTGATGACTTTGCCTTTTGCGTATTTGAGCGGATACCCGCCACTTACGGCAACGGGAGCGACTTGAAAGCCTGATTTCCAGTTCAGCTGGAATGAATTCAGCGTACCCGTCATAATCGCCTTGCAGAGCTCGGCAAAATCAAAATCCATCATCGGCAAAACTGCCTGTGTTTCGGGATCACCCAAGCGAACATTGTATTCCAACGCTTTGGGGCCGTCTTTTGTAATCATAAGTCCAAAGAAAATAAAACCGCGATAGTCCATTTTTTCGGCAATCAAGCCTTTGAGCGTAGGCTGCAAAATGTTCGCATCAAAAGCAGCTATTGTTTCAGCAGTGACATCTTCAAGCGGACAAACCGCACCCATGCCACCCGTGTTGGGGCCTTTCGCACCGTCAAGCAATCTTTTGTGGTCACGGGCGGGCAAGAATGCCTTGATGCACGCCGTTCCGTTCTTTGCACTTTCTTCAGTAACGCTCACCGCCGCGAGCACGGAAATTTCTACGCCCTGCAAGTATTCTTCGATAACGAGTTTTTTGCCTGCATCTCCAAGATTTGCCGTAAGTTCTTCTACGGCAGATTCGGCTTCTGCAAGCGTTTTTGCCACAACAACGCCCTTTCCCGCCGCCAAGCCGTCCGCCTTGATGACAATAGGAGCACCCTTTTGCCGAACATACGCAAGAGCTTCTTCTTTGTTTGTAAAGGTTTTTGAATCAGCGCACGCCACGCCATATTTTTGCATAAAGATTTTTGAAAGATCTTTTGACGCTTCAAGTGCCGCGCCTTTTGCTTTTGGTCCAACAGTCGGAATACCAGCCGCCCACAGAGAATCAGCGATTCCTTCTGCGAGCGGATCTTCTGGCCCGATGACGGCAAATTCGACTTTTTCTGACTTGGCAACGCTTACCGCCGCTTCATTCAGCGAAAGATTTGCCAACGCGGGATTATCTTTGGGGTCAATATTGCGGCATTTTGCCTCGTGTGCCGTACCACCGTTACCTGGCACGCAAATAACTTCTGAAACAGAATTTGACAGGGCAAGTCGCCATGCGATTGTGTGCTCGCGACCACCGCTACCGATTACTAAAACTTTCATTTTGATTCCTTACAATTTATTTGCTATCATCTTTGCCCAAATGAGGGCTTGGGTGATTGTTTCGTTTTTAAATGCACGGGCTGGTTTGTACAAATCGAAGCAGATAAAGGCCGTTATTTTTCCAGATTTATCTTTGCAAATCACTTCGATTGTTGAAGCAATTCCATTTGAGCGGTAAATTTCGTAGCGGTTTCCATCGATTGAGTTGAGGACATTCACATTGTCAAAATGCAGGAAACCGAATTCGTTGAAAAAGGTAAAATAGTTGCTGTTCAAGTGTCCAGTACGCGCATCAACCGTATCTTTTTTATCTTTTGCGACGATATAGGCAAGCTCAAAATTTTCGTTATACACAGAGATTTTGCTGATTCTCAGATAGGCAAGCATTTTTCGCAAAACAGTTTTTATAGAGCGTGCGCTTCCCCGCCTGAGCTTATTGAGCAAGGTAAAAATCTCCATTTGGGCGGTGACATTTTCCTGAAAGTACAAGCCAGAAGCGACCCGATCATCAACCTGCTGATTTTCAATCAGAATCTTATCGTGAATTTCGGGCTTATAGATGATGTAACAGTTTCGTCCGCGGTATTTTGCGATGTACAAGCATTTATCCGCCAATTCAAACAACTCATCGTAATTCTTTGCCTGTTCCGGGAATTTTGCGATTCCAATCGAACAAGTGACGATTGAGCCCGGTTCGACATTCGTGATGCTCCATTGGATTCCCGTGCGGATATTGCGTGTGACATTTCGGATGTCGTCTTCTGTGGTGCGGTCAAGAATGACTAAGAATTCATCGCCACCGATTCGGCCTGCCATGCCCACGCCTTTTATTGCATCTTGAATGCATGTGGAGACAGCAACCAAAACCCGGTCGCCAAAAATGTGACCATAGGTGTCGTTACATTCTTTGAATTTGTCGACATCGATAATCATGAGGGAACACGGATTTTTGTCCTCATTGATTTTTTTGATTGCCATTTCCGTGATGGCCTTTTTGTTGTACAGCCCGGTAAGGCCGTCTTTTTGCTCATTGTATAAATTTGTGGCGATGTCTGTTTTTTTGCTCATCTGAACGCTGCCAACGATGAGCGAACTTGAACGAGTACTTGTTTTGAGCGTGTGAACGGTGACCAGTTTTTTATTCGTCTGAAGGAAAGAATAGTATTTATTGGAAGCAAAATTCTCCAAGTCTTCAAGCATGGCCTCAAACTGCGAATTGCTGTCGTGATGCGTGAGGTCGATTTTAAAAGTCATTGTAAAGAATTCGCGGAAATCCTGCAGCGAGCATTTTGCCAGAACCGTTAAATCCTTTGTGTTTTTAAGGATAACCGTGTGCCCGTCGAAACTAAAATAGTAAGCGTCAAAATTCTGCAAAAGAGCGGTGAATTCGCGGCTTTCAAGAAGTGCTCTGTCCAAAAGCGAGCGGGAATAAGAAAGCTCTTCGATGATGACTTTGAAATTTTCGCCGTGCCTGACAATCGTAAAAATACAGGAAATGAAATTTTCGTGCGGCTTGATGTTCGCGATAAAATTGTGCGTGGGGAGATTGTCGTCAAAATTCGCAAGATAAAACCGAAGATTCTTAGCGTCTGACTCTTCAAGAATATATGAAATATTTACATCAAAATCGGTTTTATGAAGAAGATTGAGAAACGAACGGTTGCCATCTTTGACATTTAAATCTTTGTCAATGATGAAGTTGATGTCACTGATTCTGCGTTGATTTAATCTCTGCTCCAAATTTTTTGCTCCGAAAATATTTTTAAATACTATCGTTTTATTTTACCACATGTTCAGAATTTTTTAAAATATTTTTTTAGAAAATAATAAAAAAAATTGAATTTTTCGATATACTTTCACGATTTTTATATCTGTGATACTCTGTTGAAGGATGAAATCCCTTATCTGCACCACTCTTTTAGTAGAAACATCTCCACAAGGCCTGCCGTTGGGTGCTGCCTGCATTGCAAGCGCACTAAAGGCAGATGCCCGCACAAAAAATGCAGTCTCCGTTTCGCTCATAGATTTTTCACTTGAAGACGATGAAATTATCAGCGCAAAAAAATCGGGCGGAGATGACGCAATCGCGCAGTTCCTTGCAAACCAACTTGCTTCTAAAAAACCTGATTTCATTGCGTTCAGCGTTTATGTGTGGAACCGTCTGATTCTTGAAAAAACCTGCACAACGCTCAAAAAAATGCTCCCGAACAGCATTTGTATTGCAGGAGGACCTGAAGTCACGGCAGATCCGCTTTCGTTCCACAACTTTGATTTTATGATTTCAGGACAAGGCGAGCGTGCGATGGTCGAATTAGTAGATTCGCTTGCAAAGGGTAAAAAAATCGACATACAAGGCGTATATACAGCTTCCGCACAGAGCGGGGCTCAGACAAACGAAATTGCCCGCGCATGCCCGCTTCCTCCTGACATGACGGCTTCTCCATATCTTGACGGCACGCTTGACCCTTCAAAATACGGAGGCGCACTCTGGGAACTTGCACGCGGCTGCCCATTTAAATGCTCATATTGCTACGAATCAAAGGGCGAGAAAAAAATCGCTTATTTTCCGATGGAACGGCTTGAAAAAGAAATTGAGCTTTTCGCACGGAAAAAAATCGCACAAGTCTTTGTTCTTGACCCTACCTACAACGCAAGCAAAGAACGGGCACTCAAAATGCTCAAGACAATCGAAAAAAAAGCACCCGGCATGTTTTTCTATTTTGAGGCGCGCGCAGAATTCATCGACCGAGAGCTTGCCTATGCCTTTTCGCAAGTTCCGTGCTGCCTGCAAATCGGATTACAAAGCGCAAATCCCGAAGTCCTAAAAAATGTCCATCGAACACTCGACAAGAAAAAATTCATCAAAAACATCGGCTTTTTAAATGAGGCAGGCGTTACATTCGGATTTGATTTGATTTACGGACTTCCCGGCGATACTTTTGCAGGATTTTGTGAAAGCATCGACTTTGCGCTGAGCCTTTACCCGAATAATCTTGAACTTTTTTGCCTGAGTGTGCTTCCCGGAACAGATTTGCACGATGATGCGGCTGGGTTCGGCTTAAACTGGGAAAAAATTCCCCCGTATCATGTTTTAAAAACCCCCACTTTTAACGAAGCCGATTTAGCACGGGCAAAAAAACTTGCAGAAGCCACAAACTTGTTTTATACAAAAGGACGGGCAGTTGCATGGTTCAATTCAGTTCTGCATGTTCTCAAAGAAACACCAAGCGTATTCTTGAAGAAATTTTCAGACCGAGAAGCTGTCCGTAAATTCTTGAATTCGCACGATAATTTTTCTGCGGAGCACACGAGTGATAAAAAAATCGAGGAACTTCAGCTTGAATTCGTGAAAGAACGATTCACCGAAAAGCATATGGACAAATACTTCGCCGCGACAGAAGATTTAATCAAAATGCATTCAGCGTTGGGACGATGCACATTTGACGGCACAGAATCAAAATTCTCGACTCACTACCACCCTGACGATATAATGAGCGAATACGGCACGGATATTGTATTTTTTACCGAACACTGCGGAAAACAAAAATGCACAGTGCAAGTCTTCGTCGGAAAAAACGGCGTGGATTGGCGAACAATGTAATTTTTGTATAATAGAAGATGAGAAAAAATGACCATAGAACATGAAGAATTAGCGGCATTAGTGCCTCACAAAGGCAAAATGTTCATCATCGGAAAAATCACCGATGCAAAACCGAACGATTGGATTATCGAAAGCGAAACAAAAATCACAGAAGATTTTATGTTTTATGAAAAATCAGTGGCTGGCGCACCAAATTATGCCTGTTTTGAAATAATCGCGCAAACCGTCTCAGCCCTCACAGGTCTGTATGCCCACGAAAATCATCTTGCCCCAAACATGGGCTTTATCTTAAGCGTCTCAAACCTCAGTTTTGACTTTGATGTAATCAAAGCCGGACAAACCGTAAAAGCAAAAGCCGTCCGAGAAGCCGTTGTTGATACCGTCTACTCATTTAAAGCAGAGATTTTTGTAGACGGCATCGCATCAGGAAGCGGAAAAGTGACCGTCATGGAAGCGCATACCGAAGCAAAATAAAAAAAGCCTAAAAACTTTGAAGTGCCAGCTTCTTACTTTTCGTTTACAAGTTTTCCCGTCATGTGCTCTATCGTAAGTTCAAGGCAGAGCACGCGATTTTTTGCATTTTCCCACTCTTCAGCAACCGCTTCGGGTGTGGGGTGATATTTCAAGCCGATTTTGCAGACTTTTTCCTTCGTTTTTTCGGCATCCTCGACCTTTTTGAGCCTGCCGAACACAACCACGCTCGTGATGTTCAACGCCCAGTCGCCCTCTTTTTTGAAACCCGAATCCATCACGCAGAACGAAACCTTGTCGCACTTTTCGATTGCATCAAGTTTGTGACCTTCCTTCGCCCCGTGAAAATAGATTTTGCCGTCACCTGCTCATTAGAAATTTTATTGCCTTTTCAACATTGATTCTGTCAAATCTTGCACTGTTTGCTTGTTAAAAGGCGAAAGCTGATGATAATTTTCGACAAGCGTTCTGTATTCCGCTGATAAAACAGATTTGAGGTTTTCATCTGAAATTTCTACACCTTTCACAAGGTATTCCACACTCACTCCTAATGACTCTGCAATTTTTACGGCATTTTCAACGCTTGGTTGAGACTTATTTCCTGAAAGATATTTATCTAGGGTGCTCTTTTTGATTCCTGTTCGTGCAGAAAGTTCTTTTATCTGAATGTCCTGAAACACAAGTTCATTGTGCAAATTTTCGCCAAATCCCATATGTAAATTGTAGTAAAATTTGGTGTTTCTAGACTTGATAAACATAAAATAATATGTCAAACTCTAAAAGCGTAAAATATTATGCTTTTAAAAATAAGCATAATATTTGATTTTTTCAATATCAGGAGGTTATTATGAAAACTCTGAAAAAACATTTTGTGATAATTGCAAGTATAAGCCTTTTGTTGCTTGCAGGTTGTTCGGATGGCTCTAGTTCGGGGTCTGGTGAAGGAAAAGGTTCTGGCGGAAATACTGTAACTGACATCAAACAATCAAACAAAGTTCTTTCTTTTGCCAAACTTACAGATGCAAAAGCACTTGCAGGCGTTTCTTCTGAAAGCGGGGCGACAAAAAACATAGCCGCAAGAGCTGCAACAGGAGAGGACAGTGCAATTGTAAAAATTCTCGAAGACGGAAATATTTCTTCGCTTCTTTCTTTTCCGTCAGAAATTTCTGTTCCGCCACAAATCAGTGATATGATAAAATCAGAAACACCGAATGGAACATTCCTGTACATTATTTTTGATGATTATAAAACTCGTTATAACTACACGGCAGCTGACGGCACCAAACTCAAAGGATACATAGGACAGATTCTGTGCGTACACGAAGACGGAGCCTTCCATGACATTTTGGGAACGGAAGGAGACTCGGTACCTGATTCTCTATTAACATCATGGTCAAAAATACATAATTCCTTGCAATTTGACACTACAGGCAATATGTACTACATGATATATAACAAGTCTAGTAATGCTTCGGTACTGTACCGCTATAGTCCGTTTACTGGCACAAAAACGGCTTTGACTGCAGCTATAAGCGGTGTTTCTGTAAATACTTTTCAGATAAGCAAAGATGGAAAATGGATGTTTACTAACGGAAATTCAGGCAATAACAACTTTTTACGTGCAACGCCAATTTCTGATACGGAAAACCCGCAAGATATACTGTATGGTAACGATAAATATGTAAATTCTGATGCTTGGGTGTATGACGATGCAACGGATTCTGTCTATGTTGCAAGTGACAGCAATTTGTACAAATACATAAAAGATGCTGCTACGGGTAAATTCAGCACGGATTCATACGAAACGCTAGTTGGTTCTTCGGAGTCTTGGAAAGAAATTGAAAAGAAGCAAAATGAATTTTGGGAGAAAAAAAGTGCGTTCTTTAATGTATTGTACGGTGGTGGTGACAGTCCGCTTTTTGACAATCATTCTGAATATACCTATACTGCAGATTGGACAGGATATATAGAGTATTGGGATTCCATTGCAGGCAGCACGAACATTACCATTCTAAACGATGATGGCTCTCTTAATGCAGAAAACTTGCTTGCTGGATTGCTCATAAAGGCATGGGACAGTCTTTCGGAGTCGAAACGCAAATGGGTTACAGACGATGAGGGGCGTAGTAAGCAGGTGTATTTAACCACTGATGATGTAGACCTTCGCTTTGACTTGTTTGCTGATATTGAAGGATTTGAATCTCTTGCAGAAGCGACAAACGGTAAGAAAAATGCCGATGCCCTTGCCGCATTGGACACAAAAGAAAAGAGAGGGCTTTTATATAGACTTCTGAATGGATACGACAATCAAAGCCGCTATTCCTATGACAGTACATGGAAGTGTTATGCTCATAATTTTTTTGCTGATGTACTGTATGTTAAAGATACTGACAACTTGCTTGTTGACGCTGACGATTCCGCATTTTCAAAAAGCACTGTAAAAACAGACAAATTTACATCTAATGGATTAAATTATAATGACATCCTTACTAATGCGCAACAAACAAACTGGACAACCGTTTATACGCTAGGCACAGCTTATCAGAAAGAAGACGGAACTGCTGACACGCAAAAAATTCTCGAACTCTTCTTCTCATACTGCAATGAAGAGGGCGATAAAGAATTCCGTCTCGATGTGTTTAAAGGTGATGAGAACTATGGAGACTTGTACGCAGAAGGGCTGACTGATAATGATGCAATTGCCTATGTAACGGAAACAAAAGAGCGTTTGCAGTTACTCAGAGGATATATAGCAAATGAGAAACCGTCTGCATCAACTAAAGACTATAATTATTATCATTACTTGAAAATCCTGCACGAAACTTGTTTTCTAAAAGAAACGGGAACTTCCGCTTGTACATTGAGCGAATACAGTGGCAGTAGCAATTCATTCTCTATTTCCAGTTTTGTATTGGACGGAGAAATTTTATGGGGCACGGGAATCAATTGGGATTCAGAAAAGCAAAAATACATTTTACAGTTTATGAAAATCCTAGACAGTAATCATGAATTCAGTGGAGACATCATTGGCTTAGATATTTCTGATGATTTCAGCAAGGGTAATTTTGATTCCAATTCACAACAAATTGCAGACGGATATGTATACTACCGCAATAACATTTCAGGTAGTTCTTACGACATCCGCCGAATTCCTCTTGAAGAAGCAGGTGTAGAAGAAAACCTGTTCACAAATGTAAGTGGCAACTGGGAAGTGCTTTCATTCACCGTTGGCGGCGATTATTTGTACTACAGTTCCTATCGCGGAACTGCTATCAATAACGGACGAATTACGATTACTACAAAAGAAAATACACCGCTTGATTCTACATTCAAATTAACTTCGCTTACAGCATATTAAGAAAATCACAAAAAATCGGGATGCCATCTCTGACATCCCGAAAATATCCGCGTTAATCTGCGTTTATCCGCGTCTACTTATCTCTCTTCCTTCTCGTACTCAATCACCGCCTGTGCACCAGCAAGTCGCGCCAACGGCACGCGGTACGGAGAGCAGCTTACATAGTTCAAGCCAATTCTGTAGCAGATGTGGATTGAAGCGGGATCGCCGCCGTGCTCGCCACAAATGCCCAAGTGCAAGTTCGCGTTGACCGTGCGGCCTTTTTCTTCGGCGATTTCCATAAGCGCGGCAGATCCGTCTTCGTCGAGCGTGGCGAACGGGTCGTCTTCAAGGATTCGCTGCTGCAAGTAAGACTCGATGAACTTGCCGTAATCGTCTCGGCTGAAGCCGAATGTGGTCTGCGTGAGGTCGTTCGTGCCGAATGAGAAGAAGTCGGCGTATTTTAACCTTGTTCCGAAACTCTGTCAGTTTCTTCACAAGGTTGACAACTTTTCAGGCTAAAGCCTTGCAAAGTTGCGTTTTCTGAGGTTCGAGTTCGAAGAACTGAAGTTTTCGAACTCGTCCATTGCGATTTTTCCTGCGCTCAGTGCGGTCCGCGGGAATTCAATCATCGAACCGATTTCAAACTTCAAGTTCACGCCCTTTTCTTTGTTCACCTTGTCAATGACAGCCTCCGCCTGCTTTCGAATCTGCTCGACTTCGTTGTAAGAAACGACATTCGGAATCATAATCAGAACATGGGGCGTTCCCCTACGGTCGCTTACGCTCCCTTCGGGTCAGGCTTTTCGCGAGCACTCTCGTTGTCGTGCTCGTTTGGGTTCCGTGCTTTCGCGCTTCATTCCTACGCTTCGCTACGACGCCTCGCTTCGGAACGAGCCTAACGGCTCGCCCCACTAAGAAACGAAGTTGCGGCGCATCCTTAACGCACCTTGACCTGCATTAGCGAGTGCATTCATGGGTTGTCAAAAATGCTGTGAATATTTTTCTAAATTTTCTAAAACGAAATTCGCGCCATAAGACCATATTCATCTGAGATAGGCTGAATGATTGGCGCAAATGAAACCGATAAAGAATTTTTCTTTTCGCTTGCAGAAACAGCCTTTCCGTTCTCATCGACCTGAAGTGCTTGTCGCATTTTTTTATTGGTATGTGCAGTAAAAGTCCACGCACGGATATAAGCAGGAATCGCCACACCAAGCGTGATAAGGCTTCCGAGCGTGACGAGCGTTGTTCCAGCAGGACTTGTTTCAAGGTCTTCCGCTGCCTTTTGAGTGATAATCATGCCAGGAACCATAAGACCGTACCCAACAATATCTCCCCACAACTGTAAATACCCAATTGTTGTGTCTCCCTGTGAAAACGAGCCGATACCAAAACCGAGCAACAAATTCAACAGAAACGGCGCAACACCGCTTTTTTCATTTTCTTCGTACAGATTTTCGCGTTGAGCGGGCGTGAGGAACGGTGAAAGTCCAGCAATTTTTTTTGCATTGTTTCCTTTTACAAAACCATCTTCAAACAGGTATTCTGCATATTCGAGTGCAATTTTATTTTCTGCGTTTTCCGTATCGGCAGACGCAATTTCTGCTTCTTGCGCAAAACTGAATCCAATGGCAAAAACTACAAAAATAAAAACTATCAGTGATTTTTTCATCATATCCTCCTTAAAAACGAATCAGAGCAACTGCGCCGTATTGGTCGGCGACAGGATTTACAATCGGTGCAAAAGAAAATTGCACTTCATTTGTGTTTTGAGCGATTGCCTTTCCTTTTTTGTTGAGGCTAAGCGATTCACGAAGCATCGCATTTCGGCTTCTTTTAAAAAATGCTGGGCGAATTGTACCAATGACAAATGGTGTTGCAATGAATGTACACGCAAACGCCGACATAAATGTATCTTCTTCAGAACCATGACTATTAACGCCTTTCGCCAAAAAAAGTCCGCTAAGTCCTAAACCTGCAAGTTGCATGAGCCCCCCAGGAACATCTCCCTGGGCAAACGAACCAATTCCAAAACCTGGCAACGGAAGTATATTCCAAAACCACCGTCTGTTTTTTACCGTGTTTGAAATATACAAATCTTCCCGCTCGTCACCCGAAAACTGTTCAGCCTTTTCTGCAATCAGCGCACGGTTTTTCTTGATTTTAGACGGTTTTCTGACGATTTCATTCAGTTCACTGTAGTCATCAAGGTGCGCTTTGTCTTCGTCCGAAAGATTCTGTACGACTCTTTGCAAAGTTTCGTCCAGCGCACGATTCTTTTTGCTGTAAACCGCGCCATTTTGTGCCTGATTCTGCGAAAATTTTTCGAGCCGCTCCAAGTTTGCGCCGTCACTGATAAGCCGCTCGGCATAATCAAGAGAAATTCGCTCTAAGTCGCTGCGTGTATTCTGTGCAAACAAACATATGGAAAGCGGAACGACAAGAATAATACATAGAATTTTTTTTGAGTTCATAATACCCCCTGTTATTTGCTCAAAAGACATAAAAACAAATCTTATATCCTTTTGGTAAATAAAAATCTTTTTCATTATACCACCAATCAGCAAATAATCAATAAAATTTTTCTCGTTTATATTCTAATAGGGTGGATTTTGAGAAAATGACAAAAGTTCAAGAATGTTTGGCAAAAAATATAAAATTGCTCCGAAAAATGCGCCATCTCACACAGGAACAACTAGCCGAGCGGGTTGAAACTTCCACAAATTACATCGGAACAATCGAAATCGGCAAGAAATTTCCTTCCCCGCAGATGATTGAGCGGATTGCTGAGGCGTTGAATGTAGAATCTTTGCAACTTTTTCAGACAGACACGGCGTTCACCTACCAAGAGCAGATTGACATCGCCTCACTCAAAAAATCGCTGATAAAAAACATCGAAAAGGCAGTGGATAAGTCGCTAAAAGAGCGGGGGTAGGATGTGTTAATTTGCGTTACTCCTTTTTCAACAATTTTTCCAGTACTTTCTCAAGTTTTTTAAAATCATTGCATCGTTTTTTCAGCATGCCACTACAATTCGGCTTTTGTACCAAAAAATACAGTTTGTTAGCCTTTTTGATGATTGCTTCTTGATTTTTACAACTACAATTCCGACAAAGGGGCGGTTGCTCTTATGAATTTGAGGAGAAACCGACTGAATGCGGTCGTCGGCATTGTGCAAGTCGCGGATATATTTCATATCCATGTGATACAAATTAAGTCGCTCTTGTTCCATAGCTTTCCATAAAAAAAGCCGTATCAGCGAAAACTGAAATACGGCTTTATCGATTCCACTTAACGGTAGGACTCACCGCTTTTAAAGTTCCCACTCACAGTAGGGTTCACTGCTTTTAAAGACTCCACTTAGGGTAGGACTCACCACTAATTACACTATAAGTTACGCTCGGCGGATTGTCAAGCGTAACAGATTCTTCGCCCCTGACTCAGAATGACAGGAAGAAATTATCTCTCTTCCTTCTCGTACTCAATCACGGCCTGAGCTCCTGCCAGGCGGGCAAGCGGCACCCGGTAAGGAGAGCAGCTTACATAGTTCAAGCCAATCTGATAGCAGATGTGGATTGATGCCGGGTCTCCGCCGTGCTCGCCACAGATTCCCAAGTGCAGGTTCGGATTAACCGTGCGGCCTTTTTCTTCGGTGATTTCCATGAGGGCTCCAGGTCCTTCGTAGTCCAAAGTCGCGAAGGGGTCGTCCTCAAGGATTCTCTGCTGCAAGTAAGACTCGATGAATTTGCCGTAGTCGTCGCGGCTGAAACCGAATGTGGTCTGAGTAAGGTCGTTTGTTCCGAACGAGAAGAAGTCCGCGTATTTTGCGATTTTTCCTGCGCTCAGTGCGGCTCGCGGGAATTCAATCATCGAACCAATCTGGAATTTAAGGTTCACGCCCTTTTCCTTGTTTACCTTGTCGATGACGGCTTCTGCCTGCTTTCGGATTTGCTCGACTTCGTTGTAAGAAACGACATTCGGAATCATAATCAGGACATTGTGTTTCTTGCTTTCTTTTTCAAGCTGTGCCGTTGCCCGGGCGATTGCCTCAACCTGCATTTCGTAAATCTCAGGATATGTGATTGCAAGCCGGCATCCCCGGTGACCAAGCATCGGGTTGTGCTCAGCAAGCTGCATTACCTTTCGGGCAAGTTTTTCTTTATCAACGCCAAGTTTTTCTGCAAGGGCGGTGAGCTGTGAGTCGCTTTCTGCCTGAATGAACTCGTTCAAAGGCGGGTCAAGCAAACGGATTGTAACCGGGCGACCTTCCATAGTCTTGATGATTTCGTAGAAGTCTTTCTGCTGGAGCGGAAGGATTTTTGCGAGATTTTCTTTTCGCGCCTCGGTGTCCTCAGAAATAATCATTTTCTGGAATGCGGTGAGTTTTGGCTCGTCGAAGAACATGTGTTCCGTTCGGCAAAGACCGATTCCCATCGCTCCGAATCTGAATGCGTCGATTGCGTTCTGCGGAGTGTCGCCGTTCGCGTAGATGTCGAATCCTTTGACCGTGTTTCCAGATTCAGTGACTCGCTCTGATTTTGCGCGGATTTCGTCTGCCCAGCCCAAGAATGTCTCCAAATCACCAGAGATTGTAGCCGGTTTGACCGCAACCTGTCCTTCGTAAACAAGACCTGTTGCACCGTCAATCGTGAGGAAGTCGCCTTTTTTGTAAGTTTTGCCCTTGATGATGACAGTCTCAGCGTCCTTGAAAGCAACATCTGAGCAGCCACAGACACAAGGAGTTCCCATGCCTCTGGCAACGACTGCAGCGTGGCTGGTTCTTCCGCCTGTTGAAGTTAAGATACCCTGAGAGACTGCCATTCCCGCAATGTCATCAGGAGAAGTTTCTTTTCGGACGAGAAGGACTTTTTTGCCGCTTTTTGCCCATTCTTCGGCTTCTTCTGCGGTGAAGACAATCTGACCACAGCCAGCTCCTGGAGAAGCGTTCAAGCCCGCCGCGATTTCGGTCGCCTTTTTAACGGCTTCTTTGTCGAGCTGAGGAAGAAGGAGCTGATTCAACTGCTCTGGCTCAACGCGCATGATTGCCGTTTCCTTGTCGATTAAGCCCTCTTTGACCATATCGACCGCCATTTTGACAGCCGCAGCACCTGTCCTCTTACCGTTTCGGCACTGGAGCATGTAGAGCTTTCCTTCCTCAACGGTGAATTCCATATCCTGCATGTCATGATAGTGCTTTTCGAGGCGGTCACGGATTTGGCAAAGCTCGTCGTAAATCGCCTTGTTCGTCTGCTCCAACTGAGCGAGTTTCTGTGGCGTTCGGATACCCGCGACGACATCTTCGCCCTGAGCGTTCATCAAATATTCGCCCATAAAGACATTTTCGCCAGTTGACGGGTCGCGGCTGAAGCAAACGCCCGTTCCAGAAGTTTCGCCCTTGTTACCGAAGACCATCGCCATGACGGTGACGGCAGTTCCTTTGAGAGCGCCTTCTTTGATGTTGTTCAATTTTCGGTATTTGATAGCGCGGGGATTCATCCAAGAGCCGAAGACCGCGCCGATTGCGCCCCACATCTGCTCTTTCGCGTCCTGCGGGAAGTCTTCGCCCTTTTCTTCTTTATACATCGCCTTGTATTTCGTGACGATTTCTTTGAGTTCTTCGGTAGTGAGTTCCGTGTCCTGTTTGATTCCGCGGTGAGATTTTACTTCATCGATAATCGCTTCGAATTTTGCGTGCTCAACGCCCATTGCGACATCGCCGTACATCTGAATAAATCGGCGGTATGCGTCCCACGCGAATCGCTCGTTGCCCGTTTTTTTGGTAAGACCGAGCACAGCCTTGTCATTCAAGCCGAGGTTCAAAATGGTGTCCATCATGCCAGGCATTGAGATTGCCGCACCCGAACGAACAGAGACCAAAAGCGGGTCATTTTCGTCGCCGAGTTTTTTGCCCATTACGGACTCAAGTTTTGCAAGATATTCATCAACCTGAGCTGCCAAGCCGTCAGGATATTTTCGACCAAGCTCGTAGTATTCCTGACAAACATCCGTAGTGATTGTAAAACCTGCTGGAACTGGAAGACTCAACGGAGCCTTAGCCATCTGCGCAAGGTTTGCACCCTTTCCACCCAATTCTGCGCGCATTGATTCATCGCCATCTGCGTCGCCGTTTCCAAAAAAATATACATACTTCATAGTATTTTAAGTATAACGCAAAATTAAGATGATTTATAGTACTTTTCAGATAATTTTTATTTTAATTAAAATAGAGTCTCAAAAGAAATAAGGAATGAAAGGACTAGAGAGAAATATAAGAGGAGCCGGCGGCGGCCTACTTTCCCCCGGATGGGAGTATCATCGGCGCAGGGGTGCTTGACTTCCGTGTTCGGAACGGGAACGGGTATTGCCACCCCGCCATGGCCGCCGGCGCGCTTA
>JAFUDX010000006.1 GCA_017464425.1 Treponema sp.
CTCCTCAATGTTGTCTTCACTGTTCTCAAAAACAATATTGATTACGTTCCTATTTTTCCTCCTGACGTTGACGTCTCAAAACTTGCTGAAAAAGCAATTAAATCTCTATCACCTAATTGACATTTCATAGCAGGTCTTTTAATAAGATTTTATTTAGACATTCTATCTAAATTCTTATCAAAGTATATCAACACTATATTTTAAAGTCTAGTGTATTCAGATTTTTTTAAAGAAAAGTATATTATCTCTCTATACTCTTTTACTCGGATTTAGGTGAATATAGTGATTATGGATGCAAAAGGTGTGCAAAAACGGCTTTCTGAGAACATGCGAAGAATTCGGAAGGAAAAGGGAATGACTCAGTTCGCGCTGGCAGAAAAAGCGAACATCTCTGAGGCCACCATAAAAAGCGTAGAACTGTGCCTTAATTGGCCAAGCGAAAACACGCTCGCACAGCTTGCAAATGCCCTTGAAATCGACATCGCAAAGTTTTTTTTGCCACAGGCACATTCAATAGAAATAAAAGACGAAAATCAAAAAGAAATCAAAAAAATCATCGCGGACAATCTCAAATTATATGTTGAGCGCGTTCTTGAGGAATTTGTGAGCTAAAAATCAGCGCATTCAGCAATGCCTTCGTGTACTCATCTTTGGGATTTTTAAAAATCTCTTCGGTCGTTCCGCTCTCTTTGATTTTACCGTTGTGCATTATGTACACGCGCGAGCACAGTTTTTTCACCACCGAAAGGTCATGCGTAATCAAAAGCATCGCAATTTTTTGCGTTTCCCGCAGTTTTTGCAGAATCTTGATGATTTCTTCCTGCGTAAGCACATCAAGCGCAGTGGTCGGCTCATCGGCAATCAGCAGTTTGGTCTCATTCATCAGTGCCATCGCAATCATAATCCGCTGCTTCATGCCGCCCGAAAGTTCATGGGGAAAACTCCGCAAAATTCGGTCTGTGTCAGACAGTCCCATCAGTTTTGCAAGGCTTTCCGCCTTTTTTTGCGCTTCCTGTTTTGACTGCCCGTGAATAATTCCTGCTTCTTCAATTTGCGTTCCCACGCGAATCAACGGATTTAAAGAAGTCATCGGCTCTTGAAAAATCATCGAAATTTCATTGCCAGAAATGGAGCGGAATTCTTTTGTACTCAGCGAAGAAATGCATGTTTCGCCCAGATAGATAGCCCCGCCCGTCTGCCTTATTCCATCGCTCAGCAAATGCATGGCAGAAAGAGCAGTCATCGTTTTTCCAGAACCAGACTCCCCTACAAAAGCCACAAATTCACCTTCATCGACACAGAGAGAAACATCTTCTAACAGAGGGCGACGCTGCGATTTTTCATGCACTTCCACAGAAAGCCGGTCGATTTTAAAAAGCATATGAATAAACGGGCATTAGCGTGATGTCTGCAATTTACGCGTTTTATTGAACCGAGCAACTGCCTCTTCAATAAGAAGATTGGTAAGATTCGTAAAACTAAGCCCAAAGGCATCGCACATTTTGGGGAACATACTGATTTGGGTAAAACCAGGCATTGTGTTAATTTCATTGAGATACAGGGCATTCGTGTCCTTATCGATAAAGAAATCGACCCGGCTCAATCCCGCCAAATCCAGCACAGAAAATGCTTTTTTTGCCAGCGTGCGGATTTCTTCAAGTCGCTCATCGCTCAACCGTGCAGGAATAAGCAGTTCCGCGCCGTTTGGATCATTGTATTTGGCATCGTAATCGTAAAAATCGTGCTTGGGAGCAATCTCGCCAGGCCCGTAGGCAGTGAGTTTTTCTGCCGCAACCGTTCCGTCATCAATCGTAGGATTTCCTGTAACTGAACATTCGATTTCGCGGGCATTTATCGCTTTTTCGATGAGGATTTTATCGTCCCAGTTAAATGCTTCCATAATGGCACCGTTCAAATGCTGCAAATCTTTTACGAGCGTTGCGCCGTCAGAGCTTCCCGCAGAACACGGCTTTACGAACAGGGGAAAGCCTAATTCAGTCTGTGCCTGCTCCAAAAGCTCATCATACCGTTTCCAGTCTGCCAAGTCAGAGCGACGGACGCACAGGCCAGGAACGACAGGGATTTCTGCATGAGCAAGGGCGACCTTTGTTTTTTCTTTATCCATAGTGATTGCGCTTCCGAGCGTGGTACAGCCGACATATGGCACATCAACCAGCTCAAAAAGGCCTTGTATGGTACCGTCTTCGCCAAACGGCCCGTGAAGAACAGGAAATATGACATCGGAAGAAAGCGTATTTTCTTTGACACGGAATGTTCGCACAGTGCCGCCTGCTGGAACGACGCTCACTTCCATTGCAGCGTCTTCAATGATTTTAAAAGATGCAGTGGGGTCAGAGATAATCCGCTCTAATTCGCTCTGGGGCTGTAAAAACCATCGGCCTTCCTTAGTGATTGCGATAAGCTGAACGGTATGCTTTGAATCGATATTGCGTGCAACGGCAGCAGCAGAAACAAGGGAAATTTCATGCTCGCCAGATTTTCCGCCATAAATTACTGTGACTTTCATATCTATAGTATAGCGAGTTATTTTGATTTAGGGTAGTATCACGAATCCAGATTCTTACAGCGCGTGATAATACGGGCAGATATTTTCGTAATGCCCGTCTTTCATTCTGAATCCGCCGGGAATTGTGCCGAGCTGAATAAATCCAAGTCGCTCATACAAATGACGGGCATGAATATTGCTTTCAACGACCGCATTGAACTGCAAGATTTTAAATCCACACAAAGAAGCACGGACAAGGCAGTCACTCACCAGTTTTTCGCCAATATGAAGTCCGCGACTTTTTGAAGAAACAGCATAGCTCGCGTTGGCAATATGTGCGCATCGGCCCACATTATTTGGGTGTAGAATATACAATCCGACGATTTTTTTATCTTCGCTTTCGGCAACGGCAGAATAAGTTTGGCTTTTAAAAAACGCTGCCCCACTCTGCTCGGTAAGCTCATCTTCCTGCGGAAAAGCAACTCCCTCGCGCACGACTTCATTCCAGATTTCAATCATCGCGCTTACATCGGCTTCTTCATATTTTCGTACACGAATGGTATTCATAAAACTCCTGAAAATTCACAGAGGACACAAAAGAATTTATACATTCTGCGCAAATTGAATTCCATCACCATGCGCAATTTTTTCGTTTAAGGGGGAATCTGCCACAAAGTCGCCGTTTAAATCAATGTCCCCGCTCGAAGTGATTTTTACGCGAACTAAGCGACCAGTCTGAACGGCAGCCGCTTCTGTTTGCACGCTTCGGTCATAATGCACGACCACACTTCCGTCAACTTCGGGAGCCTGAAACGGAGCACGACCGATTGCCAAGCCTTCATCTGGATTTTCGCTACTTTCAGAAAGCACTTCCTCAATCAAAACATCATATTCCTGACCGATGCGCTTTTTGAGGGCTTCTTTGGTGATTTTTGCTTGAAGCTCAACAAGCTCCGCCGCACGCTTTTCTGCGATTTTTTTGGGAATCTGCCCTTTGAAGTTGTAGGCAGGCGTGTCATCTTCCTTTGAATAGAAAAAACAGCCGCTCCAATCAGTTGCAATTTCAGCCAAGAAAGATTTTGTGTTTTCAAATGCCGCGTCCGTTTCACCCGGAAAGCCCGCCATAAAAGTGGTGCGAATCGCAGCATCGGGGAAGGTGGTACGGATTTTTTCGATAAGACGCTTGTAGACTGCGCGATTTCCCACGCGGTTCATCTTTTTGATAATCTCGTCATCGCCGTTCTGGAACGGAATGTCAAAATAGTGCAAGAATCGAGAATCGCCTTGCATAACGGGAAGAATATCTTCGTTAAAGTGGTCGGGGTGAATGTACAAAAGCCGAACAGCAAAAGTGCCTTCAATCGCGGAAATCATCGCCAACAAACGAGCCAGCCCTGATTCTCCCTCATGGAAAAGCGTCCGTCCGTCGCCAAAGCAATTGTCGGTTGCGCCCGTTCCGTATGCTGCCAAATCCTGACCAATCAGATTGATTTCATACACGCCTTTTGCGACGAGTTCTTTGATTTCAGAAATGATTTCATCGGCGTTTCGGCTTCGTAAGTCGCCGCGGATAATCGGAATGGCGCAGAACGAGCAGCGGTTGTTGCAGCCTTCAGTGATTTTGACGAATGCAGTGCCTGGAAAAGACAGAAGCAAATCCCTGTCGCCGCAGCACACGCCTTTTTGCTCAGGAACAAGAACAGGTCGCTCATCTTTCATCAACGGCTCAATGACTTTGTAAATCTGGCTTAAATCGCCATTGCCAAAAAAACCATCGGCTTCGGTCAAATCGTCTTTTAAATCAGCGGCATAGCGTTGGGCAAGGCAGCCCGCAAGCAAGATTTTTGCCTTTGGGTACATCTGTCGTGCGCTCATAACGGCATTAATGCTCTCGGTCTTTGCAGACTCGATAAATCCGCACGAATTGACGATGATTACATTGGCTTCGGCAGGCTCAAAGACTTGAATCCAGTCCTTTTTTTTGAGAAGATTGATGATAAGCTCGCCATCAACCTGATTTTTGGCACATCCGTGCTGATCAATAAAGAATTTCATATTAATCTACATCGACAATCACGACTTTATATCGGCCGTCTATGTCTTTAATCCATTTAATATCTTGAACGATGACTTCTCCAGCCTTTGGAACAGCCAAATCGTATGTTTTTGAATTTGCGACAATCTGCAATTTTACAGCGTTTCCGTTAGAAACCCAAAGCCGGATTCCGTTGCTTGCCGTCATGCTCAATGTTTCGCCCGTTGCAAGATAATCTTCGATGGTTTCTTTGCGGTCAGGTCGGTAGCGGAACAAACAGCCACCGCGGAAACTTGCATTCACGGTAAACGGATATGCGCGGTTATCAGAGAATACTTCCGTTCGCATCTGCTCTTTTGGCAAATCTTCGGCATTCGGAATTTGATTTTCGTCTGGCGAAGCGACCGCAACGCTCGATGCGCTTTTAAGCATGATTTTGACTTCTGCACCCCGATCAACATTTTTTTGCGAGACATCAGAAACATAGACAATCAGTTCTGGAATTGAATTTCCATCGACATCAAGCTCAAGTTCTTCAGAAAGCTCAACATACTGAATGCCAGCTGGTGTTTCAAGGGCAAAAATTCCTTCGGTTTCTGCAACCGTGAGGAAAATATTGCCTTTGTCGCTTCCCATGACAAGTTGGTCACTTTTAAAAAGCCGCCCAGAAAACGGTTTTTCTGAAAGCTCATATTTTTTGAATTCAGTTCCGCGCGCAAGTGAATCTTCGCTTTCGGGCGCAAAGAATTTGGTTTTGATAAAGAATCCCGCAACAACGCCCAATCCTGCGATAACCAAGATACACAATGTGACAATCAGCGGAATCACAAAGCGGGGGCGTTCGCGTTTTGTAAGCGCAAGCGGTGGCGGAGTTTCCTGCAATTTTTTTGCATGGTAGAGCGTGAGCACATGATTTGTATCAACTTCAAGATAATCCGCATAATTCTGTAAAAAGCCGACCAAATACGGCTCGCCTGGAAAAACAGCAGATTCTTCGGTTTCGAGAGCGTTCAGATATTCCTGCGTAATAGAAATTTCGCGGGCAATGCTTTCAAGTTCAAGCCCCTTTTCTTCACGCGCTTTTTTTAAAATTGCTCCATAACTTTCCATTTTTAGCTACTCCGAAAACAGGAAATTGTTGTAATTATTCGCTGATGTGGGTGGATCATAAATGAACCGCTGATCAGAAATTCCCTGATTCAATTTATAATTCTTAAAATCGAATGTAAATGTCTCGCCCTGAGGAGTAGTTGCTTCGATGCGGCGAATCAGCATTGTCGATTGCAAAACTGACATTTTAATAGAAGAAAACGCTTCGCTCATGTTTCGGCGACGCAAAATCAAATTGACGACCATTTCTTCACTGCCTTCATCAAGCGGAACGGCATCCTGTCCTGTTTCGTAGGCGGGCGAATAATAGCGAGAGAGAAGCGAAAGACCTTGTGCTGTGGCAAGATTCGCGCCGTTGTTGTTTGAATTATCCACCGTTTGATTTAAAATTGCGGCCGAGCCTGGAAGATAAATCGTGAGCAAATCGCCGTTAAAGCAGATGACCTGATCTTCTGGATTCGTAAAATCGATGCGGAGCAGATTTGGCAATTTGTACGAGACCTTTCCGCTCATGTTTGTTTTGCCTGCCTTGATGTCTACATCGGCTTCGTAATCTTTGATGGTTGCATAGTTTTCTGAAACCGACTTAAAGAAAGAGGAAGCCGTAAGAATACCCTGAGAAAAAGAAGGAGAAGACAGAAAGAAGAAGAGAGCAATAGTGAGCAGTGAGCAGCGAGCAGCGAGCAGTTTTTTCATTCTACGCCTCCTTCTGAATTCTGCGCTTCTGATTTCTCTGTTTCTGTTTCCTGCGCTTCTGTGGCATTTTCTGCCAATTCCACGCAATGACCGTGCGCTTTCAAAATGTCGTTGAATTCTTTTGCATCCATTGTTTCGATTTCGAGCAGACGCTTTGAAATGTATTCGAGTAAGTCTTTTTTAGAGCGGAGCAAGTCCAAAACATGCTCATAGCGTTCGTTGATGATTCGCGCGATTTCTTCATCGATGAATTTTTGCGTTTCTTCGCTGAATTCGCGCACAAGGTTCGGCTCGCCACCCCGCTGACCGAGCACGCCTTTACCAAGCGTCATGTTCTTAAAGCGGTCGCTCATGCCGTAGTCGGTAATCATCTGCTTGATGATGTCAGTGGCACGCGCAATGTCGTTTGACGCGCCTGTGGAGACATCGCCCAAGATGATTTCTTCTGCCGCGCGACCGCCCAAAGCTGAATCGACTTCGTTAATCATGTCTTTGCGAGTCATGAAGTGCTTTTCTTCTTTTTCTTCGCGGAACTGCGTGAATCCGCCCACACCGTGAGAGCGCGGCACGACTGTGATTTTATTGACAGGCGTGTGGTCGGGCGTGAAAGCCGCCACGAGCGCGTGACCTGTTTCGTGCACGGCGACAAGGCGCATTTCCTTTTCGTTTTCTTTGCGGCTCTTCTTTTTGAGACCGATGCTTACTTTATCAATCGCTTCGTTGAAGTCAGTCATTGAAACTTTGTCGTGACCATTACGGACTGCAAGCAAAGCGGCTTCATTCACCACATTCGCCAAATCTGCGCCCGCAAAACCGACCGTTCCGTGCGCAAGCGACTCAAAATCAACCGTGTCGTCAAGTTTAACATTCTTTGCATGGATTTTAAGAATCGCCTCACGCCCCTTTACATCGGGTCGCTCAACAGGAACTTGTCGGTCAAAGCGACCAGGACGGAGCAACGCCGGGTCAAGAATATCAGCGCGGTTTGTTGCCGCAAGAATAATCAAGCCCTTTTCGTTATCGAAGCCGTCCATTTCGACCAAAAGCTGGTTCAAAGTTTGCTCGCGTTCGTCATTGCTTGAAAAACCGTTCATGCGGCTTTTGCCGATAGCGTCAATTTCATCGATAAAAATGATACACGGAGCCTTTTCGCGCGCCTGTTTGAACAAATCACGCACACGGCTCGCACCCACACCAACGAACATTTCAACGAAATCAGAGCCCGAAATGCGGAAGAATGGAACGCCCGCTTCGCCTGCGACTGCACGCGCAAGAAGCGTTTTACCAGTTCCCGGAGGACCGACCAAAAGCACGCCTTTGGGGATTTTACCGCCGATGTCAGTGTATTTTTTGGGAGATTTTAGGAAATCAACGACTTCGACAAGCTCATCTTTTGCTTCGTCAACGCCTGCAACATCGTCAAAGCGCGTTTTGACCTTTCCTTCATCAACAGCCTTGTTTCGGCTTCCGCCTCCAAAAACTGAGCCCAATCCGCCCATTCCGCCCGTCATTTTTCGGAACATGAAGAAATAAATCGCGAGCAAAATGAGGAAGGGCAAGATATTGATTAAAATCTGAATGAGAATGTTGGTCTGACGCTTTACGAATCGGTACTGAATGCCTTTTTCGTCCAGAAATTCGATGAATTTTGCCATGAGAACACCATCTGTTCGGTACACACGGCGATTTTGGTTTTGAGCAGAAGCAGGTCGGCGGAGCCAGGGGAAATTTTGCAATGTGTTGCTTGAAGAAGATTCTGTGGAAGCGGCAGAAAATTCTTCTGGTCCGTAGCCGATGAAAACATCATCGGACATTTCGACTTTAACGATTTTGCCGTCTTCGATAAGTTCCTTAAAAACTGAAAAATCAATTTTTTCTTCTTCGGGCTTTTGCATGAGGAACATGTTTACGAACGCAAGCGTGAGCACCACTGCGACCATGAGCGTAAAAAATGGAAATTTAAACGGCTTTCTGTTGCGATTTCCATCGTCGCCCGAATCAGGGTCTAACTTAAAAAAATCATACGGATCTTTATCGTTCTTTTTTTTGTTTTCGTCTTCTTTTGTTTCGTTAATATCTGCCATATGTAAACAATTCTGTCATTCTGAGTTTATCTCAGAATCTCAAGATGCTGAACTCAATCCAGCATGACAACAAAATAGCTCCTAATTTAAAATATACTCATAATAATATAACGAAAAAAACGCGTTTAGAGAAGAGAAAATGTAATTATTTGAGCATTGAGCAAAATGTATTGACGAGCGCATCAATTTTGCTGTAATCAGATTCGCCCTGCGCTTCAAACAGGGAACCTTCCCCGCCCTTTGGATTCGCACGGAATTCGATTTTTTTGCTGACGATGTAGTCATCAAGATTTGAAACCGTGATTGAAGTCATGATTTGCGAGAGCGTTTCCAAATCATTTTCTTCTAAGTCGATGATTTTCTTAGCGTTTCCAAGACTTCTGAGTGCTTGTTTTGTCTGAGCCACCAGCTTTTCGCGCGTTTCTTGAGCGATTTTTGCAGCGGCAGTCGAAATATATTTTTCGCTTTCGATGAAAGAATAAATCTGAACGAGCGGTTCTTTTTCGCTCATCTTAAACCAGCGGTTTACGATTGCCTTCATTACATTTTCGGCAGGATACCGCTGAGAAATTGAATCGATGTCAGTAGGAATAAAATATGTTTTGCGGTAATAGTCGCCACACCAGCGAATACAATCTTCTACCATTGAATCGCGGCTATCATAATGATTGTATAATGAAGCTTTTTTGATTCCAAGCCGATCCGCAACATCTGAAAGCGATGTACCTCCTGCATTTTTTTCAAAACACGCATCCAAAAATGCAAGAATGATTTTCTCGCGAGTAACTTTTTCTGATTTAGCCATTTTCCCACCCTTTTGCGGACAATCCGCTTGACTAACTATCATTAGTTTATTGGCAGACAGGAAATTTGTCAAGGAGCACTCTGTTACTTCCCGCTAATTCTTGGGCAAAATCTTAAAATTCGCGGATTCGGCAGTAAATTCGCCGTTTGCATCTGTACCAATGAGCAGAACGAAATGATTGCTTCCATTTGCATACGAACTATCGTATGGCACGATTATGCTTTCACCAGAACCGTATGCAACGCCATCAATCGTCCAATTATATGTGGTATAGTCTCCGCCCGCAGTAAAAATAATCTGCTCGTTTTCTTCGTCAAGCTGAGCGACAAGCCCGTTTTCGCGAGAAATGCTTCCGCGTTGCGTCCAGACGGCATACAAAGTCATGTCGCTTGATACAGAAATGGTTGCTTCATCGCCATAGTTCGGGCTTGTCGCCGTTGATGAAATCGCCCAACCGCCAAAGAGATAGCCAGACTTTTCATAGGTAGATTTTATCAGCATGTCAGGAACATCATAGGTGAATATCTGTGTACCCATCGCCCCGCTTGTCGCACCGTTTCCGTCGAAGGTGACGGTGTATATGTCGGGAGTCCATTTTGCCCAAATCGTCACATTTGATGTCACAGGAGTTGCAAAATTTGCTGCGCTTTCCATTGATGTAGGATTCGTGTTTGAATTATCCCAGCCCAAGAAAGTATAGTGTGCTTTTGTCGGATTTTCTGACGGAACCAGTATTGTACTGCCATATTCCACCGTCTCAGAAGAGATTTCAGTTGAATCAATCGCATCAATGAACGAAACCGTGAATGTCTGAATCTTCCACTGTGCGTACAAAGTAATTGTTGCAGCCGTGCGCAATGAAGTCCAGTTTGATTCTCGAATTGTCGTGTCATAATAATATGCCGTTCCGCTACCGTCTGCGCTCGTGTTCCATCCGGTAAAATCGTAGCCCGTTTTTGCAAATTCGTTTGCACTAAGAGACTGTGGCAATGCGTCAAAGACAACAGTTTGGTCGGTCGTTGAGCCAGAATCTGCGCCGTTTGCGTCAAAGTGAATCGTGAGCGTTTCTGCCTGCCATTTTGCGTAAACAGCAGTATATGCAGTGATTTTTGTTTCAAAATCGAATTCAGTCGTGCAGGTAGAATCAGTATACCAGCCCTTGAATTCATATCCCGTTTTGCTTGGGTCTGCGGGACGAGAAGCACTTGTGTCGTAATTGACGGTCTGTGAGCCAAGCAGGGTAAAATTCAGGGAATCGATAAAATCAACCGTAAAGGTTTGAATTTCCCACACGGCATACAAGGTGATTTCTTCTGCCGTTCGGAGCGTATTCCAGTTGCTTTCGGTAATCAATTCGCCGTCAACAAAGTTCGTACTCGTTGCGCTTGAAGATGTGCTCCAACCCACAAAATTATAGCCCGTGCGAGTAAATGAGTTGGGAGAAAGAGATGCTACATACAAATCATCCCCCGTAAGTGCTTGCGAAGCCATGCTGCCCGTTCCGCCGTTCGCATCAAAGGTGATTGTAAGATTCTGTGCGTTCCACTGTGCGTACAACCATGTGTCTTTGGTAATCGGTGTTGAGAAGTCGAATGCGCTGCTCGCAAAAGTCGCTCCCCAGTCATCGGATTCGTACCAACCAACAAACTCATAGGCTGTTCGAGTCGGGTCGCTCGGCTTGGTCGCCTGCGTATCGTGAACAAGATATTGATACTGTAAACTGTATGAATCAGTCCATGTTCCACCCGTTGTATCGAAATTCACGGAATAACGAATGACATCCCATTGGGCATACAAATCAATCGTGACCGCACCACTCGCATAATTTCTTAGGCTATTCCAGTTGTCTTCAGTTACATCAAATCCATCGTAAAAGTAGTTTTTATTTCCGTCTGCGCTCGTGTTCCAGCCGATGTAATTGTAGCCTTCACGCGTAAATGTATTTGCGGAGAGTTTTTTCGGAAGCTCAGAATATTTTATCGTCTGACTTGCCAGTGTGCCTGTGCCGCCATTTTCATGGAACTGCACGGTTATGCTCTGCTCGCTCCACTGTGCATATATATTTTGCGTTTCCTCTCCACTCGTAATCGAAATTTTCTGTGAGTCAGAATATGAAATTTCGCCCGTACCACTTGCTTCTGAATTCCAGCCCGTAAAATCATACCCAGTGCGAGTAAATGGATTGGCCATGAGTTCTTGTTCTTCGCCCCATTGCAGCCATTGTGAGTAGGTCTGATAATTTCCATCGTTTGAATTAAGAATGAGCGTGTAGAAAATCCAATCCCATTGCGCGTAAAATGTAGCGTCTTCATTCGGATATTTTGAATCGGTAAATGTTTCGCCGTCATAGTAGAACCAGGGAATTCCAAATGAATCGGTAAACTGCCAGTTGATGAATTTTTTGCCTTGCGGTGGCGTAAATGAATTCAAAGTCAACGCATCGCCAACAGAAGCCTTCATCGTCGCCATTTCGCCACTTCCGCCGTTCGCATTGAATGTAATGGTGATTTTATCTCTGAGCCACAGTGCGTACAGGTTTATTTCATCGCCGTCTTTTTTCGTGAGATTTTTAACCGTCTGCCCGTCAAAATACGATGGTGAAGTCGCAAGTTGGGAAGCAAGAGTGCCCCATCCGTTGAAAATATAGTTTTCGCCACGATCAAATGGATTTGTATTTAAAGTATATTCTTCGTCATACAAAAAAGGTCCCTGCGTTTGTTCTGCGTTTCCAAAAGAATCAACGCCCCCGTTTCCGTGAAGAATAACAGAATATTCAATCGGCTCCCATTCATTTACGACAAAATTGGCATATTCAGAAGTGACAAGAATTTGCGTCACAAGATTATTAGCATCAACTTGTATGGTTTCGGGCCGTTCCGAAGAGCCAGTGAGCGGATTTTTAAGATAGAGCCAGCCGCCGTTCTTGAATGTATAGCCCTCGTTCATCGCAGCTATATCTGGATTTAAAGGCGAAGGCAAATCTGACGCACTTAAGATTTTTCCGATGGGGAAGGAAATCTGGATGCTCGAAAAATTTTCGACAGAATCAGGCTCATATGAATAGAACGTGTATACCGAATTGAAATCTCGCTTTAAATCTTCGCTAAAATCAGAATCAGCCTCACAGGAAACAAAGAGCGCGGAAGTCACCAACACAGAGAAAAAAATGAAAACAGAGGAAAGAAACTGCCTGACATTCTTCATTTTTCTTCTCCTAAAACCTGAATCCCACACATGCATACGGAACGATAAATCCGAGTTTGGAAGAATCCAAGAATACATGATAAAAATCAACGCCCGCTTCAAGAACGATGCATTTCCACGGAATATAATACAGAGAAAGCCCGCCTGCAAACGATGGGTAGAGATAGGTTTTATCATCGGGAGAGCCACGATTCGTGAACAAAGAGGAATACTCCATGCTCTTTTCGATTCTGTTTGCGCCCCCGCCCGCCTTTATGCTCCAAAAAAGCGAACCGACAAGTTTCTTCTGCAATACTAATTTTAAATCAATTTCCGAAGAAATCAACTTCGCGGACAAATAATTGTTGTCGACCACAAAGCCTTGCTGCAAGAAATTCGCTTCAAATCCAAATTTTGTGCTGGACGATTTTGCGGGCAGCCATTTAAGCCTGACATTCAGCGACGGAGACATAAAATTATCGTAATACTCACGGATTGAGCTGTCGTAGAGGCTTATCGAATAGCCAACGCCTCCCTGAAACACAATATCTTTCCATTTATATGGCTGATTTTTTTTAGCGAGTTTTGCAAGCCGTTTTTCTTCTTCCTTTGCCCTCTTTTCAGCCTCAGCTTTCGCAAGCTCCATCTGTCTGTTTTGTTCGGCGATTCGTTTTTCTTCGGCAATGCGCTCTTCTTCACGACGCTTTTCTTCTGCGATCCGAGCCTTTTCTGCCGCAATCCGCTCCTCTTCGCGCCTTTTTTCTGCCGCGATTCGTTCTTCCTCACGACGCTTTTCTTCTGCAATCCGCGCCCGCTCTGCCGCTTCCCGCTCGGCTTTTTGCCGCGCTTCTTGGGCAATCCGAGCTTTTTCGGCTTCTTCTGCGGCAATTCGCTGCCGTTCTGCTTCAGCCGCTTTTTCCGCCTCAGCAATCCGTATATATTCATCAAGATTGTTTTGGAATTCCTGCCTGAGCTCTGCTTCTTTTGCCGTTTCCGCGTCTTTTTTGATTTGCGCGACTTCTTCAGCAGTATAGGTGCGCTCACCGTCAACCGTAATCACATCGGAAAGCGTTGAAAGCCCGCTCGCATTGGTAACACGGAGTCGCCATTTTCCCGGCGGAACATTTGAAAAATCAAGGTGCGTGACGGAATCCGTTTCTGAGGCAGAATTGCGCATTTTTGACCTATCTGAATAAGGAATCGCGCCTTCAAGTCCTTCACTAATCAACTCGAATTTTGAATTCTGATTGACATCATCAATGCTGACATCAATGCCGATTTTATTTGAATCATTCGTAACGCTCAGATTTTTTTCAACGCTGTTGATTTTCGGTTTGTTTGCCTTAAAGACTTCAAAATTCGTCCAGGAAGAAACGCTCGCCTGTTTTCCCAAAAAATCGTAGGCATAGACTCGATAGCGGTATTTTCCTGGCACAAGCGAAAGTTCCGTCGAAGTTTTTTCGGTTTTTATCGTCTGCGTCCTGCCTGTTTCGGTATTCTGAACTTCAACCCGATATTCCAGCGCATTCGCATTGCTCTTCCATTCGATTTTCTGCGAGAATGTGGCTTCTTGTGCACTGACAGTGAGCAATGAGCAGTGAGCAGTGAGCAGGACAAAAATCAATCGTAACACCCATTTTGGCATTTTGAGCGGGCCGAGAAATTTAATTTCCATACATGTTCCCCGGCTTTACTGCCTCAACTCTGGTAGGAGAAGCGAAATCAATTCTGAATATGCGACTTGACGCGCTTCCTTTTTGCTCTAAGAATCCGTCTTTTGCGTACGAGAACGGCGTAACAAACCATTCAAATGTCCCGATTTCAAGAATCGACAAATCCTTGATTCGGGCAGACGATGCTTTTGTGTTTCGCTCAGTATACACAAGTTTTCGGCTTCCGTCCGCCTCGCGTTTATAGAGCGTGAATGTGTATGCAGTTGCCCCGCTTACCTCTCTCCATGAGAATTCAATAATGCGGTGGTTTTTCAGATATTCACCGTTCATCACCAGATTTTCACTGGGAGATTCAAGAATGGGACTTGGTAAATCAGGAACACTCTCAATGCTGAACCGTTGCGTATCTGAATCAAGCGGAATTCCTTCGCGCGTGCTTGCGGCGATTTTCCAAGAATACGAGCCTTCTGAAAGTCGATTGAGCGATACCGTTGTTTTGGTGGTATCGATTGACTCAACGACTTTTACAGAGCCATCTTTCTGCGTTTTTGAAAGAATAAATTTATATGAAGAAACTTTGTCGCGGCCAGGAATCCAGGTAAACACAAGCGGATTTCTGATTGCAGTAAGCCCTGCGATTCTCGTGCCAGAAGATGGAGATTCCGCAAGAATTTTTGACGGTGCGCGGACAGAGAAATTTCGCTCCGTTGCGGCAGAAATTCGTGTCGCGCTCGCAACGGCCTGTGCCGAAACGATATAATTTCCTTCTTCAAGCACAAACTGTGTGCTCGTATCGCGGATATTTTTCTGTTCTTTTACAAGAGAACCGGTGGGTGTCGTGATTTTTACAGAATAACTTTCGGCATCACCCACGTTCCGCCATGAAATAGAAACTGGCGCATAATTGTACACCGTGACTTCTTGATTTTGGGACGGGGAGAGAATTTCGGGCGGAGTAAGCTCAGACAAAACCGTAAACATGCGGCTCTGCGTGATTCCAGCCAACGCACCGTTTTCGCCACGCACGCCCACGCGCCACCAGTAATTTCCTGACGGCAAGTTGATGCTGTCGATGACGGATGCAGTCGTTGTTCGTTCAATCTGAATATTCTGGAAATTCGGATTCGTTGCAATCTGAATCGTTGCGGCGGCAGAAGCCTTGTCATATTCATCGGCGAGTTTCCACATGAATGCCGTACTTGAGACCTTTGCGCCTTCCACACTGAAATTTTCAGGCGGATACAAAAGTTTGTTATCCTGCGGAATGTAGCGCACCACACGGAACGCACGGATTTCAGACTCAGGATTTTTATCATCAGGCTCGCTTGATTTTCGTAAAATCTTCCAATAGTATGTGCCGTCACGAAGCTCTGAGGGCGTAAATTCGCGGGTGTAGCGGGTTTCTGCAGTGGAAGTCGTATAGATGACATTGTTGAAATCGTAATCGCGGGCAATCGTCAGCTCGTACTGCGCATTTTTGAGTTCAGATTTCCAGATAAAATTAGCAGGAATATTCTCTTTGTAGACGATTTGGGCATTGTCAGCAGGAGAAGAAAGTTCTGGACGGCGGATTTGCTGGCTTTTTATGATTTTAAAAGAATACACCGCGCTTTCTCCGGCATAGCCGAGATTGTTCAGCGCGTAGAATGGCGTAACCTGCCAGTAATAATTGCCTTCTTCCAAATCATCAATGTTTACGAAATTACCCGTGATTTCAGAATCAGAAACGACAGAGCGCATATCGGGTGTGGAAGAAACCAAAAGCCGATACCGTTCGGCATATTCGTTTCCGCTCCATCGGAATGCCACGCGCGGAAGAGCCGTTCGGTAGCGGAACGATGTCGCAGAAGCTGGAGAAATGCCTTCGATGGGAGCAATGTTTTCGACGGTAAGCCGCCCCGAAACCGCCTGTTCTTTGGTGCTTTTGGTAAAAGCGCGCCAGAAAATCACGCCGCTTTCAAGACGCATTTCGGCAGTGGATGAATTGGAAATCTCGCGGTTGTTCACGAGTTTTGAGAAATCTTTTGCGTATGAAGTTTGAATCGTGACGGCTTCATCAGAATTCGTTTTCCATTCAAATTTGACGGGCACTACACCGCCTTTTACATTGAGCAATTTGAGTTCTTTTGGCGGATAGACAACCGTAACGGGATTTTTTTGGATTTCTTTGCCCTTTTCGACATTGACCGACTCACCGTAAGCGAGGCTCGCCGTTTCACCGCTCTCAGTCGTAATTTGCGCAGAACCGCTCTTGACTTCAACATTGTGCACGCCCGTTGCCGCATCAGCCTTAGCCGCAAGCGCACTACCCGCGTCCACATTGACCACAGAGCCGTCATCAAGTTTGACTTCAACTGCACTCGTTGCTGTTGTCGAGTCAATCTGAATATCACCGCCATTGATTGAAATTTGCACGCCACCGCTCGCATTGCTTCCCACCTGAATCATCGTGTTTTCGCCCAAATCAATCACGGTGCCGTCAGCAAGCGTAAGAACAGCCTGAGCCAAATCAGCCGTACGAATCGTGTCGCCATAGTAGAGTTTTGTGCCGGTAGTAATGCGCTCCCACACAACGCGGTCATCGAATTTTCGCTGAGCCACATTGTGCTTGAATGAGATAGTTCCGATTTCAGTTTTGTCGCTGCGTACGGTGAAGGTGTTCAAATCCTGCCAAAAAAGGTATGCGAAAAAAGAAGCCGCGCTCATGCACAGGAGAACGACCAACACATCAAGGAGCAGCGACTTGAATCTTGTTCTCTTCCGCATCAAGATTTACCTTATCAAAGTCAGGTGTCGGAATTCCGAGCAACGCACGGAGTTCTTTTAAAGTTTTAGGACCTGCAGGCCCCACCGCCCGCTCACAGTCAGAATCAACGACGAAATTTTCATCTTCTGACTTAAAGAATTCTTCTATATCAAAGTTCGGCATGTTCACCACGCCGTAAAAATGTTGTTTTCCTTTGCCTTTGACTTCAAATTCAACAGGAATTTTTTCGACGACAATCTCATTCCGAATGTTCGCCGGTCTGATGATAAAATTGTTTTCTTCGCAGCGGATGTAGTCTTTTTTAAGAATATCGTAGGTATCCTGCGTAATCAGAATATCCGTTCCGCACGGCTTGTTGCTTGCTTCAGCTCGGCTCGCAAAGTTCACGGAATCACCGATTGAAGTGAATTCCATTTTGTCAAACGAGCCCATAAACCCGACCGTTGCCCTGCCCGAATTCAATCCCGCGCCAATCTGAATGTGCGGTTTGTACTGCGCGAGCGGGTCGTTTTTGTGCGCCTCCGTAAATGCAACTGCGTCTTTATTGTATTTCATGAGCGAATAGCGCATTGCCACGCAACAGGTAATCGCACTTAACGCATCGGCTTTTACATACTCGCGGTGCGCCTCTTCTTTTAAAATGCGCGTAACCGAAGTGGGGCGCATTTTTTCCCAGTCAAGGCTGTCGTTTCGAAGCACACCCCAGACCGCCATAATCGCGTCGCCTTCAAATTTATCAACCGTGCCACCCGTTTTGTTGATACAAGTGACCATACGGCTCATGTAGTCGTTCAAGAAACCGATGATTTCCGCCGCACTGCGCTCGCCAAAGCGTTTTTTGAAACCGTCAGAAATCGCCGTAAAGCCGCGAATATCGCTGAAGAAAATCGTGATGTCCTTTAAATGCGGCTCAAAGTCAATCTGCTTGGTGATAACGGCTTTGGTAACGCCCTTGTTCGTAAGGCGCGAAACCATGTTCAAAATCTCGCGCTCGTTTTTGGTACTTTTTTCGAGAATGCCGATTTCGTCCTTGCGCTTCATTTTGATTTCGTCGAACAGTTCCGTGTTGAAGTTGCCTTTGTTCAATTCGTTGACGACCGCCGTTAAGTGGCGGAGCGGGCGGCTCAATGATTTTGCGAAGAAATAGACAATCATAATCGCAATGGCAATAACCGCCGCCATAATCAAAAGGTTTCGGTAGGTGATTCTCCGAACACCCTCAAGCAGTACCGATGTTTTTACGATTGTGATGACGCCGCCGTTTCCAATAGCAAGTTTTCTGAACGCACCGATGTATTCATCCCCGTTTTCGTCTTTATATGGAATCTGACCGTTGCTTGAAAGACTTGAAAGCATTTCCTTTACGATGGCAGACTCGCTTAAATCCGCGCCTTCGTTCATTTTTTCCAAATCGCTGTGCACCAAAACGATTCCGTCATTATTCACAAAGAAAGACTGGTTTACGCTGCCAGACGCAAAACTTTCGCCGATTTCTGCGCTCGAATACAAGAATGCGACGAATCCGTCCCCAGAAGCAGAAGAAACAGGACAGAAAAATGCGACCAATGGCACAGTAAAGAACGGAGTTGCATTAAGGACTTCAAATGTGCCGTTTTTTGCCTTTTCCGTGCTTTCGCTTTCTTGCTGCATGTATGAAAGAACAGATTCTTTTTCGATGTCGTGGGAAATAAGAAAGGCATCGCTTGAAAAAAGAACGCCTTCACTTTCGCCCGTCTCGGAATTTGAGCGGGAATAGTAGACAGAAACAATATCCTTATTGCGGTCAAAAAACAGATTTTCGATGGTGCGTGTTCCGCCTGACTGAGCAGAGGCATTCGCAATCAAATCAAGGAACATCGTAACGGAAGAGACTGCCTGATTGATTCGGTTTTCGGTATCTGCCGCCGTACGAGAATTGATGGCAAGGTTGTTTTCTTCGGCATTTGACTTCGTATCTTCTGTCATAAAGAACGAAACCGCATAGGTAACGCCACCAACTGCAGTGACCAAAAGAAGCGAAATAATCACGACGAGTGTAACACCGATTGGCCGCCTGATTCTTGAAGCACGCTCTTCGTGCCGCTCATCCATTTCATCGTATTTGCGGGCAAGCCGAACAGCAGCCTTTTCAAGTTTAAGTGATTTTTTGTCATCGGCAAGAAAAGCGGCGATTTCGTCACTTCGATGAAGCACGGTCGCCTTTGGCTCTTCAAGAATAAAATCCGCGACATCTTTAGAAGGTTCTGGAGGAAGCGCATCAAGCACATCTTCCACAGACTCACTGGGAATGCTCTGACGCAATTTTGGTTTTACACGGATAAAACTGCCTTGAGACTCGTCAATTTTTTGAGAAAGCTGCTTTTTTTTCGGAAGAATGAATTCCCCGTAATCAAATGAATTTTTCACCGCGTTCAAATCCATATTCATCTTCTATTATATTTATAAAATCTTTGATAATCAACTTTTTAGATTATCTCTCTATTATCGGCAAAAATCCTGATAATCACTACAAAAGAAGGGGTATTTTATGGTTTATGGCTACATCAGAGTTTCAACATCGCATCAAAATATGGAAAACCAGCAGTTGGAAATTGAAAAATTCGCACGACTGAACGGGATTCACATTGATGAGTGGATTGAAGAAAAAATCAGCGGAACAAAAAAGCCTGAGCTCCGCAAATTGGGCAAAGTTCTTATGCACAAATGCTCGGAAGGTGATTTGATAATCTGCACCGAAATTTCGCGTTTTGGCAGGTCGCTGATTATGATTATGAATGTGCTGCAATATTTTCTGGAACGGAATATAAAAGTGTGGACAATCAAAGACAATTATCGGCTCGGTGACGACATACAATCGAAAGTACTTGCATTCGCGTTCGGGCTTTCCGCAGAGATTGAGCGTCAGTTGATTTCAGAACGGACAAAACTCGGACTGCATCGGGCGAAACTTGAGGGAAAGCAAATCGGACGGAAAAGCGGGAAAAAAGCCTCGCATTACAAACTTTCCGCGCAAGACGAGTACATTAAGCAAGAACTGTTAAAAGGAAGAAGCAAACTGTCTCTTGCCAATGAACTCGGTGTCGCGTGGTCAACAATGAACAAGCATATAAAAAGGATTCTTTCTCTTGAAAAAAAAGATTAGGGATTAACTTCTGCCGACTCCGCTGGGGATACTGATTCGGCAGGAGCATCAGCATCCGCCGTTTTTGTTCGCACAGGAAGGGCGATTGCGGTGGCTTTTACGGAATTTTCTTCTTTGGTTTCTGTTGCCTCATCGATAGAATCATACGACATCTTGGAAATTTCCATGCACAGCTGACGAACTGCTGAATCAATCGCTTCCTCAAGACCAGTGAGAAGAGAATCGGTATCGTACTCACTTCGTTTGATTTTGATTGGCTCCGCAGTTTTTGCAGTGTAAATTTTGTTTAAGATTTCTTTGCCTCGTGAGTTGAGCAATTTTGCCTTCATGGTAACAATGCCAACGATAGTTCCGTTTGAGCGTGAACCTTTTGCCACATCTTTTTGGAAAGTGAATGAAAGCAAGAGCGCGGACTTTCCTCCAACGGCCTCAAGCAAATAGCGCGCTGATTTTGCGCCAATTGTAGACAAATCTTTAAAGCCAGTCGCCTTTTTAGTGGCGGCAAGCAGATTGAAATAGCTGGAATGGAGCGAATCATAATAATCTGCTGAAATAACAGTATCTTTGGGAAGCACTTCGAGCCCAATAAGCTCAGGGAAATTTTGATTCACGCTGTCAAATGCATAATCAAGGCGGTCAACAGCGGTAACAATTTCTGGATTCTGACCGTTTACCAGTTTGTTCACCATGCTTGTCAGCAGATTTTCTGCCTCTGGCTCACCAGTCGCAGTGCCGTCTTCAGCCTCTGCGTCAACCCACGGAACTTGCGTATTTCCAACAATAGAAATAACAGCAACAGGGGAATACTCTTTTAAGGAAATTTTTGTTGACGCACAACTTGTAAAAAAGAACGGAACAAGTGCAGCTGCAAAACCAAGCATGATACTTTTTTTCATTTTTGACTCCTGATAAAAATCAAATAATTCTATATTAACATAACAGTTTTTTACAATTCTAGTTACATCATGAAATTCTACCGCTTCCAATAATCGGGGAAAAGGAAGATAATCAGATTGTAAAGCTCCAAACGACCGGCAATCATCGCGAATGAATACCAATATTTGAGGA
Source organism: Treponema sp. (assembly GCA_017464425.1). GTDB lineage: Bacteria > Spirochaetota > Spirochaetia > Treponematales > Treponemataceae > Treponema_D. The sequence goes on from JAFUDX010000006.1 coordinate 21,070, forward strand.
ATGTCGGAATCATACCGTAATTTGCGCTCGGGCCAAGCGTGCCGAACGCAGGACCGACATTTCCGACCATTGAAAGGCTTGCTGTAAGGCTCGTGAACATGTCTAATCCGCAGAAAGTGCTGACCATCGTAGTGAAGAAAACGAGCGCGAAATAGACGAAAGTGAACGCCGCCACATTGAAGACCAAATCTTTGCGCCCCGCTTTTTGATTCAGACTGACCGTAAAAACGCCGTGCGGGTGCAACATTCTGAGCATTTCGTTCCATGCCTGCTTTTTGAGCACGACCCAGCGGATGATTTTGAATCCGCCCGAAGTTGAGCCAGAGCAGCCGCCCGTAAAAAAGAGCAAAAAGATGAAATATTGCGCCGCGCTTGGCCATGTCTCGTAATCAGCGGTGGCAAAGCCCGTAGTGGTCATAACGCTCGCGACTTGGAAGCTCGAATAGCGCAGGGCTTTTGCGAGCGAGCCGTAATGCGGAATCAAAACGAGCGCAATCACAATCACACAGAGCGCAAAAAGCGAAATGTAGGCTTTGAGTTCCGAATTTTTTTTGACTTCTTCAAATTTGCCCGTAATCACATAAAAATAGAGGCTGAAATTCACGCCCGCAAGGAACATGAACACCGTGCAGATGATTTCGACGGCGAGTGAATTGTATGCGCCCACGCTTGCGTTTTTGGTGGCGAAACCGCCCGTGCCGAGCGTGGAAAATGCGTAGGAAAGCGAGTCGATTACATCAAGACCGCAGATTTTGAGCGCAATGAATTCGGCGACCGTGAATCCCGTGTACAAAAACCAGAGCGTTTTTGCCGTGCTTGCCATTTTGGGCGTGATTTTGCCTTTTTCTGGCCCCGTGCTTTCGGCTTTGATGAGTTGGAAACTTCCCACACCGAGAAGCGGGAGCAGGGCGACCGTGAGCGCGATGATTCCCATGCCACCGAGCCAGTGCATCTGGCACCGCCACAAGTTGATTGAACGCGGAAGCGACTCTACATCGGAAAGAACCGTTGCTCCCGTGGTGGAAAATGCCGAAACGCTCTCAAAAAGCGCGTCGTGAAAGGTGGAAAAACTGCCGCTTGCCAAGAGCGGAACAGTGCCGAACACGCTGATTGAAATCCATGCGAGCGCAACAAAGGCGAACACGCTCCGAATCGAGAATTTTATCGTCGTTTTTTTGCCCGCTAAGAAAAAAATCGCCCCCACAAGCGCGGAAACTGCCAATGGAACGGCAAAACTCGGAATCACAGAAAATTCCCCGCACGAAAGCGCCGTGAGAATCGGAACGATGAGGCTCAACCCCACAATCGAGAGAACGATAAAAATAAGCCGCGCAAAGACGAATAGTTGTGTCATTTTGAATCTATACTGCCCCTTGACTTTCCTCTATTTTATGATATAGTTTTATTCAGAACCGTCCAATAAAACTGTGTTATTTCCTTTATAGGTTGGCACACAAGAGTTGAGGGCGGTTTGATTTTTTATATCATCAAGATAGTGGTGATAATAAATGCGCCTATTTCCTATATTTGCAATTATTATTTTTATGCTTATCACCGCCGTAAAACCTTTTTCATCTATTTCAATCGGACATTCATAATACTCAAAACTGGGCGCATTTTTTCGTTCTGAATGAAAATTCTTTGCAGAATGAGAAAGTTTCGCATTTTTTAAGATTTCTGTCAGCAATGATATAGACTTTATTTGTTCTTCTGATTTTGACTTTGAAAACCATTCGTCTATACCTTGTGTCGAAATCTCAATGAGGTTGCTTGTTGCCTCATTTTTTACAACTGTTCCGCGGAGATTTTGTTTTGCCCATTTATACAATTCTCGTTTTAGGCGGTAAAGTTCATCTTTATCCATGAGATTTTCCCTTTCGTTTTCCTACAGCTCCGCCCCGAATTTTTTCATCACATGGTCGTTTTCGGTGGCATTGATAATCAGAATGATTTTATCGCCTGCGTCAAGAACTGTGTTTCCGCCGGGAATCGAAAAATGCTCTTCTCCTGTTTTTTGCACCTGCATAACGAGGAATTTTCCGTTTTCGGCGATGTCTTTGAGGGCTTTTCCGTTCACTTCGCTAGAATCGGGCACGATGATTTCTGCGATTTCAAGCGAGCCGCCGTTTACCGAGTGAATGCCAGTCACGCTGTCACCGCGTAAGTGGCTCATAATGCTGTCTACGACTGAATCACGGATTGGCACAGGCACTTCAATTCCGATTTTGCGGGCTACCTCTCCGAATGCGGAATTTGCAACGAGCACGATGCTGTTTTCAACGCCGAGCGATTCAATGTACGCCGCCATGACCATGTTCAGCTCATAGTTTGGGGTGGCGCAGATTACCAAATCGAATTTATCAATTCCTTCTTCTTCGACAAAGCCTTCTTCGGTGACATCGGCGCAGAAAACGCGCGTTCCAGGAAATTTTTCGCTCGCGGCCTTTGTGTTCGCTTCGTTTGAATCGACAATCACAAAATCCTGCGAAAGTTTTGATTTTAAGCCAAAAAATTTCTTGAATCGACTTCGGCTTTCTTTGTGAATGAGCCGTTCTGCGACAATCATTCCGATTCGGCTCGCACCAACGAGCGCGATTTTTTTGACATCTTTGACTTTTGAGCCGCAGAGAGCCAAAATTTCAGGTAAATCCGCGCGATTCATCAGCACGCCGAGACAATCCCCCGCTTTTAAAATCGTAGGACCGCTGGGGAGCGAAGTTTCGCCTTCAGACTCAACATAGCCGACTAAAAAATGCTTTTCGGTCAATTTTCGCATGTTTTGGAGCGCGATTCCGTCTAATCGGCTCTCTTTTTCAATCGTAACGCGGATAAGTTCATATGAAGAATTTTCAAATTGAAGCGAGTCGGTGATTGCTCCGTGCTCCACTGCCGCCACAATCGCTTCCGCCGCCTCAACATCGGGGTGAATCATGTAATCGATTCCGTACAAATGGCGGTTTTCGCTTGAAAGTTTGCTCGCGTGCTTTTGGGTCGCCGCGCTCGTGTTGGCATAGTAGGCGTAATTTCGCACGCGGGCAATTTTTAAAATCTTGGGGTAAACAGAATCGACGAGCGAGCAGGTAATCATGTTCACTTCATCGTTTGAAGTAACGCAGACAAGTGCGTCTGCTGTTTCAATTCCCGCTTCTTCAAGCGTTTCAAGATTGTTTCCGTCAGCTTGAATCACATTGCAGTCAAGGCGGTTTGAGGCATGACGCACCGTGGTTTCGTCATTGTCGATGAGAACGACATCATTCTTTCCATTGATAAGACGCTTGGCAAGCTGCGTGCCCGTGAACCCCGCGCCTATGATTACGATTTTCATTACGGTAATTATAGCGTGTTGCAGAAAGTTTAACTACGACAATGAATCAATAAATTCCAGTAAATGCACCGCCAGATTTCCGTTTTTGAAAAGCTGTGCGGCGAATTTTTTAAATCCGTCCGTGTTTTTATGATTCGCCGAGTCCAAAAGCATTTTTGCAAGCGGTTCTGATTCGGTCTGATTTTCGTAGTCGTTGTAGCTCTGCCAAAATGCTTGAATCGGCGCAAATTCTTCTTCCGTAAAAAAAGCCTTCATGCGTTCCAAAAGCGCGCTCACTTTGACGAGCTGGTAATTTTCGTCCTGTTTGTATGCCTGCCACACAAAGGGAAGAGATGAAAGGCATGCCCGTGCAAGCGAATCTTCGCCACGAACAAACAGAAAATCCATCGTGAGAATGAAGAAGTCAAATTCTTCCTGCGGCAAAAATGGAATTTTTTCTACTTTAAAAGAAAAGTTGCCTTTTTTCCACGCGTTTTCAAACGGAACGGAAGATTTTCCGCTCGCAAGGTACACGCACACCGAAAAATCCGCATCTGTCTCACGCATTTTTTCCTGAAAATCCGAAATCGCCTGAACAACGGCAGAGCAATCGTCTTCATACGCAAAGAACAGGATTGAAAAATACTTCCGCGTATTTTTCAATCCAACGAGAAAATTCTGTTCACCTAAAGGCAAACAGAATTTTCTCTCTTTGCTTTTACCCGCATCCATGCGGGAATTTTCCAATTTCTCATTGCTAACTGCTAACTTCTCATTAAAAATCAGCCCGCCCGTTTTTTCGGTGAAGCCAGGCATAAAAAAGCGTTTTTTGATGTTCGTTTTGCGCGTGCCGCTTTTTAAAAGGTGGAATTCCTCAGCGTAATCCTCCGCCGTAAGGTAGTCGATTTGGAGAATCTGCACTTCATCGGTAAAATCAGGCGAAAAAAGCAGATTTTCAAGCCAGTCTGGCCGCCCGCACTGAAAACACTCTAGGATAAGTGAGAAGTGAGGAGTGAGAAGTGCGAAGTTTTGTATTTCTTCACAGGTGTCAACTGCCCCCTCCTCATTCCTCATTCCTAATTCCTCATTACCTATTCCTAGATTCCAATCAACGATTTTCCACACGGAGTTTTTGTAGCGGAAATCTTGAAGAGACTTCTTCGGCTCAATTTGTGGGGCGAGTGCATGGAAACTTTCGAGATTGCTCACGACGAGCGTAAGATTGAGGCTTGGGCGGAGGTCGGAAAGTGCGCGGGCAAGGCGGTAGACCACGCCGATGTCGCCAAAATTATCCACGACTTTGCATAAAATCAGAATGTCGTTTTTATCAATCATTTTTAGCTCCCCGCTCGCATTTAAAACCGTATGCCGAAATTGAAACTCGGAGCAAATTGCAGCTTATCCGTGATTTTGTGTGTGCATCGGTCACGGAATGCGTCATCGTTGAAACCACGAATGTTGAAATCAAAGAACGGTCCCGCAAAAAAAGAGACCGTGCGACCAGGCTTTAATGAAAGCGTGAGCCGTGCAGAAGGAACCGCGTCAAAATTCCATGAACCATCGTACTTGCTCCAGTAGAATTTATTAAAAACTTCTGCACCGAGCAAAATGCGCCCATACAGAGAATGTTGTCGCCCTATTCCAAGAGAAAGACAGGCATAATCAGGTGATTTTTTTAACGGAAATGAACCTAACACATCCAGAAACACTTTCTGAGAGCCAGTGCTGACTCCGACATACAAATCCCGGCTCCCAGTAAAACTCAGTTCGCCCAAAATCTTGAATTTTACTTCGGGGCGCAAATCATATTTTTTGGCGAGTGCTTTCGTATCGCTCCAAAAAAGCCGCTCCGTGTTGAGCCGCTCACTCGCAAATGTTGAGGAACCAGCCGTAAATGAAATCGATGTTTTTCCCTGCGGGAAAAGGTAATGACGGTATGTCTCTCCAAAAAAACTTCCGTCTGAGTCATAATATTCAATTTTGTAGGGAATTGCGGTCGGCAAAATGCTGTCTTTGAGCAGGACGACATTCAGCTCCTTGTTTTTTGGGAAGCCGATAACGATTTTTCCAAGCAACGGCATTGCCGCTATCGGAACGCGCATCGTAGAGATTTCAAGGATACCGTCAATGACTCGTGCAAGAAGCGTACCATCATCGTCATACACCGCGCAGTCATAGCTTCCGCTGATGACGATTTGAGAGCTTCCCATGTCAGAAAATGCCTCTTCTTCATCAAGCGCAAGTAAAATCGAAAGATAGGTCTCACAAGCATGCATGTCGACAAAGGCATTTTTTATGTAGTCAAAGCCACCTTCCCGCTTCGTGTTGATGCTCCGCTGAACCATCCGTACAAGGAGCGGTTGTTTTTCATCTTCAGCAGTGTTTTTTAGTCCTTCTTCATCTTCGGGAAATGTTTTAAGCAGAATATTCTCTGCAATGTTCCGAAGTCCAAAAACCGAACCATAATATTTTTCGATATTTCGGTAGAAAGTCGTAAGAACTCTGGCAAGCTGCGTTTGGTAAAACGGCCCGCTTTTAAAAGGTGCGTATGTGCGAAGCAAAAGTTTTTTAAAAATCGCATTCACGCGCGGAATAAGCGTTTCATCGTAGGTATCAGGCTCTGCATTCCAGAAATTCACAAGGACTTTGATATGCCCGAATTTTCGCCATCGCCATGCATTGCGATTCGGCGGTACGGACGGAACCATGTCTTCTGCATTCACGATATTCCAAATAAAATTGTAGCGAGTATCGCTCGTTTTATCTTCCTGGCTCACATTTGGAGACGCAAATGTATACACAAAAAGCCGTTCGCTTGTTAAAATTCCCTCGTCTTCAAGCGTGACACCCAACAGATTCGCAAGGGCAGCCCCACGCGAATGACCCGTTATCAAAAAAATCGCCTCGTCGGGTGATATTTTATTCTTTAAAAGATAATAGATTAACGCAGTGTGCACCAACGAGACCGTTCTGCTGAATCCCTCGTGCACGAGCACATTTTCATGCGTCGTGTCGCTTATGTTTAAGTTTGACAGCCATTCGTTCGCGCTCAATGGCGTTCCTCGCAAAATCACAAAAACGAGCGTCTTTTTTCCGTTTGGCGTTTGGATTTCCTTTGCGGCAAAACTATACGCCGCCTGATTGTTTCCCGTAATCGGAGCGGCATAATCAAGAATATAGTTCATCTCAATCAAGTCGTCTTTAAATCCAAGCGTATGATAACTTTGAATGAGCGGGTTATGCTCTGGGGCTTCTTCAACGCGCACATATGAGATTTCTGAAAAAAGGGCGGCAATCCGCGCGATATTGTGATTGTATTCCGTTGGCTTGCCTTCCCAAAACCATTTTTCGTCCCATTCGACATCAAGCGGAACAGGCTCATCACTCGCCACCACAAGCCCATGAACAGGAAGCGTAACCGTGCGGGCAAAAGCAAACTGAAAACCGAAAACTGAAAGTTGAAAAATGAAAAATAGTTTAAGTAATCTCATTTTTTTTCCGTCATTGCAAGGAGCAAGTGTAACGAGTGACGAAGCAATCTATTACAATGTCGAGCTTTTTGTGTTGCTCGTTGTGCTGCTTTCCTTGCCGTCGAGCGTGACCTTGAGTTTTTTGTATTCGCCGTCGCGGAACACGGTGACTGTTACGGTGTCGCTCGGTCGTTTTGACTCAAGCGCACTCATGTAATCAGCGTAGGTTTTTACGGAAATGCTGTCGATGCCCGTGATGATGTCGCCGCCCAAGTAAATCGTGGTGGGATTGAAGCGGTTTCCGTACTGGACTGCCTGCGTTCCGCCCAAAAGACCCGATTTTTCAGTAGACGAGCCTTTTTCGACGGAACTGACCAAAATGCCCGTCGAGATAGAAAGCCTGGCGTAGCGTGCGATTGAAGATGTCATCTGAACAGGCGTGATTTTGAGTACGCCGCGGTTGACCGTGCGATATTTGATTAAGTCGTCCACAACGCGCCGAGCCGTGCTTACAGGGACGGCAAAGCCAATGCCCGCCGAACTTCCCGAATTTGAGATAATCATTGTGTTGATTCCGACCATTTTGCCGTTCGTGTCAAGGAGCGGACCGCCAGAATTTCCCGGATTGATTGCCGCGTCAGTCTGAATCATATTGCGGATGATGACATTCGTGCTTTCTTGGATAGGTCGCCCCAAGCCAGAGATAATCCCTGTGGTCATGGTGCGCTCTAGAGCGAACGGATTTCCGATGGCAATCACTTTTTGCCCGACTTTGAGATTGTTTGAGTCGCCGAAGTCGATTGTTTTGAGAGTAACATTGTCCGGCGGATTGAATTTAATCACCGCGATGTCGCTTTCAACATCTTTTCCGATGACCGTTCCTTCGTATGAAGAGCCGTCAGCGAGCGAGATGTTGATTTTGGTCGCGTTTGAAATGACATGCACATTCGTAACGACATAGCCGCGCTTGTCGATGATTGAGCCGCTTCCCGAACCGCCTTCTTGTACGACAGGCTCCCAAAACCAGTTGTACGCCATTTCCTGCGTGGTGATATTTACGACTGCCTCGTTGCATTTTTCGTAGACAGAAATATTCTGCTGCTCGTCCTGCGTGTACGGAGAATAAGACGCACTTGCAACAGGAATCGTTTTTTCGCTCACGAGTTTTTGCTGAACGCTCTCCCGCTCATACACCACTTCTTTTTGAGAAGCAGTTTGTGCGAAAGATTCAGAAACCGCTTCGTTTTGAGCAGTTTGTTGTTCTTCCTGACTACGATTTGAGTCGTCAGATTTTTTAGAATTGAGCGAAACATATGCCACCGAACACAACGCGATTACCACGCCAAAGGTAGCTCCTACAAGAGCCGCCTTTACGAGTTGAGAGCGAGAATAAAGCTTCATTTTGCGTCTCCAATGCCACTTGATTCAGAAGGAGCTGACTGCTCCACCTCTTGCACAGTTGCCGTTGACTCGGCTTTTGCAGATTTTTCTGCTTCTCGTGCCGCCGCACGCTCAGCGCGTGCATTCTCGCGTTTTTGTGTTTCTTCGCTTGGTTGCAATTCTATATAGAAAGTTTTTGCTTTTTCGCGCTCGACATAGACAAAATTTTCCTGATATTCGTAGCCGTCCTTTTCGACACGGAGCAAATAATAGCCTTCGATGACATTAGAAAGCGTAAGCTGGCTAAGCCCCTGAAAATTCCCGTTCAGAAAAATCTTGCAGTTTTTGACATTTGTTTTAAAAATAACGCGGTTACGCCCCACCGCAAAATTCTCCGTTTCTTCGGCTTCAAGTTCTGGAATGATTGCAAATGCCTCGCTTGAATCACTTCCTGCCTTATTCTGCGACTCTTGCGCAGCATCAGTACTCTGGGCAAACACAACAGACGATGAAATTAAAATGAATGCATTGATAATAAAAAAAATTCTTTTCATACTATATATACTAGCCTAAAAATCATTTTTTCTCAATCAGTTATGAATCTAACTCGCCCCTGTGTCCGACCGTGTAGACGATAATTCCCACGCACCACAAGAAAGTCGCCAATAAACTAAAGAAAATCGCCGCACGCAATGACGGCACATAAATCATCGAAAGAAAATAGCCCGCAAAGCCTGAAATGCTGCCCGTCATGTCGATTAAATTGTCGTAGGAAGCTCTGGTCTCGCTCTGTTTGAAAAACCACGCCTTTGCGCCTTCAAAAATCTTGTCGCTGATTCCGCCGAAAAAGATGTACATGCCCATGCTCAAAACCCAAAAGATGAACATGTTGAGCGTGGCTTCTGAGTACACAAAATACAAAACACTCGCCACCGCCTGCATCAAGAAAAACGGCAGCATGAGCGGAAGAAGCCGTCTGTTCCACTTTGACCACATGAAGCCGAGCAGAATACCACCACCCCAGCCGATGATGCTTTGGAGCGAGATAAGTCGCGGAGAAAGCACCGCGTACACTTCTTTGTTGATGACTGAGGAGGAGAGTCCTGTAAAAAGATAGTAACATCCGTCGGCAAGCAAAAGAGGCGCGTACCGGCGGATGTCTTGAAAAAGCGTCATGCTGTTATGTTAGCAGAATAGTAAATTGTAGAAAACAGCTCGCATTACTCGCCATGCGGGTGAATTGTGAATGCGTCACCGAGAGTTGCGACGAACGGAGCATTTGAGGTGTAGGCTCCGAGACTTGCAAACGCTCCCCAGTGTCTGTTGAAACGGTAGGTAAACATGGCATCAACACCAAAAGTAAGGAAAGTTGAACCGCCAATTCCTGCATCGCCACAAAGAGAAAGGGTCATTTTTTCATTGGCAATCGGAGAAAAACCGAGACCAACACCCATAAAACTATATTTCATATTAGGAAGACCATAGAACATCTGGGCTTTGAAAGTAAATCGATTTTCGTGAACTTTCGTATAATCGAAATGAAAGCCCACTTGCATCCCTTCATCATCTTCACTTGCATCTGTTCCATACCCAATAGGAAGACCGAGATGGAATGTGTGTTCAGCAGAAAATGCAGCCGTCACAGAAATAAGTGCGGCAGCGACCAAAGCGATAATTTTTTTCATAATACAATTGCTCCTTTTTTATGAAATAAATTTGAAGCAATTATAATGGGGGAATAGTCATTTAATGACCAAGCGAGAAAGAAATTTACGAAATTTTTGAAAAAATTTGAAAAAAATTGCAATTTTTTTAATTTTCATCTTTCAATTTTCCGTTTTCAACTTCCTCCAAGAACCAATCCGGCGCAATCGGCTTTGCGTTTTTCCCGAATGAAAGCACCCAATGTACGATTGGAATCCACTGACTGCTCGTGAATGTGAGCGTCGTTTTTTCTTCTTTTTGATTTTCTTCGATTGTTTGGTCGTCAGCCCACACGAAGTCACGGACATGCCTCCTCGCCTCGCCGTAGAATTCAATTTTGAACTCATACCACTCGTCATATTGGAACGCGCCGAATCTTCCCTTCTCAAAATCCTCGTGAAAGCGGAAATTTTTTGGCAAATTAAAAGTCTCAGACGAAAGAAGCTCAACATTGTGCATTTTTGAGAGCTTAAAAAGGCGGGGATTCGGATTTGGGCTCTTCTTTGCCCCGTAAAGGTACAACGCGCCCTCATCAATGACAATCTGAAACGGCATGATTCTTCGGTGCCGCTCCTGTGGCTCCCATCTGGAGTTGTAATAAAAATCAAGCAGAACATTGTGTTTGAGCGCGTAGAGGACTTTTTCAGACACGCCGGGCTTTATGAGAAACTTTGGGCGGGCAGGAACAAAAAATCGGTCGAGGAGAGAAGATTCTTGAGAATCGTCACCAAACGGCAGTTCATTCTCGTCCGAGCCAGATTCTTCATTTTTCAGTTTTGGCGTGATTTTCTGCAAGAGCGTGTCGAAGGATTTGTACAAAACATCGTCGCTTGCGTGCTGGGCGAGCAGTTTTCGCATAAGGTGCAGGGAAAGAATCTCGTCGTCGGAAAAACTCTGCACAGGGAAGTGAAAGGGCTTTCGGAAAAACTCTGCACAGGAAAGTGAAAGGGCTTCGTGTACTTCCACCCATGATTTTTTTCATCGTAGGCAAGCGGAGCAAAAAGTTCGTCTCGCATATAGCGGATGTCACGCCGCACGGAACTTTCAGACAGTTTCGTCTCCCGAAGCTCGCTCCGTAAGGAAGCCAGAATGTCATCAAACGGCACGATTTTTCCGTCAGCGAGAAGAGAATCAATGAGCTGATACCGCTCCATTTGGGTATGTGTGGTTTTGTGACCGGGCAATTATTCGCTTCCTTTTTCCAGGACTTTCCAATATCCTGACTTAGTAGAACCTACCCGCTGAATCTTACCAGCCTCACGCAAAAGTTTTATATGTTTTTCAACATACCGCGATGAAAGACTGAGCTTTTCAGCAATCATTTTTGCGGTTATGTTCGGGCTTTCCAGCATGATTTGCTCGATTTTTTCATTGATTTCTTCCGAACTATTTTCGTTTTCTTCCGAACTCGGCACGATTTCTTCCGAACTCACGGCAGTTTCTTCCGAACTCATGGCATTTTCTTCCGAACTCGGCGCGATTTCTTCCGAACTCACGGCAATTTCTTCCGAACTCGGCACAATTTCTTCCGAACTATTGGCATTTTCTTCCGAACTGTCGACAAAATCTTCCACCTCGATGGTTACGATTGTTTGGTCGGGGTCAAAGGCTTCTTCCACTTTTGGAAGAGAGACTCCCGCTTCATTCCAAATGCCGCAAAGGTTGCACAGTCCCGTTCCGCTTCGCTCGCCCACATCAATAAGACTGAACATATTGAAGATATGGCTGTTTCGGGCATCGCTCACGCCACCGCCAATCGCCTCGGCAATGCTTATTCTGAAAACGCCGGGATTTCGTATCGTTATGACAGACGGCGTTTTGTCGATTACGATTCCTCGTCGCCCGTAGTAATCGGCATGGATAAGTGCATTAGCTAATGCTTCACGAAGAGCCTTGTGGGTTTCCGTTTCATCAACACGAAGTCCATTTTTGAGACGAAACGGCACTTTTATGTCAGCTGTAAGGCGGTTTATGATTCTGAAGTAAAAATCGAAGATATTTCCGCTCCATGTTGAGTCAGAAGAACAGACCCGATCAGTCCACCTTGTGTCCGAAGTGAAATGCTCGCGGTAATCAAGAAAATAATTCGGCAGTTCGTCCATTATCGTGACAAAATCGCCGAAAAACACAAGCCCCGCCACATTCGGATGCACTTTGCCGTCAGAACCTTTTTTGGCAGCCCCGATTTTCATAAGGAAGATTTCGTCAGAAAGCGAGTTCCAAATGTGATTGATTTTTGAGAGACGGAACATATTTCTGTAACGCTGGATTGAATCGGCATTGAGGTCAGAAATGAAAAGATTCTCCAAAATTTTTCCGTCCACGGTGGCATCGCTTTGGTCGCGGAGCATTCCCTTCACTTCTTCTTTGGAGCATTTGAAGTCACCCTCACCGTTGCGTCTAAAAGTTCCCGAAAAAAGATTATCGTTTATGAAAACAGGTCGGCTCTGTCGCTCAGCACGGGGAACTTCTATCACAACAAGGTCTTTGCCCTCATAATTTTGGATATAAACATCATTTTCAAGAAGAATATTCTCGCTCACTTTTTTGGGATTGTTCAGCGTGTTCCAGAAATCACTCACAAGGGCTGCGGCATTTTCAACGCCCTGCACAGAAAATTTGCCCTTGCTTTCTTTGATACCGAGAATAATCGTTCCACCATCAGTGTTCGCAAACGCAGAAAAAGTTTCCCACAAACTCGCAGGAAGCCCACCCGAAGCAAGTTTACATTCAAGAGAAGCCGTTTCGCCAGCAAGGATTTCGGATATTTCTTTCATTAGGAGTATTATACCACAAAACCTGAAAATGTGATATGATGCGTCAAAAATAAAAACTGCTACCACGGCAGATTCCAACGCTGCTTTGTAGTCGACACGGACTGTCGGGGGTGGCGGCAAAACTCCACATTCACATTCTGGAACATATTGTTTTCTTCGCATATTTTGCGGCGTTTTTCTGTTTTTAAAGATTATGGATTTCCATTTCAAGTTTTTTCAAAACACCAATAATATCAGAAAATGGAGGGACTTCCCCATAAATCATCTGTTTCATTTCGGCATAATCTTTTTCCAGTTCTGACAAAACTCTTTCATTCGGAATTAACTGCACATCGGCGAGAGTGGCATTTTCATAGTTAGCGTTTTTGGTATAATAAAATTTTTGTTTGAATAAGACATCGCGCGCCAATAATTCCTTTCTTGAGAAAGCGTGCTCTTTTATTGGAGAATTTGCCATGCGGTACACATCATACAGATGACGTGCATAACGCGATGGTAGCGTTTTTGTTTCTGGAAAATGTGCGATTTTATGAAGAATCGTGATTTTTTCCCAAAAAGTACGCTCAACATCCACCGTTCTGACGCTTGTTTCTGATTGTGTGAACAAGGCGGGATATTTTTCTGCTGCAAATGGGGTAATTTTGACATCATGGGAAGGAAGCCATTCCGCAATCGGTCCAATTTCAAGTTTTACGAATGAACGAATATAGTCACTTGCATCGCCAGTATAAACTGTTGGGTAACGAAAAAGAACTACCATTGGGTCAATCGGGTCGGAAATCATCGGTTCATCGGCATTTAGTTTTGACTCTAATTCTTCATTCAGTTTGGGAATAAGGGTATTTTTGTAAAAATCTGCCGCCGTTGCATTCATCTGCTTATTGAAAGAATCCTGTTTGTTTCTGCTTCTTTCTTGCCACGGTTCGTCTGCATCATAATTTATTTTTCGCCAGTCCAAAATCAAATCTATGTCTTCGGAAAAACGCTCTATGACATGATACGCTTTTGACAGGCTCGTGCCGCCTTTGAAAACAAAAAAATCCCTGAAAACGCTGTCATTAAAAAGATGGTCAAGCAAGAAACATACCCAAAAGTCTTTTTCAACGATTTCTTCACGGAGCTTGATTTTAGCCGATGTCGCCTGAAACAATTCTTTCAGTTCGTCTCTGATAACTTTGCGATATTTTTCATTTGCTACACCTCGCACACTTTTTTAATTATGGCATAAATCCATTCGCTGGATTCGGTCGCCTCTTTCAAAATTATTTTTTTGTCTTCAGATTTTAGTTTTTCGGAAAGAATTTTTATAACTTGCCCGTCAACATGCTCTTTGCCCAATGCTTTTAATCCCTGAACAACAAGAATGGTCACATCTGACATTCCGGAAATCTCTCTGTTTGTTCGATGTTTGTACTCAATTTTTATGTCGCCGATTTTATATTCTTTATAGGGGCCATCGCTTATGTATGACCAAACGGCAGGAACTTGATTGGACAAGCCCAGAATATTCAGCGCATAATTCCCGCTCGGTGAAATCGTCCAGTGGAAATTCCGAGCAATTGCTTTAGCAACGCTGTCTGGATTTACAGGTAGCATTTCTTTCAAAAGATTGCTGTAGGCAGGTTTCTCAAAAACTCCATTTTTTATTTTTCGAATTGCCTTTTCTTTTGCAAGACGATTCAGATTTTGCCGAACCGTCGCCGCATTCGCAATATTCGCAAAATCTGAGTATACGAATACAGTTCCAGGTTGAGAATCAGAAATTTTTTGCTTTATGAGCCCAATGTAATCACTCCGCATGTCACAAAAAATATATACTTTTTGTGACAACAATGTCAATTATTTTCACAAAACACGCCGAACACTGAATTTCTTCAAAAAAGGCTACCACGGCAGATGCCAACTTTGCTTTGTAGCCGACACGGACTGTCGGGGGTGGCGGCAAACTCCACCGTCATGGTAGCAATCCTTGCTCTGCAAAACAATTGTCTACGATGGGAATTCCACAAGACTGGGAGCAATTGCCGTTGTTCAGGTAAGGATTGAACATATCTTACGAGGCACGGCAAAACTCCACATTCACATTCTGGAACATATTGTTTTCTATTCCCCCTGTACAAAGAATTTGCCATAAAGAACAAAAATGTGATATGATGTTTTATTGTAATCGATTTCATTGGTGACTTTAGCAATAATCCGAAAAGCGGACTGGAATAGCGAAAAAAGAGAGGCAGGGGAAAACTGTCGATGACAGAATATAATTTTTACTGCGATGAAAGTTGCCATTTGGAGCATGACGACAGCAATGTTATGGTTCTGGGGGCTGTATGGTGTCCGAAAGACAAAATCCGCAAAATAAACGAGCGCATAAAACTGATAAAAGCACGCAACAGTGTTCCTGCGGCGGCGGAACTGAAATGGACGAAAGTTGCACCTGTAAAAAAACAGGTGTACGAAGACTTAATCAATTATTTCTTCGATGAAAATGATTTGCATTTTCGGGCGTTGCTCATTCCCCACAAGGACAAACTCAATCACTCCGATTTCAATCAGACTCATGATGACTGGTACTATAAAATGTACTTCAGCATGTTAAAAGCGATGCTTCTTCCGACAGAAGAATACAATATTTTTATAGACATCAAAGACACTCATTCGTCAAAAAAAGCGAAAAAGCTACAAGAAGTAATCAGCAATTCCATCTATGATTTTTCGAAGAAAATCATCAAGCAAGTAAAGCCTATCCGTTCCGAAGAAGTGCAGATTATGCAGATTACGGATGTTCTCATCGGCGCATTCGGTTATAAAAACAGATTTTTCCCTGCGGAAGAAAAGCGAAGCCAAACAAAGCAGGACTTAATCAAATTGATTCAGCACCGTTCGGGCTATTCCCTTGAAAAATCCACCTTGCTCCGCGAAGACAAATGCAATCTTTTTATATGGAAGGCGCGTGAAAATGGTGCGAGATAATTGTTGGCTTCCTTCGTTGAATCCGTATGATTTTGAAGAAGATTACAAGATATATGAAAGCCGTCTCTACAAAAAACACCGCGCTGATTTTATCGATAGCCATCCGCTGTATGAAACGAAAATCGTCAAAGTCCGCTTTCAGCCGATTATTGACGGTTACGAGGAATCTTTCATTCATTTTACCTGCAAGAAATACGAGAATGTAGAAGCCCGTGAGCCAGACTTCAAACGCTGTGAACGCTTGCATTGGATTCGAAAAGTGATTGAAAATTACTTGTGCAAGGAATCGTGTGCGGAAGTCTGCTCTGGAATTTTGATATGGGAAGAACCGTACAAAATGTATTCGCGTGTGCATTTTTTGTTTGAGGACGAGCGGTATCTAGTAATAATCGAAAAGCGCGAGACTTACAATCTCTTGATTACCGCCTATTATCTTGAATATGATAATGCGCTAGAAAAACAGTTGAAGCATTACGCTCAGTATAAAAAAGCAAAAGGCGCTTCCTAAATTGAAACGCCTTCAGAAACTCCTTCTACAACTGGTAGATGAGATGATATAAATATAGTGTATTTTGTGAAAAAGTCAAGACTGTTGTTAGTTGTCTACGATGGGAATTCCACAAAACACGCCGAACGCTGAATTTGCATTTTTTTATATCTAATTTTGTATAAATATCACGGATTTTGACTCCTAATTCCTTGTCAGCTTCCAAAGTTTTAGCTCTTCTGTTTTGCCAGATTCGACATATTTTTAAAGGAAGTTGATTTCAATCAAAGAATTGCAACACTTCATTTTCTCCAGGTGTAAATTCTTTGTAAAAATATGAATAGAGACTTGGTATAAAATTATTGAGTTCTTGGTTAGGTTTCTTCGTTGCGTTAGGCACAACAGACTTAAAGATTTCCTTGTCAGATGCGCTCTATTCATATAATAAACAATAATCATAATATTCATTTCATAAACTGTGAAATATGAATGAAGTAAAGACCAATACCATTAACTTAAGCGCTATTTAAATTTTCTATTTTCCTGTAGAATTCCATAAGGGTGGAAAAGTATGGGAAATGTAGAAAATGCCTTTATCAGAAACAGAGAATTACCTCTTCCAAAACTGATAGAAGATATCCTTCTGTTCGAAAACAAATCAATTGAAAAAAGTCTTTTGGGAAATCATCAGTTTTCCAAGTCAACTCCCAC
>JAFUDX010000042.1 GCA_017464425.1 Treponema sp.
CGAAAGAATCTCAATTCTGTCAGTAAACACGCTAATCATCGGGGCGTTCAAGCCGACCCACTTGTTGTGAACAAAAGCGTTCAAAAGTGCCTCGTGAAAAGCCTCGTAGTCAAAAAGCGGCACATCCTTTCGCTCGGAAATGCGCCCGCGTTCGTCTGCCTGAATGATATTGATTGCGTCTCCGTAGTCAAGAATTTTGTCCATCGCATACAGAATGCAGGAGTTGCCGTATTCCTTCACCGAAAAAAGCGTGTCTGCCTTCGTCTTTCCGCTGAACACCGACACGCGGATTGGAATGTCGTTCGAGTCCGAAAGCAGCAGTGCCATAATGTTGTAACGACCGTCCGCCGTCTGCAATTTGAGCGTCTTTTTGAAAGTCTCCTGTCTGAACGCGATTCCCTTTGCGCCGTAATACAGAAAAAGTTTTTCAAAAGTCAAATCCTGCGCATAGTCGGAGATATAATAATTTACATGGAGAACTCTTACGCTACCCCCCTCTGCGGGGGATACCCCGCAACGCCCTAAAACAATATTCGACAATGAGTTTACTTTTTGAACTCATAAATCAATAAAGATATTTTCTTAAATAATTCCCTGTACATTTCATCAAGTATAAAACTATCTGCAAGCAATTCAATAAATAAAGTGATGTAGTATTTGTTTTGTTGAATCAGATTTTCCATACTTATAGGCATATATGCGTTTTTATTATTCATAGAACTTTGATTCATTTGATGAACTTTTCCACATGAATAGGGAGAGGCATGAACATATTTACAGAAAAACTTATACCAATCATTTATTTCTTCCATATCCAAGCGATTTATAAAATCTATCGGTGTTTTTATTTTCTTGTCAGAAACCCATGCAAAATCGGATTTACTATCAAAAAGGTCATCCGAATAGCCCTTCTTTGATAATTTTATTCTTGGGTCTGTCTTATGAATTTTGCATTCCTGAACAATTCCAAAATCTTGGAATTTATCTGATTCCATATCATCAGTATTCATTAAGTATTTGGCGATTGCGTACGATTCCAACATAAGCCGTAAATTAGAAATGACGGAAGTGCCGTAACCATTTCTAAGAAGAGCCAAATTTTCATCCGTAATTTCTATTTGTCGTAAAGTAATTTTACCAATCGCACCTAATCTAAATTGATGAGTTTTCATAATTTCTTGCTGATTATGTGCAATATAGTTTTGCAAATCCATCAGAAATAGATTCGAGAAAAGCAAGGAATTTAAGTTTGGATCATCATTATTTTGTTTTGATAATTTCTGATGATATTTTTTGTATATATCCATACTCGGATAAGTCATCATAAATTTCTCAAATACTTTGGAATTTGAAAAATCCATTCTATTTTCAATACCTGAAACAAAATCTGTTAATATCGAAAGCCCGTCATCATCATTTTTCATAACTTACTCACCTCTGCCAAGTCGCCTCGTTTGTAATTTTTTCCAGACACTTCTAGCACAGTTGCAAAGCGATTTTGCCAACCCGAGGTCCGAAATAAGAATTTCTTCATCAACCAAATCTAACGCTTTTTCAATGTTTTCATCATTGCGTACAATCGTATCGACTTTTTTCAAAATTTTTCGCACTTTTTCAATTGGCACGGAATCCAGTTTCGGAATATAGATATTTCCAACCTCGCCCGGCAAAATTTCCAACACACCACCGCCGTAACTGCGTCCACAGATTTCCGTAAAGGCAAAAGAAATACTGTTGTAATATGACAAAACTATCCGTTCAGGCTCAACACCTTCGTTGAATTTAATCCTGTGCATAGTGTCCGTTGAGATTGCTCCACAACGGTTTAACACGAACTTCGGATAAAGATTGTTCCGCCGTAAAAAGAACGCATCGGGAATCCAAATTGACGGAATCTGATACCAGTTCGCACGAATTGAGCATTTATAGCCTGTGTTCTGTTTTGTTTCTTCGCCAAATTTTATATAGTCTTTTTGACCTTGTGAATACGAATCGAACGAAACTTCTGGAAAATTGACCATATAGGCGGCTTTGCCTTTGCTCACATTTTCTTCCCAATCGGCTTTTTCAAAATACACGCTGTTTGCGTGGGAACTTCGCCCGATGAGCGGCAGGGAGATTGATTCCAAATCATACTCTTTCGCCATTGCT
This sequence comes from Treponema sp., assembly GCA_017464425.1. GTDB lineage: Bacteria > Spirochaetota > Spirochaetia > Treponematales > Treponemataceae > Treponema_D. Next base: position 2,152 of record JAFUDX010000042.1, read on the forward strand.
TTATTTACGGAAAAAAACTTGTTGTTTCCTGTCGTAACGCCCACATTTATTAATGCGCAGTTTGAAAGTTTCTGAAAGCGGTCGTCAGTTTTTATTGCGGATATTAAGTCCGTTTCTTTTTTCGAGGTAAAATATTTCGTCCACTTTTCGTGAACATTTGAAAGCGGCTGAAATTCTTCAGTTTTTATGTTTTCAATATTCAAATCATCAAGGTTTTGTAACTCAACAATCCTGACTCCTTTTTGATTAGAAACCTTTTCGCCAATAAGAACAACGATTTCCTGTTCAATGTCGGGAAAAACCAAATCCCTAAAAGTGAGAAGCGTAATATTTGAAAGTTTTTTTGAAAGATACATTCGCAAATCTTCCGCATAGGCAACTTGTAAAATCTCGGCGGGAATAACGAACGCAATCTTGCCGTTTTCTGAAAGCAGATGAACACAAGCGACCATAAACGCGACCCAAGTGTTTATAAGCTTGTTGGATTTCATGTTGTGAGAAGTAAGAATTTCTGACATTTCTTCACGCTGACTTTCCGTAAGATACTGATAACGGATATACGGCGGATTCCCAAGAATCAGGTCGTATCTTTCTTTGTCTGCATTCTGTTTGTAAAAATCAAAAAAATCCGCATTCTGAATTTGTATGTTCGAATAAACTGAAAGTTTCTCCGCTAATTTTTTTGTCACACTTTTCTCAATCTCTACGCCTGTAAGATTAGATAGCGAAAAAATAAGTTTTTGATTTATGAGAGCGTCAAAGAAAACACCGTCACCACAACTAGGTTCAAAAACTGTTTTTATGGAAGCATCACCCTTAAAATATTCAGTGATTTTTTCTGCAAGAGGTAGAGGCGTGTAATAGGCACCACGAAGTTTCTGTTGGCTTGTGTTTTCTTTTAAAATCATACGCTTACCCTAAAACTCCTGCTTGTAGACTTTAGTAATCTGTGCTTCAATTTTAGAAACAAGCCTCTGCTTTTCAGCTTCTAAAACTTCTCTTGTTGCTTTGTCGATATTATCATCAAGTTGGAAACAAATATCGCGGACTTGTTTTGAAAGAGATGCTACAGTATCATGAATTTCTTTTTGGTGAGAATTTGAAAAATCCAGTTCAATGAAAGGTAGTTTCTTTAATAAGAAAGTTCCTCGAGCAACAAAGCCGCCCTCAAAATCGCTTCCGAGTACATCAACCAATTTTTCCGTGTACGGATGATTGAGCCAAGCTTGAATATAGAATAAATCGTACTCCGAGTTTTCTTTCGCGCTTACCGCACAATATCCCGCCGTTCCACCAGAAGCGATAAAAGTGTCCTTGTCATCATAACAGTACATCGGAATTTTGCTTAAGACTTTCACGATGATTTTAGGCTTGTTGATAAAACAAGTGAGTGCCTGTGTCCGTCCGTATTGATACCAAGTGTCTGCAGTGGCATTGTTTACATCGCGACCTTTTCCGTTGTTAAGGCATTTTGGAACGAGCAAATCATAGCGGTCAAAAAGATATTTGAAAGTCTCCGCATAATCCGTTTTCATTGTTTGAATATTAATCAACTTTCCGTTTTCGTTATAAGGGAAAATAATCCGCTTGTCGGTCTTTAAAATAGAATATGTTTCCTGTCCTTTTTCATCTTTTTTTGTCGGCTTGTAATATGGACGCAAAAGGGCTTTGTCAATTTTATAATCAGAGCCAAATTTGCATATATAAGCATATTTTTTATCTTCTTTTAAAACTTCGTCCTGTGAAAACCAATAGACAGGCGGGCGTTCTGCACTTGTCTGTATGCCGTTAAAAATATCCGTGACATCACCGAGCGTTGTCTTGCAGTTTTCAAGAATTCGCAACAAATCTGAATCTGTTGTCAGCTTCCAAAGGTTTTCATCAAGATTCTTTGTCGGAAATTTCGCTTCCGCAAGATTATTCCCCACCCACAGTTTTACGGGCGAATCAACCTCACAATAAGTGAGTTTTTCTGATTTTTTTGAAAAAGAGAGAATACAAGAGTAAATCGTTTTGTCGGGAAAAAGTTGTGTTGCTCCAAAGTCGTCAAGCCGCTCAACATTTTTAGCAAACAATGCCCGTAGTTTTTCCCCCGCATTGATTTTGTAAAACTTGTTGGGAACGATATAACAGGCTTTGCCCTGCTCAGTGATTTTAGAAAGTGCTTGTTCCAAAAACAAGAAATATTTATCAAACTGTTTGAAGGCAGACGAAAACTTATCCTTATAAACAGAGAACTCTGCTTCCGTTTCAAGATTGTGCATTCCTTCCGTTGCAACATACGGCGGATTGCCGATAATCGCGTCAAACAGATTTCCATTGTTGATACTATTCCAATCAAATGGCTTTATCTTTTTCAAAATGTCGATAGAAGCATCGCCCAAATCGTCACGACAAATCAAGGAATTGCCGTTTTTGATATTGTCATCAAGGTTCGGAAGAATCGGACGAGAATCGAATACGGATGCCTCCGTCTCATCTTCAATGAGTTTTATCAAAAGGGAGAATTTGCAGACTTCGGTTGCGTGGTAATCAATGTCAATCCCGAAAATACACTGTTTCAGAATTGCCTTTTTATCTTCAAGCGGTAATTTTCGCTTGCCGTTGGAAAGTTCAATCAGATGTGACGGCTCATGCTGTAGATACCAGTCGATACAGTGATTGCAAAGAAACTGAAAGGCTTCTTCAAGAAAAATTCCAGACCCACAGGCTATGTCTGCAATTCTGAGACTCAGAATTTCTTGCGGTGTTTTGTCATTGCATAACGGTGTAAGCGTATTCTTGACCATGTATTTTACAATCTCAATCGGAGTTGTAACGACAGCACGGTCTTTAAATTCTTTCTTTTTTGCGAGCATTAAATTATCGCCATCAGCAACAAGCCGTTCTGTCAAGAATGATTCGTAAATCTTACCCAAAATATTCGGTTCGATGATATTGAACAGATAAGGACTATATGGATAATAAAGGCAATAAATCATATTGAAGATAACTTCGTTATCCAAATCAAAAAGGATGTTTTCGCCTGCAAAAAGTTTTGAGTTGTAGCGTTTATCAACCTCTTTGAACAGTTTTGTAAGAGATTCTTTAAGTTCGTCCTTTGTTTCTGCGGCATCTTTCAGTTTTTCATAAAGCGGCAGATTTCTGTCCTCGCAGATTCGCAAGAAGACAATCTGATTTATGAATTCTTGCACCGCATCGTTCAGCAAATCTACATTGCGATATTTCTCTGAACCGTTGAACAGCGACAATCCGATTTGAAGTCGCCAATAGTTTAGTTGCTCCAAAAACTGCTCGTCAATCTCGGAAGTTGTCCGTCCTGCGTCCTGAAAATGCGACGATAAAAATTCATCGAATGCACCCGAATAAATACTTTCCTGTGAAATCAAGTTGTATATTTCTTCATAGTGTTCTTCATATTCAGAGCAATGATATTTTTTGTACACAGAAACAACGGCACTGTCTGATTCATCAGGTTTGTTTGTCGTGTCATAGATAATCAGGTTTTCAAAATTAGTCAGAATAGAGATTTTATGCCCTGCATTCCAACCATAAGAGCGCGCTTGATAGGCAGTTTTCTTATCAGTCAGGATAGATACAGACGGCTTTTTTGCTTCGACGAAAATCTTGCTCAGTCCGTTCAGCGTGAGCGTATAATCGGGGCGTTCCTTTTCATTTGAGAATTTTTCAACGACAACTTCTTTGTATTGTGGAGAAACGCCTTTTTTGTTCTGAACATCCCACCCGAAGCATTCCAAAAGAGGACTGATGAATTCATCACGGCAGGCTTGTTCATTGTACTGCTCATTGTTTTTGTAGGTTTCAATATTGGAAAGATATTGATTTACAAGACGGTGTATGTTTTGTTTTGAATTCATTTTCTACCCACCTTTATGAAGACTATAGCATAAATCTACAAAAAATTACAGTCCATAGCCCCTTGCTAATCTGCCCCCATTATAAAACAAGTGGTGTCGCAGGAAATGCTACACCTAGGGAGCCGTTCGCGAAGCGAAAAAAGTCGTGAGACGACTTTTTAGGCGAGTCTCCGAGCAGCTATGCTGCGAAGGTAAAATTTTTGTGCTATAATGGGGGCGTTGCGGGGGATTCCCCCGCAGAAGGGGTAGCGACCAACGAAGTGGGCGCGCAGGGGAAGTGACGCTTCGCTAACGAGTTTTGTGTTCGATTTTATAAATCGTAGTTCACAAAACTCGCTTTCCCCTCCCAGAAACCAAAGGAGCAACCGATGAGCAAGACCAAGCACGAATCACCGCACATTCTTGCATACATTATGGAAATTGACCGAGCAATCCGTAACGGCGAGTACCCCAATGCTGCCAAGATGAACAAGAAGATGGGGTGGACGATAAGCCGCAGCACTTTTTTGCGCTACATGGATATTCTGCGCGACACCTACAATGCGCCGGTGGAATTTGACTTTAAGAAGAACGGCTACTTTTACACCGACAGCGCCTATTTTATCCAGCAGGTGATGCTGAACGAGGGCGAGCTTCTCACGCTTTCGGCGATTCTTCCGATGCTCGACCAGTACAAGAACACGAGCCTTGAGCCGACCTTCCGCGCACTTATGCAGAAGCTTGTGCAAATGCTTCCCGACAGCGTTTCGGTGGACTCGTCGCTTATCAACAACGAGGTGCATTTTATTTCCGACCCGGTGACCGTTCTTGCCGACGGCGTTTTTGAGACCGTACTCCGCGCCACAAAGTTGCACCGCACGCTCAGGCTCGAATACAAGACCGCGCTTGCCCCCGACTACGAAAGCCGCGACTTTGACCCGTACCATCTTATCTGCCAGAAGGGGAGCTGGTATCTTCTGGGGTTCTCGCACCGCTCCGAAGCCGTCCGCCTCTATGCCCTCCCCCGAATCCGCTCGTGCAAAATTACGGAAAACCGCTTTACGATTCCCGCCGACTTTACGATTGAAAAGCACATCGACCCGGAAATGGGAGTATGGAATAACTCAGGCGAAAAATTCCGTGTTGAAATAGAATTTGCCCCGCACCTTAAGACCTTTATTTCCGAGCGAATCTTCCACAAAGACCAGACCATGCGCGAAAACCCCGACGGCAGCATACTTTTGAGCTTTGAGACGAACCAAGTTGACCAGACCGTTTCCTGAGTGCTTGGGTTTGCAGGCGGAGCGAAGATTCTTAACCCGCCGGAACTTCGCGAGCAAGTAAAGCGGGCTGCGGAGAAGATTTTGGAGGGGTAAAGTTTTATTGTAAACGAAACAAGGCAATTTATCGTTTCATACAAATGACTCGTGCAGGTTGCAAGACTATTCTATCTTAATTCTTCCAGCAACGCTTCGCTTTTCTTGAACGACTCTCTCAGCAAGTCCAGAAGCTCCGCCGTTGTGTGCGTCTTTTCTTCTTCCTTCACAAAAGGGTTCTTCACATCAAGATTCCAGCCGCTTGCGCTAAGACTGTCCGCGCTCACACGCCACGCCTGTTCGTTTTCAGTGCGCTTGTTCCACCACGCTTTAAGCGAAGCAAACTCTGCTTTCTGAATTGGCTTCGTCTTTGAATACGACTTCTGACCTTCGGGCAGCTTGTGTTCCCAGTACCAGATTTCGCGAGTCGGTTCTCCTTTCGTAAAAAACAGAAGATTTGTCGCCACGCTCGCATAGGGCTGGAACACCGAATTCGGCAGACGCACAATCGTGTGAACATTACACTGCTTCAAAAACTCCTCGCGAATCCGCTGCTTAACGCCGTCGCCTGTCAAAGAGCCGTCCGGCAAAACAATCGCAGCCCGCCCATCGTCTTTCAAATACCGCATCATTAAAAGCAGGAACAAGTCCGCGCTTTCGGTCGTGCGGAACTGCGCGGGATAATTCGTTTCCACGCCGTCTGACACGCTCGCCCCGAACGGAGGATTTGCCAAAATCACATTCACGCGGTCTTTTTCACCGATACTCGTGTACTCGCGGTTCAGGCTGTCGCCGTTAGTCACATTCGGCACTTCAATATCGTGCAGAATCAGGTTCGTCACGCAAAGCATGAACGGGAGCGGCTTCAACTCCTCACCACGAATCGTGTTTTCAAGCGTCTTCAAGTCCGCAACCGAATGAACCTCCTGCTTTCTGATGTTCTCTATCGCGCTCGTCAAAAATCCGCCCGTGCCGCAGGCAGGGTCAAGCACTTTTTCGCCAAGACGCGGATTCACGATTTCGGTCATAATCTCGGTTATGGCTCGTGGCGTGTAGAACTCGCCGTAATTTCCCGCGCTCTGCAAGTCACGCAAAAGGCTTTCGTAGATGTCGCCGAACAGATGTCGGTCTTCGCTCGCGTTAAAGTCAATCTCGTTCAATTTATTCACAACCTGACGAATTATCGTGCCGTTTTTCATGTAGTTGTTCGTGCCCGCAAAAATATCACGCACCAAAACCGCCCGCCTGTTCACGCCGTCCGCCCCTTCCGAGTCGCTTGAAACATCAAGGTTCTGCAAGCCGGGAAAAAGTTCTGTGTCAATAAAATCTTTGAGCGCGTCACCCGTGATTCCCTCGCTGTCCGTAGCCCACGACCGCCATTGCAACGCAGGCGGAATGACCGAAACATAGTCGTCGTCCAGAAGTTCCAGCTCCGCGTCCTTGTCATCAAGGATTTTGAGCGTAATCATCCAGCCCAGCTGCTCAATCCGCTGCGCATCGCCAGAAACTCCCGCATCCTTTCGCATGATGTTCTGCAAAGTCTTTATGATTCCGTGAATGTTTGGCATTGTGTACGCTCCTTTAATCTTTATTTCTTTTCCAGTTTCCTTATCATCTTATCAAAATCCGAATCTATTTTCTGCGTCTTATTAAAAATCTCATATTCGGCAAAAGCCTTGCTATCCGCATCACTTCGGGAAATCCTTCCATTCCCTTCAAGAATATCGTACTTTCGGAATTCAAGAAATTCGTTTACGCTTGCCGCAAACTGTTCCATATTAAAAGGAATTTCCCGTTCAATCAAATCTTCAATATAATCAAAATAACCGCTCACCGCTCTTTCCAGCTGGCGGATTTGCTTTTCAGAAAGATAGTTTTTAGCAATATTCACATCAGATTTCAAAATGCGGTAAAAGGTAACATTTCGTTTTACGGACCGTGTACCTTCTTTTTGAACTGTTTCCAAAATGGAAATAGTTGAGGCTTCATCCAATTCCCCACATTCATATATATTTTTAAGGTGCTTTGAAACCGCAGGAACATTAACATCAAACAATTCCGCCATAGATTTCTGCGTAAGCCAGATAGATTCATCCTTAAGGAGCGCATTAACTTTTACATCTTCTTCATCTGCTTTATAGAGAATGTACGATATTTGTTTTACAAGTTCGTTTGGCATTTGTTTTGCTCCTTTTGTTTTATATTGAGGAGGGGAAAGCCTTCCCCTCGCTCCAACCGCCTGCGGCGTTTTCCGCTACCCCTTCTAGCGGGGACACCCCGCAACGCCCCGAATTTATATTTACTATCAATTTAGTGATGCAATCTCATAATCTCTTAGTCTTAGTGGAATTCTAGGAATACTATGCCAAGAATTAGGATATCCATATCTTTCCTTTACAGGATTATCCTTAATTAATTGCTTAAACTCGTCTATTGTCTTTACTCCAAATAAAGGTAAAATTTTTTGGCAATATTTCTTTGATGCCAGTTTTATCCACATATCATCGAGTTCTTTTGAATATACATATGAAAGTGCAAACCACCCCCAATCTTCAATTTTAGAAATTTTTAAGGCAAATGATAGTTGTGATAAACGAATATCTGTTTGTGCAAATCTTTCTGTTATAAGGATAGGTTCTTTTATTTGATGAGAAACTATATCTGCAGTTTTAGAAAATACTCTGTCTTTCCTTTCATAATAACTATCAAATATGCTACTGTGAGAGCGGAATCTAAGAAATGTTTCTGGTTTTTGATACCTTAAAGTTGTTACCCCATCAATTAAAAAATATGTTGTAGTTAAAATTTCATGTATTTCATTAAATTTTTCATAATGAAAAAGATACGCTATGCTTGATATAAAAATATTCCAAATAAAGATTTGATATAATTCAAGCATAGCTTCATCATTTGAATCATAGGAATTACCATTGATTTTTAAAAGAAGTAGTTTATTATACAGATTCTCCATGAAAGGACAGAAAAAATCTATAATATTTTTTTCTGATAAAATCAATTCCTTAAAAAAATCTAAATATGTATCCCGCAGAGGTTTCATCTCATTAATTGCTGTTTCTGTTTCACAGCAAAATTTCTCTATATCGATACCTGGATTAGTGTTTACCCTAAATTCTTTTACCTTAGAGATAAATGATTGTGTAAATTCACTAACTGCGATATTTTTTCGCGTATCATTAGAAGAAGAATGTAATACATCAACAAATCGTTTTATTTCTGAAATATTAATTGCATTTTTTTTTAGCCATTCAGGTTTATTTCCCAATGCAGGTTTCGGAATTAGCGGCTCATTATAAATATGGCGTAATAACTTTTCATATTCATCTTCATATTTTTCTTCATCTGAAAAATCAAAATATATTCGTGATTTTATATAGATTGGAACTGTTGCATCTCCATTTTCATCTTTATCTAATACTAACGGTAAAAATCTTGTTTGTGATGATTTTCCATACAACTCTGAGGAAATAATAACAGTTTCATCACCAACACCACCGGTTCTGTCGTTTGCTTTCTTAGCATATGTTTCATCACATAAGATTAAAACATAATCTATTGATTTATCAGCAACCATAGATTCCATAAATTTATACTTATCATGTCCTTCTTTTAAATCCCAGAAATCTACTTTTGTCTCAATTCCATCATTAATTAAACGAGTTGCAAGTTTTACAGTCCAATCCTGAACTGCCCATGAATATGATATAAAAACTTTTGGTCTATTATCAGGTGTCATTTTTTACCGCCTCCAGATTTTCTTTCATTATACCAAATATAAGTTTTTCTGACAGTGTTTTTCTTTCTTGGATTTGATTTTCTAAAGTTGCTACTTTTGCAAGTAGTGTTTCTACTTTGTTTACTATTTCTTCTTGTTCTTTCAAGGGAGGAAGAGAAAATGGCATTCCTGTTAAATCTGGTAAAGAAATATTATCATTTGAAGAATGTTTAGCTTCCTGAATAATCTTTTGTGCTGTTAATGATTTCACTAAGATATTAACATACTCTGGTTTAATGTAATCAATTTTTATAGTTGCAACTCGTTGATTTACAGCCATTGATTCATCAAGGGATGAAACAAAAAAAGATTTTCCAACAGTTCCACCCGTTAATGCCATAAGAATATTTTTTTCTTCTAGATGATAAGGTTTTATAGCATCAGAATCTTTATATCTAACTATTTTAGAATTTACAAATCCATTTTCGTTAAAATCAGAAATACGTATAACTCTAATACCTTTCTCTGTATATTCAGTACTTTTAAAAGAATAACCTCCGTTAATTCTTGAGACATTTCCCAATCTTACCCATTCCCATCCCTCTGGAATTTCAAAAGGTTTCTCTTCATCTGTAATTGGAGCAAGTGTTTTTGAGCGGGCGTTGCGGGCGGCGTTTGAGCCCGCAGAGGGGGTAGCGGAAGACGGCTTGTCCGGCTGGAGCGAGGGGGAGACCTCCCCCTTCTGAATCTTCTCAAACAACGCTTCCGCGTCGTAGTCGGGATTGCCTTTTTGGACTGGATTTTGTTTGCGCCAGTCTGCGGTGAGTTTTCCTTCTATAGCTTGTTGCAGAATATTCTGGCGAAGAAGTTTGGCGTATTCCGTCTGCTTTTGAAATTCCGCGGCAAAAAGTTTTTGCTTTTCGGTTGCATTGACAAAAAGTGTCGCAAGTTCCCGCTGCTTTTCAATCGGTGGCAAAGGGAATTCAACGGTCGCAATGTCTTTCATGGAAAGCGAAACATTCGCCGCGCCTTTCATCAGCGGAACGAGGAGCGTGTCTTTGTAAAATTGAAGGTATTGGTGAAGATAGCGGGCATCAAGCTCATCGGGATTGCTGGGGATTACGGCGCACAGAATCGTTCCGAGCGCGAACTTACCGCTTTGATAATGAACATTTTTGAGCGATTTTTTGCCGTGTCCGCTGGAACTGACAAGCGGAATGCAGACGGCTTCGCAGTCAAACTGATAGGTTGAGCAAGTTTTTCTTTCTTCGGCGGTAACGACAAGCGGATATTCGCCCGGCTCTGCGCTTGCAATGCCGGTTGCGCCTTTTACGATTTTGCAGAGGTCTCCGATTTTAACTTTCTTCCACGCGCTCATTTTTTCCTTCTCCTACACATTCGCAAAAATCGCGGGGATGAGTGACGAATCAAGCACTTCAAAGGCGAAGCACTTTTTGCCCAAATCTTTGAGCGACGCTCCGATGTGGTAAAGTGTGATGTTGTCGATAATCAGGAATCGGTCGTGCATTTTTGTGGTGGGAAGCACGCTAAGAGCTGGGTACTGCGCGTTGAATTTCTGAATGTCCTGCGCCGTGATTTTTGTTTTTGGGTCTGTGTAGATTTTCACGGCGACATTTTCCTTCTTTTTTGCAAGGCGTTCAAGGACGGACAGGTCAACATAGCCGTCAATCAGGACGATTTCCCTCTTTGCCTGCGCGATGAACGACTCGAACTTCGCATAAGCGTCAAAAATCTGCCCCTGAAAAAAGATTCCCTGCTTGTCCTCGATGTGGTATTTGTCCATGAGCGCGAAAAGCTCGTCTATGCGCCTGTCCGCTTCTTTCTGGTGAATGTCGGTGTCGATGAGGTGCTGTTTGATGGATTTCAGTTCCGCAAAGATTTCCGCGTTGTTGCTCAAAAAGTGGCGCATCTGAACGAAAGCGTCCATTATCCGAATGCTCACCTGCACGGCGGTCTCGCTTTTGAGGACGGCGGAAAGCATGGCGCATCCCTGCTCGGTAAAGGCGTAAGGGAGATATTTTATATTTTGTCCACGCTTATCCTCAGATTGTTTCAAGGTCGCATTTTGCGACCTTGAAAATTCAATCCGCTGTAGCCAGATTTCAGTTTCCTCTTTTGTGAGTTGAAACATAAACCGCTCAGGGAAACGCTCGCTGTTGCGCTTCACCTGCTCGTTCAATCTTCGTGTTTCCACGCCGTACATTTCCGCAAGGTCGCGGTCTATCATCACCTGCTGCCCCCGGATTACGAGAATCTTGGATTGTATCTGAATAGGTTGCAATTCGTTAGCCATACGGTCTCCCATAATGTGATTATAGCATAAATTCCCGCCATCTTGAAGTCGCAATTTGCGACATCAAAACTTACGCCGCACGGTAAATCTCCGCTTCAAGCTCGCGGAGCGCGTTCAGGTACGCCTGTTTTCCGCCGAACAAGCCGACTATCTCTTGCGGAGTGCCGAGGCTTTTGAGCGGGTCTACGGTAAGGATTTTCATGTCCTCTATGTCTTCAATGCCGGTCTCGGCGTATTTTTCAAGCAAGGCGTTGAGCACCGCCCGCGCCTTGTCGCCGTACTTCGTCCAGTAGTTGCGCTTCTTTACATTTTCCGCGCGTTCTCGGCGCGTGAGGGCTGGCGCGTCGTAGGCGATGTGGCAGATGAGGTCAAAGATGTCGAGGTCGGATTTTGTTTCCTCTTGCAGTTCGGAAAGCGAAAGCCCCTGCGCTTCCAGTTCCGCGATGACCGCCTGCTTCTTTTCCGCGTCGTTCCATGATTGCAGGAATATGTCGAGCGAGCGGTAGGAAGTGAAGATGCCACGCTTGGTGTATTCTTTGAGGCTCATAAAACAGGGCGTTCCCCTCACTCCGTTCGGGTCGGGCTACTACAGGTTTCGCTATCGCTTCATTCGTTCGCTCCCTACGGTCGCTACCGAATGGCTACGCCGCCTTCCGTATCCCTAACGCAAAAATCATTGCGCCAAACGAATCTTTTCAGCTCCTTTTTTACTTTCATCGATTTCAAAAGCCTCTGGATAATTTTTCTTGATTGTAGAAATAACTTTTCCATGAAGTTTTACTCCAGTTTTTTTTCTAAGAAAAAGACCAACTTTTGATAATAGAACAAATTCATTTTTACCGCTATCTGATTCTTTTTGTTGGTTTTTTATCGCATCAATCAACTGTTCTTTCGTAAATGGAACATCAGAGGTTGTTGAATTCTTTGCAACTTTCTTTTTTATGGTTGTGGATTTCGTTGTTGTAACAACATCGCTTTCTGAGTCCGTTGTATCTACAGCATTTTTGATAAAACATCCTTCGTAGTCAATAAAAATACTTTTTATTTTTTCATCAACACGCTCAAGTCGTAAACTTTCAATGCTTTCACGAATGTCAGTACTGTCCAACAAAGATTGTGATGTCTGTGTCTTACCAAGTTCGTCATCGGTAAAATCCATGTAGATAACGAATGTTTTCACTGCTTCCGAAGCAAGTCCCTTTACCAATGGAACAAAATCTGAATCACCAGCAATAAGAACAAGATAGTCATATGCTCCTCTTTTATAATAATCTTGCGTTGCATAAAAGACCAAATTCGTATCTACAGCATCTTCTTTTAAGCCACCTGAAACTTTTTGTTTCAAGGGAGTAGCATGTTTTGTAATGCCAGCATGTTCCATAGAATTGAAAAGATAATCCCGTTCGGGGTCAGTTGTTTTTATTCCCGTCCCAACAAAAAATTGTGATTCAAGCAAACAAATTTTTCCTGTTTCTTTTGCAATTCTTTCTTTCACAAAATCAGTAAAACTGTTCCATTCAATAGTCTTACTGAAATTCTTTGCCAAATACTTGTGTATATGAACGGTAAAATTGCCGTCAATATACAGGCTCGCTTTGATTTTTTCATCGCTCATAAAATTCTCCTTATCAGCGAAAATGTAAATTATGAAATCCGTATAGACTTCATAGACGAAAAACGAAACTTTCAGCACAAAGAATCGCTAATCGTTAAATACAATATAATAAATTTTCATACAAAACGGCAAGGTAAAGAATCCGCTTTGTTACCCCATTTTTCCACAGGCGGTAGATTATCTGGAATGCCGTGTATGTCTTTCCCGTGCCGGTCGCCATCACCAAGAGAATTCTGTCCTGCCCGCGTGCGACAGCCTCGACGGTGCGGTTTATGGCAATCCGCTGGTAGTAGCGCGGCGTGTGGCAGTCCGTTCCGAAAAAGTAGTGCGAAAGCGCAAGCCGCTCGCTCGGCTCGTCAGAAAGGTTGTTGTAGCGTTTGTAGCACTCCCACAAGGCTTCGGGCGTGGGAAAATGCTCTAGGTCCGCTTCCTCGGTTACAAGCGCGTTTCCATCCGCGCCAATGTCGCCGCAGTTTTTGCGGTACTGAATGACAAAGCCCTTTCCGTTCGAGCAGATTGCCACGGGAATATCAAGCGTCTCGGCATAGCCCAACGCCTGTTGCAAGCCAGCCCCCGCCGTATGCGTTCCGTCCTTCGCTTCAATCACCGCAACGGGAATGTTCGGTTTGTAATACAGGATGATGTCCGCCCGCTTCTTTTCGCCGCGCTTGGCTTGTCTCCCTTTTACAAAAATGCGTCCTGCGGTGAATGTCACTTCCTCGCGAATTTGAGACTGTTCCCAGCCAGAGCGTGTGATTTCGGGGAGAATGCGCTTTGTGATGATGTCGCGTTCGGATAGAGTCTGTGTTGAGACCATAAGGTATTATAACACTAAAATCGATGTTTTTACATACAATTCTAGCAAACAGTTGCACCGCAATATTTTTCAGCCCCAGTGCTTTCGCCCCCTTTTTGATAATGACAAACAGCAAAAAATGTGATTAAAAACTTGCCACCTGCCCGAAAAATCACTATCTTCATATATATGGTGAAATACGACATAAGTTCACTTTTTGAAATTCCTGTGATTGATGTGCCCGCGACCTCAAACAATCTCAAATCACTCCGCGAAAATCGAAACATCACCGTTGCACAAATCCAGCAGCTTCTGGGCATGGAAAATCCGCAATCGATTTACACATGGGAAAACGCCGAAAGCAAAGTTCTTCCCCGCCTTGATAACCTCGTCACCCTTGCAAAGTTGTACAAAGTCACGATTGACGAGCTGATTGTTATCCGCACCGAAAAAACAGACGGGCTTGCCGTTTGTGAACCGACCGCACCGTATGGCGTTTCAAAAGATGCACTGGACTTCGTGCGAGAAAGTGCGAGTTCGGCAGCAATAAGAGCACTGGAAATTCATTATGGATTTTCAATAGAATAACCGCAAATCTTTGCAAAAGCATTAAGTTACAAACTTAATGACAAAATACAAAAACTATGCTCTCACTAAATCATCTGCAACACATCATCCAAATCGCTTTTCATGCGGCTAAGAAGTTCCGCCTTCAAGTGCTCACGGATTTTCTGTTTTCGCTCTTCCTCGCGGTTTGATTCCGTAGGTTGTGTAGTCACCGTTGTGTCTGCACTGAACAAATCCAAAACCGGCACATTCAATGCCTCGGCAATCCGCTCAATCGTGGAAAGTTTGGGGATATTTTTGTAGGTTTCCATTAGACCGATATAGCTCGCAGAAGTGCCGCTGAATATCGAAAGCCGTAGCTGAGAAATTCCCTTTTCTTGCCTGATTCTTCTGATATTGTCGATTACTGTTTTTTCTAAAGACGAAGGTTCATTTTCCATACTATCAATTTTGATATTGTTTTTATAGTTATAACTTGTGTATTTGATAGCGTTTGTGGTATAGTCTGTTTAATAGTGTTTTTGATAGTAATAATTCGCTATCAGTTTTTGGAGAAGTATGCCTTTCATCTCACTCTCGTTCGCCCTGTTTTTCACGATTCTTGCAATTCTCTACTTTGCCGTGCAGAATCTTCGTTCACGCGACAATTTCGTTCAGCAGATTTTGTTGCTCGCCGCAAGCCTTGTTTTTTATGCTTTTGCAGACCTTCGATTTGTTCCGTTTCTCTTCTATATAGTTGCGCTCACTTACCTCGCGGGGCGGTTCTGCAAAAACCGGCTTATGCTCGCATTTTTCGTCATTGCAGACCTTGCGCCGCTTTTGTTCTTCAAATACAGCCACACGAAATGGATTTTCCCGCTCGGACTTTCATTTTTTACATTCCAGAGCGTGAGCTACATTGCCGATGTGTATACAAAAAAGATTTCCGCAGAAAAGAATCCGCTTACCGTCGCACTGTTCGTGAGTTTTTTCCCCGTGATTTCAAGCGGACCGATTCAGCGGGCGGGGAATCTGATTCCACAGCTTAAAGCAACGCATACTTTCGACTATGACAATGCGACCGACGGCATGAAGCTGTTCGCATGGGGCATGTTCAAAAAACTCTGCATTGCGGACAGAATCGCCGTTTATGTCAACTTCGTCTACGGAAACACTTCCGATTGCTCAGGACTTGCGCTCCTTTTAGCAACCGTGCTCTATTCGTTTCAGATTTACTGCGATTTTTCAGGCTACAGCGACATGGCTATCGGCTGCGCCAAGTTCTTCGGTTTCGATGTCGGAAAGAATTTTGACCACCCCTATCTTTCAAAATCAGTGGGCGAATTCTGGCGGCGGTGGCACATCTCGCTTTCCTCATGGCTCCGCGATTATGTGTACATTCCGCTCGGCGGAAGCCGTGTCGCCCTTCCAAGAATCTATCTCAATCTGATTGTCACTTTCTTGGTGAGCGGAATCTGGCACGGCTCATCGTGGAATTTCGTAATTTGGGGATTGCTGCACGGCGCGTATCAGTGCGCAGGGCGGGCGTTGAAGCCAGTTCTGGAAAAAGCGAAAATCCCCGCGTTCATCAAAATTGCCATTACATTCTGCCTTGTGACCTTCGCGTGGATTTTCTTCCGTGCAAGTTCGCTCAGCGAAGCAGTCGATGTTATCCGCGGAATTTCGCATGTGCCCGCCGATGTAATATCACTGATTTCGCTCAAAAACACGCTCGGTGTAAAGGATGCGTTGCGCACCACCTTTGCACTGACAGATAGTGCATTCGGCGGCTTTTCGGGAATGGCGAAATTCCTCGCTGTGCTTCTGCCGTTCATTTGCATCAGCATTGCCACACGGAACACGAACGGGCTTTCGCTGATACGAAGGCAAAATGCTGTTGTTCGCTGGGCATTTTACATCATACTTTGTACGATGGTAACAGGCTCTCTCACAACAAATACAAACACAGAATTCCTCTATTTCGCTTTTTGAGAACTGCTATGAAAAGATTTATCGTAAAACTTGCGCTTTTACCTACTTTGATTTTTATCCTACCTCTCATCCTGCTGTTCACAGTATGTCCGCAGTACACACATGAATACACAGCATCATTTATTGACAAAATACATCGTCTTGAATCAATCAAAGAACCAAAAATAGTGCTTGTCAGCAATTCTAATCTTGCGTTCGGAATCCAGTCAGACCTAATCGAAAGGAAACTTGGAATGCCTGTTGTCAATTTAGGACTGCATGGCGGGTTGGGAAATGCCTTTCACGAGCGAATGCCACTTTTTAATCTAACCGAGGGTGACATTATCGTGATTGCGCATCTTACTTATGATGACGATGATGTTATATCAGATCCTGAATTGGCATTGCTGACAGTAGAAAATTATTTCCGCTTCTGGAAAATTTTTAGAGCAAAAGATTTTCCGCGAATTATCTGCACTGTGCCAAAGTATACCTACAAATGTCTGTTCCGGTTCATCCGCCATGCCGACAAAGAACCAGCTAGTCCAACATGTTATGCACGGAGTGCTTTCAATGAATACGGTGATAATATTTTTCCTCGCAACGAAGAAGCGGGAGAAAGTAAACCAGAACTTCGCCATCCGTCTGTTAATACAATTTGCATGAAACGAATCAACGCATTCTATAAGTTTTGCAAAGCAAAGGGGGTATCCGTTGTCATAGCAGGCGCACCGATTGTAAGTGGATTACCAGATTTTAATATGGAAGAATACCGGCAATTTCAAAATGATGTAGAGACACTAGCAGAATGCCCAGTAATTTCCGACTTTGCGGATTATGTATTCGATAAAAAATATTTCTACGGCGGCGCATTGCACATGACAAACGAAGGTGCTCGATTGAGGACAGAACAGCTGATTACGGATTTGCAAGCATTTCTTGAAAGTCAAAACTAACATTTCTTTTTATACAGCTGAAACTTCTTGCTAATCACATACCCAAATTCATCGGAAGTCTATACTAAACATATCAACAAAACTCGCGCTGACAGATTCCCCCCCCCGTTTTTGTGATAAGGAAAATCATTTGTCGAACACAATCGACAAAATATCACAATCTTTATCGAATATACTCGACAAAATCATTAACTTATCATAGAATATAATCGACAAAGCAAACCAAAGGGGGCGACCATGAATCACGACATACTCAAAGCAGTTATTTTTGACCAGCACAATTTTATCCGCGGCTACGAGATTGTCCGCCGTGACTACACTTTTGACCTGAACGCAAATTATGTCGTGGTGGGGCTTCGCCGGGTGGGAAAATCCACGATTCTCTACAAACTCGCGCAGGATTTGGTCGCTTCGGGCGTTGAGTGGAATCAGATTATTTACATCAATTTTGAGGATGAGCGGCTTGACGGATTCACTTCCGCAGATTTCAACGATATTCTTTCCGTGCAGGCTGAACTGAGCGACAAAAAAGGCTGGTTCTTCTTGGACGAAGTTCAGAACATCGAAGGCTGGGAAAAATTCGCCCGCCGTCTTGCCGACACAAAAGAGCACGCCTTTATCACTGGAAGCAACGCAAAAATGCTCTCCCGAGAGATTGAAGAACGCTTGGGCGGGAGATACCTCACAAAATATGTGACCCCCTACAACTTTGCGGAATTTTTGAACGCAAAGCACATCGACCATTCCGCCGCCTCAATTCTCGCCACAAAAGAAAATGGCAAAATCCGCCGTGCCTTCCATGAATACTTCTACTTCGGTGGGTTTCCCGAAAATGTGGGCTACCTCGACAAGCGCGGCTATGTTTCAAGCGTGTACCAGAAAGTCCTCTTGGGCGACATCGCAAGCCGCAACAATATCCGAAACTTCAACGCGCTCCGTCTTATGATGAAGAAAATCGCCGAAACCGTAAAAGACGAAGTTTCCTACTCAAAACTGTACAACATCCTCAAAACCATCGGCGTGACCGTGAGCAAGGACAGCATCATCGACTATATCCGAGCCGCAAAGGACAGCTACCTCATTTTTGCGGTCAAAAACTATTTCTCAAAGTTCGTGGAAAAAGAAACCACGCCAAAATACTACTTCAACGACAACGGACTTCTGCACCTTTTCTTGGGCAACGAGGACAGCCGCCTTTTGGAAAATCTCGTCGCCCTCAGCCTCAAAAACAAATACGGTGAAGATGTCTATTACCTAAAATCCCAGAACCTTGACGCGGATTTCTTCGTGGAAAGTGAAGGAATGGTCGTTCAGGTGGCATGGTCGCTCTCAAATATCACAAACACGCGTGAAACCGACTCGCTCGTTCAGGCGGAAAAATCCGTAGACGGTGCAAAGCGATTCGTCATCATCACAAGCGAGGAAGAAAACGAAATTCAAGCCGACGGAATCAAAATCGAAGTGCTCCCCGTGTGGAAGTGGCTGCTGGAGATGTGGAACGATGTGGTGAGGTAAAAGCCTACCTGTTTCATGCCTCGAATTATAGCAAAAAACTGAAAAAAACACTATGCTGATTTCATTATGTCAACAACCACTTCCGCCAAACCTCTTACCGCCGCTCAACTGAAAAAACTGCTTGCAGAACGCTCAAAAGACGAGATTATCGAGTTTCTCCTCTCGCTTTATAAATCAACTGCCGCCGTAAAACAGGCGATAAGTGCCACGCTCTCAGAGAATTACGCTAACCAGCGACTCGAAGATGCCAAGAAAAAACTCGACAAAATCTTTTTTCCGGCGGACATTATTCGAACGGGATTCTCGCTCAAAGAAGCAAAAACCGTTGTCAGCAATTTTGTGAAGACCTGCCCGAACGACAAGCTCGCCGCACGGTTGCACTTCCACTTTGCAAAGAACGCGGTTGATTTTACGAACGAGTTCGGCGATATTGACGAGCCTTTCTACGATGCACTTGCGAATCATTTTAAAAATGCAACAGAAATTGTCGCGCACTATCCCGATTTGCGTGAGGAGCTTATGCCGCAACTGGAAGAATTGGTGGAAGAAACAAGCGACATCGGCTGGGGCGTGTATGACGAGCTTTCATCTATTTTGGAGAGAATTAGGTAAAGTACATATATGGTGATGTAAAATCCTACCTGTCGCTTTTCGTGTTATTGCACATTCTGCACAACATCTGCAAATTTTCGTAAACCGTTTTTCCGCCACGACTCCATGGCACAATATGGTCGCCTTCCATTTCTGAAAATTCAAAATGCTCTTTGCAGAACGGGCAGATTCCTTTTCGTGATACTGATTGTAGAGCGTTCCCCATTCAATACCTTTCATCTCCTTGCGGTAGGTAGGGAACAACGCTTTTACCCATGCGATTACAAACTGAAAATATACCCAAAGTTCATTCGCATTTGAATCATTCTGATGCTTTCCCATATAATTGCAAATCAAGGCATCATCTTTACCCGCGTACCATTTTAACGCAGTCTCCAGTAATTCCTGGCGAATCGGATTTCCGTTCACATATTTGTCGCCGAGCAGTTTTGCAGCGCAGTTTGACTTTGAGAAAATTTTTTTTGCCTCAGCCGTCCAAGTTCCTGCATAAACCGCATTTCTTATTTCCTGCTCTGTAAGTTTTTCTCCTGCAATGTTGATTGTTTTGAACCAGCTTAATTTTTCGCTGTCCGTGCCTTCGCAAAAATAGACCTGCAATTCATAATTCAAAATCTGTTCTTTTTCATCGGGCTGCAAATTCGTAAAATAGCGCATGTTGTGCGAAAAAGTTCCGTTTACATACCGACAGATTGAAATCGTGCGTTGTTGACCGTCCAAAACTTCATAGCGACCATCTTCACGGACAACCCAATACATCGTGTTGAGCGGAAATCCCGAAGTCACCGTATCCATTACCGCCTGCTGCTGCTTGTCATTGTAGCAAAATTCACGCTGGTACGGCGGACGAATATCCAATTTTCCACCATAGCCGACAACTCCCGCCTCGTCATTGTCAGTGTAGCCCTCAACCAAATCCCGAACTTTTATTGTGTTCAGAGTGATTTTCATAAATTTTCTCCTAGCTCAATGTGGCTTTATTTTTTTGCGTTTGATTAAAACTCTGTTGTAGATTTTTTTTATTTTCTATCACTGTATAGAATTCATAATCTAACCATCTAGCCGAGTTTGCTAATCCCAAAATTTCAAATTGTTCAGGATTATATTTATCAAAAAAAGTAATAGGAACTCCCATTAGCCCTTCATAATCTAATGGAATTTCTGAGACTTTATTCACATTTATAATTTCATAATTGTCATACTTCGGATATTCTTCTGGGGAGCAAGTTTTGTACAGAATCAAATCCTCATGGCGTTTCGCAATATCCAAGTTCGTATACCAACAGATATTGCCCATGCTTCGCCATTTTTGTCCGCTTTCATCTTGCCAATATCGGGTTTCGCGTGGCGTATAATATGCAGGAACTTTAAAAGCCATATCGCCAGCCTTATAACCAAGCCAAATTTTGTTTTCCTTAAATAATTTGAAAATCTCTTTGTAAGTGATATTGTTTTGACTTCCGATTATCAAAAATTTTTTATCATATTTCATCAAAATATCAACATATTCACGAAAAAGAGAAAACGGAGGAGTTGTAACCACAATATCTGCTTGTTTTAAAAGGTCGATACATTCTTGACTTCTGAAATCACCATCGCCATTTAAATTTTGAACCTTCACCGTAGAAAAATCGGTATTGGTCGGGTCGTTAGGATTGCCGTAATAATCAAGCCACACTGCTTTTTCACAATCATTCTGACTGAACAAATCAATTTCTTGATTTTTGTAGCAGGTTGAAATCAGTCGCTTCAATTCAAGTTCATCGAATTTTAGAGCAAAATATTTGAAAAAGTTTGAAATGCGCGGATCATCACAATTACATAAAATTGTTTTGTTTCTAAAATGCTCTTTGTAATGAGCCAATTCTTTTTCAATGTCAGAAAGCTGTGTATAAAACTCATCTTCCTTTGCATTTCGTGCATTTCCGAGACTTGCATTTTTTGACATAAAAACCTCGATATTTTCAAAAAATTCCAAAAGGTTTGTGTAAAAATACAAAAGTACCCATTGGTATTTTATAAAGATAATAATACCTTATGGGATTTTTATAAAGAGGTAGATACCAATTGGTTATAAAATTAATTATGACTTTTTGGGAAAATGTTGATGAAGAATTAAAATTTCGTGGAATGGAAAGAAAAGAACTTGGTTCAAAAGCAGAATTTCCAGAGTCATATATTTCAAAAGGAATTTCGCGAAAAAGTTGCCCACAAGCAGATTTAGCCGTAAAAATCGCCTCGGTTTTAGGCGTAAGCGTGGAATATTTAGTTACAGGTGAAAATCAATCATCAATTAAAAAAGTTGAACAAGAACAGGCACAACTCAAACTCTATCGAAAATATCACGAATTGATTTCAAAATGCGAAAAACTACCCGAAAGACAAGTGGAGTTTCTAGGACTTGTGGCGGACAGGCTGGAAAAATAACTATCCAGCACTTCCCATCATCGTACAGCTTTCCTACGAGAAGAACACACTATTTGCAAGGAAACTTCAATGTTCAGAAATATTTTGAAATTGCTGACATAATCAAACACTCGTATTATATTATAATCATGAAGTTTACCGTAGAAAAACGTCCACAAGTGCAGGCAGAGGTAGAAAACGAAAAAAACTCCAAAAGAAAAGATAAAACTAGCAAAACAGCGTTTTAAGGAGGTCTGATTATGGAGTATGTTTTTGTGAAAGATTCGGAAGGATATGTTTTCAAAAAATTGGCTTCAGAAATTACCAACGATGAAAAAATTATTTCTGAAAAAGAATATATGAAACGCTCAGGTCTTACCTCCTATGAAAAGAAATTCGGGCACGGTGGGGCAAGGGAAAACGCTGGAAGGAAACAGAAATTTGCTCTGCCCTTAAAATTTCAAATCCGCGTGACAAAGGAAGAAAAAGATTTCATTGCTTATGCAAGGGAACACAAACTAAATTATTCTGCTTTGATGCAGATGTAAATTCTTTCGGGCAGTTTCAAAAGTCAGTCTTGTTCTCTGCCCCACTAGGCGCACTCCCCATCATCGCCCTAAATTCATCCTGCGCCGTAAGACAAGTATCTCGCAAATACCCGCGTTCGCTCGCCCACTCTTTTATTCCGCGGTAGTAGAACAGCTTCAATTCCTCAGTGATGATGAACGGCACGATGTCATTTTTGAGGCATTCTTTGAACAGGAGAAGCCGCCCGATTCGTCCGTTGCCGTCTTGAAAGGGGTGGATTTTCTCGAACTGCACATGAAAATCAAGTATGTCGTCAAAGGTCGCGGATTTTTTTGCATTGTATTCGCTGAGGAGCGTTTTCATCCGAGATGCCACTTCGTTGGGCTTTGCCGTCTCCGTTCCGCCCACTTCATTTTCCAATAACTTGTAGCCGCCCACGCGGAACCATGATTTTTCGCTGTCGCTTGTTCCAGTTTTGAGGATAAAATGCAGCTGCTTGATAAAGCTTTCCGTGAGCCTGCGCCCCGCGTTCTGAATCACAAGGTCAACGCAGCGGAAGTGGTTCACCGTTTCTACGATGTCGTCAACCTTCACCGCACTGTCGGTAATGCCGAGCGTCTTTGTCTCAAAGATGTAGCGCGTCTGGTCGTGGGTCAGGTGCGAGCCTTCGATGTGGTTGGAATTGTAGGTAAGGTCAATCTGCACGCGATGATAGAGCGAGCCTTTCAAGCCGCTTTCCTTTTCGCGCAAAAGACGAGCCAGCACCGTTTCGTTTTTGAGCGACTTTGTTGAATGCCGCCGTTCCCGCGCAGGCTTTGCCGCACCGTTCGGAATGAGCCAGGTCTTCCCTTCAAGCACCGCCCCCGGAACTCGCCCAAGCGCACAGTAATTCCGCACGCTCCGCTCCGACACGCCCCACATTGCGGCGACCTCTTCCGATGAGAAAAATGCTTTTCTTGCCCTGCTTTTCTTTTTCACGGCAAGATTATAGCATGTTATCGGCAAAATATAAAGGGGATTTTTATATAAAAAGAAGCGTTTTATTTTGCCGATAATCGCTTTTATAATTTACCGCTTGCGCACAAAGTCTTTTCCTTCGTACACACGAACGGAATTCCCGCGCACAAGTTTTGTGTGCCGTTGCCAGAGCGAGTCACGAGTCTGTGCCTGAGCCGCATTTTTTTGCGCTTCAAGAATCGCATGGAGTTTTTCAAGCGCGCGCTGTCGGTTTAGGCTTTGGCTTCGCTCCTCGGTGCAAGTGACGGTGATTCCGCTCTGCACATGAACGAGCCGCACGCCCGTTTCGACTTTGTTCACATTCTGACCGCCATTCCCGCCAGAGCGGAAAAACTGCCACCGAACCGTTCCCTCGCTCGTCATCTCTTCCGCATCGAGAATGACCGCCACATCAACAAACCAGTTTTTGCGTTTGTGACCGGGGCGAAGAAAACTCTTGCACTGCCATTCAACGCTTCCTTCCAAAAAAGAAAGGTCTTGCTCCGTTCGGAATACGACCGAAGCGTAGCCCTCGCACCAGCGCGATTTTGTGAGCGAAACCACCTCAAAAGGCGAAAATTCTTTTTGAAGCGACTCGAACAAAAACCGCACCGCAAGCTCACATTCCACAGGTCCGCGCCCAGACGAAATCTGCATCATCATTCTTCCGCCTCCGCCTTAAAATTGTACACGGGCTTTAAAATACGAGTGACAGAAACCGTCGGCTCAATTGCGGCAACAATTTCATCAATTCCTCGGTAGGCAAACGGGGCTTCATCAAGCGTTCCTTTGGAAATGCACGAAGAGTAAATTCCTTTCATCGCACTTTTGAACGCGCTCACCGTGAATCTCGCCTTGACATCTCCGCGCTTTAAAATCCGCCCTGCACCGTGAGGAGCAGAATAATTCCAGTCGGCGTTGCCCTTCCCTTTTCCAAGAATGATTCCGTCACGCATATTTATGGGGATGATGACATTCTCGTCTTTTTGCGCCGAAACCGCACCCTTCCTCAGAATCGGGGTTTCCGTGCGGAAGTCAACATAATTGTGAATGCACGAAATCGGCTCTTCGATTTTCCACTTCATGCCCTTTGCAATCTCGTCGATAATCGCAAGCCGATTCAATGCCGCAAAATCCTGCACCACCGCAACATCGGAAAGATACGATGCCATGAGTTTTTCTTCTATTATAATAAGCTCATACGGAATATCCTCGCCACGAGAACGCAGGACTTTTCGCCCCTCATTAAGATAGAACTCCGCAACCTCCTTTCCCAGATGTCGGCTTCCCGAATGAACGGTGATGTAATACTCCCCCGAATCGTCAGCGTCAATTTCGATGAAGTGATTTCCGCCACCAAGCGTTCCCAAACTTAAAGCCGCCTTTTCCTTGTAGACATGAGCGGCACACTCCAAGCGTGAAAAATCAAAATCGTCAGAAAAACGATGGGGCGATTTTTGCAGCGCAAAGCCCGAAGGAACTCGCTCCCGAATCACCGTGTCGAGCTTTTTGAATTCCAGCCCCCTGTGCTTTGAAATCCGTGCCGTCGTCATTCCGCACCCGATGTCGATTCCCACAAGATACGGCAAAATGCGCTTTCCGATTGTCATAGTAAGTCCGATGGGCGCAACTTTTCCGGGGTGGACATCTGGCATCACGCAAATGCGGGAATTTGCCGACACTTCGTTATCGCAGATTGCCTTAACCTGCGCCAATGCGTACTGCTCAGCCGTTTCGCTGAACACACGCGCCGTAGAAAATGTTCCTGTAATAGTTTCCATAAAAATCCTTTAGAATTTGCGGAAACAACGGACTGTAAGTTGAAAAAGAGAAAACTAGATTTTAACGATTACAAGCGGACAGCCGTTGCTCCAATAAGATGTGTGGTGAAAGAAAAAATCGTTGTGTTCATGGCTGTCCTCCTTAAAAATGATGTGATATTTTTACTATAACGACTTTGAAAAAAAATTACAAGCGGCTTTCCACCCACGCGACGCAAGGGAAAGCACGAAAATCCCCGCGCATACTTCAAGCGGATACGGCACGAGCGCGTCCTGCGGAATGAGCATCGCAAGAATCGCCATTGCCGCGGCGGGCGGAAAGGTGAGCGAAAAAATCTTTACGAGCAGAATCACGCACACGCCCGCACCGAGCGCACTCGCCGTAAGAGGAAGCGCGAAATGCACCGAAAGCACGAGGCGAGAAGCCGCACCCGAAAGCGCACAAAGAGTCACGAGCAGAATCACCGCCCAAAAGCGGGTCGCCACCTTGCTTTCTTTTCCCGTAAGTTCCGTGAACGCGACCAAAAGCGGCGGGGCAACGCAAAACCGCGCGTCAAAACGAATGCAGAAAAACGCCGCGAGCGCGGCAAATGCCGTTCTGAACAAAAAATCAGCGAAAAAAGCGCGGGTCGGTCGCTCGGAAAAAGTCACGGGGGAAAATTCGTTTCGCTCGGCGATTTTTGCCCGCACGAGAAAGGATCGAAGCAGGCAAACAAGCGAAGTGAGCAGAACCGCCGCCACAATGTAGACCACGCTCCGCGTCTGAATCAGCACGGGAAGCGCGATTGCCGAGATGAGCGGCGCAAAAGTCGTTCCCGAAACGAAAAGCACCATCTGCCCCACGGCAAACGCAAGCGAAAACTGCGCCCAGAGCGGAAGCGGCACGAACCGCACAATGCACACGCCGCCCACCGCGCACACGGCGATGCACAAAATCATCCGAAGCACACCCGTCCGCCACACAAGGTGCGGAGCGAGGAAACAGCCCACCGAAAGAGCCGCCACTTCGGGGAAGATAATTTCCGCTTCGCCCGTCACTTCCGCCGCCGCCACCATCGCACAAAGCACGGCAAACATGCACACCGAGCCGAAAACCGTTGACCTCATGGGGGAATTCACCTCACCTTTTTTAAAAATTCAAACATTCCGCTCTCCGCAAGCGTTTTTACAGCCCCTATCGCTTGTTCGTAGCCCACTGTTTCTTCAAGCAGTTTTTCGGTGACAGCCGTGTAATCCGCTTTGTAGGCATTTTCTGCGATTATCTTTTCAAGCAGGGCGGGAATAGCAACATCACTTTGCGCGGACGGACAAACAGGGGAAGAAGAACGCACAATCCGCACTTCCTGCACGAGTTTTTTGAAATCTTCGTTTTGCGGAACGAGCGGAAGCAGTTTATAGATGTCGTAGAGGTGGCGTGAATGCCCTGCTGTCTTTCCCTGCAAGTAATAATCGCAGATGGCAAAAACCTTGTCCGCAAGCGTTCTGTCCAAGCCCTGCACCTTCATAGTGAACGGTTTCAAGCCGTACTGCTCAATGTAATCGGGAGCTTCCGTTTTCATCATATCTCCGATATAACTTCGAACAGGCAAAAGCACGGTCGGGAAAGAAACGGCAGTGTATGAGGTTTCAAGAATCACTCTTGGCTGAACGGCGTAATCTTCAACGCTCTGCACAGGCTCGTATGCAATTTCGTAGCGGTTGTAGTCTCGGCGGCTTCTCGTTTCGCCAATGTTCGGAATTGAAAGACCAAGAATTTCCGCAATCTCGACTACGGCATCTTTCACTTTCTTTTTCTGTCCTTGTGAAATCGTGGTGTCTATCGTAACATCAATGTCTTCTGAAAATCGTTTTATCGCTCCGTAGCATTTTGAAAGCGATGTGCCGCCCTTGAACACGATGAACGGCAAGCGTTCGGAAAGCAAGCGGAGAATCACCGTGACATAGTAATCTTTTTCGACAATCTCCGCGCGGATTCCGTTCTTTGCGGTCACAAGGTTCACCGCCTGCAAAAACACTGTTTTGTCGTTATGCAGAAAATCCATTCAGCACTCCTACCGTATACATATTACGGAAAATTTTATCGGGGTACAACGGCAGATATGGCTTCAACTGTGAAAAAGATATTTTGTTGTCTGACATATATGACTTGATTTTATCGCCGAGTTCTTTTTCTTCAAGTTCTGAATACAATTCCACATCTTTTAAAAGGTCGAGCAGCTGCAAAGCCTTGTAGTTGGATTCAGTGACAGCGGTGCGCGGTTTTCGCAAGATGATTTTTTCGTTTGCGAGCGTGGTTTCGCGGTAGTCCTTGCTCGCCTTGTTCGTGACAAGCTCCGTGCTCGCAGGAACTTGGCTCGTGATTCCGATTGCATTGGCGAAGTTGATTCCGCTGATATAGCCACATCGCTCGTTTTGAGAAACGAGATATTTTTGCGAGATGACCTCGCTCTGTGAAAGCTGGCTTCCCGATTTGAAAATGCTCTCCGCAGGAATGAAATAAATCCCCGTGTCGTATTTTTTGAGTTTTCCGCGCAGGGTGTAATTCATTATCTGCTGGCGGATATTGTTCTGCGTCATGCCATTGTAGCGAATATTTGAGACGAAAATCGGCTTGTTCGTGCCGTACTTTTGCAAAAGTGCATCATAAAGCATAATCGCATCTCCTATAATATATTTTCAGTAATAATCTTCACCTTTATTATAGCAGATTCCATAGATTTTTCAAGAGAAAAAAGCCCGCGTGAAGTTTGCGTATAGATAAAAAACGGGCAAAGGATAATTCCTCTGCCCGTTCAGACTACTCATCGTTTTCTTCTTCGGTTCCGTCAATGTATTCTTGGTGGTTTCGGACAAATTTCCATTCGTCTTTTGCCGCTTCGTCTACATCTTCGGGGTCAAGATAAAAATCTTCATAGCCATCTTGGTCAATGTACAGTCCTGATGCCATTGGGTTCTCCTTTCCGTGTTTTCACGGATTTTACAACATACTGTGCCATAGTTATCCCATTTCGTTATAATCAAGAATTCTATCAAGATCTTCATCAGAGCAGTTATAGATGTCACATAAATCTTCCCTGCTTGGTCTGCTCTCCATATCCTCACGGATATTTCTTGCCCCGATGTCTAAAATGCTCTCATCGTCATCTTCCATAAAGTGTCTCCTATTGCAGATGATATGGCTTTAAGCCAAAATCCATTTTTCTTGGATAGCGGTCATACAATTCTTCAACAAATTCTTCTGATGTCATTGTTCGGGGATAACTTATTTTGTAAATTCCTTTTTCGCTCAGAAAATTGAACATTTCGATTTTACTTGCGGCTTCTTCTTTGGTATCACAATAATACATAATCTTCTCTGCTAATTCAGAAAGGATTGTATATCTATCTCCGCCATCTTTTAATTCATTGAAATTCATTCCTACATCAATAAGATATTGAATTCTCTCTTTTGCACTATTTACATCCAAATTTATATATTTTGAGATATAATCAACAGCACCACTGGAAAAATCATAGCCAAGACCGATAAGCCATTTTATCATTTCCCATTCTTCATCGCCTTCAAAAGTATATGCGAGTGAAAATGCTCCACTTCCATATACATCCCTGTGATTTTCAAGAAGTTTCTTGACCGTTTCCAAATAATAATCCTTGTGCACTTCATCTCTTTTGTAACCGTACATCAAAAGTCCGCTGATACTGTCAGGCAAAAATCCCGCATCGAACATTGATTTTATTATTTCAAAATCAAACACTTCTTCATAAACATCACCTGTCGTTATTCCCCTATATATGTCTTTCTGAGAAATACCTGTGTAATCAAAACAGTTGTACTTTTTATAATATGGAATAAGAAGTTTTGCTATTTCACGAACTCCATCATCGCCTATTCTGTAGCTTGTGAACAACTCAGAAAGCGCATCATACTGAGCGGCATCCCACATATTCTTTTGCGTTTCTTTATCCAATGGATTTGGATTTGCGCCCGCTTCAAGCAACATTTTAACGATTTCGTAATTTTTATAGCGAGTTGCAATACAAACGGCAGGAAGGATTTTTCCGCTAAAAACATTCGGATCCGCCCCATCCTTTAAACAGGTTTCTACAAGTTCCTTATTCTGACTGTCTACAGCCATTTGCAAAATGGTGGTATTATCTGAAGTGACAGCGTTTATTCCATATTTCTCAATAAAATCCGCCCAGTTTCGTGCCGCTTCCGTGTTAACACCGCGCAGATATTTTACGGTGTTCTTTCCGCCCGAACTTCCGCCACTGCACATCGAAGCAAGGAGAATGAGTGCAACAACGGCAATCCCACCGACTACAATCTTCTTTTTCAAAGACCATGACTTGATTTTTGTAAACATAAAAACTCCTGAATGTGTTTTATCTATGCTTTTAGCAATGGATAAAACTAACCGTATGCTATCATAATAACTAACATATCGCTCATGGTCAACAGTAACTATTAGTTATATTTTTCTATGTAATGAATGAGATTCCAATTGAAACTGTTATAAGGGAAAATATAAAATCACTTCGCAAGCAACTTGGATGGAGTCAGGAAGCACTGGCTGAAAAAACAGGCGTTTCCGCGCCGTACATCACCCAAATTGAAGTGGGAAAACGCACACCGTCATTGGATATTGTCGAAAAACTTGCTTCCGCGCTCGGAGTTGAATACAAAGTTTTGTTTGAAGCGCAAAATTCAGCAGAAAATGCCGCTTTAAGTGATTTTTCAAAGCATATTCTTGAATCAAAACTGATTTCTGCCGTTACCGACACGATTCACAACGAGTTTAAGGCATAGATACGAGGTTTTCATTTCTTAGCAAACTTCCCCTCGACACCCCGCGCGAATCGTGCGATACTGTCCGCATGAACTTTCCCACTCCCCCGCACTACACTTCTCTTGCGAGCGCGCTTGTCTCGCTGTTCGGCTCGTCGGTCGCAATTGCGCGCACTGACCGCGTTTCGGGCGGCGACATCAACAAATCGTACGCGCTCACGCTGAACACGGGCGACCGCATTTTTATGAAAGCCAACGCCAAGGAAAACGCGGCATTTTTTACCGCTGAAGCCACGGGGCTTTCCGCCATTGCCGCCACGGGAGCAATCGGCACGCCGCGCATTCTCTGCACGGGCACGGACGACGGCGAGGAAGTCGGCTACAGTTTTCTTCTATTGAGTTATGTTGAAAGCGGCAAAAAACGCACCGACTACTGGGAGACTTTTGCCCGCGAGCTTTCCGCCATGCACAACGCAGATACGACGGCATTTGTGGTTTCGACAGGCTCAACCACCGCCCCCTTGCGATTCGGCTTTTTGCAGGACAACTTCATCGGGGCGAGAGGGCAAGTGAACACGCCCACAGAAAAATGGATTTCGTTTTTCCGAGAGAATCGACTCGCACCGCAATTCAAAGCCGCAGACGCCTATTTTTCTTCCGCCGACCGCACGCGAATCACAAAACTGCTCGACCACTTAGACGATTTTCTTGTAGAGCCAGAAGCCTCGAACCTCCTTCACGGCGACCTGTGGGGCGGGAATGTCCTCTGCGACGCGGACGGCAAAGCGATTCTGATTGACCCCGCCGCATACATCGGCCACGCCGAAGCCGACCTTGCCATGACGGAACTTTTCGGCGGCTTTCCGCCCACATTCTACGCCGCCTACCGCGAAGCCCGTCCGCTACAGTCCGGCTACGAGGAGCGGCGCGACTTGTACAATTTGTACCACCTGCTGAACCACTTGAACATGTTCGGGCAGAGTTACTTGGGCGCGGTGCAGAGCATTGTGGCGGAATATGTGGGGTAAAGGAGCATGTCGCCAAAAGCGAACATTATTATTCAGTAAAATGAATAATCAACGGTAAAGTATTCTTCTCTTTTTCCATCCCCCGCTCCACGGACAAACTGTATTTCTATGATAATATCATTCTTGAACTCCCAAGTATAATCTCTACGCAAGACATTCATTTTTATTTCATAATCATAATATGAACGCTCCCAAATTATAGGTTTCCCATAGTCACTCGCTAATTTAGTTACTGTCTTTTGTAGCATTTCTGCGGTGTCATTGTATAATTTTTCTTGTACATTAGTTAATTTAGTATCGTCGAAAGAAAAATCAATTTCGTCAAAGCCCTCAATATTGTAGACCGTATAAGTGCCTTCAAAAATATCAGACTGTGGATATAATAAAAGTAAATCGGTCGGAGTTGAATTAATCGTTATGCCCGCTATGTTGATACTTTCTCGATTTCGTGTCATTTGTTGTACTTCAGTTGTTATTTTATCTGTGTCAGTTTGCTTTACATCATTCGACTTTGATTTTCGTCCTGATTTATCCCTTGTAAATGTAAGGTGTCCTTCTGGGGCATCCACTGTG
This sequence comes from Treponema sp., assembly GCA_017464425.1. Classification (GTDB taxonomy): domain Bacteria; phylum Spirochaetota; class Spirochaetia; order Treponematales; family Treponemataceae; genus Treponema_D. The sequence goes on from JAFUDX010000042.1 coordinate 33,481, forward strand.
AGAGTCTTCATATCCGAAGTGTAGAAGCCGACAGAAGTTTCGTCATTGACAGGGAAATAAAAATATAATGTTCTCTCACTTTTATCTATTGTAAAAGTTCCAGAGCTGACAGGTTCTGCCTCTTCGTTGACAAATATAGCCCATGTATAGTCACGGTTTAAAACAATTTTATAAATTTCCTCATATCCAACATCATAAGCATCATAATTATAAAAAGAATATCCTACTATAGAATCCTCTTTACAACTTATAAGCGAAAGCGTTTCCAACAAAAGAATCACAAGTTTTCTGATGTTCATTTTCGTACCTTCATTCTACTTTCACAAACGGTTTTGTACACTCGGTAGCGGACATCTTTTTTTTCGCACGAATGTGCTAACTCTTTTTCTATAATATGCACAAATAGCATAATATTCAAGTAAAGAATGGTACATTTGTGCTATTTTTTAGGAAATGTTGGATTTTTGGCGAAGAGTAAAAGAAATTTTGGATTATAAAGACCTCACTCAGCGAGAACTTGCGGAAAAAATTCATGAACAGTACAATACATTGCAGTCGTGGATAAACAGAGACAGGCTTCCAAATGCGGAGCAGTCCGTAAAAATTGCAGATGCGCTGAACACTTCGGTGGAATTCTTAGTGACTGGCAAAAATAATCGGAAAAAAATTGACCATTCAAAAACGGTAAAATTGCTAAAAGAAGCGATTGCGAATCTTGAGAATGATTGAATTTTGGTTGTTGTACAAAAAATATCCCCCGCACAAGGCAGGGGAAAAGGCTTCAGCGGCTTTTGCAAGCGGACAACTGTATGAATACAGTCCACTGAACGATTTAAATATATCAGATTTTGCCACAAAGTCAAGGGAAGATTGAGAATTTTCCGCCAAAGGTGTATAGTTTACCTTGTGCGAAACGAATTCCGCGCGATTTTGGCAAAGCAGGTCGAGCCTTTTTTGAATAGAATCATCGTGAACAAAAAGCACGGCATAAAGGTGCGTTTTTCAAAAAATTCGCTGGGCAAAGTGGCGAGCGACAAGGCGGTCACAAAGTCGGTGGTGAACGGCTTTTCCGTGCAGGAGCATTTTGAAGCCCTTTCGGATTTACGCACGATTTTTGAGAACGCGGAGCTGGTTGGCTCGTTTCCCGATCGCAACAATGACCCGAATGTGGTCGCCATGCACCGCTTGCAAGACAAAATCACGCTTTCTAATGGGAAAAACGCCATTGCGTATATGACGCTCAAAGAAGTGAAAAAAGAAGGCAACCGCTTTTATACGTTGGAGCTGATTTTGGAGAAATGCTTGCGCAAGGGATAGTAGCCGCGCCGCAAGGCGTTGCGTAATGAGTGTACCGAAGCCGAGCGCAAGGGTATGGAGCACCGCCGTAGGCGTTCTGGAGCGACCGTAGGGAGCGAAAGAATGAGCGTGAGCGAAGTGCGGAACACCCGACCCGAACGAAGTGAGGGTTGCACCCAAATATAATTGGAGAAAATATGATTCAGATTTTCGGGACGAACAAAAGCTTTGACTGCAAGGCGGCACAGCGATTTTTTAAGGAGCGGCGCGTTCCGTTTCAGTTTGTTGACCTCAAGGAAAAAGAGATGTCGGCGGGCGAGTTTGATTCCGTCGTGGGCGCGATTGCAAAATCTGCGGGAAGCCGAGCCGCCGCGATAGATGCGATGACTGACAAAAAATCGAAGGACTACGCGCAAATCGCCTACTTTGACGACGGCGAAAAGGAGCAGAAATTGTTTGAGAATCAGGCGAAGCTGCTCGCGCTCCCCATCTGCCGAAACGGAAAAACAGACGCCACCGTGGGAATGCAACAGAAGGTGTGGGAAGGGTGGAAATGACGGGCGGAAAGTCGGACGCTCCCCCGCTTGCAGAAAAAATCTACGCCGCCGTGCGCCTGATTCCGCACGGGAAGGTCGCCTCGTACTCGCAGATTGCCGCGCTCGCGGGAAACTGCAATTTGCGCCGCTATGTGGGTAACGCGCTGCACAAGAACCCCAGCAATTCCGTTACGCCCTGCCATCGCGTGGTGAACGCAAATGGGTTCTGTTCGGGGAGTTTTGCCTTTGGCGGGGGTGATGTTCAGCGGGAAAAACTTGAAGCCGAAGGCGTTGTGTTTACGGGCGGGCATGTGGATATGGAGCAATGCGGCATTACGGAAGATGATTTTGAAGATATGCGGGCGGGGCTGGAAGAAGAGATGAAGCGGGAGAGGCTGTAGGGAGCGCGAACGCATTTTCTTCCGAAATTTGTACCGAAATTTCTTCCGAAATTGTTCCGAAATTTCTTCCGAAATTCTTGGAAATCGTTTATAATGCGATTATGGATGCAGAAAAGATAAAAGATTTGATTCGCTCTGGCGAAAACCAATGGACGGAATTCAAACGATGCGGGAATGGCATTGAAAGTGATGTGTACGAAACCGTCTGCTCGTTCTCAAACCACTTCGGCGGTCATATTCTGTGCGGAGTGCTTGACGACGGCACGATAAACGGACTTCCGCCAAAAGCAATCGGTGCGATGAAAAAGAATTTCATCAGCGTGCTGTCAAATTCCGCACTTTTTTCGCCCACTCTGATGATAGAGCCTGAGACAATCGAAATCGAAGGAAAGAAAATCCTCTATATTCAGGTGCCTTCAAGCTCAGACTTGCACACCTATAAAAAAGTCATCTACGACAGAGTTCTTGAAGCCGATGTCAAAGTCACTTCGACCACGAAAATCGCGGAAATGTATATCCGCAAGCAGAACATCTTTACCGAAAAGAAAATCTTCAAATATGCAGGGATTTCGGAGCTAGAGCCGGGACTGATTGAAAAATGCCGCCGACTTGCCGTGCTGAAAAACGACGAGCATCCCTGGAAAAACATGACGGACGAAGAGCTTCTTAAAAGCGCGAATTTTTTTGGCAAAGACTGGCAGACAGGAGACGAGGGTATGACGCTTGCAGGGCTTCTTCTTTTGGGAAAGCAGGATGTCATTATGTCAGTCTGCCCCACCTACAAAACCGATGCGATTCTACGGCGTGTCAATTTAGACCGCTATGACGACCGCGTTTTGGTCTACAACAACCTTGTGGAAAGCTACGATATTCTGATGCAGTTCGCACAAAAGCACCTTTCCGACAAGTTTTTTATGGAAGGCTCACAGACCGTCAGCTTGCGGGACAAAATAACGCGCGAAGTCATCTCGAACATTCTGATGCATCGCGAATTTTCAAGTGCATATGTCTCAAAGTTTGTAATCGAAAAAGAGCGTTTTTATACGGAAAATCCGTGCCGCGCTCAGAACCACATTGAAATCACCCCGGAGCATTTCACTCCCGTTTCAAAAAATCCGATTATCGCACGGTTTTTCACCAACATCGGTTATGCGGACGAGCTAGGCTCTGGCACGCGCAATCTGTTCAAGTACACCCAGCTTTATTCGGGAGTCCGCCCGCGGATGGTTGAGGATGAGATGTTCACCATCTCGGTTCCGCTTGACGAGAATTATTCAGCTGACTATCAAATCAGCACGATTCCTGCCGCAACGGAAAATTCCGGGCTTAGCCAGCGGCAGAATTCAATCATCGCCCTGATGAGGCAGATTCCGTCAATCACCGCCGTCCAGCTTGCAGAAAACCTCGGTGTTTCCTCACGCACGGTCGAAAATGAAATAAAGCAATTGCGAAAATCGGGAATTATAGAACGGCAGGGAGCCACGAAAGACGGCAAGTGGATTGTGAAAGAAATTAGATAGACAGCATCTTTTGTAAAAGCAATTCCTTCCTTACCATCGCAATTTTAGGAAATAAAGGAATGCTCCCACAAAGAAAAAATAATGTCACAGTTCTGTTATCTTTCGGGTTTTCAAAAAATGTCACAGTTTCGTTATCCCAAGTTCTTTTTATCGAATTAAACACCCTACTTATATGCGTGTTTTCTGCCATCTAAAACTGTTTTTTAGTTTTTTTTCAAAAAATGTCACAGTTCTGTTATCAAAAGATGTAACACTTCGGTTATATTTTTCAACAAAAAGCTGTGGAAACTCGCCCTCTCATGTAACACTTTTGTTATATTTGTGGAAAACGGTATTTCCTTGCATTATATAGAAGAAACAAAACTCAAAAATCCGATTGTAACAGTCTCGTTATCAGAGTGTCACACTTTGGTTATTTCTTCTATTATATCTAATAATATCTAATAAATTTTAGAATCTAATAATAAATCCTTTCCATTTGTGGAAAACAATAAAATAGATAACAAGAATGTTACATATTTTCAGATAACCAAACTGTTACAAATCAAAGTTTGTCGAAATAAGTGCATATCGTACATCTTCTTTAAGAACAGGGGTTGGACTTTTAAATAATGTAATGCCACTTCCAGCTTTATCGATTTCAACTTTTAATTCTGGATAGTAAGTATCTTTTATTTCACGAATTTGAGAAATGATTCGCGAATAATTGACATTTGCTATTTTAGGATCAGAATTTTCTCCTACAGGCATAAATTGCTCGACAAGTTTGTCACGAGGAACAAAAACAGGCTTGTCTGCAGAAAGGCCGTTATTTCGGTACACAAGCCATGCATAAATATCTTTGCCAACAGGACTTGTAATATCTTTGTAAACGGTGTAATTGATAGGAACTGCATGCTTCTGACAAAAGGCAGCAAAATTCGCTGAAAGAATGATTTTGAAATTTCCGATTCGGGAAGATTTATCATCAATGATTTCTTGGAATTGTACGCCTTCTGTAAACAAAATGGTTCCTGTTGAAGTCGTGCGGACTGTAACATCTCCCTTTGGAAGTTTTTCTCCTGGTTCATACAGATTTTTAAAAAGGTATCCCTGCACTTGCTCTTCGGTTCGCTGCTCAAACGAGAAAGTTGCCCGTTTAAAACATTCAAGCTGCTCCTGAATGTCTTTTCCGCGCTGGCGAGGAAGCTGCATTTCTCGGAGAAGTTGTGCCATCGATTCAAATTCAATGATGACAGGTATATTTTTTTCTTTTGAGAGAACGGCATGAGTCGTAAAAACACTGAGAAGAAGCCGGCCGTATTTTCCGTACGGAACATTTTTGGGCGAATTCAAGAGAAGTGAAATTCCGTTGCTTGCTTTGCGGATGAATTCCGTACGATTGATGTTTTTAAAAGGCAATGATGCTGTCGTAAAAAAGCTTGGAATATAACTTAAGAGCATTTGCCCGGAATCTTGCTCATTTAAAGAATCAAACAGTTCGTTTGCGGAATTGTCGATTGGAACAAGAGCCGAATTTTTTTGTATTCGTTTTCCCATGTCAGCCTACCTTTTTTATTCCGCCTTTGGAAATGACGATTCTTCCTGCCGCAACTTCTTCTGCAAGGTATTCAAATGAGGACTCAATGTATTGCGTGACGCTGATTCCGCAGCTGGAGCAGAATGTTTTGATTTCGTTTCGCCTGCCTTTTGAAAGCCTGATGTTCATTACATCAGCATATTTTTCTTTTTTGCCCGTTGATTCTGAATCCACAGGTGCTGTTTGTGAAATTTCTGTAAATTGAGGATTTGCAGTTGAGACTGTGGAATTTTGAATTTCCGACAAAGCTTGCGCTGTTGCTTTTGTGGTGTTGTTCTTAATTTGCTCAAGAAAATCTTGCGAAATAGTTGCTTTTTTTGCGATTGGCATGTGTTCCTCCCCTACCCTACCAGTTCTGCGAGTTTTTGAAGGGCTTCGAGTGTCTCAGACTTTCCGCCGCGCTGCTGAATTGTTTTGCGTTCGATAGTCGCGTATTTAAAATTCTGATCGACAGGAACAGAAACCACATTGAAATCACCCTCGTTTAGACCTTCTGAAATGATGTCGGTAAGCTTGATGGTACGGTTAATTTCGTTTAAGACAATTGTTTCAAATTTTGGGTTCTGGACATGCTTGCGTTTTTTAAAGCTTTCAAGATTGTTTCTGAAAATTTGAAGTCCATCCTGAGAATAGGCATCTGCCTTGATGACGACAACGACTTCGTCTGAGGCTGTCATGATATTTTCCTCAAAGTCATCAAATGCCGGCGATGTGTCAAAAATGCAGTAATCGAAGCCGAGTTTTTGGACTTCATCGCACAAGTCTGCAAAAATGAATGGCTCTTTTGAGGCTTCGCTTGAACGATATGTTTTTAAAGAACGGAATCCCTTTCGATCGATAGAATTTGTTGGAATGATAAAAAGATTTTCGATGCTTGTCGGCACGACCACCTGATCAATTGTAACATCACCGTAAAGTGCTTCGGCCAAATCGTGATTGAAAGACTCAAGCAGCGTTCCTGTTGAATTGCCTTGTGGGTCTGCATCAATGAGCAAGACCTTTTTGCCTTGATTTGCAAGCTGTGCAGCGAGCGACAAACTGATGGTTGTTTTGCCTACTCCGCCTTTTTGAATTGCGATTGAGATTTTCTTCATTTTCTTCCCACCTGTGATTTTTTATCCCCTTTTATATCTAATCATAAATTTTAGAAAATTGCAAATGAAAAATCTAAAAAAAATTAGATTTCTATTCATAAAAATTAGAAAGATTAGAAAAAAGATTAGAAAAAACAATGTAAAAAAGATAATAAAAAATCCAAAGATTCTAATAAATATGATTAGAAAGATTAGAAAAAATCTAATCAATAAAATGGCGCATGAGGATTGCCGTAGACGCGTCGATTTTAAATTTTGGTGTAATGTATCGCTTGGGTAAAAATCGTGCGATTTTGGGCGGTTTTTGCCTATTCGATTGTACGCGGTTTTATTCACGCTCCGCACGGACATAAAATGTGCTTCTTCCCGCGCCGTGCTTTTCTATAATACCTTCTTCACACAGTTTTTTGAGCGCGGCAAGTACGGATGACCGCCCGATGCTCGGACAATCCGCAAACACCTGCGCTCCCGTGAACTTGCCGATTTTTTCTTCCGCGTATTTCTTCACAATGTCGTAGGCGGAACTACCCGAACCGCTTGCTGCCATCAGCCCCACTCGCTCCTCAAACTCCGTGTAGCACGCCAAAATCACTTGGAGCATATAGCGGATAAACGGAAGCGGATTGTTTTTTGCCTCGTGCCAGCCAAAATCGACGGATTCCAGCGCGTCATAGTAGCGGTCTTTCGTCTTTTCAATCTGCTTTTCCACGCTGATGTATTTTCCCACCGTGTAGCCGCTCTTGTACAACAGAAGCAGCGTAAGAAGCCGGCTCATGCGACCGTTTCCGTCGTTGAACGGGTGAATGCAGAGGAAATCACAGATAAAAACGGGAATCAAAAGGAGCGCGCCAATTTTTTCGTTCGCCAAAGCCTGCTCGTATGCGTTGCACAATGCCTCCACCGCGCCCGGCGTTTCCAGCGGCGAAACTGGCGTAAAGCGCGTGACTGTCGTCCCGTCCGCCTTTGTCTCGCTGATGTGATTCTGCATATTCTTGAACTTGCCGCCATAAGACAAGCCCGCCCGCTTCAAAAGGTCGCGGTGCAGCTGGAGAATGTACGCAGGGCGCACGGGAATGTAGTCGTAGCTTTCGTGGATTGTGTTCAAAACATCGCGGTAGCCCAAGATTTCGTCCTCATCGCGGTTTTTGGGCGTTGTTTTTTCCTCAAAAAGCTGCTTCATGCGCACACTCGTGGTGACAATTCCTTCGATTTTGTTTGAAGCCTCGGTGCTTTGGATTCGGGCGATTTCGACAAGGCGGGTGAGTTCCACAGGTTTTTGGCGCACAAACAGTTCCTGTCGCCCCTTGCACTCGTGAATTTTCGCCACAAGGCTCAACACTTCCGTATCCCACGACATTTCGGTAAGATTTGTGTAGTCAAATGTCCTCATGACAGCCCCCTAAAATCAGTTTTCGTCCAATTTTACGCAATTTTGGACGAAAAATCAATCTGTTGGACGAAACTACAAGGCATATTTTTCTCCCCTATGCAATCCGCATGATGTATGCTATTATTCTTGCTGTACTATTCTTTGCGACACATTCGGAGATTCTCTATGAAAAATATCGTAATTTATACCGCTGAGTTGTTACTTCTTGCCTTTGTCCTTTCAGCATGTTCACCTATTGGCTCTTCCGATACTGCATCGGTCAGTTTTACCATCGACAAAAATATGGCACAGCACATTGCTGATGCTGCAAAAAAAATACCCCTCCCCCGTACATTCGCGTGAGGCAGAATCAGACGGCGAAAAAACCGCGCTGTATACTGGAAAAACCAACACCGTTACCATGCGAAGGGGCAAAAATCGGCTTCAGCTTGCACTAAAATCCGCAGAAAACTCAGACACTGATACTGCTGAAACAGAACATGTTGCACCCGTACAAGTGGAAACAACCTACACCGTTTATATATGGAAAGAAGTCGTAACAGGCGGTGCATACGAAAGAGATGAAGGCGTTCCCCGCGAAGGACTTTCTGGCGAAAAGACGGCGGTGGAAGCCGAAGAGATTACTGGATTTACCGCGCAGGAAATCGCACAGCAGACGATTGCGGAAGACGGAAGCACCGTAGTGCATGTGTACTACGACCGCATTTTATACACCGTCACCTATGTGCAGGACGAAGAAATTCACAGCACGGCGATTCCCGAAAGCAACACATTCCGTTATGGTGCGACGGTAGAGACCGCATTTGACACAAGCGATGTGACCGGCTACGTGCTTTCATGGTACACGGACGAGGACTTAACCACGCGCTTTGATCCGACCGAACCGCTTACCAGCGACCTTACGCTCTATGCAAAGTGGACGGAAGCGGCGGTGCACGGCATTAGCGTCAGCATTACGCCGAGCGACACGACTGACATCACGCTTACCAAAACAGAAACCACTGAGGCAGACGGAAGCATTACCGCAATCAAATTTACCGTAACGAGCGTTCCGGCAATTGCGGGTGCTTCCTACGCATACGCATGGACATGCGAAGGCAACGTGCTTGATATAACCGATGTTTCCGCAACCATTGATACCACAGCTCTTACCGAAGGAAGTTACGATGTAACCGTAAGGGTAACCGTGTGTGATTCTGACGGAAACGAACTTGAAAGATCACCTTACACCGCTTACGCACAGATTGTAGTGCGCTAAGGAGTACGCCATGAAACACCGTCTTTTTGCAAACATCATCGGCGTTCTGCTTGCGCTCACCCTTTTTGCGTCCTGCAGCGATGACGCTTCTTCAGACACTGCGCTAGATACCACTGCAAGCGGTCTTGCATACATTCAGTTGGCTCAAGTCACATTGGAACAGCAAGCGGCGCGTACTGTTCTTCCCGAGTCTGTTGTGGCAGACAGTCTTATAAATCTCACGCTTTCTGAACGCATGACCACTGACGGCGCAGCCACGATTCTTGCCACCGCAGATTCCATTGCAGAGCTTTCCGCACAGACCATAGAAATTGCGGCGGGCAAGCACACATTTTTGCTGACGGCAGAGCATGACGGCATCACTTTTTCAGGAACGACGGAACGGACAGCACAGGCGGAAAAAACTGTTCCCCTGTATTTTACGCTTTTTCCCGCAGCAGGTTCTTACGGCGGAATCGCTATCACCGTCACCTTTGAGGGGAAGGCTTCCCAAGTTACCGCTCTGCTTAAGGACAAAAGTGGAACTCCACAAGGAGAAGAAGAAACGCTCGCTATCACGCAAGCTGAAGACGGAAACGGTGGCACGGTCACCTTTGAACGCGCATTTTCAGAAAACAGCGGATTGCTTTCGGGCGTCTACACGGTGCAGATACAGTTTAAAGGCGATGAACAGCGTGATGAAATCGGGACGACCTACACGACAGTGCTGAACATGTATACCGAAAGCGTGCGCGTTGAAGGCGGATTTACCAGTCGGGCAGAACGCACCCTTGTCTTAAATGCGCTCTACGACATTACCTGGCAGAACGGCGACGGCTCGCTTAAAAGCGGTTTTTTATCAGGTCAGTATTCACGAAAAAGCGGCACGATTTCTCTGCCCGATATGAAAAAGACTGGATTCATCTTTGGCGGTTGGTATACGGATGCGGGCTTTACAAACCGCATTACCGAAATTCCAAGCGGCAGCACGGGAAACCTTACCCTGTACGCGCAATGGAAAGAGCCGAAACTGTATGTATCCGCAAACGGCAATGATGACACGGGTGACGGCACGGAAGCGAATCCGTTTGCCACGATTGCACAAGCGACGGCGCACATGGAAGACGCGGAACTTGATTATACGGTATACATTTTAGGCACACTCATGGGCGCACAAACCGTGCCCGACACGCTCTCTAGCGACGCAAGCGATAGCGAGGCAACGGGATTTGCAAAATCAGTAACGCTGGAGGGCGCAACAGGAGCAGATGCGGATGTGCTTGACGGCGGAGGTATATACATTGCTGCTTCCGGTGCAGATGTAACGCTTTCTCAAGGTGCGCTTGTAACGGGAAACACATGTGATTACGGCGGCGGACTCTATGTAAACTCTGATGACACGGACCCCCCTGCAAAAGTTATCCTAGAACAAAATGTCGCTATAGAAGCGAACACAGCGCAAACCTACGGTGGTGGCGTGTACATAAATAAAAACGCTACCGTACTGATGAACGACTCCGCCCGCATTGCCAATAACACTGCAACTTCACAGGGCGGCGGTATGCAAATAAACGATGCAAGTTCAGTATTTAAAATGGCAGGCGGCTCGATTACAGGAAACAGAGCAGGAACTGACACGGACGGTTATGACGGTGGCGGAGTTTTTATAGCCGGTGGAAAAATGTTCATGTACGGAACCACGGTCATAGGCGATGCTTCTGCTACAAGCGCCGCGACATCTAGCGCATACTCAAATTACGCAAAACGGAAAGGCGGTGGAATCTGTACAAGACAGCGAGGAGCATTGTACATGGGCTACTCCGATGAAACGACGGAAACACCTCTAGCGGAAACGGTGGCGGAATATATGCGGAAAACGGTTATCTCACTATTTCAGACGACGTTACGGTTTCTCAAAACTCCGCAACTAACGGCGACGGTTTGTACTACACAGGTTGTTATCCCAATTTGTTTGGTGGCACATTCAGCAAAAACACGGCCAGCTTGGGAAGGGGCATTTATTCTGCGTACTATGGCGCGTACATCAAGGGGTCATTCTCAATGGCACAAACAGACGATGCCTATTTTACACAGTCAGGAAGCCCGCTGTGCTTTGAGCTAAAAGGTGCGCTCACCAGCGACTTTATTGCGACAATTTCTTTAGCGCCCAGTCTGTACGATGCTTCAAGCCAAGTTGTTTCGCTTTACACTGGCGTAACAGAAACCACGGTCGCAGATGAATACACCAAATTCTCCGTAACACCGCAGACCACAAGCGCAAGCGGCGAAGTTTTACCCTCGGCACAAGCATGGTACATCACGAATGAAGGAAAACTGACAACGACCGCCCCCTCTAATGGCGGAAGCGGCGGCGCTCCAAACTACACTATCACCACTTCGGTTACAAGTGGCCAAAGCTACGGCACAGTTACGGCAGCCAAAACGCAGGCGGAAGAAGGCGACGGCGAAAAGTTTACTTTCACCATCTACAATCACTATGTTCCCGGCAGTGAGCCTATTACTAACGGAAAACTTGAATATGCAGGTTACTTGATAAAAGGTCCGCTAAGCGCACAGAGTCAAGCCACAGGTCTTCAAAAAGTCATCATTGTAGAAGATATTTATCCTACATCGTTGCAATTTAATGGTTGTACACAGCTTGAATCCATTGAAGGGCTTGACAAACTTCATACCGACAATGTAACAAACATGAACGGCATGTTCGATGGTTGCTACAGTCTTGAAGGCGGAGCGGGAACGGAATATAACAGCAGCAATGCCAATGATGCCACCTACGCCCATATCGACAGCACAGCAAATCCGGGTTACTTTACCGGCGACGGCACAAGCGGCAGCACGGCAACCTTTATGGTAAACTCAACTGGTGATAACACAAACTTTAGCACGGGACTTTGGCACGCTGGCGGTCCGATTTTGGGAGCGTATTCTACTTACCAGCTGACAGGCTTTTCAAGAAGTGCCGATGCGCCAGACACCAGTAATTCTGAACTCGTAATAAATGTGAGCAAAAATGCAGGCGACGCGCCGATTTATGTTTGGGAGAACGATTCGGGAGAAATAAAGTGGTACAGCGAGGCAGAAACAGTCTATCTGGAAGAAGATGTATCGGGTATGTTCAATTTGGGTGTCGAAAACGACAGTGCGGCTACAACAACTATCGACCTGAGCGGTCTTGATATGTCAAAGGTTTCTAACACGAAAGAAATGTTCCGCTATCAGTCCGCTCTTACCTCAATCACATGGGGAAGCGGCGATAACATTTCCATAACGAATGCAGAATATATGTTCTACGAGTGTATGGCACTTGAAACGGTAGACCTGTCGCCGTTTACATTTGCAAGCGCAACTTCAGTAATAGATATGTTCAGTTACTGCTACGAGCTCACCACGATTTATGCTGATAGCGGCGTAGTGTTTGCGTCTAGTCTTTCAAGCCAGCAAATGTTTGCGAACCTTCAATATGGAACATCTTCAAACATTAGTGGTGGTAAACTAACAGGAGGAAACGAAACAGCTTGGGATTCAGAGCATGTTACTGCCGAGTACGCCCGCATAGACGCAACGGGTACACCGGGCTACTTTACGCGGAAACCCTCCGCGCCGTAACCCAAAGGAAGACGGAATCAGCGGGCGGACGGTGAAATGCAGAAAAAGGCGGAGCGTGTCTACCTTGCCCACGGGAAACGATTAGCCCTGATGATATTTGATTCCCAAAATTTGCGCCATGCTATGCTATGCGCACGGCGCATAGTGCCTTGCGAAAGTTTTATTGTACAAATTTTTTGTTCTCCCGTACAACAAAAATATGGGTGCTCCCTGCCTAGCGGCAGGGCGGGCTGCTACAGGTTCCGCGCTAAGTGCGCTCCATTCTCGGTAGTTTCGACTATGCTCAACTACCGAGAACGCTTCGCGCCTTTCGCATCCCTAGCACTGTAAGCTCGCAGGTAAGAAAACACATCAACATGGAGGCAAACATGAAAACACTTATCGCATATTTTTCACACACAGGGGAAAGGACTTGCAGTAAGCGGCTCTTCATGCAACAATTCGGAAGCAAGCGTGAAGAAGAGGCTTGAAATAAATTTGTAGTGCATGCTAATTTTTTGTTTGTTTGAGCCAAGAAATATTCATCAAAATAAAATCTTTAACTTCAATGGACAAGTTGCGTTCTTGCGGAGTGATGTTAAGGTTTTTGAGTGCTTCGATAATCAGCGGGTTTTCAAGACAACTGGAAAAGTAGCTTGCGGCAAAGTTCTGAACAGAGCCAATCAGTGCGATTGCCTTTTCTTCGCTTATTTCAAGGGCAAAAGAAAGCCTAACTTTCAGCTCGTTTGCAAAATTGTAATAAGTTTTTTTGAATGTGGTGAGCCGTTCAACCGTGACATTTCGTTCGATAATCGTGAGCAAAAAAGCAAGGTAACGGAAAAAATCTTCGTGGCTTTGAACCTGTGCAGTCCAAATTTCAGCGACCGTTTCGGAAGAAAGGTGGCAGTTTTTGGGAAATGCAGCAAGCATTGAAGAAAAATACTCACTCATCCTGTCCTGCTCGATTCCGAGAAAAATTTCTTCTTTTGTAGTGACATATTTGTAAAGGTTTGCCCGGGACCAGCCTAATTTTTCGGCAATCGTACTAAGCGTGATGTCAGTGTACGGCATAGCCTTAAAAAGAGAATCTGCGGTATTTTTGATTTGGGTCATTCGTTCTTCTTTTTGCTCGTCTGACCTGGCCCTAATGTATTTCTGCATAGAATCATATTAAACGAAAATTTTTTTCTTGACAAGTGATAATTTATTTGTTATCTTGTGTATAAGTTACACAATGTTACTTAATTTTAGGAGCCAGTATGTTTTTAGAGAAAATCAATTCACCAAATGATGTTAAGAAACTTTCCGTTTCAGATTTGAATGTTTTGAGCGGAGAGGTTCGGGAAGGTCTTTTCAACCGTCTTACGAAAATCGGCGGACACTTCGGTCCGAACTTCGGCTTTGTGGAAGCAACAATCGCGCTCCATTATGTTTTCGATTCTCCAAAAGACAAATTCGTTTTTGATGTTTCACATCAGGCTTACACTCATAAAATGCTCACGGGGCGAAAAGCCGGCTATTTTGACGACAAGAAATTTCATGAAGATTCTGGCTACACGAATCCAGAAGAAAGCGAGCATGATTTTTTCAACATCGGGCACACTTCAACTTCGGTTGCGTTGGCTTTGGGCTTGGCGAAAGGCAGGGATGTTCTTGGGCAAAAAGAAAATATCGTGGCGATTATAGGCGACGGCTCTCTTTCTGGGGGCGAGGCAATGGAAGCGTTAAGCGTTGCGGGAAGCGAATTGAATTCAAACTTCATAATCATCGTGAATGACAACGAAATGGCTATCGCGGAAACTCACGGCGGAATCTACAAAAATTTGAAGGAACTCCGAGAGTCAAAAGGCTCTGCTCAGAACAACTGGTTTAAGACATTCGGTCTTGATTACATTTACGAAGAAAACGGAAACGATATTGAAAGTCTCATAAAAGTTTTCCAGAAAGTAAAAGATTCTGCAAAGCCTGTCGTCGTTCATATTCACACGCAGAAAGGAAAAGGCTATAAACTTGCTGAGGAAAACAAAGAAATGTGGCACTGGTGTATGCCGTTTGACCGAGAGACTGGAAAGCCGACTGTTAATTTTGGAAGCGGCGAGTCTTACTTTGCAATGACTCCGAAATGGATTTTGGAGCGGGCAAAAAAAGACCCGAAATTCGTTGTGGTAACCCCTGCAATGCCGATGGCGGTCGGTCTTGGAGAAGAGGCGCGCAAAGCACTTGGAAAGCAATACATTGACACAGGGATTGCAGAAGAAGCGGCGGTTGCAATCGCTTCGGGAATCGCAAAAAACGGCGGAAATCCTCTTGTCGTAACGAACATGACTTTCTTGCAGCGAGCCTACGACCAGATTTCGCAAGATGTCTGTATCAATAAAATGCCTGTTACGATGCTTATGAACTACAGTTCTTTTGACGGTCTTACGGATGTGACCCATCTGGGCATTTTCGGACTTGCCGCCTTTGCGAATATTCCTGAACTTGTCGTCCTTTGCCCAACGAGCGCAGAAGAATATCAGAATATGCTTGACTGGAGCATTGAGCAGAAAGAGCATCCTGTTTTGATTTTGATTCCAGGAAATGCCGTTTCGCACAGAGAAGCCGACAAGGATTTTTCAAAACTCAACGCTTACAAAGTCGAGCAAAAAGGAGAAAAACTTGCAATCATCGCACTCGGCGATTTTTATCAGCGGGGCGAAGAATTGGCAAAATCCGTAAAAGAAACGCTGGGCTTCACTCCAACTTTGATAAATCCACGATTTGCCTCAGGCTTGGACACAGAGCTTTTGGAAAATCTCAAAAAAGACCATTCGCTCATCGTCACTTTGGAAGACGGAATTTTAAGCGGAGGTTTTGGCGAGAAAATCGCTTCGTTCTACGGAGCAAGTGAGATGAAGGTAAAAAATTATGGTCTCGAAAAGAAATTTTATGACCGTTACAATCCAGAAGACTTATTGGCATCTCTCGGCATGACGACAGAACAGATGACAAGCGAAGTAAAAAAGATTTTAGGATAACGAGCAAAGGAGGAAAATTTTTATGACGACTTTAATCGCATATTTTTCACACACGGGGGAAAACTATTTCGGCGGTGCAATCCGCAACATCTCAAAAGGCAATACCGCAGTCGTGGCAGAATTCGTGCAGAAAGCGACTGGCGGTGATTTGTTTGAAATTCAGACCGTAAAAGAATATCCCGTAAATTACAAAGAATGTACCGAAGTCGCGGCGGCTGAGGGTAGGGTAGGGGAGCGACCAGAACTGAAAGGCACGCTCCCAAACATCGCCGACTACGATACGATTGTGCTCGGTTATCCGTGCTGGTGGGGAACCATGCCGCAGGCGGTCTTCACTTTCCTTGAAAGCGCGGATTTTAGCGGAAAGAAAATCCTGCCATTTTGTACGCACGAAGGAAGCGGCATGGGGCGGAGCGAAAGCGACATCAAAAAACTCTGCCCAAAGGCGACGGTGGCGAAAGGGCTTGCAGTAAATGGCTCGTCATGTAACAACGCGGAAGCGAGCGTGAAGAAGTGGCTTTCAGCAAACGGATTGTAAAAAAAATGTCACACGGAAATGCTTGTTTGGGCAGTTGGTGCTAACGCAACGCGGCTAACGTAGGGAGACGGTCGCCGTATGCGAAAAAACTTGCGAGGCAAGTTTTTAGGCGAGTCTCCGAGAAGCTATGCTTCGAAGGCGTACGCTGTGGGGAAGTTACAAAGTGAGGGCGTTAAAGTAACGCCGAAAACGCATGGCGTTAGCCTGAACAGCGTTAGCGAATGCTCCGTGTGACAATATTAGGGGGTACGGGGGCGAAGCCCCTGTAGAGAGGGTAGCGGAAAACGCGTAAGCGGTTGGAGCGAGGGGGAGACTTCCCCCCTACAAAAGGAGCAGTTATGGACTACGAAAAAGGACCGGTGTATAAACTGATGGATGAGGGCGGCCCGACTGATGTTCGAGAGCCGTATTTTAAGGAAGCGGTTGACGAAATGATGCGGGCCAGGACGCTCTGTGCAAAGGCGAACGCAAAACTGCCAAACGACCCGAGTTATGTTTCTGATTTGGAAGAATTGTTCGGGCGGTCGCTTGACGGAGTGCGCATTTTAACACCGTTTATCTGCGACTTTGGAAACCGCGTGAAATTCGGAAAAAATGTGTTCATCAATCATTCGGCGATTTTGAGCGCGTCGGGCGGAATTGAGTTTGAGGACGGCGTTTCGCTTGCTCCCGGATGTCGAATCGCGACAATCAACCATGACTTTAACGAGCGGCACACAAAATACACCTACGGCAAGGTCACGATTAAGAAAAATGCATGGCTCGGCATGGGCGTGACGGTCTGCCCTGGTGTAACGATTGGCGCGTATGCGGTGGTTGCGGCGGGAGCTGTGGTGACAAAAGATGTGCCCGATTATGCGGTGGTGGGCGGAGTGCCTGCAAAAGTGATTAAAATGCAAGACCCGAATGAACAAAAAGAATAAAAAATGTCACACGGATTGGATTTTGCTTGCGCAAAATCATAAAAAAGGAGGAGAATTCCCATGAAGAAATTTTTTGCAGTGCTTTTGCTCTGTGGTGCGGCTTTTGTGTTTGCCAAGCCGAACCAAAAAGCGGCGAGTTACAAAACGCATGAAACGAACGATAAAAACGCCCCTGTCGTGTATTTTATCCGCGACATAACGCCCGAAGCGTTGGTCAAAGTGTACAAGGCGACTGGCTACAAGGCAAGCGGAAAAACAGGCGTGAAAGTCAGCACGGGCGAAAGCGAAAATTCAAACTACCTGCGTCCCGCGCTCATCAAAAATTTGGTGAAGGACGAACTGAATGCGACGATTGTTGAATGCAATACGGCATACGGCGGCGGGCGGAGCAACAACATCGACCACATGAAAATCGCAAAAGACCACGGATTTTTGGATGTGGCGAACGGCTTTGACTTGCAGGACGCGGACGGCTACATGACGATTCCCGTAAAGGGCGGCGAGCGGCTTACGGAAAATTATGTCGGCTCGCACTTCAAAAATTACAACACTTACTTGATTCTCTCGCACTTTAAAGGGCACGCGATGGGCGGCTTTGGCGGCGCGATTAAAAATCTTTCGATTGGATTTGCAAGCGGCATGAGCGTTGAAAAATCGGGCAAGGTGCAGATTCATTCGGGCGGAAACCGAACAAAAGGAAGCATTATGGGTCAGCAGGACGCATTTTTGGAAAGCATGGCGGAGGCGGCAAAGTCCGTGTGCGATTACATGCAAGGCGGAAAAGGCATTGTCTGCGTGAATGTGATGAACCGCCTTTCCGTGGACTGCGACTGCGATTCAAACCCCGCCGAGCCTGACATGCACGACATCGGCATTCTTGCAAGCCTAGACCCAGTTGCGCTTGACCAGGCATGTGTTGATTTAATCTACACTGCAAAGGACGGCGGAAGCGTGGTTGAGCGCATTGAAAGCCGGAACGGTATTCATACGCTGGAGCATGCGGCAAAAATCGGCTTTGGCTCGCGGAACTACAGATTGGTTGAAATAAAATAAATGCGCAAGGGATTGTAGTGGCGCGAAGCGTTCCGTAGCGAAGCGAAGGAATGGAGTGCGGTTAGCACGGAACCACGCAAAGCCCGACCCCCGCGGATGCGGGGGATGCGCCCAAAATAAATTTTTATGGAGGAACATATGAAAATCAAATCAGTTTTGGCGGCGGCGATGGTCGCTCTTATGACGGTTGGCACGGCACAGGCTAAATCACTTGTCGTGTATTTTAGCCGCGCGGACGAAAATTATTCGGTCGGCACGATTACTGAAGGCAACACGGCGATTTTGGCGAAGATGATTGCCCAGAAGACAGGTGCGGACAGTTTTGAAATTGTTCCCGAAAAGGCGTACCCGAAAAATTACCGCGAATGCACCGATGTTGCAAAGGACGAGCAGAAGAAAAACGCGCGCCCGGCATACAAGGGCGACATCGACACGGCTCCCTACGACACGATTTATCTTGGCTACCCGATTTGGTGGGGAGACCTGCCGATGGTGGTGTACACCTTCCTTGAAAAGCACGACCTGAACGGAAAGACGATTGTTCCCTTCTGCACGCATGAGGGAAGCGGCGTTTCTGGAACTGACAGCTCGCTTAAAAAAATGTACAAGGGCGCAACGGTGAAAAAGGCACTTGCCATGCGCGGCTCTACGGCACAGAACAAGCGAAAAGAAGCGGAAAAATCGCTTGACGAATGGCTTACTAAATAGAAAAAAATAAAAAAACACGGAATTTTGAAAAAAATGCAAAATTTTTGAAGAAAACGCTTGCATTCTACCAAATGTGTGCTATTATTAAATTGTAGTGAGGAGCGAGATGAGGACGCACACCGGCTGCACGATAGGAGGCGTAATGCAATTTCCGACAAAAAGATCTGACTCCTCAGGGGTCTTGTAATTACATTCACTCCACCTGCGGATAAGCAGGGCTTCATTAATTGCCCTTCACATGGTTGAAGAGAGGCAAACTATAAACCGCCAAAAGCTGGCGGTTTTCTTTTTTATGGGGGCAGTATGTGCAAAAAATGCGGAACTGGTACGCGACAAAGAGCGGGCGAATTTCTGCGATTATTTTTCGGTGAATCGTGCGATTGGCGGCGGCGCAGGGAGTGGAGCGAGCAAGGCAGAAAGTGCGCGGAATGCGTTTGCGGCGTTGTTCGGCTCGTGAAGAAAGGAAGGTGATTTTTATGAAAAAGAAATTAAGTTACTAACTTAATGTTTTCTCGTCTGCGCTCCACTATAATGGTTGTATGACACATGATGTGATTACTCCCGTTCTTATTGAAAGCAAAATTTTTCTCATTCGTGGCAAGCAAGTTATGATTGACCGTGACTTGGCGGAATTGTACGGCGTGGAAACGAAAGTTATCAACCAAGCGGTAAAACGAAATTTGGAGCGGTTCCCCGAAGAATTCCGTTTTCAACTGACAGAAGACGAAATGGATGAACTGGTCACAGATTGTGACCGGTTGTAGCACAAAAAGGAGTGTATAGTTATGGAAGAAAAACAGGAAATTGACTTTTCAAATGTTGTCATTACTCCGCTTGAAAAATGGGTGGATGTGAGCCTTAAATTAGATGAGACTGTTATAAAATATCTGAATGAATTGGCATATCGTACGAATCAGAGTGTGGATAATGTGCTTGCTCACATTCTGACGGATGCGATGTCCGAACACTTGGATATTTCTGTTCTGAGTGCGGAATCTTTGAAACGGTCGGGGGAATTGAACGGGCATATCTTACTCATGGAAAACGGCGAGCCTGTCGCACGATTAGAAATGCTGAAATCAGGCAAGAAAGAACTTTTTGAAGAGATTGCGGTCGTGCCAGTGAAAGATGGTGCAGTGCCTGTGGAAGAAAAATGCGCGGGGTGATTTTAGGGGAATACGATTTGTAATTGGAAAACAATGTAGAATTCTCACAAAATGGTGTATACTAAGGAAACACTGAATAAATCTCAATGAGAATTTTTCTGTGTTGCCCGTGATGGCAAGGAGATTACCCTATGACCAAAGTGTACTGTTACGACCGTTGTTCGACCTGCAAAAAAACACTTGCTTGGCTTGACGCGAGCGGCGTGAAATATGAGAAAATCGACATAAAAGGCGACCACCCCAACGAGACTACATTACGCGAGTTGCATAAAAAATCGGGCTTGCCGCTCAAAAAATTCTTCAACACGAGCGGAATGCTGTACCGAGAACTGGAACTTTCGGCGAAAGTCCCGACTATGAGCGAGGACGAGCAATTCAAGCTGCTTGCAAGTGACGGAATGCTTGTGAAGCGACCGATTCTTGTGACGGACAGTGCAGTGTGCGTGGGGTTCAAGGAAGTGGAGTGGGGCGAGGTGGTGAAGAAATGAAAATCCTTATTGTAATCGATATGCAGAATGATTTTATTGACGGCTCGCTCGGCACGAAAGAGGCGGTGGCGATTGTTCCGAATGTGGCGGCGAAGGTGGAGTCGGCGCGGGAGGCGGGGAGTGAGGTGATTTTTACGCGCGACACCCATTCTGAGGGCTACCTTGACACGCAGGAGGGAAAGAATCTTCCCGTCGTGCATTGCGTGAAGGGTACGGCGGGCTGGCAGATTTCTTCGGCACTTGATGTGGGCGGCTCAAAGGTGATTGACAAGCCTTCGTTCGGTTCGCTGGAGCTTGCGGACTATGTGGCTTCTCTCGGAAATCGCAACTATATAGAAGAAATTGAGCTTGTGGGGCTGTGCACGGACATCTGCGTCATCAACAACGCGATGATTTTAAAGGCGCGGCTCCCCGAAGTGAAGGTCGCGGTGGATGCGGGCTGTTGCGCGGGCGTTACGCCTGAAAGCCACAAAAACGCGCTCTCTGCGATGAAGATGTGCCAGATTGAGATTCGCTAGGTTCAGGGGCGTGCATGAGCAACATCGTGGTTTTGACCGGAAGCATGAAAAGGGGCGGGAATACTGACTTATTGGCGGCGGCGTTTGCGGACGGGGCGCGGCAGCATAACGAGGTGGAAATCATTTCTGTTGCGGATTACAAGGTGAATCCGTGTATCGGGTGCAATTCGTGTTTTTCGCGGCAGGGAAACCAGTGCGTTCAGAACGATGACATGAATCTTATCTACGAAAAGCTCAAAAAAGCCGACATGGTGGTGATTGCTTCTCCCGTCTATTTTTACGGACTGAGCGCAAAACTGAAGGCGGTTATCGACCGTTTGCACACGCCCATGCGGAATGAATTTCACATCAAACGGCTCGCGCTGATTTTGGTCGGGGCGGCGACTCTGCCCGAATTGTTCGACGCAATCCTCGTGCAGTACAAGCTTGTCCTGAATTTCTTTCATCTTGAAGATGCGTGAAAAGTCCTTGTTCGAGGCGCGAAAGACAAAGGCGATGTCCCCGAATCCGCATTGAAAGAGGCGTTTGACTTGGGAACGATGATACGGTGAAAAAAGAGCTTCGTTTCGGTTTTGTAATTGTTTTGCCAGAAGTACGAGGAAAAGGCTACGGAAAAGAAATGCTTCGTGCCGTGAACTTGCGATTGAGTGCGGTTCTGGGCGCATAACCACTTTCACCCCTCTCGCATCCGCTCCGCCATCTTGAAAATCTTCTCCCTCAGTTTTTCTCTGACGGAGCGCGGTTCAAGACACTCGAATTTTTCGCCGAGGCTTAAGAGCATGTCATAAGACCAATCGCTTTCGACGAAGGGGAAGCGCACGATAAAATACTCGTCGTCGTCGGGAACGATTTTGTCTTGCGGGCAGAAATCCAGAATGCGGTCGATGATTGACTTGTGGACGCGGAGCGTTATTTCTGCCTGAATTTCGGAAGGCATTTTTTCAAAATCGAGGACGGGCGGCTTGTATTCTCGCGGGGAAAATCGCTCGTCTTTGAGTTCAAGGTTCGTCATTCGTGAAAGTCTGAAAAGCCGCCAGTCGGTGCGACCAAGACAGAAGCCGTAAAAATACCAGTTCATACCTTTCAACACAAGTCGGTACGGCTCTACGGTGCGCTCGCTTTTGTTGCCGTGTCCGTCAAAGTAGGTGAAAGCGACCAATCGACTTTCTTGCAGTGCAGTTTTTACGGTTTCAAGATACGGCGTTATGTTTCCCTGCCCGTACCACGGCTTTAGGTCGATTATGATTTGGCTTGCCTTAAGCTCGATTTCCTTTGCCTTTTCAGCCGGGATAATGCTTTTGACTTTTGCCATCGCGCCAGCAAGTTCATCGCTCCGAATCATTCCCGAAAGGCTCGACAAGCCCATGAGCAGCGCGGAAAGGTCGTCCGACGAAAAGACTTTTTTGTCCACCTTGTATGAGGGCAAAATCTCAATGCCGCCACCCACGCCGGGAACGGAACGAACGGGAATTCCTGCCATGCTGATTGATTCGATGTCGCGGTAAATCGTGCGCGGGGAAACCTCGAACATTTTTGCAAGCTCCTCTGCGCCAATTCGATTTTTTTCAAGAAGAAGCATGATGATACTCACAAGCCTGTCGATTTTCATTTTCACCGCCCGAATTTTTTTCATTTTATTTTGGATTGCTGACATACTGTTGTCAAGAATTAAATGCTAAAATCACCTCAGAAAATGCAAATTCCAGAAGCGCGGATTTGGAGGTTTTATGATTACTGTTTACCTGTATCTGATTGCGACAATGGCGGACTGGGAAATCGGCTTTGTAACGGCAGAACTGAATTCAAAGCGGTTTTTCAAGCAGGATGCGCCGAGCGTGTGCATTAAGACGGTCTCGCTTACAAAAGAATGCGTCAAAACGATGGGCGGACTTACAATCCTCCCTGACTGCACGATTGACGAAATCGCGGTGAGCGCAAACAGCGTGTTGATTTTGCCGGGCGCGGACACTTGGGGCGAAGCGGAGAACGAGAAAATCATTGCAAAGGCGGCGGAACTTCTTGAAAAAGGCGGAACGGTGTGCGCCATCTGCGGTGCGACGGTGGCTTTGGCAAACTTAGGTCTACTCGACAGCCGTCCTCACACAAGCAACGGAGCGGGATTCCTTGAAATGTTCTGTCCGTCGTACAAGGGCACAGCATTTTATGTTGACGATCCTTCAGTTTGTGACGGAAACTTGATTACAGCGAGCGCGACAGGCGGGCTTTTGTTCGCAAAGCAGATAATTGAAAAACTCGGTATTTTTCAGCAGAATACGCTTGAAGAATGGTACGCATATTTTTCAACAGGCGAAGCGTGGCACTTTTTTGCGCTGATGCAGACTTTGCCGCCCCGCAAAAACAAATAGGAGACTTCTATGCCATTTGACTTCAAAAAAGAATATAAGGAATTGTATCTTCCGCCGAGCACGCCGCACATCGTATCTGTTCCCAAAATGAACTATGTCGCTGTTCGCGGAAAAGGCAACCCGAATGAAGAAGGCGGGGCGTATCAGAATGCACTCTCTGTTCTGTACTCGCTTTCTTACACGCTTAAAATGAGCTATAAGACTGATTACAAAATCGACGGATTTTTTGAATATGTAGTTCCGCCGCTCGAAGGATTTTGGTCGCAGGACGGCACTGACGGCGTGGATTATTCGCACAAAGAAAATTTCAATTGGATTTCTGCCATTCGGCTGCCTGATTTTGTGGGCAAAGACGATTTTGACTGGGCGGTAAAATCAGCTTCCGAAAAGAAAAAGATTGACTTTTCATGCGCGGAGTTTCTTACGCTTGAAGAAGGCTTGTGCGTTCAGATAATGCACCACGGCTCGTTTGACGATGAGCCGAAAAGTGTTGCGCTCATGGATGCGTTTTTGGCGCGTAACGGATATGCAAGCGACATAAGCGAAAATCGCCTTCATCACGAAATATATCTTTCCGACCCGCGAAAGATCGCCGCCGAAAACTTGCGGACAGTCATTCGTCACCCGATAATAAAAACACTGGAGAAAATATGAAACTTGACGGATTTGGAATTTTTGTGAACGACATGGCGGCTATGGTTCGCTTTTACCGCGATGTGCTTGGTTTTGAAATCAAGGACGACGAGAACGCGCAGAATGTGATGCTCGAAAAGGACGGAACGCTCTTCATGCTCTACCGCCGCACCGATTTTGAAAAGATGACTTCAAGCCGCTTCAATTATGCGGAGAAAATCAACGGACATTTTGAGGTCGCGCTGAGCGTGGAAAATTTCGCCGCCGTTGACAAGACCTTTGCACAAGTTGTCTCAAAAGGCGCGAAGCCCGTCATGCCCCCGACCACCGAGCCGTGGGGACAGCGCACCTGCTACATCGCAGACCCGGACGGCAACTTGATTGAAATCGGCTCGTTTGTGAAGGGGTGATGACGGAGAAAAAATGACACGATACATTGCATTGCTTCGGGGAATCAATATCAGCGGGAAGAACAAAATCCCCATGCCCGCGCTGAAAGAGCTTTTTCTTACGCTTGGCTATGCGGAGGTCAGAACGCATCTGAACAGCGGGAATGTGATTTTTTCGACGGACGAGGATGAAAAAGCCGCCTCGGAAAAAATCGGCGCGATGATAAAAGAAAAATTCGCGCTCGACATTCCCCTTTTTGTCATTCGGCAGGAACGGCTTTCCGAGCTTTTGCACAACGCGCCTGAATGGTGGGACTCCGACGATACGGAAATCTACGATAATCTGATTTTTGTCCTTCCGTCTTCTAGCGCACAGGCTGTCGCAGAGAAAATCGGTGAGCCGACAAAGGAGCTGGAGCGGATTTTTGTGCATGAGGATGTGATTTTCTGGTCGTTTGACCGAAAGCGGTATGCAAAGGCGGCGTGGTGGAAAAAGACTGCGACTAGCGGCATTGCTGAGCTTCTGACAATCAGAACCGCAAACACCGTGCGGAAAATCGCGGAAATGTGAGATTTGGAGGAGAAAACTATGCCCAAAGAAATAAACCCTGCCGACACCACTCGTGCAAAAGCCTTTGACCTGTGGATGTGCGCGCCGAATCCGATGGTCACTTTTTTCAAGACGCTTGATGTGACGAATCTTGTCAAGGCGAGCAAGCGGCGGCACTTAAAATTCAACATGCTCTTGGACTGGTGCGGTGGGCATGAACAGCGGCATTTTTAACAATCCGTTTCTGATATGGGGGCGGTACAAAAAGCGGCTTTCCCGCTACCAGCTTGCGATTTCGTTCCAGTTCCATCACACGCAGATGGACGGCGCACACGCGGGGCGGTTTCTTGCGGGTTTGCAGGATGCGATTGAGAGGGTAGAACAGTAGTTATTTACAGAATCGAAAAGCGTGATAAAATAAGCGGTGGTGTGTTTGTTATACGCACAGCCTATTGGGTTGGAACTAAAATAAAAACACGCGATTTATTTAATTCCTTTAAAACACTTGCACTGAAACAGAATTCCAAAAGGAGAGTAGAATGAAAAAATTATTTCTTATTTTATTAATTGTTTTGCCGTTAGTTTTGTATTCACAGGAATACAAAATATTACAGAATTTGGAGTTTTATTATCAAGGCGAAAGTAAATTAAAAATTCAGGGTGACAAAATTTTGTTGTATAATTTTGCTACTGAAGAATGGCTTGATACTTCTAATTCCAGATATTACAAATTTTCATACAAAGTAAATGAAAATGGTTTTGTAGAAGTATTTTGTAATGATGAAAAATTTTTCCTTTTAAAAACTAATATAACTTATGTGGATAACTATAGAAATGGACTGCCGGTATTAGATAAAAATCAGTTACTTTCAATTAAATCTTCTGGTAATTTTTCTGAGAAAATAAATGGAAAAGAGGTAGACTATAATGTAGAAAATTTAAGAACAGCTGTTATTTGGGGAGGAAGAGAAGATCCTTTTTGGTATTATGATTTGAATGAACCTTTTGTTACAAAAAGTGGTAATTCGGGTATTGGCGAATATATAGAATTACATTTTGTACATCCTCAAAAATCTATCGCTATTTTAGGCGGTTTTGTTAAAACCTCCCGTCAAGATTTATTCAGAAAAAACAACAGAATCAAAAGAGTATTAATAAAAGATTTGGATAGCGATTATTCAGTTGAAAAAGAATTTGAGGATATAGCAATGTTTCAACCGATACTGTTTGATAAATATCTGTCAAATATACGGATAGAAATTAAAGAAGTGTATAAAGGTTCAAAATACGATGATACATGTATCAGTGGAATAATGATTAGTAATTTTTATCCGTTGAAGAATGAATAACATATAACACAGTTTTCAAAGCCGACAAACGGTCAAGCCACTACGGCTGGGCAATCAAGAAAATCAAGGCGCACTGCAAGAGGGTAGGGTAGCTGCCCCACATTATTTTTTGCCAAAATCGGTGGAAGTGTGGTATACTGTTTCTCTATGAAACTCAAATCGATTCGAACGAAGCTCACGATTCTTTTGTTCTGTATTGCGCTCATTCCTCTTTTGATTGTCATTGCGTTTTATCTTGTGAACAATATCCAGAATTCTATCGCCAACGCAAAGTCTGACGGGCTTTTGCGCAATTCTATCGTGAACGAGCATATCACGGAGCATTTTGAGCGGAACTTGGTGGGGCTTCGGACGGTTGCGCGGAATCCTATGACACAGCAGTATGTGATTGCTCCGCCAGAAAAGCGCGACCCGCTCATGGCGCAGACTTTGAGCCGCACGAACGAGGTGTTCAACGACACGAACAATATGATTCTTACCGACCAGAACGGCGACCAGCTTGTCCGAAGCGACACTTACCCGCTCATAAATGTTCAAATTCGCCGCTATTTCCACGAGGCGATGCAGGGCGCGGAGTGCATTTCCGATGTGCTTATCAGCCTTGCGAATAACCGAATGATTACGGTGCTAGCAGTACCTGTCCTTGACGAAAACAACAACGCCGTGGGCATGGTTCAGCGCGACTATGACCTTGTTGCCCTGCAAAAGTACATTCAGGCTCTTTCCACGCCGCAAACGCGCGTCATGATTACGGACAGCGTGGGAAACATCGTCGCTCACTCGGCGCGGAATTTTGAAAGCAACCAGCTCTTTTCGATGAGCTCAAATCCTGCGGTTGCCGCCGCGCTTGCAGGAAAGACTGGCTCTATCGATGTAAAAATGGCGAGCGATGGCTCTGGCAAAAAAGAGCGTCTGCTGGTGAGCTATTCTCGGAATGAAATTTCGGGCTGGGTCATCATAACCGAAAAACCGTACTGGTACATTTGGCAGGAAGTGGTTATCGATGCCCTCACTGCGGCGGTAATTGGCGGCATCATGCTTTTTGTGCTCGCGCTTGTCTCTGCGTTCATCGCGGAAAAAGCAACAAGGAAAATCCGTGCGATTTCAAGCCTTGTTGACCGCGCGGCAGACGAATCCGCTGATTCCGTTTCTTTTTCGGAACTGGGCGACGATGAGCTGGGGCAGATGGCTCTGGCAATCAACAAAATCCGCTCTTCGCGCGATTTGTACCGAAAAGATGCCGAAGTCGACAAGCTCACGGGACTTTTGAACAAGGCGACTTTTGAGCGTCGCTGTCGCAGGGAAATTTCCGAAAATCAGTCGGGCGTGTTCTCGGCTCTCATCATCATCGATCTCGACCATTTTAAAGAAGTGAATGACACGCTCGGTCATCAGACGGGCGATGCGCTGCTTCACGATTTTGCCGAAGTGCTCAGGCGGCTTTTCCGCCCCACAGACCCCATCGGTCGCTTCGGTGGCGATGAATTTGTCGTCTTCCTCAATGACCTTCCCGGAAAAGAAATTGCCATGCAGAAGGCAAAGCGCATTGTAGAAATGACTCCGAGCATTCTCATTGGCGTGGGCGACCTCAAAGTGAGCGCGAGCGTTGGCATAAGCGCAACTCCGCAGCACGGAAAAGACTACGATTCGCTTTTCTCAGTCGCCGACAAGTCCGTGTACGCCGTAAAGCAGAGCGGGCGAGACGGCGTGTGCTTTGGCGAGGGGGAAGTTACCCGATTATAGTTTTTGAGCGAGAGAAGAGGGATGAGGAGGAGCGTGTTTTGTAGGCATTTTGGTAGACAGAAGATAGATTATAATTAGCTCACCAGTTCAAAACTCCGCTCCGTGAGCGCACACAGGCGGTCAAAATCTGTGGCGGCGGTGAGCAGAATTGTAATCCAGTGCTTTTTGTTCATGTGCCATGCGGGGAAGATTGATTTTTTGTCGATGAGCGAGGCGATTTTGTCAGCGTCCGCCTTCATGTTCACTACCCACACATCGTCATCGCCCGTAAGACCGAGCTGCTTGTATTTGATTTTCATGATGAGTGCAAACCACTTTTTTTTCTCGCAACGGAACACGCAGAAGTCGGGAGTGTCCGCCCAGGGGAAATCAGGCTGTGCGCCAAAATGCTCCTTCAAAAACGCGATGTATTTTTCTTTCAAATCAGCGGAAGAAAAACAAGCGGCGCGGATTTCTTCTATTATTTTCTGCACTTCCTCACGCATAGAAGCGACAAACGAGCCGTGCGAGCGGGCATTGTCAAAAAGCGCGTATTTTTCGTTTGTGGCAGAATCGTACACTTGCACGGTCAGCGTTTCCTCGGTCGGATTCAGAGTGATGAGCGCGTAAAAGTCACTGTTACAAATTGTACGGCAGAGCGTGAATGCGTGTGGTTCGCTCCCCTGCCCGATTGTACCGCCATCACTTTTCACGAATCCCGCGTTTTCAAGTTGTTCGCCAATGAACTTTGCTGAGCGGAAAATGTATGAGAAATCCATAAAATCAGTATAAAGCGTGAAACCTTTGGGGGCAAGTGGCTTAGTTTCCCCGCGCAATGTACGGAATCATGTAAATCGGCTTTAGCTGTAGCTGCTCCAAATTCCCAACATCTTTTTGCGAAAGAAGATACGGCTCGCCCGTACGGTCGGAATATTTTTTAGCGAACTCGGTGATTGAGTCATGGTGCTGAACCGATGATGACTTCACTTCAATCGGCACAAGTTTTGTTTTTTGTGAAAGCAGAAAGTCGATTTCGTAGTAGTGGGTGCTGTTCGGCTTCTGCCAAGTGTGATAATACAGGTCATGCCCTGCCGCGGCAAGTTCCTGCGCAATCAGATTTTCGTAAAGATAGCCCAGATTCGCATCGAGTTTGTCGCCCATCAGCTTGATGTAGATGTCGGAATACACTTCGCTCTTGTCGTTGAACAGCATCGTGGTAAAAAGCCCCGTGTCAGCAAGGTAGAGTTTGTAGGAATCAAAATTCTTTGACTGCGCGAGTGTGATTTTGGGGTCAGTCGTGTTGTAACAGGCGAGCACGGTTTTGGAATTGAGCAGATTTGAAAGCAATTCTTCGTCTTTTGTGGTCGTCCGCTTGCCGAGCACATTTGAAAGCGTGTAGCGTTTTTTGTTCTGCGCCAGCATGGAAGGGATTGCCTCATACATCGCGCTGATTCTGCCAGACTCGTCAATTTTCATAAAATCATCTTTGTACAGGTCGATGATAGCCCGCTTTACAAAGTCGATTTCTTCAAAATTCTTCCCCTTTACATACGCGTCCACCGCCTGTGGCATTCCGCCCACGCACATATACAGCCGCATGTCACGGAGCAGTTTTTGATTCAGCTGATTTCCGACAGGCTTTTTGAGCGCGTACAGTTTTTGCACCGTCTCAAAATTGCCGCTTCCAATGGCACGCAAGAATTCTTCGTAGTCCATCGGGTACATTTTGATTTTGTATTCTTCCGACGGAATGACAATATCCTTCACATTTTTTTTGATGCTCAGAAGCGAGCCTGTTTCAATGTAGTGGTAGCGACCGTCTGCGACAAGATATTTTATCGCCTGCCGTGCAATCGGGAATTTTTGAATTTCGTCAAAAATGATGACCGATTCTTTTTCGTACAGCGTGACTCCCGTTGCCGCTTGAAGCCTGATAAAAAAAATGTCGAGTTCGGCAATGTCGTCAAAAGCGGCAAGCACATCTTTTTTTACATTCGCAAAGTCAATTTTGATGTAAGAACGGTAGTGCTTTTTTGCAAATTCTTCCGCAACGGTGGATTTCCCCACGCGTCGCGCACCTTCAATGATTGCCGCGTACTGAGAACTGTAATTTTCTTTCCATTTTAGAAGTTTGTCTTCTGCCTTCCGCCAAAATGCGCACATACTGAGATTTTAACAAAAAGTGCAGAAATTTCAACTGTTTTAGAGTAAAAAAATGCAGATTTTTCAAGTGAAATTATGGTAAAAAGTGCAGAAATTTCAAGTGAAAAAATCACTAAGATATCAGTAAAATAACTGATTTGTTTTCTCCCCTACCCTTGTGCTATACTTTCCGAAACGGAATGCAAAACACTGTTAAAGCAGGTGGTATAATTAGTCTCATAGCACTAGCCTATCAGCCTGTTTGACAAAAAAAAATTAACATATCAAATTTTTTTTACTCTATCACTCAAGGGGCATTTATCACTTTTCTGACAAAAAGTTTTCAATTGTATCCATAGTATCACAGACATTTTTTCGGAGTTGTTTCATAAGTTGTTTTGTCTTTCTGCTGTCCAAGTTCACGACTGAATTCTGTGGCAAAAGTAACTCATAAGGTTCGACATCTAATGCTTCTGCAATTTTTGCAAGCGTATCAAAAGTTCCTGTTTTTTTGTGATTTTCAATCTCGCTCAAAAAACCTGGGCTAATTTCCGCTTTTTCAGATAAAATATCCTGGCTCATTCCTTTTGACTGTCGAATTTTTTTTATGTTCTCACCGTATAAATTTCCCAATTCACTTGAATTCATAATTTAATTAAAACAGCAATATCTTGGATTTTGAATAAGCAAAATGTATTGAATATTTGCGAAAAGCGAGATATATTCTCAAAAAGAGATTTTATTAGCGAATAAATTAGTCAATTTGAGATTATTATTCTCATTTTGAAACAAAATGGAAAGAAATGGAAAACTCAAATGCCCAAACCTCAAGAAATTATGGAATCGATTTGCTCAGAATCCTTGCAATGTATATGGTTGTTGTGTTGCATGTATTAGGTTGTGGTGGAATTCTTGAAACTTGTGAGCGGTTTTCACTAAATTATTATGTCGCTTGGTTTCTGGAAACAGCCGCATATTGTGCAGTCGATGTGTTTGCAATGATTACGGGATTTGTGATGATAAATACGAAGTTCAATGGCTTCAAGATGATTCCGTTATGGCTGACTGTATTCTTTTATTCATCTATAATAACGATTTTATTTCGATTTGTTCCGTATCTTTCAAAAATGCATGAAGTGTCAAATTTAGAATTGATAAAAGGAATCTTCTTTCCTGTCGTTAGTCGTCAGTATTGGTACTTTACTAGTTATTTCGGTATGTATTTCTTTATTCCTTTTATCAATAAAACGCTTCACGCAATCGACAAAAAAGAACACCAACGGCTGTGTCTTACAATCTTAATCATTTTTTCACTGTTGCCTATTTTTGGACTTAAAAGAATTGATTCATTTAATGCAGGTTGGGGATATACGACAATATGGCTTGCGTGCTTGTATGTTTTGGGGGCATATCTCAAATTATACCCGATACAAATTTCAAAAACAAAGTGCTTCATTCTGTATCTTCTCACAATTTTCTGCGCTTGGTTTGCAAAACTTATGTCTCATGTTCTCATAAAGTTGTTTTTTTCAAAAGAAACTGAACTTGATATTTTCTTAGATTACACTTCGATTTTTATCATATTATCTGGGGTGGCATTGCTTTTATTGTTCAGTCAAATTGAGATAAAGTCTAAAATCACTCAAAAGATAATCAGTTTTGTAAGTGGGCTTGCATTCAGCGTTTATATTATTCATGTTCAGCCGTTCGTGTTTAATTACATTTTTAGAAATAAATTCGCAGATTTAGCACACGATAATACAGGATTTATGATAATTAAAGTTATATTCTTTGCATCTGTCGTCTTTGTGTTTTGCTGGCTCATTGATTTGTTTAGGTATTTTGTGTTCAAACTCTTAAAAGTAAATAAAATTTCCAATCTACTGCGCAATAAATTTAACGAGAAGTAAAAAAGGCATAAAATTCAGAAAAAAATGAAGCAAGGAAAATTTGTATTCTCCCCCGCCCTTGTGGTATACTTTTCCCAACGAAATGCAAAACACCGAAACAATACTCCACGAAATTCCGCCCGTGTGGAACGCTGAAAGCCGTGTGCTGATTTTAGGCACAATGCCGTCGCCGAAAAGCCGTGAGGCGGGATTTTTCTACATGCACCCGCAGAACCGATTTTGGCGTGTGCTTCCCACCGTGTTCGGCGAGCAATTTGTATACGCAAACGACGGCACACAAAAAGATGAATCTGCAAACAACACACCCGACCGCAATGCCCCTGACCGAGAAGCCGCCATCGACGAGCGAAGGGGTTTTCTGCTCCGCCATCACATCGCGCTGTGGGATGTGCTTTCTTCCTGCGAGATTCACGGTGCGGCGGATTCTTCCATTAAGAACGCCGTGCCAAACGACTTCCACGAGTTGTTTGAACGCTCTAAAATCCACCGCGTGTTCTGCACGGGAAAAACCGCGTTTGCTCTATGGCAAAAACACTGCGCCGCCGAATACGAACCGCGCTACAAGCTCACGAGCGAATGCCTTCCAAGCACAAGCCCCGCGAATGCCGCATGGTCTATGGAACAGCTGACAGAGGCGTATAAAATCATCAGTCAAACGGCATCCGCCTATTCCGCTTAATCTCGCTCTTGATTTTCTTCAGCTTCAGCCGCTTTTCCCTGCTCGCTTTGGTGGGCTTGGTCTTCTTGCGTTTTTTGGGAACTTTGAGCGCGTTCACGATACGGCTTTCAATACGAGCCAGCGCGATTTTTCGGTTCACTTCTTGGAAGCGTTCGTCGTCCACATCAAGGAAAAGGCAATCATCGCCATTTATGATAGAAGAAAGTTTTTTCTGAAGCCGACTACGCTCATCTTCCGTAATCCCCGCAATCGAAGCGAGTGGCAAAACGAGATGGACTTTGGTGTTCACCTTGTTCACATTCTGCCCGCCCTTGCCTCCGCTCCGCGCGAAGGTGAACTGGGTATTGGTGATGATGGATTCGTGAAGAATGGATAGGGTCATGATTCTGCCTTGTCTTTCAACGACAGCTCAATTTCTTCAATGGACGGCAGACTGCTTTTAAAATCAGCGGGGTACAGTTTGGAAAGTTCATATTCAGAAATACCGATTGGAACGGCAGTGCCTTCCAACGAATACTGGGCGACAATATCATCTTTGTTCTTGCAGATGAGAAGCCCGACTGTCGGGTTGTCGCCTTCTTTCTTTAGGATATGATTTACGGCAGAAACATAGAAACCAAGCTGTCCCAAGTCCGCAGGCTTAAATTTGGTGATTTTCACTTCCACAACAACATAGCAATGCAGGTTTGTGTTGTAAAAAAGCATGTCCATAAATTTTTCTTCGCTTCCTACTTCCAAACGGAACTCGCGCCCCATATAGGCAAAACCGCGACCAAGTTCAAGCAAGAATTTTTCTATATTCTGAATCAGCGCGTCTTTTAGCTCCGCTTCCTCATAATTTTCCCGCAAAGTTAGAAAGTCAAATGAATACGGGTCTTTCGTTATCGCCTGCGCAAGCTCGCCTTGCACGGACGGCAAACTGGATGAAAAATTGGAAATAGCCTTTCCCTGCCGTTCGTATAAATCAGTATCAAGAAAATTGAGGAGCATCGGACGGCTCCAGTTGTTTTCGAGCGTTTTATGAACAAAGAAAAGAGCCTTTTTGGGATTTTCCTTGCAAGAATCGATAATGTAGCGTAGATGTCCCCACGGAATGCTTCTCAAATCGTCCACAAGCTGTGGACGATTTTCGGCTTCATCTTTAAAAAGCTCATAGTAATACTTCATGTATTTTAGATTTGTGGGGGAAAGCCCTTTTACATCGGGCAATTCGCTTTTCAGGTCATCGCTCAGCCGTTTATAAAAGCCGCTTCCATATCGGTTTTCGCTCTGCTTTGAGACAATATCTTTTCCGACAGACCAATAGAATTCAAGGCAGTAGTTCATGACGGCAGAATGAGCCTTGAGCCGTTGCTGCAAATAGCGGGCTTTCAGTTCTTGAACCCAAGCGGTGTATTCCTTGTCAAAAGATGCCAATGTAGTTGTCATGCTCTCCCTCATGTATGATTTTTTTACCATCGCGCAATTTACCATAATTGTATAGTTTTTTCACTGATTTTCTTTTCGACACTTTTTATCAGTTTTTTAGATTTCAAATTGCCGTCGTATGCATAGTAATATACTTTTCCATCTTCGTATTCGGTAAATAAGAATGTGTCTTTGTCTATGCAACGCAGATAATATATTGAAGATGAGATTTCTTTTGCATTTTTTCCGTCATAGTCGGACACATACAAAGCGATTCTGTCCTTACTGTCAAGCCGCTTGTCATTGTTTGTGTCTTCTTTTATGACCGCATATATATTGAAACCATGCTGGTTCTTATATGCAGAGGAAGCAGCGCCACCGTCCGAATCAGTATCATTTGCCAACTGATATTTGTATATAAAAACCTTTGAAGAAAAAAGCGTTGTTTCTTGCTCATCCTTCACAAAAATGAAATTTATTATTTCAGATGCGGAAAAAGCTTTTTGCATTACATTTGAAAACTGATTCGCCTCAAAATTCGATTTTGACAAATCATCGGATTTTATTGCCGATGTGCTTACAGAAAAAACATACACATCCTTAAGTTTTTCAAGAAAATCAATTGATTCGGCAGTTTTTTCGCCAGGTTCGTTTTCATTTGAATCTATTATTTCGATATGGGCAGGCCGGGAATGATGAATCGGGAAAATTTCGGAAATCACACCGACAAGCAAAGCAATCACGCCGATTACCCCCGCAAGGAACAGTAACAGATAATCAATTTTCTTAATAAGCTCAAAATTTATTTTTTTCATGCGGCCTCCTTGCACCGGCATTGAAAAGCCTGTTATGTGGTTTCTGATTCTTTTTGAATTTTATCATTGATCCAAAAAGATATATCATCATTATATATTAGTATTCATTCCTATGCATACGCATACGTTTTTATTTCTTCCAACTGCGGTGCAAGTTCGATTTTCGTATTTCGGATATCTATGTCGTCCTGCAAAGCCATAAAATAGCCGTCGGACACGCCAAAAAATTTCGCCAGCCGTAAAGAAGTATCAACCGTAATTTTTCTGCGGTTGTGAAGGATATCCTGAATGCGCGAGGTCGGAACATGTATTCCTTGTGCCAATTTATATGCGGAAATTCCAAGAGGAATAAGAAATTCTTCGCTCAGGATTTCTCCAATTGTCGGGGTTTCGATAAAATCAGACATAGTTTACTCCTAGTGGTAATCCACGATTTCTACATCATAATACTGTCCGTCTTTTTCCGTAAAACAGACACGCCACTGGTCATTTATGCGGATTGAATGCTGACCTTTTCTGTTCCCGAAAAGCTGCTCAAGATGATTACTTGGGGGAACTCTTAAATCTTCAAGGCTCGTTGCATTGTCTATCATCATCAGCTTTCGCAAAGCGACTTTCTGAATTGTATTTGGAAGCCGCCTTGAAAACTGCTGATTATAGATTAGCTCCGTTTCCTTATCCGCAAAACTCTTTATCACATATATAATATAACCGCATTGCGTGTATATGTCAAACAGATAATTGTTTTTAAAGAAAGCAATCGGGGCGTTGCGGGGTGTCCGTCGCAAGCTACGCTTGCTAAGCAGAGGGGGTAGCGGAAAACGGTAGCGCAGCGGACGGTTGGAGCGAGTGGGGAGACTTCCCCCTTCCGTCATTTTCTCTCCACCTTCTTCCCCATCCACTTGTAGTACCCGAAGCACATCGCAATCCCGAACACGGTCGCGGTGGGGGCGGCAAGACCGATTCCCGTCAGGCTCGCGTTGGGACGGATGCTCATCAGATACGACATGGGAAGGCGAATCAGGAAAGTCTGCAAGAGACCTTGAATCATCACGAAGAGCGACTTTGAGTGACCGTTGAAGTAGCCGAGGTAGCTGAACAGGATGCAAGTGACCACCGCTTCGGGGGAAAAGCCGCGCAAAAATTCAAAGGCACGTGCAACGACCGCTTCGTCGGCGGTAAAAAGACGGGCAAGCGCGTCGCCAAAAAAGAAGACCACGAGCATAATCACAAAGCCGATGCCAGCTCCCAACGCCTGACCGCAGAGCATACCGCTCCGAGCGCGCCTTTCGTTCTGTGCGCCCACATTCTGCGACACGAACGGAGCCATACTCTGCATGAGCGCACCGGGAAGAAGCATGACGAACATCTGGATTTTCTGCGCCACGCCGTAGCCGCTTGAAGCGTCCAAGCCGAGCCGGTTCACGAACGCGCACAGGGCAAGAAAACTGAAATTCGTGAGGAATCCCTGCACCGTAAGCGGAAGCCCTAGCCGCACAAAACGCGGCACTTCGCTCCCAAAATTGAAATACTTCCTCTGAAACGAAAACGCCATCTTCTTGCGGCGGATAATCCAGAGCGAAAGCACGACGCTCACCGCCTGAGCCACCACCGTCGCAATCGCCGCGCCCGCCACATTCATCTTCAAGCCCGCCACCAGCACCAGGTCGCCGATGATGTTCACCACGCTCGCAATCGCCACGAACACAAGCGGCGTATTCGAGTTGCCCACCCCGCGCAGCATCGCGCTGATAAAATTGTAGAAAGTAATAAAAAGAAAGCCCGCACCACAAATGCGGATGTACTGCACCGTCAAATCCACCGCCTCGTCCGGGGTCTGCATGGCAAGGGCAAGCGGGCGCGCAAAAATCACGATGCCCACCGTGAGCAAAAGCGAGAGCGCAAGAAAAAACGCCACCGCATTCCCGATTAGGCGGTTCACCTGCTCAAACCGCCGTGAGCCGATGTACTGCCCCATCAGCACCGTCACGCCCATCGTAATCGCGTTCAAAAGCATCGTGAACAGGTTCATCACATTCCCGCCCACCGCCACGCCTGAAATCCCCGCCGTCGTCCCGAACCGCCCCACAATCAGCATGTCCACCGCCCCGTACAGCGACTGCAGCACCAGCGAAAGCAGAATCGGCAGCATAAACGAGATAAGCTTAGAGAAAATCGGTCCGCGCGTGAAGTCGTGTGTGGGTTGCATAACGGGAACAGTGTAGCAGATTTTTCGGGGAAAGGCTATTGTGGGGAGATGGGCAGACAAATAAGGCAGAAAAGTACGGGCGTTACCCTCACTTCGTTCGGGTCGGGCTACTCCAGGTTCCGCGCTAACCGCGCTCCATTCCTTCGCTACGCTTCGGAACGGCTTCGCCGCCTTGCGTATCCCTAACGCAAATAAAAGTTATTCAATATTTAGAAAATCCAATTTTCGTATTTCCATAGAGTTTGTTGCAAAAGAATATTCTGCCTGATAAAAATTAAAGGTATGCCTATTATTCTCTTTACATTTTTTTTCGATTAGTTTCATTATTGCTAACTTATCTTTCGTTTGCATTTTATAACCAAAAACAATTCCATCTAAACTCTCAAAATTATATTTTGTCGCTATTCCCTCTTTGTCGCTATCCCAGCGTAGGAAATCGTTCATAACCAAGCGATATTCATTTTCTTTTCGCCATTCAGGAAGTTTATGAACGGCACGACTTTCCATCATTCGCCAAAGTTCTTTTCGCCACATATTTATATCCTTATTAATGCCAAAATCATTTAGATAAGAGGTAAAGTTTTCTCCATCTTTATACCAATTTTCATATAAGACATCGAGCGGTAAAGTGTTTATGAACTTAAAGAAATTTACCGATATGGCTTTGCGGGTATAGACAACCTTGTTGAATTTAATAAAAGAAAAAATATTATCGCTAGAACCAGTTGTTTTTGCATTTAGTGATATTCCTGTTTTTCCATTCGAGTCTGCGCATTTAAAAATCAAGCATGCACCTTTATGACCGTCTGCGTAATAACCCCACAAAGCGGGATTATCAATATGGGTCATAAATGAGCACACAAAAGCTTCGGGAACGGTAAGTGTAATAAGTTTGTTAATAAACTCATTTGGGAATCTCGTTGTTATAAAAGAAATCCTAATATCTTTTTTTATATCATCACAATTATACAGCCGAAGCAAAAATAATTGTTCATGCATAGAAAAAGATATGTCCATCAGGATAGATAAAGTTTTCTCTTCAATTTCTTGCGGATTTTCCGTCAAACGCTCAAAAAGATTTTGGATAGGTATATCTTTTGTTAAATTTGAAAAATATAAATATGTTTGTTTCTTATCATCAGAATCACTTTCTTTGTATATAGATTCAAAAGCAATAGGATGTATAATTGATAGGAAAATTTTTATATCCTTTTCGTGCATTTTTCGTTTTGTAATACTGAGGCAATTCAAAAATGCATTAATTCTTTCGTCTTTGAAAAAAGCCTCTGCAATCTTATAAAAAGAAGACTTTATATTTTCATTCGGGAAATCGCTTTCAGTTCCATACACATCAATATCTTCACAAGTAAATTCATGATTTGCGTCCAAAAAAGGATACAAAATAGACAACTTGTATAAAGATAGTAGATAGCGTCGTAAAAAATTTTTCCATAGAATAAAATCACCTTCCCAATATACATCCAAAAAACCTTCGTACGGGTCATTCAATTTATCCAATCTTGAAAAATATAGCTCCTGATTTTGAAGCTCACAAAATGGTGCGTCTAATAATTTTTGACATGAACGCATTCTATATAAAAACTGGGGTATATTCTTTTCTGGCATTCTCTCAAGTTCCTTTTTTACATGATAACATTTTCTTGATGTTGTGGCATTAACTTTTACAACCTCTTCTCCACAAATTCCTCTATCTGCGGGATAAGCTCTGTGCGGAGGATGTTTTTTGTGTTGGTGACTGTGGTGGAGGCGTTGCGCAGGAACAGGTCGGCGGGGTGGATGTTCAAGGCATTGGCGATATTTACAATTCGGTCAAATGACGGCTTCGTGCTACCGGCTTCAATTTGTCCGATAAGTCCGTTCGTGCAGTCTGCGCCGATGGCAAGCTGGCTTTGCGATATTTTCTTCTTTTCACGATAAAATTTCACATTAAATCTAAAAGTTTCAAAATAATCTTCCATATTTTGATTTTAATTAAGAAAAATATCTGTTTTTGTAGTGGAACTAAGACGCTTTTTTGATATAATTAGCAACGCTAAGCAAAAATTAAATATTCTAATTTTCACTAAGAAACGAGATCTCTATGTCCACAAACCTTTCCAAACTGCGGCGCGATGAGCTGCTCGGCAAGATTGAGCAGATTCGCGCCTTTCTGAACCAATCGCTCTATGACGAGAACGCCCGAAGGCTGGCGGGCTATTTGAACGAGCTTGCGGCGGAAGTAAAAGGCAAGAAGTACGGGCTTGTATTCGAGGAGCACCGCGAAAAGATTGACGACACGCTTGCGGCAAGCGTTCCCGTGCTGACGGAAGAGGCGGACTTGTTCGTGGACGGCGGCGGCGAGGTGCATTTTCTGCTTGAAGGCGACAACCTTGCAAGCCTGTGCCTTCTGGAAAAAACGCACAAGGGCAAAGTCGATGTGATTTACATCGACCCACCGTACAACACGGGGAACAAGGATTTTATCTACAACGATGATTTTGTGGAGTAAGAGGAACTTGGGTTAATTTTTCATACAAAATTTGCCGTTAATAAATTATGAATTTTAATGAAGTACTTATGGAAGCAAGAAATGAATTAACTACATTGGATAAGCATTTAATCGATGTTCTAGAGATTTCGCGTCCACCATCAATCGAATATGCAAAACAACTCGCGAAAGTCATCTCAAAGTTGTCCCCATTGCTAGGCAATATGATTGAATTTTCAACTGTTGATTTGCTTAATAAAGCCGATTGGAATGGCGAAGGCAAGTGGATTCGCCAAGACCCAGGATTTCCAGATGCATTATTCAAAAGCGATACTGTTGTTCCGAATCCGGGAATTGAGATAAAGGCATGGTTTCCGCTTGCAACAGAAATAACCGCACGATTCAGAGACAGCGTTACTATTTTTGAAAAAGACAATATAGACATGGCACTGATTGCATGGCTTCCAGAAAATGTTATTTGGGGAAAGCCACAGATAATAGATACTCTTGTAGTCAGTGGAAAAAGTGTTGCCAAAGCCCGTGACACGCACTATCATCGCCCTCCAGATTATCTTGTCTTTGAACCAGAGGACACAAGCAACAGAACTGCGAATCTCCAACAGACCAACACAAATGGGTATAAATTGCAGACTGACAAATGCAGCCTTGCAGAGGCAAAGGAAGTCGTGAACTCTTGGGGAGAAGACCAAAAGGAATATAGTCCGCTACCTAAATATCAAAGTTTACTCAGAACTCTTTACGGACAATTCGTGTACAGGCTTGATACGAACTATGCTAAGATTGACCGCATTGAGCATAAGGAAATTGAAGCATTCAAGCAGAAAGTCCTTTCCTCCAAATTCAAAGGCAAAACGATAAAATCATGGGCAGATATTCTTTCATCAGGAAACGAAACGCTCTTGGAAGAAGCCTTGAGTACTATCATCTAATGATTTTTCTACCCTGTTTTTTGCAACAGCAAATACATCAGGATTTATCTCTGCACAATAGCATTTTCTGTTCAAATTGATTGAAGCAACTGCGGAAGTACACAATCCAGCAAATGGATCCCAAACGACATCATTCTCATCACTCGTCATCTCAATTATACGGCTTATGAGAGAGAGAGGTTTTTGATTTAAATGCACTGCTTTTTGATTTACTTTCAATCGCTCTGCATTCCGGAGCTGCGGCTCGCTCCATACATTCGTAACTCCGATAGGACAATAAAACTTGGAACGCATTTTTTCCCATTCTTTTTTTTGAATCGGGGCAATACCATTCATTGAGAAATAAGGTTTCCCCTCTTTCACACCATACACATTGGCATATTCTGAGATTTTCTCAAAGGCATCTGCAGGGGGCATATACCAAAGATGGCATTTAGTAAAATATTTTCGTGTTGCAGCGTCCACAACACCGCAGGCTTCATTTGTCTTCGAAAATGGAAGTCCTGTCCGTCCCCATTCGTACCTAAGCCAATCTTTCATTGAAAGTTCTTTGTCCTCGACCCTAAAAGTAGGAATTTTCACATATTGTACGCATACTTCCGTAACAACTGGCAAATGGCGTATTGTCTTTGTGTTCGTGTTTCCTGCGACATGGCTCATTCCCTTATCCCATACACAACAGGAAACATATTTCCAACCATACCTTTCAAGAATTGGGTGAACGGTTGCCCAGCCAAGTTCCGTATTCCAAAACCAGAGAGTCGTAAGTGGAGTT
The DNA here is from genome assembly GCA_017464425.1 of Treponema sp. GTDB lineage: Bacteria > Spirochaetota > Spirochaetia > Treponematales > Treponemataceae > Treponema_D. Next base: position 74,935 of record JAFUDX010000042.1, read on the forward strand.
GAACATTCGCTCCATTTTTTTATATGTGGCTCATACCATGCGTCCAAACCTTTATTCGTCACAAGGTCACCAGGGAAGCCATTCACACCATAAGGACCGTCGCTCACAATAACTGTAGGAGTTTCCCATTTTTTATAGAAGTCAATGCTGTCACCACAGTAGAGATGGATAAAATCGAAATCATTTTTCCTCATCTGAGCCTCCGTCATTTGTATGCTCTATAACAGCTCCAACATCACACGAGAAGTAGGCACATATTCTATCAATAATTTCCAGCGAAACAAGTTCTTTCCGTCCCATCTTGTCCATCGTTGATTTTGAGATGCCAGTTGCTTCCATAAGTTCTTTCTTGGTCATTTCTTTGTCGATAAGAAGTTTCCAAAGCGGTTTGTATGAAAAAGCCATATAATAACAATAATACAAAAGTAATGAGAAGTCAACACTTTTATATTATTGCCATTCCGTTGGTGCAGCTGCCGAACAATTCCGACGCGCTGTTGGAGCGGGTGCAGAAGTATTTTGAAGCGCAGTCCGTGTCGGTAGAAAACGGCTTGCTTGCCGTGTGGCTTTCTAGCTGCCACGAAAACCTTGACGGCATCGAGGCGAACGGTGCGCCGCAGGTGGCGGTCATCATCAAGCAGGCGGTGGCGACCGGCTGGGACTGCCCCCGTGCGCATATCCTCGTAAAACTCCGCGAGGGCATGGACGAGACATTTGAAATCCAGACCATCGGACGAATCCGCCGGATGCCGGAGGCGCGCCACTACGGAAGCGACCTGCTCGACAGCTGCTACCTCTACACCTTTGACAGCAAGTTCACGCAGGGAGCGAAGGCGGCATTGGGCAAGAACGCCTTGAGCGCAAAGACGATTTTTCTAAAGAACGAGCATAAGAAATTCTCGCTCGTAAAGGAACAGCGCACGCAGGTTCTCGACACGCAGGACGACGCGCTTGCGCTGAAGGCAATCGGCGAGTATCTGAAATCAAAGTACGCGCTGGACGGCGACTGTGCCAAAAATAAGCCTCGGCTCGAAACGGCAGGATTCGTGTTCAACCAGAAAATCGAGCGCAGCACTTTTTCCGGCTCTGCGGCGGTCATTTCCGATGTCACCGCCGACAACTTGAACACGGTGACATTCCGCGAGACGATGAACACCCACACGCACGGGCGCGAGTTTCACAACCGCGTGGGCAGAATCGGGCTTGAAATCGGCTTGGAGTACGCGAGCGCGGTAACGATTCTGGGAAAACTGTTTGCCAACGAACATAAATTTTTGTACCGCCACAAGCTTTTGGAACTGACGATTAAAGAATGGTACGCGTTCGTCATAAACAATTTTGACACGCTGCGCCATGTGTTCCGCCTTGCGATGGCGGAGGGCGCAAATCAGAATCAGAACACGCTCGGCTTGGAGACCGTGAGCGAAAAGCCGTTCTTCTTTCCGCAAAGCACGCTGTTCACCTACGATGCGGCGGCGAAAATCCAGAGCGAGTGCAAGAAGAATGTGTACTCAGGCTATCTGAGTTCCGCCGAGGTGCGGAGCACCCCCGAAAAGCTGTTCGAGCGTTTCTGCGAAAACTCCGCCGCCGTGGACTGGTGGTACAAGAACGGCGACAAGGGCGACGAATATTTTTCAATCGTCTATGTGGACAACTCCGGCCGCCAGAAACTGTTCTACCCCGACTACATCATGAGCGTCCGCGGCGAGCCGTGGATTGTCGAGACAAAAGGCGGCTTTGACCGCACCGGGGCAAGCGAGGACATAGACATCTTCTCGCCCAAAAAGTGCGAGGTGCTGCAAAACTACCTTGCCCGCCACAAACTCCACGGCGGCTTCGTGCGGCAGGACAAGGCGAGCATGGAACTGCTGATTTGCACGGGCACATACAGCGATGATGTTACGAGCGACGCATGGCGGGTGCTTGGGGAGGTGTTGTAAAAAATTCTCCCCTCCCTTCACCTCACCACAATCTGCTGGTTCTTGCTCTTGGGCTTTTCGGGAATCGTGTAGCGCAGTTTGCCCGACTGAATCAGCGGAACGACATAATTGTTGATGAAATACGCGGGGTGTTTTTCGTCAAAGCCGAATTCACGGGCGAGCGTTTCTTTTGAGCGCGGTTTTCGGCAGAATTCCAAGATTTTCGTCTCAAATTCGTTAATCCGTGCCTTTTTGTTGTAGAGCGTGACCTTGAAATTTCCGCGGATATTCTCAAATTTCGGCTCTAGAAGACCTGCTTTTTTCATCTCGGCGTAAATCGTGGGAATGCCCGAATAGCGGTTCTCGGTCTGATTCAAGACTTCAAGCGCAGAGGCGATGAAGGGATTGCGCACATCGGCTTTGGTCTTTCCCAAACTGTCGAGCGTGAGCCTTCCGTACAAGCCGCCGGGGTTGGTCACTTCAATGCGGTCGGGGTACATTTCAAGGCGAATCGGCTCGTTCTCGGTGTGAATGCTGTAGTCACGGTGAATGAGCGCATTCAAAATGATTTCGCGGATTGCCTTTATCGGGTATTCGCTCACATCCTTGCGATGCCCGCTTTCGTCAATGACAGTGGAAGTCGCCATGTTCTGCTGAACGAACGCAATCGCCGTCTCAAGCATCTGCGGAATCGTGCCGTCAAGCCGTTTGTTCACGATGAACCGCTCCCCGCTTTCGTTTTCTTCGGCATAGTTTGCGGTAGAACAGACCACGGCAACGATGTCGAGATTGGGCGAAAGGTACTGCGGGTACTTTCCGAACAGCATGATTCCGCACACGGTCGGTCTGCCGTTTTTGTCAGAAAGTCCGTTCAAATTGGTGAGCATTTTTTTATCAAGGTTCACAAGATTCGGTTTGAGCGCGACCGCCCGCGCAAAAAATCCGTCCAACTGAATTTGATCAAAAAAACTCTCGTCGATTCGGGGACTGGTGCGAAGTTCATCTTCGGTCTTGTACTTGAACGCATCGTAGCTGTAGATTTCATATTCGGTCATCGGTAAGTCGGCTTCTCCCACTCGGATATATGAGCCTTTGCTTTTGCCCTTCCCCGAATAGTAGCACGGCTTGTTTATGGCCTCCATTTCCGCAATCTCAGCGGCAAGAACGGTCTTCCCCTCATAAGTGCAGATAGTGATGAGCGGGCGGACAATAGGCTCCATTTCTTTTGCCTGCTCAACGATTTTCTTTTCTAGGGTGTCAGGATTTTTCACGCCGCAGACAGTGTAGCCCGCTTTTTCGTCAATGCCGAACAAAATGATTCCGCCGTCAGTGTTGGAAAAACTGGAAAAGCTGTCGTACAGTTTTTCGGGCACACCGCCTTTTGCGCTCTTGAACTCAATGTTCATCGTCTCGACTTTTTTTTCTTGAATTTTCCTAATTAACGAAACCAAATCCTTTTCCAGCATATCCACACCTCTTTTACGAAAATAATACTGCATTTTAGGAAAATAAACAAGTTTTTACGAAAATTTTTTCAAAATTTAGAAAATAAACAAAATTTTAGGAAAAATTAAATCTCATTTTGCGAAAATACTACAGTCATTCCTTTTTCGTCAAAAATCTGCTACACTCTTCCCCATGCAAGACTTCACCTTCATGTCAATCATGACCATCTGTTCGGCGGGGCTTGGTCTCATCGGTGCGCTGCTCGGAATCGTGAACACGCTCTCGCTGCTCTTCGACAGGCGGATTGAGCTGAAAGTCCACTTTGAGTTCGCCTATCTCCTCGAAAAACGCCTCATCTCCTTCCCGCTCCCCACCACCACCGCGCGGAAAACCGTCGCCGAAAAACTCAAGCAGGGGCGCGTCTTAAACCCGTCCGTCAGAATCGTCAACAAAAGCAAATACACGATTTTCATCACCGACATCGGGCTTGCACGGAACCGCGCGCTCAAAAACAAACTGGAATTCTTTCCCGACCTCGTACAGCCGCGCCTCGAAGCCCCCTACAAAATGGAGCCGTTCTCCTCGCTCATCCTCACCTGCACCGACATCAATGTCCTCACGCTCCCTGTCGGCGTAAAATATGTCTACGCGACCACCGCACACGGTCGCCGCTTCTTCACGAAAATCGCCCGCCTCAAAAAAACAATGGTCGTCTTCAAAAAAATCGCCGACGACCTCAAAGACAGCACACTCGCCGAAGAAAACCCGATTGTGGCAGAGATTCTGAGCAAAGAAAAGTGAATTTGGGCGCATGAAAGCCAGCCAGAATTGATTGAAAAATATTATCCGAAAGAGGAATAAATCTTTTTCACCGCCCGGTACACGCCGTAGCTTACCGTCGCGCTAATCATTTTGTCCGCAAGGTTTGTAACGGTTCCGCCGAAGCAGAGCGCGAAAGGAATGTTTTCGGTGGCAAGGTAGATGCCCTGCACGATGTTGTCTACATTTTCGATTGTGCTGGCGGATTGTGAGCCACGCAAACACGGCGGTAAGAATGTGGCAGCTTACAAAGACAAACATGGTGCGGTCAAAAATGTACATGGCAAGGTTTGAAAGAACCGCGCACAGAACGCCGCCCCACAGTCCGCAGATTGCAGTCGCCGCAATCGTAATGATTGAGTCAAGGTAGAGCGGAAGGATGATTTTTCCGGCACAGACGGAGCCAAAATAGTTCATGCACACGGCAAAGGCGAGGAACAGAATCTGTAAGGTCAGTTTTTTTGCACACGCTTTTACTTTCATACAATTTCTGGGTGGAGCGCATTTTTCCCCAGTGCGAGCGTTTGAATCACTTCCTGGCACGCCTTGTTAAAGAACGTCTTTCAACGTGCAAACCCGAATGGTCGTCAACAAGAAGTATTTTGAGCGTCTTATTTTTTGATTCTGATTGCAATCGTGCATCCTCCGTCATTTATGAACTGAACCGTTCCGCCCAAAAACTCAACTCGCTTTTTTATGTTCGCAACTCCCCAGTGCTTGCGATTTTGCGCCGCATCTTTCGTGCCATCTTGTACGGTCTCTTCTGAAAAACCGATTCCGTTATCCTTTATGACAAAGCTCAATCCTTCGGCAACGTCGGTGATTTTTATCTGAACGAGCGTAGCGTTTGCATGTCGCGCAATGTTGCTCAACGCTTCCTGCAGAATGTGAAGAATTTCAAGCTTTCCGTGTTCTGCACATTCTTCTTGTGGATTATGAGCGCGAGAGAGCCCAGCGTAAGGAACGCCGAAAAATACAAAAGCATCTCGTAGCCGAATGCCACCCGCCGCTGTATGCGGTGGATTTTTGTCTGGAACGAAAGAAGAGCGGATTACAAGTTTTCGCTTTCTTCATTTTCTGAAAGAAGGACGGTGATGTTTGAGATTTCTTGTGCAATGCTGCGGTTAAAATATGCGTACGGCTTTGTTACCAGAGTAAAATCGGCGGGAAGTTGATTTTCACTATACCTGCGTACCCCCCCCCCCGCAGATTTTCAAGCGTGCTTGCATTTTTCGCCTCAATTTCGCTGAAGGTGCGGTCAAAAGTGTCGAACTTTTGCGAGGTCTTTATGCGGAAAAACTCAGTTGTGCAGAAGAGGTGAGCGCGGCAAGGAACAGGAGCAGGTATTCGATTTTTACGGCAGAAGCGAGCGGGCGCAGGGTGGGCATAAGTCAATTCTTTCTTTAATCCCGCAGACAGCCGGCAGGGATGATTTTCACGCCTTTTTCGGTGGTGTACGCCATAGAAGCGTTTGCGCAGATTATAATCAGTAAATCAGGCTCGCGGTACAGAACGCCAGGATGCTCCTTATCTTTAAGAGCCGATTCATTGTGCTTTCGTATGACTTCCCCGAATTTTAAGAGGTTCTTCTCTGCCGCCGGGATTGCGTTCTCGCCTGTTTTGATTTCTATAAGCGCGTATCGCCCATCAGTCAGCTGGTATACGGCATCGGCTTCAAGCCCCATGTCGTCGCTGTAGTGCATGACCCGCGCATTCTGCAATTCTGCAAAAGCAAGCAAATCACGCAGCACCATATTTTCGAACACATGCCCGAACAAGTCCAAATCCTTGTAAAAATAGTCGGGCTTTATTCCAAGAGCTGCAAGGGCGATTGACTGGTCTGTGAACACATGCTTTTTTGCCGCCCTGATTGCCGTCTTTGAGCGAATCTGCGGAGTCCATGCGTCAATGTCTTTTATGACAAACAGATTTTCAAGTGCCTCAACATACGAAGAAAATGTTATGTCGGTCATGTTGTGGTTTGCGTTCACATCGGCAAAAATGACGCTCTTCTTTGCAAGCGTCGCCATGTTCCGTGCATACGACCACAGTATCGTCCTTGCCCATTCGGGATTCCGCTTTACGCCGTCAATCGCGCTGATGTCTTTTTTGTAAATCTGCTCGTAATAATCCGTGGCTATCTGAAGTTTTGCCTCCTTGTCGCTAATTGCAAGGCAGCGTGGCCAGCCGCCCCTGCAAACAATGTAGAACAAATCTTCCAAAGTCAGGGCACTTTTGCTTCCGTCAATGTCATAATCTTTATCATCAAACAAGCGTGACAAAGAAACCGTGCCGTTTGAATCGTTCATCTCAAACAAAGTCATGGGGTACATGACGACCTCAGAAATTCTTCCGGTTCCTGTGTGGGGAGTCTCAATCTTTTTGCTAGTAGAGCCTGTAAGAAAATATTCGCCCGTTGCCTCAGGATGGTCATCGCAGTCTTTTCGTATCGTTCCCCAGATTTTTGGCGCGTCCTGCCATTCGTCAAACAAAATCGGCTTCTCATTCTTCAAAAACAACTTGGGCGAGGTTTCGGCAATGTTCAAATAGCCTTCCCGCTTTTCTTCGTCCTGAAACTCAATGACGGTCTTGCACCGTTCTTTTGCGCTTCTCGTCTTTCCGCAGCCTTTGGGACCTACGATGTTTATGGCATTGAACGCTTTTGTTCTTTCGTCAAGTTCTCTATCAACAAACCTCGGAAAATAGTCCATGCTATCACCCCTTTCAACATAACAGTATGGTCGTTTTTTCCAGAAAATACAAGTTCACTTTGTCTTTTTCGAGTATTTTATTTTGCCTTTTTCGAATATTTCATTTTGTGTTTTTCGAATATTTCATTTTGTGTTTTTCGAATATTTTATTTTGCTTTTTTCGAATATTTCCACCACCCCTTTTTCGGGAAATTTTCCCGATTCGTTTCGGGATTTTTACAATATAAATGCTTTTGAATCTTGTGTAAAATACACCTTGCCTTGCGGGACACCGCGGGTAAATCTCTTTAAAAAGGAGTTGTTTTATGAAAACGACAAAAAATGTGGTCGCCAAGATTGCGGGTGTGATTTTGGCTGGAATGATGGTGATGGGGCTTGCTTCTTGCGGTGATGAAGGCGCGCCGAGCCTTGTTGGAAAGAGTTTTGAGTGTTCAAAAACTATCCAAGGAGAAGATGTCATTGCTACCCTCAATTTTACAAGCGAAACGGCGGGAACAATGCATTATTTCGTGAAAGGTCAAAGTAGTGGCGAAGTTTATCGTGATTTGGACATTCCGTTCGCTTACGAGGCTGGTAATACGCCCAAGACAGGGGACGGAAGCATTGCAAAAGCATACCCTTACCATTATCTCATCACATGGGATGAGTCAAAATTTGACAAAGAAAATGGTGCGGAGGAAAGCTGGATTCGGAATGCAAATTCTCTCTTCTTTAACATCAAGGAATACAAAGCCGCAAAGGAAATTGCAGAGCTTAAAGGTGGACAAGGTAACGAAAGACCAAGTTCTGGTTTACAACTCTATTCTTTTTTTTCATCTTCAAAGAATACGATAAAAAAGAGCTGCCCATTTAATGCGTTTGTCGGTTTGTACATGAACGGAAATATAAGTGGAATTCCCGCTACGCCGGGCTATGTGCCTCTGCCAAATTCAAACGCAGCACGGGCAATCAGCGCAAGGAATATTTTGCTTGCTACGCTCCCACCCGTTCCGTTTACAGGAACAATCGGGTTGTGGCATTCAGTTTCTACAGTACATCATCACGATGGACAAATGGATGTGGTGGCAGGGTTATATAATCATCCCACAAGATTGTTAGTCTAAAGGTTTACAATCAGTCTTTTACACCGAAGGAGTTTCCCATGAAAAAACAAATCCTTTCACTCATCATTTTTGCCCTGTGCGCATGCGCCTTTGCTGTAAAGCTCCCGGACGGAAAGAATGTGCGCTCTTCTGCCGTTACCACTTATCTGAGCGGTGCACTCCGCACTGTGAAACTGAACGATTATTGGGATGCAGAGAAAGAAGGCTTAGAAATCAGCACGCCAATCGGGAACATGGTCGTCTACGGCAAAATCTGCTACTACGAGGACGGCTCGCTCAAAAGTTGCCAGCCCTGCAGGAATGATGCGAACAAAGCTATTCGCGTTCAAACCAACATGGGCGAACTGAGTGAATTTTCAGCCGGCATCTCGCGGGATACAGTCTCATTCTACCAGAGTGGGGCATTGTGGTCTGTGTGCAACGCAAGGATTTTGTATGATAATGGCAAGGAACTTCCCTTTGAAAAAGAACAGGTGAAAAACTGCGTATTCCATCGATATATCCGAAACTATCCCCAAAGCGATGGTACAATTGAAATGTTTGCTTATGAATTCCTTTTTTATGATTCGGGTCTCAGAAGAGGTCTCCGCCTTTTACCCTTCGGGCGCGATATGGAAAGCGGACGGCGTTTGGTACAGCGAGGACGGAAATTACATCCCCGATGACACGCGGCATGAAATAACGCTGAAAAAAACTCAAACTGGTGTGTAGGGAAGCTTTGGGCTAGGCTATGTAGCCACGCCGTAGGCGGCCACGAGCTGAACGAGCGAAAGCGAGTGAGTGAGGGGCTGTAGCGACAGCGGAATGGCGGAACAGCCGACGGCGAAGCCGTAGCCCCCTACTTTTTCGCGTACACGCTCAAGCCCACGAGCAGGCATCCCTGAATGTACGGCAAGGCGTTTTCGTTCAAATACGCAAGCAATTCCTCGCTCTCCGCGCCGGGCTGAATCACGATGCACTTGAAAGGCTTTTTGCAGTCCTTAATGAGCGCAAGTCCTTTCACAGGATGTATGCAGAGGTCAATGATGTCGATGTCGCCGCCAATGTCGTTGAAGCTCGCAAGTTCCTTCCCCACCGCGTGAACCGTGTAGCCGTGTTCAAGAAGCCCGTGCTTGATTTTATAAGCGTATTTTTCTTCGTTCAGCGTGTCGCCCGCCACGGCAAAAACGCGCTGAGCCATGATTTCCTTTAAGTCCATGCTAAAACTGTAGCAGAAACGGGGGAAGATTTCTATTGATTGCCGTTCAGAAAAAAGGCAATTTCAGAGCTGCAGCCTTACATCAGCACCGTCTCATCCAGCTCACGCTTACGCTCCTTCCAGTCGGGCATGAGGACGCTCATAAATGCGTAAAAATCCTTTGAGTGGTTCGGGTAGCGGAAGTGGCAGAACTCGTGAATTACCACGTATTCAATGCAGCGGGTGGAAAAATGAATAAGCGCAGAATTGAGCGTTATCTGCTTTTTTGACGGAATGCAGCTTCCCCAGCGGGTGGTCATCGCGCGGATTTTAAGGGTCGGAAATGGCGCGCCGTATTTTTGGAACAGCGGATAATTCTTTTCGATGAGCTGGGCAAAAACTTCATTGCATTTTTGCTTGAAGAACTTTTCGACGAGTCGCTTTTTTTGCGCGTAATCATCGGGGGCTTTGCAAAACAGGCTCAGATACACGCCATCTTCTTCTATATAGTTGCGCTTTGACTGGCTCACCCGAAGCCTGAGCTGCCGCCCCAAAAGATAAAAGCTCTCGCCGCTCACATACCGCTTTTCGCTGATTTCCCATTTGCGCTTTTCTGAAAAGCGGGCGAGCGAATTTTGAATGAACGCGCTTTTTGAAAGCACAAAATCGTCGATTGTCTTGAGGCTTGAGAGGAGAGGCGCCGAAACTGACACCGTGCCGTCCGGGTGAATGCGTAAGTTTATGTTTTTAACGCGCTTTCGATGCAGTTGGTACGAAATTGCCGTGCCGTCGGCGCAGAGTACACTCCGCCGTTCTGACGCAGATTCTTTTGCAAACATCTAAAATCTCCGTGTGGCGACGGTCTTCACATTCTCAATAATTTTATCAACCAATGAAAACGGAATTTTAAAGCCGCGCGACTTCTCATATTCAAAAAACAAATCGTCGATGTCCTGCGCAATGCGGTTTTGAATCGTCAGATTGTTTTCCCAGCCGACAACCAAATGCCTTTTAAAAATCTCCGTAATCGCATCGGACATTTCCGCGAGGAATTCTGAATCGGGCTGCTCGGCATCTTCCCTGTTCTGCGCGAACAATGCGCCGATTACCCCGTAAAATGCCTGCGCATGGGCATTGTTCTGAATGAGCGCGGGATAGTGAATCTCGGTTTTGCCAGTCTGATAGTCGCTTAGGATTTTTTGCATTTTGGAAAGATATTCCGACTCACTAATCACCTTGTTCTTGTATTCGTCGAGCGTGGCTTTAATCCGCTTTGAAAACGAATCGTAGTAGGCGGGATTTTCGTCATAGTTTTTGTGAATCGCCTTTGCAAGATGATGGGTAATCGCGTCGGCTTTTGAGCGGTCGTTTGAAAGCAAGCCAAGCTCCTTTTCAAAATCCTCGCGGTTCAAAATGTCAATCGGCGGCGTTATCTGCTTTAAGCCCGCAACCGAAAGGTGCGTGTCCAAAAGATTCTGCATGAGCGGCTCATATTCGCGGTTGTCAATGCCGTCGCAATAGCGGATTTTCACGCTGCGGCGCGCGCGCTCGTAAAAGGCAAACGCGCCCTTGTATTTTTCAATCTCCTCACGCGGAAAAGCCTTGAACGCGCTTTCTGAATTCAAGACGATGTGCAGGGCTTTTCCGAACACGCACAATGCGTCATAAAACTGCTCACGGGTTTCGTCATCGGCAAGGAAGATTTCTATTTCCTCGCTGTCCTCGGGATTTTTGAGCGGAATAAAAATATCGCGAAGCTGCGAATATGCCTCGCGCAGTTTTGCCACCGTAGAAAGGACATCGGTCATCACGCCTTTTATGTCGAGCGAGTCAAAATTCTCAAAGCCCGCGCCTGTGTACATATCCATCGCCTCGCTTAAGTTTTCCACAAGCCCGCGGTAATCGACAATCAAGCCGTATTCCTTACCCTCTGCAATACGATTCGTGCGGGCAATCGCCTGCAAAAGTCCGTGCTCTTTTAGCTCCTTGTCGATGTATAAAATCTGACAGATTGGCGCGTCAAAGCCGGTGAGCAATTTGCTGCATACAATCAGAATGTCTATGTCGCCGTTCTTGAATTTGTCCTTAATGCTTTCCTCGTAGGTTTCGGCATCTCCGTACTGCTCCATCATCTTATGCCAGAAGCGCAGAAGTTTTGCGTCCGTGCTTTCGTCGGCATCGTCAACGCTTTCGCGCATATCGGGAGCGGAAACAAGCACCGCACAGGAAAGCTCGCTCCACTGCTCAAAACATTCAAGATAGCGCACCGCGTCGCGCTTGTAATTTGTCGCAAGCATCGCCTTAAAGCCGGTCGCCTTATAGCCCTGCTCAAAATGATGGCTGATGTCAAGCGCAATTCGTTTTATGCGAGCGTCGGTGGAAGTAAGTTTTCTGATGCTGCTCCACTTTTGCTTCAAGTCCTGCTTTTGAGTTTCAGTGAGCCGCTTGGTCGTCTCTTCAAACCACAAATCAATGTTCTCTTCATCAACATTCTGTTCGACAAACCGCCCCTCGTAAATCAGCGGAACAATCGCCTTGTCAGCAACGCCGTCCGCAATCGTGTATTTGTGAATCAAACCGCCGAATTTTGAAAGCGTGTTCTTTTCTTTTTTCATAAGCGGCGTTCCCGTAAAGCCGATGTAGCATGCATTCGGAAAAACCGAGCGCATTTTTGTGGCAAGCTGACCGTAATTTGAGCGGTGGCTTTCGTCAACGAGCAAGAAAATGTCGCGCGAGTCGTTTTTAGTGTCGAGCCGTTCCGCCGTGTTGAATTTGTTGATGATGGTCGTGATGACATCCGCCTTTTCTTTTGTAATCAGCTCAACAAGGTTCCGCCCGCTTGCAGCCTGCGCAGGACGAAGCCGCGTGTGCGCAAAGGTGTCGGTAATCTGGCGGTCAAGCTCCTTGCGGTCGGTAACGACGATGACGCGAGGATTGTGCGACGGAATTGTTTTGCGAAGCTCCATCAAAATGTACTTTGCAAGCATGACCATCGTAAGACTTTTTCCGCTCCCCTGCGTGTGCCACACAACGCCGCCCTTTCGCCTACCGTTCTCGTCATCTTCCTGCACCGTCTTTATGATTTCTTTTACGGCAAAAAACTGCTGGTAGCGCGCGATTTTCTTAATCTTTGCGTCATACAGAATAAAATACTGAATCAGCTCATACACGCGGCCCGGATACAAAAGCGAAATGAGCGCCTTGTCCTGCTCAGTTTCCATTCTGCCTGTAACAAAGCGGTCAAGCCGCTGCTCGTAAAAGTCGGAAGTTTCCTTCCACACATTCCAGAACTTTGGCGGAGTGCCAGCGGTGGCGTATTTCACTTCGTTCTTGTTTGTGGCAATTACAATCTGCGCGAATTTATAAAGCTGCGGAATATATGCCGCCTGCTGATTCCGCCAGTGCTGTTCTACAGCCGCCTCGACTTCAACGGTCGGAGACTTGCACTCAATCACGCAGAACGGAATGCCGTTCACAAACAGCACGATGTCGGGGCGGGCGTTGTGCTGCTTGTCCGCGCTCTCCACGCTGAACTCGCGCGTTACATGAAGCACATTGTTTTGAGGATGCTCCCAGTCGATGTAGCGCAGATTAAAGCTCTGCACCTTGTCTCCCTCGCCCACCGCCTCCGGGTAGCTTTCGCCCAAAAGCAGCTTGTCGTAGATTTTTTCGCTCGCCGTAGAAAGTCCGTCGGTAAGCGGCACATCAATGTCCTCGATGGCGCGCTCTATGTTCGCAGAAGAAAACTCGTATTCCGCTCCCGAATAGGTAAATCGGTTCAGCTTGCGGAGCTGAGAGCGCAGAATGTCTTTGAGCACCACATTGTACGAGCCACCCCGCTGCGCCATGCAGTCCTCGCTCGAAATATACAGATAGCCGCCGTCCGGCACCCGCTCCGGGCTGATTGCACACAAAAGCTCAATCACAGGATTCTGGCTTGCGTTTTTTTCCAAGTATGCGTCTTTGTTCAAGGTCATTTAGCGTGCCTCCGTCAATTTATAAAATCGTGATTTCTTTTCTCCATAGGCAGTAAGAATTTTCTCATCCACAAGGTGAGAGAGAACTTTTCGTGTACCAGACGGAGAAAGTGAAAGTAATTCTTGGGCGACACCACTTGTTATAAAATCATGTTCTTGTAAGTAGTTGTAAATAAGTAAAGCATTTTTATCACCTATTATCGCTACTTTATCGCTACTTATCGCCACTTTATCGCCACTTTTTGATTCACTAGCATTCGCACGGAAGATTATCGTAACATCGTCAAATGAAACATCAAATTCTGGCAGTGGATTTCCATTCTCACGGCAAGCATTGCACATCTTTTCTATGCCACGCCCCCAAGACTCAATGAATCCCGCCAGGAAAAACACAGAAGCGATTGACGGATTATACTTTACCGACTTGTGCTTGCTCATAAACTTTTCGGCAGTCCAGTCTTCGCTCAAAGCAGCGTCATTTGAGATGATGATTTTGTCCGCATACACGCGGATTTGCGTAGGATTCATGCAGTTGTACGCGCGATGGACGATTGCGTTATACACTGCCTCTCGGATTGCGCCGTAAGCAAACGGAAAAGTCTCCACCCGCGTAACTCCTTCATAGGTAATTGCCGCTTTCAGATATTTTGTAAAAATCAAATCGACCGTTTTCTGCGCCTGCTCCAAAAGAGGTCCTTTCACTTCATCCTGATACAGAATTTCCGCGCCCTCAAAAAATCCGATTTTTATGTACGAGCCTATGACGCGTTTTTCGGTGTCTTTCGCAAAAAGCAGATAACCTGCCTTTGTAAGTTTTCCGTCATCAGTAAACAGATTCAGTTTTTCAAGCAACTCGGCATTCGGGATATTCACATCTTCGGCTTTCATTCGTTTGGACTGAATCGCCCTGTCGCGGAAAATCTGGAATGCGACTTCCGAAAGCGCAGAAAGCTCTACATTGTTCACTTCTGACGCATCCCAAGAAACACCCGTCTTTTTCAGCAAAAATTGTGTGAGCGCGTTGCCTTTTAGTTGCTGCTTTGTCGCGCCACTTCTGTAGTGATATTCGCCTTTGTAGCTTATGGGGAACGAACTCGGCTCAACGCGAATTTCAATAATGTCGCAGTCATCCTGGCGAAGCAAATTCACTTCCGGGATAATGCCAAGAATGTCGCGCGCTTTATTCGGAATTTCTTCGAGCAAATTTTTCGCATGCGCAACCCCAACAGATTTTCCTTCATCATCTTTCCCGATATAGATAGTGCCGCCCTGCGCGTTCGCAAAACCGCAAATCCATTTGAGATATTCATCACGCCATGATTCTTTGTATTCGGTGTTCTGGGATTCTGACATTTATTGAGCCTCCAAAGGAATTCCAGCATTTCCTAATTTTAAATATCCATATTCTTCAAAACTTTTAAATATATGATCAGTTGAGTATACAATATCATCCTTTGTGATATATAAAAGATGGTCATAATCATGTCCATCATTTTTCCCTAAATATCTACCAGTCAGAATTACATTATTATTATGCATCCCCATACATCTTAAATATAAATCAAGAGATCCATCATAATTATTTAATAGTATTGGATAGGTTATTATTGGATTATTAGTCGATTTAACAATTTGATTTGCCAATTCCCTTATAAACAAATTTTTATCAAGTTCTACAGCACTGTAGATTTCAGAGTTATTTTCTCCTTTTGCAAAAACTTTATTAAACCCCAACTTTGTTTTTCTTTCATCATCTATAAGATTATGAACCTGATTTTTCATGATATTCACACCTTGTAAATCATGCTCATGAATCATATTTAAATTTATTCCAAATTTTGATTTCATGATATTTTCATTTAAATCTGCATATATTGTATTATCACTTATATAACTTACAATTGATTTAATTGCATCTGAACCAGGATTTCTTTTTGCATCAATACCAAAGGCATTAAAAATAATAGCATTTGGTGTACGCCAATCTATGCAGGCATCTAATTTCTTTGCTTTAAGAATTTGTATTTTTCTTTTAACGAATTGTTTTTCATCTGTCATGCCAGAAAGTAATTCATAAAAAAGCTTAAAAGATATTTTTTTATTTGGAATAGCCTGCAACTGGTCAAAAGATGATGAGCGTAAGAAACTTGTTTCAATATAATTCATTTACAATTCCTCCAGATTATATTTTTACCCGCACGGTGCCGGTGAGGAGCAGCTGCATTAGGGCTTTTTTCTTTTGCTTTTCCTGCTCGATGGATTTTTGCAGGAGTTCTATTTCTTTGTCTGCGGCGGAAAGCACTTGGGCGATAGCGTGTTGTTCGGGAAGCGATGGAATAGAAATTGATAGATTGCCAATCAAATCTACACTTAAATTCTGCTGTTTCGTTCCTTGTGCATATTTAATCCCGATTGATTGTCCATTTAGCATGTACCAATAATAAAAGTATTCGTTTGATATTTTTGTAAAATCGGTAAATGCCATGCAAGCCTGACTTATCGTTGTTTTTTCTGAAAGAATTGAACATGTTCCACGAACTCCTGCGGCTTCAAGGCCGTAAATAGCAATAACAACAGTTCCCTCTTCGTAGATTCTGAGATTGCTAGAAGAAACTGCTTGTTCAGAAATTTTCTCGATTGTATCAGAAATATATTTATGCTTTAGTTCACCACTTGTAAGCCACGGAATGCTTCCAATAAAGTTGTCATGATTATCTCTTTTCGGCGTTGAACCAGATGAAATTGTACAAAGATTTTGGATTTTCTCCTTCTTCCACCCGCGCTTGTCAATCGTCGTACCGCAGAGCGTGAAAGATGCGCAGTCTTGGGAAAGCAGTTTGCGCATAAGGTATTTTTTCTGCCGCTGTTTTTCTTGGAGCAGCTTCTGTTTGAGCGAAATCACCTTGTCCTGTGCCGAAAGAATCCGCGCGATTTTCTGCTGTTCCGGCAACGGGGGAAGTGCGACTTGCAGTTTTCCAAGCGATTCACTTGAAATATGGACGATGGAATCCCCCTGCGCATATCGATACCGTTGTTTATTTATTTCATAGGAATTGAGCAAAAATCCCAGATATTGGGAGTCACATTCGACATGTGGCGATAAAATGATTATGTCGCCGCCAGCATATGCACTGACATCAGAAACAAAAGCAACGCATTTACCAATATCTTCTTTTGTTTCTCCCGAACACGAAAACAACAAATCGCCTTTCTTCAGCAAAACCGCCTCTTTTGCAACGCTTTCAGAAATAAAAGAGTGAAATTGCTTTATATATTCATCGTGGTCAGTATAGATTTCTCCATAGCGAACTGCGGGAATGCAACCAGAATTGGACTCTTCCCGTTTTATTCCACTGCCTTTTGAGAAAGTGCCTATTTCTGAGAGCTTTGTTTGCTTCCAGCCGTCAGGTAATTTCATTTAGCTTCTCCTTTCAATATTGCCACACGGATTCGATTTTGCTAACGCAAAATCCGACAGTTCACAGTGGGAAATCGTTAGATTTCCCGAATCCGTGTGGCTGCTCGGGGGCGTTGCGGGGGTGTCCCCCGCAGAGGGGGTAGCGGAAAACCGCAGGTTTGGAGCGAGGGGGAGACTTCCCCCTTTTTGTCTTTTATTTGTCATGTTGTCGCGCAAATTTTCTTTTTTAAGACCTTTGAATTGCTTGTATTCCTTTGCCGTTTTTCCTGCCCATGCCTGTTGTATCGAACGCTCTGGATCCTGTAACTGTTCTAGCCGTTCTGCTCCGACTTGTGCAAGCCACAGTTTGAAAGGTTCGGCTTTTTTGGACGGAATGGACTGTATTATGCGGAATATGCCTTTTGTGTCGGCGAAATTTGTTTTTTGCAATCCGCCTGCCGTCTGTACGGAAAGGGGGGTGACAATTTGTCCCCATCCTTCGGAAAGCTCGGCATCGCGCTTTCTCATTTTTTTGATGTAGTCAGTGACATTTGCCGAATCCGTCAAAATCTGGACTACATCATGCACAGAGAAAAACCATTCTTCTTTTTCGTCATCCCACACCGAGCGGACAAGCTTGTCTTCAAAAAGCTTTATTGCGTTTGTTTTTGCCATAGTTTTTCTCCAATCCGCTTTTTCTCCCGCTCTTTTTCAATCTGCTTCACGCTTTTTTCTGGTGTAGGTAAATCTTCGGGCATGGTGCCGCCTAATTCTGCGATTGTCTGGCGGACTTTCTTGCCGACTTCGTAATGAGCCTGATTTGCGGCAGTTTTTCCTTGAATATGCTCGCGGCGAAGCTTTTCTTCTGTCTGTGTGGCGCGGAAAAGATTTGCGGCAAGCTCCGTACTGCCCATGTAATCAAGAATATCTTGATTCTTTCCCAAACCTTTGCGCTCTTTTATATCTTGCGCCTTAAGTCCATTATATAAGCCCATGTAACCGGCATTTTGAAAACGAGCATATTCCATCGGGGTTTTTACTCCTGCCTCATGGGCGGCATCTGCAAGCGCGGAATTGTGGCGTTTCATTTCTTCCCGGATTGCAAGTCTTTTTTGTTCCTCGGTCAGTTGCTCATAATCTTCGATAAGTTCCTGCTGACGGGTTTTTACGGCAAAATATGTCTGTCCAAACGCAATTATTTCTTTGCGCGGGTCGCCGTTCATTACAATAAGATAGCAGGCATAGCGGGAAAGCATGAAATCTTCAACTTCTCTCTCCGCTCCTGAGCCAAGTGGAACCATTTTGCCAACCCCGGCAAAATGGTCTGAAACATTATGTCCGCTTTTTTCACAGGCAGTCTTTGCGCGTTCAATAGCTTCTGCAAATCGCCGCCACTGCGAATACTCAAGAACTGGCTGCAATTCACGCGCATACCAAAATTCCTGTCCGAATTCGTTCGTATGCTTGATGTTCTCAAAAACTTCGTCGTTATTAAAACTAAACATGAGCTCGTCCTCCTTTCAGTTTTGTTCAAGGTGAAAAATTTCCACCTCAAAATGCAACTTGAGGTCAAAATTTTTGACCTCAAATCCCTACAATCCCAACTCCTTCAAATACCCCGCCATCTCTTTCTGCACTTCGCCCAGCTCGCTTTCTATGCTTGCGATATTCTGCTGAACCTGTCCGATGTCTATCAGTTCTTCTTCCTCAAAGGTGTCCACATAGCGCGGAATGTTCAGGTTGTAGTCATTTTCGCGGATGGTGTCGCGGCTCACGACCGCGCTGTATTTTTCGACCGTCGCACGCTTTTGGTAAGTCTCTGTGATTTTTGCGATGTCCTCATCGCGCAGAAGGTTTTGGTTCTTGCCCTTTTCAAAATGGCCTTCGCCCGAAGCGTCGATAAAAAGCACATCATCGCGTGTACGGTTTTTCTTGAAAATCAGAATGCAGGCGGGAATGCCCGTGCCGTAAAACAGGTTCGCAGGAAGCCCTATTACTGCGTCCAGCAGGTTGAAACGTTCGATGATTTCTTTTCTGATTTTGCCCTCGGCGGCTCCGCGGAACAGAACGCCGTGCGGAAGGACTATTCCCATTCTGCCGTTGTTGTCGTCAAGGCTGTAGAGCATGTGAAGGACAAAGGCATAGTCGCCCTTGGAGCTTGGCGGCACTCCCCACGCAAAACGGCCGTAAGGGTCGAGCGACGGCGACATCTTTTCTTTTTTCTTTTCGTCCTCGCCTTCCGTGTGCGGCAAAAATCCCGAGTCCCACTTGTCAAGGCTGAACGGCGGATTTGCCACCACCACCTGAAACTTCATCAGCCTGTCGTTTTCAAGCGTCTGCGGATTTGAAAGCGTGTCGCCCTGATAGATTTTCGCATCGTCCACGCCGTGCAAAAACATATTCATCGTGCAGAGCGCCCAAGTCTGCGCATTTGCCTCCTGCCCGTACACCGCGCACTTTCCGTTCGGAACTTCCTTGTAGGCTTTGAGCAAAAGACCGCCCGAACCGCAGGTTGGGTCATAAATGCGGTCATTTTCCTTTGGCTGAACAAGCAGCGCAAGCAGACGCGATACCTGGCTCGGCGTAAAGAACTCGCCGCCCTTCTTTCCCGCGTCGGAAGCGAAGTTTGCAATCATATACTCATACGCGTCGCCGATGATGTCTGCGGAAGAAAGCTGGCTTGGATGCAGGTCAAGCTCCGCAAAGTCTTCAAGCAGATTTTTGAGAATCGCGTTCTTATCCTTCTGATTGCCAAAGTCCACCTGCGAGTTAAAGTCAATCGCACGGAACACATTTCGCAATTTTGCCGCGTTTTTCTCTTCAATATGGGAGAGTGCGACATTTATTTTCTGTCCGATGTCCGGCGCGCTCCTGTTCTGATACAGATAGTCAAAAGAAGAATCCTCGTCCACCGCAAACCGTTCGCGACTCATCGCCCGCTCAATGCGCTCCGCGTTCCCGCCATACTGAGAGGCATACTCCTCGCGCTTTTCTGCCGTTACATCGCTCAGATATTTTACGAACAGCATGGAAAGAATGTAGTCCTTGTAGCGCGAGCTGTCGATTTTTCCGCGGAAAGTGTCGCACGCCTTCCACAAAGTCTTTTCGATGTCGTTTTTTGTCGTCATTTTATTTCTCCTCGTCTTTGACAGTCTGTATATTTTCTGACAGAAGTTTTCTGTCCTCTATGTTTTCCAGAATTTTCATCTGCTGGATTGCGATTTTGTTCAGTTTTTCAAGCCGCTCGCTCTGCGGAAGTCCATCGTTGATAAACACGGCATTCAAGTTTTCCATATTGGAAAGACATATAAGCTGATTGATTGTCGCATAGTCACGGATATTTCCTTTTAGGTCGGGATTTTTCTCTCGCCATTGCTTTGCCGTCAGACCGAACAGAGCGACGTTGAGCATATCGGCTTCATCAGCGTACACAAAGGATTTTTGTGCAGGCGTAAGCTCCGGAGGAATGAGATTCTGCTTGATTGCGTTGGTGTGAATATGATAGTTGATTTTTGCAAGCTCGCGTTTTGCGCTCCAGCCTATAAGTTTCTGCTCCTCATCTTTAAGCCGTTGGTATTCTCGAATAAGATAATACTTAAACTCAGGACTTAGCCAGGAGCCGAATTCAAACGCAATGTCCTTGTGCGCATATGTTCCGCCGTAGCGACCGGCACTTGAAATAATCCCGATGGCATTCGTGCGCTCAATCCACTGTTTTGCGGAAAGCACATAGCCGTTGCTTCCCGCGTTGAATCTAATGTTACTGAATTCCGTAAGATTAAAATCAGGGTTGTTTATCTGCTCCCAAATGCCAAGAAAGTCAATCGCAAACCGCGTGCTGAGCCTGTGCGAGATGACAAGCCCTGTGTTTTCCGCATTCTTGAATTTTGCCATATCAGTAAGACTTACATAGTCCTCGCTCTGATTTTTGACGACAGAAATTGTGCTGCCTTCAACTTCAATTTTGCTTGTTTTTGCCATTTTACACCTCCAGATTATATTTTTACCCGTATCGAACCTATAAGCAGTTTTTGCATGAGCCATTGTTTTTGCTTTCGATATTCCGTCGCAAGGGAACGGAGCAAAGTGATTTCTTTTTTTGCGCAGGCGAGGAATGAGGCGATTTTCTCTTGTTCGGAAAGAGATGGAAGGTAAATTTTCTGCTTTTTCAATACATCGTATTTTACGCTTCTTCCATCTCTCACACCTTCAACAGCTGGAGCCATAATCTGTTTTATAAATCTGTCTGTGTGAAACAATTCATATAAATATACAGATGCACATTTCATTTTAGGGCGAAGAACAATATACGCGGGACTGACGATGCCGTCTTGATTTGCAATTTCCAAGCCGCCCTCAAAAGTCCTCAAATGAATGATGAAGTCGCCTCTTCGTACAAATTTGTAGTGTCCTAAACTTTCCCGGTCATAAATAATATCGCGTCCAGAATCATCGCGTAAAACAGTTCCAGTTCCCTGAACGATTGTCAAAACTGCACTGTCAGAATGATTTTTTTCACTCACTTCATCGAAAAGAGTTTCTATTCTTATTCCCTGTGAAAGATGTTGCTCTTTTTTCCCCATTACATCTTCAATCAGCTTTTTGACATAAAAAGAATATGCCAGCTCTTTTTCCGCAACCAATTTTTCGGTCAGCTCAATCGCCTTGCCCCACGCAGAAAGAACCTCCGCAATTTTTTTCTGCTCGGCAAGCGGAGGAAACGGCAGCAATAACTCACCCAAAATTTCTTGATTCAAGTTTGAAATATTGGATCCACGCGCATCCTTTTTTAATTTTTGTCGCAAGAATCCCGCATCAATCAAGTTCTCTATGTAATACGCTGTTGTCGCCTCAGACTTCAGTCGCCCGCGAATACAAAAACCGCTGTAAGTCGCATGGTCAAAATCTTCACCGATTATAACGCAACGCCCGACCAATTCCTTGCTTCCGTTGGAACGCACAAAAACCAAATCATCTTTTTTCAATAAATAATCATCATCGGGAAAATCTGTCAGACAGATTTCATCAAGTTCCGAAACATCACGGATTATCTTTTTATTCTTAAAATTGCCAACTCCAAGAAAACTCAGCCGTTTTCCATTCGGATTTTGCGAAAAATTCAACCCATTCTTAAAATCGAGCAAGTTCCCCAGCTGTTCTTCTTTCCATCCATCCGGCAGTATCATTTCTCTCGTCTCCTCTCAATATTGCCACGCGGATTCGATTTTGCTAACGCAAAATCCGCATATTCACACTGGAAAATCGTTAGATTTTCCGAATCCGTGTGGCAATTTTCATTTTCCACCTTCCGCTGCATTTTCTCCAAGCACGCTTGATAAAACTTCTCTTTCTCTTCCCTCAGCCGGTTCAGCAACTCCAGCTCCTTCCGTGCCGCAAGGTTGAAATCCGCAATCCGCCGCTGATTCTCCAAACTCGGCAACGCAAGCTCCATGTCGCAAAAATACTGCGGTTTTATCGCCGCAAGCATGTTGCCCGCACTGTTCACAAAAATGTCCTTTTTGATTTCCGCCGTGTTCAGATACCAGAAAAGATATTCTGGAAGGATTTTTTTCCGCTCGCACCTGATGATGACAAAGTTTGACGAAACGACCATACCCGAAGTCTGTTCGTCTATCAGAATCGCGGTGTACGGGCTGCTCGTGCGTACAATTATGTCGCCCTTATGCGTCAGATATTCGGGATTCAGCGGTTCTTTTGCGTCAAAGACATCGAGCGTCTGCATATTCAGCGTCGCGTCATCGTTGAAGGACTTTAGATTGAGAAGCGAATAACGATTTTCTGTTTTTTCACGCGCAAGTTTCCGAGAAAGAATCAGCCCCGTCCGCACTTCCGCGCAATCTGATAATTTCAAGTTTACCTCAGTAGTCGATGTTATTTTATCACCATTACAATTAAATTATAATAGAGAGCAACATTTCGTCAATCTAAATAAAATGTTATGGATGAAAAATAACTGCAAGAAGTAATAGCCCTATCACTTAGATATTTCATTTTTCCCAAACACAAATCTTCCGCCCGCGTCGCGAATCATCCCCTCTTCCACGAGCTTTTCCGCCGCCGTTGCAAGCCGCGCCAAATCAATCTGCTCGCTTTCGGCGATTTCTTCAAGCGTAAGCCCTGCCCCGCCGTTCCCGATTTTCGTGAGCTGTCGCAAAATTGCGCCGCGCGCCTGACGGAGAGAACCTGCGAATGCACTCTGCTTGGCGTAGGACTTGCTTTTCCGCGACGGGTTTTCACCGCGCTTTTTCAAGTCCGCGCCGTAATCCATAAGCGCGTAGTACCAAAGACGAGGATTTGAGCGGTCAAGCGTCGCCTCTACGAGCGGGAGAATGTCGGAATCGGAAACTTCGTCGGCTTCAAAAAAGAAATGGATGAACACGGAGCGGATATTCGTCTCGATGAACGCTTCCGCCTTGTTGAACGCAAAGGCCGCAATCGCCCGCGCCGTGTACGCGCCGATTCCGGGAAGCGCGTCGAGGCTTTCCGCGTCGCTCGGAACAACGCCGCCATGCTCCGCGCAAATGGTACGGCTCGCCTCGTGCAGAAACTTCGCGCGACGGTTGTAGCCAAGCCCGTTCCACAGCGAAAGCACCTCGGAAAGCTCCGCGCCCGCCACGCTCTGCACCGTAGGAAAACGCAAAAGCCATGCCTCGTATTTTTCGACCACCCGCACTGTCTGCGTCTGCTGCAACATGAACTCGCTCACCATAATCGCATACGGGTCGCTCGTCGCACGCCACGGAAACACGCGTCCATTCTTGCGGAAGTGCGCCCAGATTGTCTCGCGGAAAGCTGTGATTTGAGAAGAAGTGAGTTCAATTGGCTGGGGAGTTTTCATTCCCTTATACTATCATGACGCACTAATACAAATAATTCGATTCTTTGGCTTTGGAGATGCCGTCTTGCTCCCACTTTGCGCCGCCGAGTTTGTCGAATTCTTCAAGCCATGCGCTCCAGTCGCTTTTTGTGAGCGGGCGTTTTCCAGTGACGAAATCGAGGACTCCCTGCTCGTAGAAGGTTTTCAGTTCGGTGCTGGGCGCGGGAAGTGTGTCTGAGCCGGTAGCGTTCATCCATGACTTCTGCTGCATTTCGCGGAGTACGGTGAGCGCGCTCATTGTTTTGTGGCTCACTTCGGTAGTGTAGGTCGGGTAGCGGCTGATAAGTTCTGCGTCGCTGTGCCAGAAGACCATTGTGCGGAGCTGCAAAAGCGGCTGCTGTGCGTTTTTTGCGAAGCTTTTTGCGGGGTCGGGGATTCCTTCTGCCACGGGGATGTGGTTTTCGTCGAACACATAGTTCACGCCTTCTTCGCCCCAGCCGAAGAGATAATAGCCCTCGTCGCTCACCATCCATTCAAGCAGGGCGGCGATGAGCGGTGCTTTGCCTTCTTTTTCGGCGCGCTTTGAGATGACGAGCGTGGTGTACGGAATCGTGTACACGCCCACCGCGCTTTTTCCGTCCGGCCCTGTCGGCGGGTCAATGACAATCCATGAGCCTTCGGGGAATTTTCGGTCAAAGGGCGCGTAGTTTGATTCGGAAGCGTATGCGCTGTTCTGCTCGCGCATGATGCCAAATCTGCCCGATTTCCATGCGGCGCGGAAGCCGTCTTTTTTGTAGCCGAGCCAGTTCGGGTCGATGATTCTCTCGCTCTGCATGGTAGCGACGGTGGCGAGCGCGTCAAAATACGCGGGTTTTCGCACATTCAAGCCCGCCTCGCTTTCGGTCATGTTCCAAGTTCCGCTCACACCGTACGCGCCGAAAATCGGGTCAAGGCGACGGCCAAGCCCCTCTTCGTAGTTGTTGATTTCCAAGAACGCGCCGTAGCCGTAGGTGTCGTTTTTACCGTTGCCATCGGGGTCTTTGAAAGTG
Organism: Treponema sp.; assembly: GCA_017464425.1. Classification (GTDB taxonomy): domain Bacteria; phylum Spirochaetota; class Spirochaetia; order Treponematales; family Treponemataceae; genus Treponema_D. Next base: position 99,371 of record JAFUDX010000042.1, read on the forward strand.
AACGCGCGCATGACATTCAGATAGTCGTCGATTGTCTTCGGCACGGAAAGCCCCAGATTGTCGAGCCAGTCCTTGCGAATCAGAACGCCCTCATTTTTCTGGATTTTTCCGCCCGGAGTCGAGAATCCGTAGCATTTTCCGTTGAAAGTGGCGAATCGTCGGGAAGTCTCGTTGTACATTTTTTCGGTTCGGTTGGGCATGAGGGGATACAGGTCGTCAACCTGCATAATCAAGCCCTTTTTCACAAGGTTCATCAGCGACTCGCGGTGCACAATCACCATATCGGGAAGCATGTCGCCGTCCGCAGCCGCATTCACCTTTACCGTCTGGTCGGCGACGGCCAGTGGGAGCATGGTAAGCTCAAGGTTGATGCCGAATTTCTCGCGGATAATCTTATAGGCAGCCCAGTCCGCAGGCGGAGAACCTGCCTCAGAAACAGAAGGGTCATACCAAAAAGTAACAGTCACCGGATTGTCCGCCGTAGGATGCAGTTCAGGAATCTTGTCGCGGCATCCCGAAAACAGAGCCACACAAACCGTGATAAGGGAAAAAAGAGTGCGTTTCATTCTTCTATTATAAGGCATAACTGGGATTTGTAAAGGGAGAGATTTTTTGTGTGTCAAGCATGGAAAGTTTCTTACAAGAGCTTGTCGAAATCTTTATTTTCTGAATTCAGTGTTTAACCCTAGTCTTGGCATTTCGTATTTTTCATCATATACACTAGTTTATTTTCTATTTCACACATAGAGTGCTGAAATTCCGCATATGTTCTTGTTACGGGAATCGGCATTCCATATGTCCTGATTTTTCCGCCATAGCCGAACAACTCTTTTGGCTTGCTTTCGATAATTTTGGCTTCATCGCGCTTATCCGCTTTGTCATATGGATAGATAAGTCCTGCTCGGTTTGCGGGCATAATGTACATGTAGGTAATCAGTTGATGCAAATCATCACGCGAAAAACAGCCTTTGATTTCATCGCTATTAGAAATATGATTATCAAGATGCTTATACTTTGCGTCTAAGACAAAATTTTCATTGGCTGCTTGTTCTAAAACCTTGTGATTTGAGTTTTTGGGAATCTGCTTCCCAAAATAAAAATCTGGGTAACGGGGATTCCCATTGTAGACCGAAATGCCGCCTGTTCCCGATTTATTTTTCGGATGCGAAAATCCACATGAAGTCAGAATTGTCGCCAAGTATTCTTCCCAAAGCCATGCTCCGTCAAAAAGAATTCCGTAAACCTTATTTTTGGAATTTCCATAGCCATTTTTCCTGTGTTGAAGAATTGAGAGACAAAGTTTCTGCAAAGGTTTATATGCCGTGTAGTAAGGATGACTAATAGGTTTTAGATTTCTGGCAATCACTTTTTCACGATTTCGTACAGTATAAGAGTCTGTTGCGGCGACAATTTCCTGTATGCAGTTTTTGACCTCACTGTCTCTCGTCAAAAGCGTGTTTCCAAACGGTGTTGTCTTTATTGTCTCGATTGTGTGGCGGATTAATTGGGTTACGGAGTTGTCAAAACTTCGTTCTCGGCTGTTGTATGCAATGCGCCCTGCAAACGGAATATTCTGTCTGATGTGCCGATTCACATCGATTACGCCCTTAACATTTGCGTCGTTTTTCTCAAAAGTCTGGTACTGTCTGTACATGCCTTGCGCCAATGCTTTTTTTAGGAAATACGGAAATAAAAAAAGAAGCAAATCAAGCTCACACTTTAACGAAGTCGTGTATTTGTAGTCGAACAGATTTATAGAAAAAATTTTTTGAAGCATATAGTACAGGAAAAAATCTTGTTTGTCATCTTTAGTGAATCTAGAAGAAATTTTAAGTTGGGTATTTCCAACGCCTAAAAAGCCCATCAAATTTCCTGTCGTGATTTTCGCATTCTGTGGATTTTCAAACGAGCCTGCCATCTCAAAGATTTTCTCTTCTTCTATTCCGTCGCGCGCTTGCCCAAGAATTTTCGGAAACACAATTAACGAAGGATTTTTTGCGCAAAGCTCTTTAAGCGGAAGATTCGCGACATTTGACAAATCCTTGTAAACTTCGGCTGCATTTTCGTCCGTGCAAGCCAAAGCGGAAAGAGAGATGCCAAGATTGTTGTCCGTAGTGGCAAGATGATTCATAAAAATCCGTTCCGCTATGCCAGTTCAGAATCCAGACCGTGATTTTCGTAGGCGGATTTTAATGTTTCCAGCAAAGCGTCCGCACCTTCCATGCCACGCAGGTATTCACGGAGCAAGCCTTTAAGATGATAATCCCAGAGCGAATAAAAACCGTTTTCCAGCTCTTTGAGTTTTAGGAAATACGCGCCGCCGATGTGGTAGGCAGAAGAAAGCCCTTCGATTTTTGAGATGGCTTCGTTCAAATTAAGGAGCCGCGCTTTCGCTTCCTCGCGGATTGCTTCTTCAAGCTCATCGAGCATTCCAAGATTTTCATTTGCCTTAATCTCGCAGAAAGTAAAACGCCGCCTGAACGCAAAATCCATGCTCTCAACGCTGCGGTCAATGTCGTTCATCGTGCCGATGATGTAGACGTTTTCGGGAACATAAAAGCCGTCCGCAAAAACATCGCTCGGCTCTATAAGGTTCTGGTACTGCGTGCTGATTTTTCCCTTCTCGCCGCGATAGCCCGGGTCGATGGAAAAGAAAAGCTCGCCGAAAATTTTGCTGATTTCACCACGGTTGATTTCGTCGATGATGAAGAGGAAAGGCTTGTCATTCTTTTTCTGGCCAATATTTTCTTTATAGTTTGCCAAATTGTAATGTTCCTTCATATATGAAACTATAAGTTCCATATCTTTTTGAAAACCACCTTTTGGACGAGCTTGTTTTCCCGAATAAGTGTCAAAGATATTTTGCCTTGTTATTGTGAAACTATATTTTGATGGGGAATCAACAGACGAATATTTTAATGATTCTGTCTGTGAAAGACCATACTCCCATGAGCCGATTTTAGTCAATTTATTGTTTGCAAGATTGTTACGGACTTCTTCAATTAATTTATTCCATGCATCATCAAAGTTGTTTTCATTCGGAGACTCTTCAAAACTTTTCAACGCACGCTCGCAGAATTCTTTAAACACACCGTCTTTCCGCTCAAAGCCAATCTGATTTCCGTCATCAGTCTTTATAGGACGCAAGCCTTCCACAAAATCCGTGTAGTCATACGACGGATGGAACTGCACCATTTCCCATTCCGCACCCATTTCTTTTGCGATTTCCTTTGCAAGGTGCGTTTTTCCCGTTCCCGGTGCACCATGCAGGATAAGGTTGTGGGTGTGAAGCAGGAGATTTGCGAGTTTTCTTGCGTTTTCGTTTGATTCTGACATTTCAAATTCTCCTTTGGAAACAGCTTTACTAGCACTATAATATCTCTGTGCCAGAAATTCTTCATATCTTTTTAATGCAGCACTAGGTCTTCCGATTCCATCTTTCTGATTAACCTCTTTAAAATCATCACGGTCTTTTATCACGGTTATTTTTTCTCGGTAAGATACAATATCGGTATATCTAAACAGATTTCCTATATCAGCATCCGGCAGTTTTTCATCCAGCCACCACTCTAGTACATCAATAGCATGATTTATATATGTAGAATTAGCAGACTCTATTCCACCATTATTAGCCCATTCTGAAAATTCTATTTTCATTACCGATTCATCCATCGTTCCATGCTCCTACCACATTATATCACAAAACTAGCAAAAATTTTCACTTTTCCATTTTCCGTTTTTCCCACACATCTCCACCGTGCGCTCGTCCAGATTTCCGCCAAAGAACTTCTCCAGCACTCCCTTGAACACTTCCGCTTCCTTTGCATATCGCTCCCCGCCGTCTTTTGCCGCCAGCAAGAAAAGCGTCATGCTCGATTTTAGCTTCAAATCATCGGGGTAGCCCATCACCTGCGAGGCATCGTTAGCCTCCAGAGAAAGCAAAGCCTGTGAGATTTCCACAAGCCGCGTCCTCAGCAAGTCGTCTGCAAGATAGGCGCGGGCTTCTTCTATCCCTTTGATTCCGTAGTATTGCGCGATTTCACTAAAGCCGAGTCCTTCAAGCTGCGGGAAAATGAACCACATCCAGTGACTCTGCTTTTTGCCCGCGCGGATTTCAGAAAGGGCCGTTTCGTAACTGTGTTCTTGCGATTTTTTGAAGCGGGATAGGTCGTAGGTCATAAGTTTTTTTTCTATTTGTAGTGATATTATCTGATTGTAACACAATCGAATTCTTTTTTTGCCGCCTCATACTGCCCTTCCATATTTGGAACACAGCAGACTTCTTCTTTTGTCGGGAAACGTATTCCCTTTGCAAGTTCTATCATAAGCTTTTCTCCTCGCATTCTTCTATTCCTTCCCAAAAGTCTTTCCCCACTACATCAAAAATCTTCTCGCACAAAGCAAGCAGTTTGCCCGTTTCTGGCTTTTCTGCATTTTTTTCAGGATTCCAAAGCTCTGCCGTTACTGTCGCTCCGTTCTCTTTTATCCCACGGACTTAAATCAATGAATAAATCTTTCATATCTTTTAATTCCTCTCCGTCATAATTTGAGAACACATATTCCAAAAGTTCTTCTTGCCGTGGTTGTCCCAACGTCATTCTATACAGTGACAAGATTTTTATAAGCCGTTCATAACGAGTTACATCAGAACTCATAGGATAAATGGGAACGATGCGTTCTATCTTGATTTTTTGATTCTTTCCAAAGACCCAAAAAGGAATCAATTCCGAATAATGTCCGCCATTTTCCCTTTGCTGAGCTTCCTCAAACAACTGATTCCACATTGATTCCTTTTCAGAGAATTCCATATTTCCGTGAAGAAGTACAACATTTTGGCGAATAGCAAGACATTTATACCTGTTGATTCTTCCCTCTCGCTGCTCCAGGTCGATAGGATTGCTTGGTAAATTCCAATGCATTATCCTTCGGCAATAATTGTGAAAATCCAATCCTTCTTGCCCGATTGAAGTTGATGCGAGAACAAAGGGACGAAGCGGAGAATTAAACGCATTGCGTAAGTTTTCTTTTCTGTCACCATCGTTTTTTTCCACGGATTTTGAAAAGCAGACCGCAAAATGAGAACGCATATTGATTTTCTTTTCACGGACTGGAAGTTTTGTTATTTCCTCATTCTTTTTTGCATTTTGCTGTGCAACAGCATTCTTCACATCGTTTTCAAAGGCTTCTGCTGTATCAATTTCATAATGCGAGGTCTGAATCATATCAAGATTTTTTATCAGTTCAGATTGAAATGAGCCGTTATCATTTTTTTGCAAGAGATGAATATACTCATCCAACATTCCCTGAAAGCATCCGTCCGAACAATAATGCAGAACTTTTTCGAGATAGCCACCTTTGTATAGCTTATCAACGACAGCAATCACTTCGGGTGCATTAAAATTGTTTATGAACACTTTGGCAAAATCAGTCGCATTTTTTAATACAGCATAATTCTCATCTTCATATTTTTTGCACGAGCGATAATAGCAGACTGCAAAAGAACTTATCGCGGCTTCCGTAAGATAATCAGCTAAATCATCAGGCATTTTGCCGAGAGAAATTTCTTGCTGTAAAGATTTGCCTAAAAATGACAGGTATGCAGAATAACGATTCTCATCTTTTTCATTTTTAAGCTCATCGTTATCTGGCTGAATTGTAGAAAACCATGCTTCTACATAATCCAGTCCGTCCATCAGCATTGGAGCAAGATAATACCAGCGGTTAGAATCTTTTCTGGAATTCAATATTCCACCGTGTTCGTATTTTCTCAGTTTTTGAAGTTCGATTTTTATTTTTTTGCTGATTTGCACTCTGATTTGAGAAAGAGAAAGTTTTTGATTCATATAGGTAATGGGATTGTATAACTCGGCAAGCGTCTTTGACGGATAAATGAATGTGAACAAATTCAGCATTGCCGGTACTTTTCCTTTCAGACGAAATTCCAAACGGCGAGCGATTTTCTTTTCATCGGAGTATTTAAAGTCTGTGCTATATATTCTACGCTCCGCTTCGTAAGACAAGAGTGTGCTTATCATTCGCGGAACCATTTCCCATGACGAAAACACAAGTGTCTTCGAGAAATTTGAAATTCCTTTGTACACACCTTCTAGCTCATAATACGGTCTGCATGGCGGAACCCACATCAATTTTTCGGCATTATCAGAAAATGTTTTTTCTTTCAAAAGAGCAAGCCTTGCATTAGATTCTGGAATTTCTTTGTAATTTTCGATGTCACCTTTTTTGAGCCACGCAAGACTTTCCTCAATACAAGAAAAATCTTCTATTTCTTTTCTTTCGACAAGAGCCTTTTTTATGTTTTCTTTTACTATATAATCTTCCATAAAGGACATAAGGAACGGGGAACTTTTTACATAATCTGTTGGTACGGCTTGTGTAGAACCGCTTTTGTCGATGATTTTTTGCATCTGCATATAAGACAGAATGTCGTTTTGAGTAATTTTTAAGTGCGAATCTTTGCTTGAATCGTCTATAAAATCAGAATCATGCATTACAGAAAGCCGCTCCGTCCTACAAACGCCTTTGTACATTTCATTTTCTGCCGAAATCTTTTTTGTTTTCAAGATTTCAAAACCGAGATTTTTTGCAGACTGCAACGAAGCAGAATATTCGAGCCATATTTTACGGAATCGTTCTTTATCTTTTTCAAAAAGAAAATCCATCACCTTGAAAAATTCAACATACGGATTGTCCGAATCATTCGTATCCAATTCTTCAAGAGTCGAATACAATTTGTAAGGAGTTGCAGAAAGTAAAAGAACACGTGTCTTTCGAGTGTCGTCATCTGGGTTTTCTTGCAGAAATTTTCGTGCGAGAATGCCAGAGTCTTCATTATTGTTTGGGTCTATGAGCGTGTTAAACCGCTGGAACTCGTCCATAATGACAAAATCCGGATTAAGATTTTCCGTGCTTATTTTCGCAAATGCAATTCGCAAGTCAGAAATCAGTTTTCTGCATAAATCTTTATTTTCACAAGAACCACAATGAGAGTTGCTTCTGCAATTACGTTCTTTACGTTTGTTTAGAACAATTCGGGCAAATTGCATAATTCCTATTTCGTTGTTTTCAAAAATGATTGTTTCTTTTCGTAGTGCTGAGATTACATTTTGTGGATAAACTCCGTGAGATTGCTTTTCGACATTGAGAACTTGATTGTCATATTCATCAAGGCAATCAAAGCCAGATTTTGTTGCATCGCGAACCATTATTCTTCTGAATGCATCAACATCATTTTTAAACTCAACTGCTCGTTTTAGGACGGCATACATCAAGGCTCTCTCTTTTATGCTGCCGACCCCCTGCGCCATTTCAAAAGAAGTTCCTGGAGTAAGCGGAATAATCTGGATGAATTTGTTTTTCAGTTCGGAATCATTTTCTTGCTGTGCGATTTTTAGATGCTGCATAGAAAGTCGTGTGTCTGAAATGTCAATTTCAGATGAACTGAACTTTGGAAGCATGGAAACAATGTCTAGAGTCCTTATATTCTGCCGTGCAATTGCTTGATTCGAGCAGACATATACGACCTTAAACAAATCGTCACCTTCATCAATTCTGATTTTTGCAAGTTTTGCGATGGCACCTTTCGCAATCATCGTTTTGCCCAATCCAACCTCATCAGCAACAAGTACACGATTTTGATTGTTTTCATATAACTGCGAAACTCGCAAGACCGTTTTCTTTTGAAAATCTTTAAGAGATTCAAAAGTCATTTTTTCTAGCGCATCTATATTTTGCTGTATTTCTTTGCTAACATTCACTGCCATTTTTTGTCTCCATAATTATTTAGAGGCCTGAACTGCTTTAAGGAATTCCCTGTACATCATGCGGAATTCATCTGACACTACAGTGTTTCGCATCAATTTCAAATCCATCTCCAAATCTTTTATTGCATTTGGATTTAAAACGCTGGCTTTAAGCAAAGTCTCATAAAGAGGATTCTGGGCATCCGTCATTTTCCATTTAGCGTTTGACTCCTTAAAGGCGACAATTTCTGATTGCGTGGCAGATGGTGTCTTGCTCAAAAAGAGCGTCACATATTCAGCAAAGGCATTCTTGTCAGAGATGATTTTATTTACAACCGATGATTCACGCTCTGCATAGGGAATATTCTCCGTCGGAATTTTTATCATCCGCTCTATGCAAATATCCTCTTCGGTCTCATTTTCGCTTTCATACATGACTTTTAAGAGATAGAATTCCGAGATTGCATCAAGTGAAACATCTTCAAAAATGATTTTTTCTTCGAGCGTTTTTTCTTCCTGATAAGAAAACGGCGATATAGAAACTCTGACTTTTTCCATCGGGCTTTGAATCATAGGAAAATATACCTCGATACGATATGTTTCGTTATCCGTAAAAACTTCGGCACTAGCATCCGCATGTGAAAGGATTCGTGCATAACGTTCAATCTTTTTCTGAATCGTCATTTCCTCAGATTCGATTTTCTTAAATAAGATTCTTTCAAAAAGCGGGCTTTCGCTAGGATTTATCTCATTGAAAATCTCTTCCGGAGAGAGAAACTTTTTATTGCACCCAATTCTGACTATAATTTCTACATTCCTGTTCAGAGCAGAATCAGTCGCATTTGCAGAGCCAATATAAAAATCACTATGCTTTTTCTTTTGCAGGGCAAGTATCTTTGCATGAATATCAGTTAAAACATTTTGTCCTTCAGATTCCGAAGTTTCGCTTTTAACTTCATCGTCTCTGTCGCCCATACTAAACGAGGCTTCAACAATGGCAGTATTCAGAATGTAACCGTCAAAAAATTGATTGTATTTCTCGTCAAGGGATTCAGCCGCCTGCTTTCGTGTGAGCAGATTTATTTTTACATCCTGTTTTGTGCAAGCGTGAACTTTATCAAGAAATTGTGGAGACACAAAAGGCGACATCAAAAACACAGAATCATATTTTTCTTTTTCTGCATCTTTTTCTGGCGCGAATAAGGAACGACTGAAGTTTTTTCGATAGTCTGCATTGAACAGTGGATAAATATCAAAATCATCATCAAGAAACCTTTCATCGGCAAGCGAAAAGCAGACCTTTTCAGAGACTAAATCATCAATTAAAGCTGAAATCATATTTTTCTGAGAGAAAAGCGTGGGAAAATTATTTGTATCAATCGCGTTATTTAGATATGAAAGAAAATCAATTACTGGTTTGGTTCTGCGTGTCTTTAAATGGTTATCAGAACTTTCTAACACGAAACATGAGTCATAGCATTTGTCATAAGAAATGTTGCGACTTAAAACAATAAAGCGGTAAAAGTGAGCACCTTCCTTGTTTCTGAACTGCAAGAGCCATAGCTTTGGATGAAAAGCAGGATAATCACCTGTTTCGTTTTTAGGAAGAGAAGTTGGTACAATCATATTTTCCAAAAGAACGGAAAATTCTTTTTGGATGTTCATGCGTTTTATTTGGGAAGCATCGCAAAACACGACCAGTTTTTTTGAAAGGTTTCGTAAGGCTGTGAATGTCGCGATTTTGTTTTTGAAGACATGACTTGAAACATCATCGGAAAAGGCGAGCGGTATCATGCAAGAAATCAGAGAAGTAACATCAAGCGAATATGTCGTAGCGACTGCTTTTTCAAGTTCCCATTCATACAGCGCGGATAAAATATCTCTGAAAACAAATCTGTCTTTCTGCGGATTTAGCATCGTTCTTCTCCTGCATAAATGTCATGTATTATTGTTGCTGCATTGCCAAGTCTATAATCAAAACGCATAAAAATCCGTGCATCCATTTCAGTAAACTCGTAATCTGGATTATTCAACTTTGCTCTGTTTCCTTTCAATTCTCTCTCTCGTTTACTTATAATTTCATCACATGATTTTAAGTCATCTTCCAAAAATGCTTTCTGTAGTTTCAAAAGAAAGATTTTAAGTCTCGGATTTTGAACATTCATAGCAGCAAAAGTTGTTTCGGCATCAAAGTTGTTACAAATCCGTGTTTTATTACTCCATGCCCTTTCCCATTCATCTGCTATTTCTTGAACTTGATTTTTGCAAAGTAAAAGGCTGTAGCGCAGCATCGTCAAATAATAAAACTCGTTTGCCTTATTTGCCAAAGAAAGTTTTTGTGCTGTTTCAGAATCAACTTTTGGAGAAACGAGCGTGCTAAACAGTTCAAAATCATTTCCGCAAGAGGATATATCGATTTTATTCTCCAAGATAAAGGACAATAGCGATTCTGGAACATTCTCACTTATTTTTGTTTTGAGCAGTTGTGCCTCACTCTTTGTAAGATTGATGCTTATATCTTTTTCCCATGATTTTGAATAAGTCCCAAGTTTTACAAGAGGGCTTGTTTTTGAAAAGTTCCCTGAATCTGTATCATCACTTTCATCTTTTTTACGTTTGACAGCTGTTTTTGAGTCACTGTTGTTTTTCGTAAGCATAAAAATGCGCATCATAAAATCTGCATATGTAAAATTCGGATTTGACGAGTGGAAGAAGCCGAAAGTCCTAAGTCCATTCCAATAAATTGAAAGCGGAGTTCGCTCAACCCATTTTCCGCCTTTGATTGAACGAGAACCGATTATGCCCATAGCCTCATCGTCTTCAACTTTTCCCATGTTTTCTACAAGCAGTTTTCCTGTATGGTGCTCCTTTTCTCCTTTTCCACTGATTTTGTTTTGTGAATCTGCAAGAAACTTCTGAAAATCATTTTCATTGGCAGTCGCACTTGCAATAAAATCATGCAAAATATATGGAACAATGAAAAAATATTTTGCGCGCGTTTGAATCGTGGATGTTCCTGGGAAAAAGAAGTTTGCAAATGCCTGCCGTAAAGCCCCGAATCCAAGTTCATCAAGCACGCCTTTTTCTTTTAGAGAGTTGATTATGTTTACCGCGTCCGTTTTATCTTGCCTTGAAAAATCAATCCAGCCTAATTGCATTTTTCTATTCTCTTCAGAACAGTATACCACATCTCGCCCGCAGGCAAAATGTGGCCCCCCCCTACACCGTCACCTGTACGCAAATCGTGCGGTAAGTCAGGCTGCAAAGCTTTGCTTCATATGCCATCTTCTGTGGCTTTGCTTCGCGGATGATTTTTGCGGCAAGGGCGCGGATATGCCCCGCTTTTTCCAAGCCTGCGTTTCCGCTGATTTTTGCAGAGGGGCTTTCGATGCAGCAGATGATTGCGTTCTTGTCGTGCGGATTGTACGGCTCTGCCTGAACGGTGCAGTCCAAGCCCTCGTAGAACTTGTGCTTTGCGCTGCGGATTTTTTGTGCGTGCGCCAAAATGTCGTCCGCGCTCAGGTTGTCGGTAAGCTTTTCCAACGCCTCGGGAGTGATGTCGTCCGTCCAGTTATAAAAATTCGTTCCCACGAGCGGAAGCGTGAGCGTAACCGAGTTCTGCTTGAAGTAGCGCATGAACGCCTGGTCAAGGCTTTCGCGCGATGCGTCAAAATTTAGTTTCTTCTTTGCGGAATTGAACACAAGCGGGATTTCATCCGCCTCGACATTCTGCATCCGACCGTAGCAAAGCGAAAAAAGCACCTCAACGCAAACTTCTTCCATTATGTAAGAAGTGAGCTGTGCGAATTTCTCGAACACCTCACGGCGGCGAAGATACAGCTCGCCTGCCAAAAGCGAATCTTTTGCATCCGCTGCGGCAAGAAGCGGCCCGATATGCACAAGGTAGTCAAAAGTGTCCGCATCCGAAACATCAACATCGCCCGCGACATACACAACCGGATTCATATTCAGCGCGGAATGCAGGAAAATGTAGTAGCTGGGCGTAAAGTAAGTGCTGCTCGCAATTTTCTGCCAGGTCGAAAGCTCCGATTCATTTACCTTTTCCGCCTTCCCCACAAAATCCAGCTGCCCCGTTTTGCTCTTTGAAAACTCAAACCACGCGTTTGCCGTTTTGATTAAAATCTGTGCGTTCATAAAACACCTCCTTATCTTTTATTTCATTATAAAGCAAGGGGTGTCGCAAGAAATGCTACAGGTAGGGAGCCGTTCGCAAAAAAACGAAAAAACTTGCGAGGCAAGTTTTTAGGCGAGTCTCCGAGCAGCTATGCTGCGAAGGTAAGGAAATTTTTTTTTTTAGAGATTTATCAGCTTTTGTCTTTTGGTATTATTTCCCAATGCCCTGCCTTATCAGACCCGATGCGCCTGATAATTCCCATTTCTTTCAGTTTCGCCATATTATCATTGATTCTCGTTCGGTGGATTCCGATTTTTTCAGCAAGTTCGGCTTGTGTAACATAGGCATTTTCTGATAACGCGGCAAGTATCTTCTTTTGGGTTGGCGAAAGATTTACAGTAGCGTTTACAGTAGCGTTTACTGTAGCGTTTTTCTGTATTTCCGATTCTTCACCGCCGTTCAATTCAAAGGGAGTAACATTGATTCTGTTGAACGGAATCGTCACCACGATAAAATTCTTTTCGATTCTGATTGATTCACGACCATACGCACCCACAATTTTGGGCACACCGCGACCAGACCGCTCGCTCAAACGGAGCTGCAAGAAAATCGAGGCGAGCACCTCGTTTACGGGGATGCTCACGCCGCTGTAAAAGCCTTCCAAATCCTGCTCGATTCCAAGACCGCCGTGCGAAAGAATCTCAATTCTGTCAGTAAACACGCTAATCATCGGGGCGTTCAAGCCGACCCACTTGTTGTGAACAAAAGCGTTCAAAAGTGCCTCGTGAAAA
>JAFUDX010000043.1 GCA_017464425.1 Treponema sp.
CTGATAAGGTGCCTTATCGGCGGCGGGACGGGCACAGGGCCTGGTTTACTATGAAAAGGGCATCCGCTTTTGTTCTCAGTGTCAGCGTTCTCGTCCTGCTGCTCGCAAGCGCGTGCAACAACTCGGTGGAAGATATGCTGGGCGATTACAACGGCGGGTTTAACACGGGGTATGTCACAATTTCAGACAAAGACGAATCCGAGTACGAGCTTGAGCCGGATGATTCAGGTTACGATTCAACAAGGCTTCTCTTTGACGAATACTATGTTTACGACATTGGAACGCTGAACCTTTTTGGGCCTAGTAGTTGTAGAAATTTTTTATGGACTTTAACAGATCCAGATGCAGAGGACCCTTCTTCTCCTGTTAGTGTCACTTATTATGACGGCTCCACTTCGGAATACAAGAGAACAAAGGAATACACGGTTTATATGCCCACTTCAGGAATTGAAAGCGAGCATACATACAAGTTAACGCTTATGGTTACGGGTAAAAACGGCGGGGTTTATTCAGATTCCTGCTTGATTTATGTCGTTAGATTCTATGTGAACTATTAAAGAAGGGGCAGAGTTTATGAATTTCAAACTTCAAACAAAAAAATATCTCATAAAGTGGAAAAGGAGGGAGTGAGCAGAAAACAATTTTATGAGTTGAGTTTTTTACAAGCAAAATTATTTTTGGAACTTTTACCCATAGGAGGAAAATATGAAAAAGATTTCAAAACTTTTGGCTCTTGCGGCTGCGGTTTCGGCTTTGTTCTTCGCTTCTTGTTCTGACCTCTCAGACTCAAGCGATGCAATTGTAAGCGATTCTATTGACAAGAGTGCTTCAAGCGACAAAGAATACGGCATTCAGTTGTACGCAGAAGACGGCGATGCCCTTGACCTCACAAAATGGGGTGTTACGGACAGCACAACATCATCTTCTCGAACCATCGTTGCAGAAGGACTTGGTACTAACCTTACAGTCACGAGCCAGGTAACTTTCTGGCTTTACGGAACAAACCAGCTTAACGGAAGCGACACTTCTATCTCAAACCCGAAGAGTGTTACTTTCACGCTCGATTCAAACTCTACCACAACAGGTAAAGTTACTCTTGGGCTTTCGGCTTCTCGCTGGAATTTAACCCTTGTTGCATGTGATGCTTCTCAAGTCGCCGCTACTGCTACACCTACGATTGCAGAGGTAAAAGCAGCGGCATATTACATTGGCTACGCAAATGTCGATTTGCGTTCTGCAACAACGCTTAAATTCTATCTTACAGCTGATGGTCTTGCAGGAACAGGCGGTGCAAAACTCACCTTCTATTTTGATGGTATGACTGGGGAAACAGGAAAAGGTACATGGACTAAAGACCATGCAGATACAGTTCTTGCAGACAGCTACACAATCACTGCAGATATTACCTCTCGCTTGCAAAACATCACTTCAAATCCTCAAACGGTAGATCCAGCAAAATTTTTACCTGCATCTCCTGCTGAAAATCAATTATATTCTGTTGCCGAAGGTTCTACCGTTAATTGGGCGAGCATTGCGCCTGGAACATACAATCTTGAAGTCAAATTTACATGTCCTGCTTCCGCTTCTGGCGGAGACCTTGCAAAATCGTATGTTTGGAGCGACATCATTATCATTTTGCCAAACCAGACAATCGAAAAAAATATTCTTGTTCCCGATGTCATTCTCTATAAACCTCTTAAACCTACAGATTTCGCCGTTGGTTATGTAACTCCAACTTCAACAGTAACAAACACATACAACGCGGTTCTTGCTTGGACGGATAAGTCTAACAATGAAACTTACTTTGAAGTTCAGTACACAAATCTTGCAGGAACTTCTGTTGCCCTTTCCGACGAAGTTGATGATGATGATAAATGGACAACTCAAACAGCAGGTCTTGATGCAAGCAATACTGTTACACTCGGTGAAGATTTCTACGGAAATACAAGCCTTGGGTGGGTTGCAGGAAGTTTGGTTAAAAACAACAAGGCCGCCGTTGTAAAACTGTCTTTGGGTACACGCTACTTGTTCCGAATTGCCGCTGTAAATGCTGCAGGTCATTCAGAATGGTCGTATGCAACTTACGATTTGGCTGGTGACCAATCTAACTTGTCTACAGGAACTTCTACTGCAAGTTATACACCAGTTGCATACTCAATTTATAAAATTGATGATACATCTAAAGATTATGCGGTTGACGGAGCAGAGGTTGCTCTTTGTGCAAACCTCTATCGACTCACCTATCACTTGAACGGTGGCTCTTACACATTTAAATCAGGTGGTACAGCAACTACTGCAGATTTAGTCTACTACTTAAGCCAGAAACCAGAACCTTCTTCAACAACTGCAATTACAGTAACTGGTGGCGTAATTACAGACGGTATTCCAATTCTCACACCAAGTGGAAACCCTAATCTTGAAACACCAACATTCTCACAGCTCCTTTCTGGCACAAACATGTGGACTTCTTGGCGAAGAAATGCAGTAGAAGGAACAATCTATCAGAACACAAGCACTGATTATCCTTCATACTCTGCAAGTGACCCCGCTCTTGCTACAGTAGACGCTCATGAAGTGTATCTTCCAGATGGATACTTGGGCTTCAAGAACCTTGATTTGTTCGCAAGTTACACAGTGTCATCAGCAAAAGTAGAAATCTACAATGATATTACTTACGACTTCAAAGATGGCGAACTTGCTATTACAGGAGCAACTGGTTCTGGTAAGTCTTACACATTCACTTACACAAATTCTACTTCTGCCACATCTTTGACACTTGCATATACTCAGGCTGCAGTAGATACAGATGATAAAACGGCTCACCAGAAAGCATTTAAGTATGATAACATTTCATACTCAGTCACAAACAACGCTACTTCAAAGGTTGTCGCGGTTGGCACGCTTGACCCAACGACTTACAATGACACCTTCGATATTTCTTCGTTCGGTGACGGTAAGTTCAACATCAAAGTTGTGGGCGAATACAAAGGAAAGCAATATTCTTATGTAATCGTTCTCGAAATCGTTGATACTTCGACCAACTAATTTTTAATGCAAGGGGCTATGCCCCCTTGCATACTTCTTCAAAATGAAAACAAATTTTGCAGTAAAATTTTTCAAAAAACTTTGCTTTCTCATTTTAGCATGTTGCACGCTTTTTATTGTTTCGTGCAGTGACATAGCATCTGGTGAAGTTTTTGAAAATATTTTATATTCTGCAAAATATATGTATATAACTTTAGATTCCAGTGATAGCAAAGTTTTAATTTCAAAATCAGCCCGCTCTATCACCGCAGACGCAATTGATTTATCAGATTCTTCTCAAAACTATTATTTTTATATTTGGGGTAAATCTACAAAAGGCACGGTTTCACCCAAAAAAGTCAATTTTGAGTCTACTTCAAGCACTACAGGAACTGTGGAATTAGATTTTCCCATAACGACATATACTTTTACGCTCGCCGTTACAGAAACAGAACCTAGCGAACTTACAACAACGGAAATTCTTTCAAATGCAATCTTCATTAGCTACACTCAAGCCGATTTAACATATTCTACAAATGTAAAATTTAATCTTTCCACAAATGGACTCACCAGCCCTGGAAAGGCCTATCTTAATTTTTATTTGGATTCTGACACTTGGACAGACGAACAAGTTTCTCGCCTTTTAAGCAATTTTAAAATCAAAGTCGGATTTTTTAAAGAAAACGGTTCTGCACAAACTTCAGAATGGGGCTTGGAATCACTAAGTAAAACAGTACCCGTTTCAACAAGCAATTGGTTCGCTTCGGTTGCATCTGGCTCTTACGACATGAAAGTTACATTCAGTGAACAAGGCGGCGAATATCTTGTCTACGAGTATTCAGACAAAATCATAATTTTGCCGAACCGCACGATTAATGCAGACATCTACCTTCCTAATGTCCTTTTGAATTTACCTGTCGCTCCGAGCGAATTCAAGGCTGCTTATTGCATGGACTATCGTTTTTATTCAGTTTATGACAGCACAACTGACACTGTTACAAAACTGACTTCAAACAACCAAATTGATGATTATGATTTCAACACATACGGAATTCTTTTTTCTTGGACGGACAATTCAAACAACGAAAGTGGATTTAAAATTACTCTTGCAGACCTTTCAAAAATCACCGACGGCACGCTTCTTCCCTCGCAGATTATTGCAAGTGTTCCTTCTGTAATGACAGATTCATTCTGGAATCAGTATGTCACGCCATTTATCGGACAAGATGATGTTGTAAAAGTCTTTACGCCAGACAATTACAATTCCATGCTTGATTATTATGCAGGCTCTGTTAAGAAAAACGAAACATCTCTCATTGTTTTAGGCAATTTCGGCTCGTGCTACATCGCAAAAATCGAGGCTATAAATCCAGCAGGGCTTTCAGATGCCTGTTATGTCACCTTGAACGAAGATTTTAATGTCGGTGTTTATGACACAAATTATACGAACAACACCGCCGTCTACACGGGAACTGCATTTTCTTCAGATTCAAAGCCATGCAATGTAATCAATCGCTATAAAATTGCTTATTATTTTGATGACGGACTGCTTTCATACACTTACGGACCAAACACAGTTATAAGTTCAAAAAATCGCAAAATTGAATATCATACTTACGGCGATGGAGAATTTTTCTGCCCGGCCGCACGAAACACCGCAGAAGGCACAATTGACGTTCCCGCCCTCATCTATTCAAATAATTATTGGAAAAAATGGGTGTTAAATTCCATTGGCGGTGCAGATTTAATAACAACGGTTGGTGGCAGCACAACCGTCACCGTAGACGAAACCTATTCCTATCAAAAGCCAAATGACTACACAGGCTACACATCACTCTATCTTTTTGCTCGATACGACTACGACTAAGCTAGTGGGATTGCGTAGCAATCCCGAATCCGTGTGGCAATTTTCAGAAAAAGCCATGCTTTTCAGCCCCTCTTTCCAGCCACAATTTTTCGCTTTTTGCAACGCATACATATAATTTATTGTTATATTTGCGTTGAGCAAAGGCGTTACTTTCTATATAATGCTTCTTATAGAATGGAGTTAAGATTATGGAAAGTTTAAAATGGATTGTGCTGGCTTTGGCGGTAGCGATGTATGCGCTTGTAATTGCAAGGCAGGACAAAAAAGTCATTTTTACGACAGTGGCGGCAATTGCTGTCATCATTTTGGGAATCGTTTTTCCGGGAGCGATTTTTACAACGGCAGGCGATTCTGACGGGCGGCTCTATGCCCTCACCCATGTATTTTCTGCGCTCGTAAACTGGAATGTTCTCATGATTTATATTGGCAGCATGACTATTGCTGCGCTCTTCCTCTATTCAAAAGTTCCGGCAAAAATCGCGGACTGGATTGTGCGCGTAAGCCCTTCCACAGGCATTGCAATCGTTCTTATCCTCGCGATGACGGGCATTATTTCCATTTTCGTAGAGAATGTCGCAACAGTTCTTGTCATGGCTCCCATTGCGCTTTCGTTATGCAAAAAACTCAAAATGAATCCTACCATGTTCATGGTCGGTTTGGCGGTCATGTCAAATCTTGAAGGAACGGCAACGCTCGTGGGTGACCCGCCAAGCATGATTTTTGCAAGCTATGCAGGCTACACGTTCAACGACTTCTTCATTCATCAAGGAAAGCTATCCATCTTCTTTGTCGTTCAGGCAGGGTTGCTGGCTGGCTGTTTTTTCTTTTACGCCGTGTTTGCCCGTCTCCGCGACAAAACCGAAGTCGAAGGCGAGCCAATTATTTCGGTGATTCCCGCAATTCTCTTGCTTGCGCTCATTTTTGGCTTGGCGGCAATTTCCTTCATTCCGAACGAAATTCCGTTCCTTTCTGGCTCATTTGTTATGGTACTCGGAATCTGTGGCGTGCTGTGGTTTCTTCTTTCTCAAAAAAAGACAGGAAGCGAAACATGGGAGCTGATTAAGGGCCTTGACTGGGAAACAATTGCATTCTTAATCGGCATTTTTGTCGTCGTAGGCGCAATCAGCGAAACAGGCTTGCTCAAAGACTTTGCGGATTTCTTGGCAACGGTCACTGGCGGAAGCAAACTCGCGGGCTTTATTCTTGTTCTTGCCGTTTCGATTTTGATTTCAGGCTTTGTCGACAATGTTCCCTACATCATCGTTATGCTTCCCGTTGCAGGCAATATGGCAGAAAGCATGGGAATCAACCGTGAGTTGTTCCTTTTCGCGCTTCTGATTGGCTCATGCTTGGGCGGAAACTTAACGCCGTTCGGAGCAAGCGCAAATGTAGTCGCAATGGGCATCGTCAAAAAAGAAGGCTACCCGATGAGTTTCGGAAAATGGCTCAAACTTGGCGGCACATTCACGCTCATCACGACAGCAGCAGCCGCGATTGTTCTGTGGATAATCTGGGCGTAAATCTAATCGGCACAAAGGCTGTCCCAAAATACAGGAATTTCCTGCCCTACCCGCCAGAATGAAAGTTTGTCGATTCCCATGTCTGCGTACATTTTGCAGCGTGCGGTCGTGGATTCTGCGGTGTCATAAAAGACCGAGACTTTTGTTTTTTTCTCAAAATAAAAACTTAGGTCTCCGTCTTTCGATTGGTTAAAATCCTTTACTTTATTGTCTTTGATTATATCTTCGATTTTAAACGCACGGTACGCCTTGCGCCCGACATCCTCATTATTCCATGCGCGGGCATAAAAATGGCATCCCATTATCAGTTTTTCTTCTGGAATCACGGTTTTTGAGTATTCGGCGATACGACGGCACCAGGCAATTGAAGCAATCGGACCCGGTGCGCTCGTTGACCAATGCTCATCGTATGCCATAATCACGATTCTATCCACGATTTTTGACAGTTCAGCGTAATCATATGCATCACGCTCCAATGTTTTTGTGCGGGCAGGAATCGCCACCGTAAGCATTTTTCCTTTCAGTTTTTTCTTGAGGATTTTGAGGAAGTCGCGGAAATTTTTGTCATCCTCTTTCATTACAAGTTCCCAGTCAATTTGCAGGCCATCGTAATCCTTGCATTCAGTTATAAGCTGCTTGATAATTTTATTGCGCAACGGAAGTTTAGGATCCAGCAGAAGATGCGTCTGTGCCTTTGAGTCCACGCTTGAAACAATGTGAATTCGCCCTTTAAAATCAGGAAATCGTTCACTTCGCGCAGGAACAGAGACAAAATCAGAAAAAGTATTGACCGCATGCACAAAATAGCCGACATCAGTGACAGGATAATCAAGTGAAAGAGAGCTTTCTTCGCCAATCATCACATAGCCCCAGATTTCTTTAAAACAGAGTTTTTGGGAATCAGTAGTCGTATCTTCTGGATTTTGCAGTTCGGTTTCAAAAAGTTCCGTGCTCTGCGCAAGAAGTGGAATTATAGAAAGAAGAAAGAAAAGAATTGAAAGAACGAAAGATTTTCTGTTCATTTTTACCGCCTTACTCTATTATCGGCGGAATTCAAACTGACCTTTGGAAGAAATGAGGTCTGGGGCAAAGAAACCTTTTGTGAAAGGGTGCGTTGCCCCAGTGTGTTTTATTTTTTCTTGAACAAGAGGTAGTCGATTGTCATACCGTTCTGACCTGCGTTCGCTGGGTTACGAATATCGTTCTGCTGAATTTTGACCGTAACCGTTGTGGGCTGATCAAGCGTAAAACTTGCAGGAGCGCGAGTTGTAAGTTCGTATTTGCCGATTGGTGGCTCAGAACCGTAGAGAAGATAAGTGTCTTTGTTGATGTACAGATTGAAGCGAGTGCTGTTTGCTGAAGGAGCAAGGACATTTGCGACTGCTTCATAAGTGCCGGCCGGGAAGTTGACTTCTGCGATTGCCCATGAAGAATCGTTAAGCAATTTGAGCGCGTATGATTTTGATGCGTTTGCATCTCCAACAAGCTCAAAGCCATCGTAGTACATGTTTTCGAGTTCAACTTGAAGTGAAGTGCCAGCGAAGTCGATTTTGGGGGCTTCGGTAAGTTTGGCAGGAGCTGGCGGAAGTGCGTCCGCAGGATTTACAGATGAACCAGAGGCTGTGATTGAGCCTGAGCTTTCGCTTGAAGCACTTGCGATTCCACCTGAAGAAGCAGGCTTTGACTGTGCGGGCTTTTTAGCGGAATTGTCAAGATTTGCAGTAGAACCGCAAGAAAAAAGCATTGCGGTAGCTGAAAGAATAAAAGCGGCAAACAACGAATTTTTTGAAATTTTCATATTTCCTCCCAAATAATACATTCATTAAAACAAATTTAAGGATTTTTTTCAATAGATATAAAAAAACCGGCTCCAAAAGAACCGGCTTTGAGACTGGCGTGATTCGAACACGCGACCCTCTGCTTAGAAGGCAGATGCTCTAATCCAACTGAGCTACAATCTCGTAGAAATTACTTTAGCAAATTTTAGGACTTTTTGCAATCAGATTGCTACTCATTTTCATCGGGATTTCTGCGTGAGTTTTTTGCCTCGTTCCAAAAATCCATCATTTCGCGGTGATTGCGGTGATCCATAGCAAGATTTTTTTCAGACATTCCCTTTTCGACCTGCTTAAAGCGGTATTCAAATTTCTTCATAGTGCGCTGCAGGGCTACCGACGGATCAATGCCAAGCCAGCGTCCGTAATTCAAAAAGCAGTGCAATGCGTCCCCGAATTCTTCTTCAAGATGAAGCTGAGCCTTTTTTTGCTCCTCAGTGAATTCAGTTTTTGAGAAAATCTGTTTGCCATCATACTGATTCAAAACCTGAACATCCATGAGCGCGTCGTTCATTTCAGCAAGTTCTTCACAGAATTTCATTTTGACTTCAGAAAGCGAATTCCAATCAAAGCCCGCTTTGGCAGCTTTTTTGAGTTCTTTATAGGCTTTTAAAAGTGGCGGAAAATTCTCAGGAATAGAATCCAAAATACTTTCGGATTTTCGCCCCTCTACATTTTCTTTGATGCGTTCCCACTGGCTCAGGACTTTTTCTGGATTATCCGAGACATCTTCTTTGACCTGTGATTTTCCATCGCTTTGGGCAAAAACATGCGGATGCCGGCGGACTAATTTTTCGGCAATGCCATTGATCGTTTCTTCAACGGTAAAAAGCCCCTGCTCTTCAAACATATATGCAATCAGAACGACATTTAAAAGGACATCGCCCAGTTCTTCTTTTACATGGGCAGAATCTTCTTGCGTAAGCGCATCTATCGCCTCGCAGGTTTCTTCAAAAAAAGTCGAGCGCAAAGACAGCGGGGTCTGAACTTTATCCCACGGGCACCCCTTTCGCACCGCCTTTACAATATCAAAAAAATGTGAGAATGCGTTTTCTATTGATTTTTTTTCAGTTTCCATTTTTAGTTTTCCGTATTCAGTTTTCAATTATTCGTTTCTTGCTCCACCCCTGAAGAATTCTGTTCGGGTCAGTGGAAAGAAGTAATTTGCAAAACATTTCGTTCGTGGGCACAAATTCCTGTGCAAGAATTATACTTTCATCCGCAGTAAAATTTGAAAGCACATAGCTTGCGATGTCAACATTTGCAGGCTTTGAGATGCCAAACCGAAGCCGCCAGAAATCCGCCGTGCCCAAAACAGATTTTGTGGAGCGAAGACCATTGTGCCCGCCTAATCCACCGCTCCATTTAAGGCTCACCGTGCCAAGCGGAAGCTCCAATTCATCATGCACGACTAAAATTTGTTCTGGAGTGATTTTAAAAAATCGGGCAAGTTCCCCAATCGATTCTCCGCTCAAATTCATGTAAGTAAGCGGCTTTAAAAAGTAAATTTTTTCGGGAGCTTCTTCTGGAACACGCGGAACGCCACCGTCTTTTGTGGTAAGCACGCCCGTTTCTGCCATCCATTCGGCAAGCGTTCGTGTCTCAACAGCGGCATAATCGCCTTTGAATTTGTTCTGAAAATAGAATTTGGAATAAAAAGGAAGCTGATGAGCAAACTGCCATGCCACATTGTGCCGAGAATTTTTGTATTCTTCGCCGTAATTTCCTAAAAACGCAACAAGTGCAATCATATTCTCTATAAGTATAACACAAAATTGAGCAAAATCAAAAGCAGGAGCGTTGCCCCGAAAAAATCAGGGCAACAGAACATAAAAAATTACAAATCGGCAGGGAATTCAATTCCAAGCGCGTCTTTTGTTTCCTGATTGTAGCTGAAATCAAATTTTGTAAGGTACTCGATTGGCATTTCAGCCGGATTTGCTCCGTCTTTTAAGATTTTTACAGCCTGAGTAGCGGTAAGTTTGCCAAGTTCGTAATAATTGATTCCATATGTTGCCAAACCGCCAGAAACAACCATACCTTCTTCGCCGCAAATAATCGGAAGTTTTGCTTCGTTTGCGACCATTGCGACATTTGCCATACCAGCGGCAAGCATGTTGTCTGTTGGAACATAGAATGCGTCAACTTTGCCGACCAAGCTCTGAGTGACCTGCTGAATTTCGTTTGAATTTGAAACAGAACCTTCGATGTAAGAAAGTCCGTTTGCTTCACAGGCAGCTTTTGCGATGTTAATCTGGAAAATTGAGTTTGCTTCGCTTGAGCAGTACAAAAGACCGACCGTTTTTGCTTCTGGAACGATTTTTGTAAGAAGCTCAATCTGAGCGGCAACAGGAGTAAGATCCGAAGTGCCCGAAACATTTGTCTCTGGTTTTTCATTTGACTTTACGAGACTTGCTGATTCTGGATCAGTGACCGCACTAACAAGAATCGGAATGGTTTTGGTAAGATTTGCGACTGCCTGAGCTGCAGGAGTAGCGATTGCGAAGATAAGATTATCTTTGTCGTTTACGAATTTATTTGCAATCGTAACGCAATTTGCCTGTTCATTCTGAGCATTCTGGTAATCGATGATGATGTTCTCGCCATCTTTATAGCCTGCCTCAGCAAGACCGTCTACAAAGCCCTGATAGCTTTTGTCGAGAGCAGGATGCTCAACCAACTGAATGACACCGATTCTGATTTTGCTGTCTTTTTCGTTACAGCCCATTAAGATACAAGCTGAAGCCAAAAGGGCAGCAGCGCCAAAAAGAATTTTTTTCATTTTTTATCCTCCAAAAAAAATAAAAATTCTGAATATGATTAAGATTTCAAAAGGACTTCTTTTAAAATCTCAAGGCCTTTGTTGATTTCTTTATACGAAATGTTTAAAGGTGGCACGATTCTGAGCGTATTTGAGCCGGCAGTCGAAGTAAGCAAGCCGTTTTCAAGCAATTTTTTTTCGACTTCAATGGCTTTTACCGGCGCAATCATGTCCACGCCAATCATCAAGCCTCTTCCGCGAATTTCACCCACGCACTTTGCCCCAAAAGAAGCGATTTGGTTTCGGATGTACTCGCCTTTTTCGGTGACGCTTTCCAAAAATCCAGGTTTTGTAATTTCATGCAGAACGACACGGCCTGCGGCACAGGCAAGCGGATTTCCGCCAAAGGTAGACTGATGATCGCCCGCCTTAAAAACATCGGCTGCTTTTCCTCTGATTAAGATTCCGCCGAACGGCACTCCGCCCGCAGCACCTTTCGCAAAAGAAACGACATCGGGGTTAAAGCCAAGCGTCTCGCTTGCAAGCAAGGTTCCCGTTCGTCCAAAGCCCGTCTGCACTTCATCCGCCATAACAATCGCACCAGCATTTCGCGCAGCATCGGCGGCGGCTTTTGCCCAATCAGAATCCACGATATTGACACCGCCTTCGCCCTGAACACATTCAATAAGAAGCGCGGCTGTTGTGTCATCAAACGCAGTTTTTATCGCTTCCCAATCATTCGCTTTGATTGTCTTAAAGCAATCGACATACGGCGCAAAGCATGCAGGATGGAATTTATCCTGCCCCGTTGCGGTAAGCGTTGCCAATGTGCGCCCATGAAACGAAGACTCAAGCGTATAAATCACACGGCGTTTTTCTCCGCCATTGAGATAGCCGTATTTTCTTGCGACTTTGATTGCAGCTTCGTTACCTTCTGCGCCGGAATTCCCGAAGAACACTGCGTCAAATCCCGTTGCGGCAAGCAGTTCATTCGCATACTGAACGCCCACATCGCTGACAAAATAATTACAAATATGAATCTGTTTTTTTGCCTGAGCAGAGATAGCTTTTACCAGCGGTTTAAAATTGTGTCCAAGACAATTGACGGCGATTCCCGCCAAAAAGTCGATGTATTTTTTGCCATTTGAGTCGTAAACAGTAGAACCTTTTCCTTTCACAAATGTGACATCAAATGAACCATAATTATTTACAACAGTTTTTGAAGCCATTTTTTCCTCCAATGAGTTATATGCCGTGCGTGACATTTACTATCTGCCGTGACAGTTTTTGTATTTCTTACCGCTTCCACATGGGCACGGGTCGTTGCGCCCGATTTTGGGGCCAGTGCGCACAACGGTGACGCTCTGTCCTGTGCTCGCTCCTGCCATCGTGCGACCTGCGGCGGCTTGCGCGTTTCGTGCCATTGCTGCCCCTCTGCCCTGAGCGGCGGCGGCCTGTTGGCTCATGCTCTGTGCTTCTGAGTGCTGGGCGTTACCCTGCATTGCCTGGCGTGGTGGCTGTGGCGCGGGATTTATCTGAATGCGCACTTTGAACACTCTGCCTGCGATTTCGATACGGATTTTTTCTATCATCGCGTCGAACTGGTTGAAGCCGTCGATTTTGTATTCAGTGAGCGGGTTGTGCTGACCGTAGCCACGCAAGTGTACTGCCTCACGAAGACTGTCCAAGAATTCAAGCTGGTCGAGCCATTTTCGGTCGATTGCCTGAATGTACTGGTAGCGGATGAACATATTGAACTGCTCGTGACCGACAAGCGTTTCTTTTTCGGTGATGTCGTTTTGCAAGAGCGAGAGCACTTTTTCTTCGACGAGCATTTCGGGCGGAAGCATAACGCCGAAGTTTGTCTTGATGTTCTCGGCAAGTTCTTTTTGAGCCTGTGCGCTCTTTCTTCCGTGCTTTTCGTAGGCAAAGAACCAATCGTCGAGGTAGTCTTTTGCCGTGGTCATGATTCGCTCGCTCAAATTCTCATCTTCGAGGATTGAATCTCGCTGCTGATAGATGAATTCGCGCTGTTCGTTCAGAACATCGTCGTAGTCAATCAAATTCTTTCGGATTTCAAAGTTTCGCTCTTCGACCTTCTTCTGAGCCTTTTCGATTCCCTTTGTAAGCCACGGGTGATAAATCGGTTCGCCCGGCTCCATGCCGATTCGGGTCATGATGTTCTTCATTCGGTCGCCGCCGAAGAGTCGCATCAAATCATCGTCCATAGAGATGAAGAATTTACTTCTTCCGGGGTCGCCTTGTCGTCCTGAACGACCGCGGAGCTGATTGTCGATTCGGCGAGATTCGTGGCGTTCTGAACCGATGACATACAAGCCGCCGAGAGCCTTCACTTCTTCGTAGTCTTTCTGCCACTTTTCCTTTTCGGCTTTGACCGCCGCCTGATATTCTTCGGGAGTGGCTTCCGTTCCGACCTTGCTCAAGGCGCGCTGCTCATAGCTTCCGCCGAGCTTAATATCCGTACCACGACCTGCCATGTTCGTTGCGACCGTGACCGCGCCTTTAGCTCCCGCCTCAGCGATAATCAACGCTTCCCGCGCGTGGTTCTTTGCGTTCAAAACCTCGTGCTTGATTCCGTTTCGGGTGAGAAGGGCAGAAAGATGCTCTGATTTTTCGACCGAGACCGTACCGACCAGAACAGGCTGACCTTTCGTGTGCGCCTCACGAATTTCCTTGACGATTGCGTTCCATTTGTCGCTTTCGTTGAGATACACTTCGTCCTGCTCGTCAACGCGGGCAACAGGAAGATTCGTGGGAATGACAACGCAGTCCAATTTGTAGATTTTCTGGAATTCAACCGCCTCGGTTGCCGCCGTACCCGTCATGCCTGAAAGCTTAGTGTACATGCGGAAGAAATTCTGGAAGGTGACAGTCGCCATCGTGCGGTTTCGCTGTGCGATTTTGACATGCTCTTTCGCTTCGATTGCCTGATGAAGCCCGTCTGAATAGCGGCGTCCTTCAAGAATACGACCCGTGAATTCATCGACGATTTCAACCTTTCCGTCACGCACGACATATTCATCATCTTTGTTGTACAAACGGTGCGCTCGGATTGCCTGAGTGAAGTAGTGCACATACTCAAAATTTTCTTCGTCAAAAACCGTGCTTTCGGGGGTAATCAAATTGTGCTGATGAAGGATTGAGTCGATTTTGTTCATGCCCTTGTCGGTGAAAGAGACTCGCTTTGATTTTTCATCGATTTTGTAGTCGCCTTTGAGAGCCGCGCGTTCTTCGGGAGTCATTTCGACTTCATCATAGTAGTCATCGGTTTTCGGGTCTTTTTCGGCTTCCTCAAACAAATCGACATATTTATCGACCTCGTAGAATTTGAAAGTGTCGTCCTCGCCCGCGCCCGAAATAATGAGCGGAGTTCTGGCCTCATCAATCAAAATAGAGTCAATTTCGTCAACGATACAATAGTTGAAACCTCGCTGAACCTTGCGAGCCATCTCAATCTGCATGTTGTCGCGAAGGTAGTCAAAGCCGAATTCGTTGTTCGTTCCGTAAGTGATGTCGCAGTTGTAGTTTTCTTTTCGGACAGCATTGTCCATGTTAGACAGAATCGTTCCGACCGTAACGCCGAGATACGAGAAAACGGGTCGCATCGTGTTGGCATCGCGCTCGGCAAGGTAATCGTTTACGGTAACGACATGCACGCCCTTTCCCGAAAGCGAATTGAGATAGGCGGGAGCAACCGCAACGAGCGTTTTACCTTCACCCGTTTTCATTTCGGTGATTTTCCCCTGATGCAAGTTGATTGAGCCCATGAGCTGAACATCATACGCCCGCTCGCCTCGTACACGCGCTGCCGCTTCACGACAGAGCGCGAACGCTTCGGGGAGAATGTCGTCGAGCGTTTCGCCTTTTGAAAGCCGCTCTTTAAAAACTTGCGTCTGCTTGGGATATTCTTCGGCGGGCAAACTTTTTGCCCATTCTTCTTTATCGTTGATTGCCTTTACGATGGGAAGTAACTTTTTAACATCGCGCTCATTCTGCGAGCCGAAAATAACGGATAAAACTTTGTCTAACATAGTTCTATAAATATACTGAAAAACAAGATAATAGTAAAGAAAGCCCCGCCGACAGAAAGCCCCGCCGACAGGATTTGCAACGCTCCCCTCAGACTGGTATAATAGAAGCATGAAAGTTTGGATTAAATATGTCATTGGCACAATTTTGGGTATCATTGCGGCATTTATTCTTCCGCTCAATATTCCTGCTGTTGATTCTGCCGTAGCTTTTCTTTCGGAATTTGCGATTCGATTCGGACGATACGCGCTCATCCCGCTCATTTTCTTCGGAACTGCCATGTCACTGTTCAATCTTCGGGGCAAAAAGCATATTTTAAAGACAAGCGTATGGACGCTCGGAACCATCGTCGGCTCTACGCTCATTTTGGTTATTTTGGGCTTGCTCACCATTCTTATCGTACAGCTTCCACGCATTCCTATCACGGGCGAAAAAATTTCTGAGGTTCCCACAATCAATGTTAAAGAAATGATTTTCAGCATTTTTCCCTTGTCAAGTTTTGATTCACTCAACGGCGGTATGTATCTGCTTCCTATTTTCTTCCTTGCCGCTTTTTTGGGCGGAGTCTGTGCCTCAGATACGAATGATTCAAAGCCTGTGCTCACCCTCATCGAATCTGCCATGAAAATTTGCCAAACAATGTCCGCATTTTTTGTCGAATGGCTTTCTGTCGGCATGATTGCAATTTCTGCATATTGGGTCATGCAGGCCCGCACGATTTTTGAAGTCTCCACATTCGTTCCGCTCTTTTTTATGCTGCTCGTTGATTTTGTGATTGTAGCTGGCATTATCTACCCGCTCATTCTGCGGCTTTTGTGCAAGGACTTGCGCCCGTACCATGTTCTGTACGCAAGCATTTGTTCCATTATTACAGCGTTTTTCTCAGGAGACTCAAATCTTTCGCTCCTCACGAACCAACGGCACACAAAAGAAAGTTTGGGCTTCCACGACGAAACGAATTATTTTTCTCTTCCGCTCTTTTCGATTTTTGCACGCGGAGGAACGGCATTAGTCACATCCGTTTGTTTCGTCACGATTTTGCGCTCATATTCAAGTTTGGGCTTTACCTTTTTTGATGTTATTTGGATTTTTGCGGTTTCATTTATTATCTCGTTCGCTCTGGGAGGCTTTCCGCAAGGTGGCACATTCGTTGCGCTCACGGTAATTTGCTCCATATACGGACGCGGTTTTGAGGCTGGCTATCTTTTGCTCCGCCCCGCCACACCGATTCTGTGCAGTTTTGCCGCCGCGTTCGATGTTCTTTCGGCAATCACAGGAAGCTACATCGTAGCCGTTAAGACAAAGAAATTCGACAAGATTGAATTAAAGCACTATATTTAATCTTATTTTTGATTCTTTTTGTACACATCTCTGTTTGCGTCAAGGCGCAAGTGGTGCTCTCGGAAGTCGACATTGTTGCACGGGCGGCCAAAGTAGAATCCCTGGAATTTATCCGGCCCGTACTCGATGAGCTTTTCGATGTCGCTCTTTTCTTCGATTCCTTCCATGCAGACCTGCATTCCAAGCTCATGCGCCATTTGCGTAATGTGCTTGATGATTTTTCGGTCGCCTTCGTTGCCCGCAGTGGCTTTTTGGACGAATGTGTAATCAAGTTTGAGCGTATTTGCTTTTAGATACTGGAGATAGCGCAGATTTGAATAGCCCGTTCCAAAATCATCGATGTCAACATTTACGCCGAGTTTTGAGAACGCTTCGGTAAGAGCCTGAAGTTCATCGCCGTTATCGATATAGCCACTTTCGGTAAGCTCCAATGTGACATTTTTGGGATTGACTTCAGAAATAAGCATGGCCGTTTCGACATCACGCAGAATATCGCTCTTTTTAACCTGAATATACGACAAATTGACACTCACGCGGAAATCTTTTTGCAAGCGGTTCCATTCAACGCATTGCATAAAGGCCGTTCGTAAAATCCACCGCCCCACAGAGACAATCATGCCCGTGCGCTCAAGAATCGGTATGAATTCATCGGGATTTAAAATTCCGTAACCAGGACAAGTCCATCGAATCAACGCTTCACAACCGATGACATTCAGAATCGTTTTGTCTGCGTCGAGGTAGAGATTTTTTGCATCAACGACTGGCTGATAGTACAGTTCAAAGCCAGCAAAATCATTGCGAATTGAATCGCGGATTTTTTCTTGGAAATCAAGGTTTTTAAGGTGTTTTGAATAATCAACGGCATTAAAGGTGACCAGATTATTGCGCCCGTTTCGCTTTGCGGTGCTGATTGAATAATTTACCTTTCGGAGCAAGCCGTCAAGCTGCGTAGAATCGTTCATGAAGGCGACCATGCCGCCTGAAACGGTAAAAATAATGTCGTAGCCAAGCCCGTGCTCCGCCTCAGAAATCTCGCGGCGCAGGTTTTCGTACATTTTTTTAGCGACAAGAGCCGATTTTCCAGTGAGGTTCATGCAGACGAATTCATCACTGGAAAGTTTGTATGCTTTTGCGACTCCAGAACAGATCTTTCGGCAACAATCGCCCACTTTTGAGACGATAACATCACCAGTCATAACGCCATACTGTTCGTTGATTGCCCCAAGATTGTCGATGTCGATTTTGAGCATAAAGCCTGAGACATTCTGTTTTTTTGTCCAGATTGAGCCGTAATCAATTCGCAACTGAGACTCGGTTGCAAGCCCCGTGAGCAAATCCGTTTTATCTTCGTCCGTAACGATTGAAACTTCACCAACTAAGATTTTTTTGTCTTCGGTATTGTTTGGCAAGATTCTGCCACGGCAGCGAATCCACACGGGCTTGCCGTTTTTATTGACCCAGCGGTAATCAAGATTGTGCTCGGAGCGTTTACCTGTTTTAAGTAAATCTAATTCTGCACGCAAGGATGCCTGATCTTCAGAGTAGACGATTTTCATGATTTCTTGCGTGGCATTTTCCATTTTTTCTTCTGGAAAATTAAAGAGCGTACGGGCATATGGAGAAATAAAATAAGTGTCTTTTGAAAGATCAAAGACAAAAAGATATGAATCTGAACATTGATTGAGAATTGTGATTAAGCCTTCAAGTTGCCTTGACTCCAGATGTTCCAAACCGTAACTCATTATCCTATTATTCTAACACAAAATTTTGATTTTTCACATGTATTCGCCACTTTTTTCAATTTTTTTTCTGCGATTTTAGTCGGATTTGGAGTTAATGGAAATTTTCGGCACATGAATGCTAGCGTTTTATCTTTCGCACAATCACTTTTACGATTTCATCTTTGGTACTCACAAGCAAAACCACGCCAATCAGCGCAAAAAGCAACGCGCAGGCAAAAACCGGCACGCCAAAGCGTATCAATCGGCCGTAATTTTCAAAAACGGGGAGAAGCGCATTTCTGACAAAGAATGTGGGAATCGCAGCCACAACGGAAAACACAACGAGTTTAAGCGCATAAAAAACCGTTCCTTTTGTGACAGAGCCAACATCCAGGTTTTGATTTTTCGTCAAGAAAATAAAGAGCGCGACCGTATTTGCAAAACTTGCGACAGAAAGAGCAAGCGCAATTCCGCCGCCCGTTCCGTCATTCCGAAAACGAACGATTGCAAGCGCAAGTGCAATATTCACAGCAAATCCAATAATTCCGGCAAGCGTAGGCGATTTTGTGTTCCCCTGCGCATAAAATGCGGGAGAAAGGATTCTGTTCAATGCGATAAAAAAGAGCCCGGCTATGTGCCATCGGAACGCCACGAGCGTAAGGCGGACAGATTCATCTGAAAATTTTTTTGATTTATATACGAGCGAAATAATGTCTTCCCCACACACCAGCGAAAAAAAAGTGACGGGAATTGAAATCAATGCCATGATTTTTGCCGCCTGCACGAGCATTGCGTTAAAATCTGACCATAATTCTTTTTTTGCCAAGCCGCTCAAATCCGGCAAAATCACCGTACCGATTGAAACCGCAAAAATTCCCAGAATAAGTTCCTGCAAACGAAGCGAATACTGCAACGATGAAACGATTCCCGTGCCTGCCTTTCCCGCCAAAGCCGTTGAAACCACATCATTGAGCTGATAGCATGCCATTCCGATAATCGTGGGCACAATCAGCTTCATAACGCGGCGCGTTCCTGGATTTGAAAATGCCTTTTTTAGCGTGGTAAAGTGAACCGTCCAGCCGGTTTTTATAACAAAGGGCAGCTGAAACAGAGCCTGCACACAGCCGCCAGAAATAACGCCGATTGACATTGCACGGGCCGCCATTTGGGCACGAATTTCCGTGTCTTCAATCGAATCAGTAAAAGCCGGAGTGAGTATGTAGGTAGCTGCAATGACGATTGAATTAAACAGCACAGGCGTAAAACCTGAAGGTGAAAAAATCTTAACGCCATTCAAAATGCCCTGAAAAAACGCCGCGATTGAAATCACAATCAAATACGGAAACATAATCCGCGTAAGCACCGCCGTTTCCGCAATCAATTCGCCATCGGTATTATCCAAAAAAATCCGCACGATGAGCGGCGTAAAAATAATTCCCAAAAGTACAACGCATGTCGTCAAAAAAGTGATGAGCGTAAGCGTCGCATTCAAAAACTCACGGATAGTCTGTTTGCCGTCCTGAGAATCAGAATCTTCAAGATAGCCTTTAAAAGTGGGGATAAAAGCAACGGAAATCGCATTTTCGGCAAAAAGCCGACGGAGCAAATTCGGAATCATAAAGGCAATTCCGAACGCATCCGCATATTTTGATGTACCCAAAAAAGCAGCCTTTGTCATTTCGCGCACAAGGCCTAAAATGCGCGAGCAGAGCGTAAAAAAAGAAAGGGAAAGCCCGGCTGAAAGCAACGAGCGTGATTTTTTTTCTGACATAAAAGCATTATACCGAATTATTCTAACTTTTACACTGATTTTTTAACGAGAGCGTGTTTTTCTCACTTTGCTTTTAGTGATTTTTATGATATAATAAGCGAATATGAGTGAAGAAAACATCGAATTTGAAATTGACCAGCGTGTTGTGTACCCCAGTCAGGGTGTCGGTCAAATCAAAGAAATTTTTGACAAACAAGTTGGCGAAAACACCGTCAAATATTACAAAATTTATCTCGAAGTCTCTGATATGATTGTTATGGTTCCTGTCGCAAATGCATCAATGATTGGAATTCGCCCCATTGTTGCGGCAGAAGATGCAGAAAAGGCACTTGCGCTTCTTGGCGAGGCAATTGAATCAGTCACTTCAGACTGGAAACTCCGCTACCAGATGAATCTCGACCTGCTCAAAAAAGGCAGTATTTTTGACATCGTAAGCATTGTCCGCACGCTCTATCACCGCTCAAAGGTAAAGGAACTTCCTATTTTGGAGCGCAAATTGTACGACAATGCAAAAAAATTGCTCGAAGACGAAATCGCGTTTGCATTGGGCAAGCCCTCAAAAGAAGTCGAAGCCATGCTCCACGCAAAACTTGAGCCATTGGGCGCACTCATTCCCAAAAAGCAAGTTATCACCGATGATGACGAAGACGATGATGATGAATTTTCTGATGAAATCAATGATTCTGACAACGATAACGATGATGATGACGATTCAGATGATTCTGATTCAGGAAGTGATTCTGCCGATGGCGATGACGACATGGACGATGACGAATAACGGTGGAGTTTTTTATGGAAAATAATGAACTTGCATTAATTCTTGTGGCGGCCGGTTCTTCCACACGAATCGGTTTTGACAAGACAGGCACAAAAATCAAAAAAGAATTTCTCCCGATGGGAAACGGCACGGTTCTTTCTCAGGCGGCAAAGGCATTTTTAAGCACGCTCGATTTTGCCACTGTGGTTATCACCTTCCCTACCGCCGAAAATTCCGAAGACATAAAGTCCAACGAGCAAAAAGCCAAAGAAGCCCTTTTTGCGGACGAATTTGTCAAAAATGCCAAAACCAAGTTCATTTTTGTTCCAGGTGGCAAAACCCGTCAGGAATCCGTGCATGACGCGCTCGAAGCCATTTCAGAGCAACTTCCACATTGCTCGCTCGTTTTTATCCACGATGGCGCACGGCCGTTTGTCAAAGCAGAAACGATTTCACTCACATACCGTGCGGCAAATGAATTCGGGGCTGCAGTTCCTGGCCTTCAACCCACCGAAACGCAAAAAAAGATTGACGAAAACGGTTTTATCACAAAGCATTTAGTGCGCTCAAGCCTTACCGCCGTGCAAACGCCACAGGTGTTCCGCTTTGAGCCAATCTTAGAGGCGCACCGAATCGCCTCAGAAACAAGCAAAACCTTTACCGACGACACTGAAATCTGGGATGAATACGCCGCAAAACGCAAGGATGCAAACGGCGAGTCACTTTCTCGTGTCAAAGTCGTTATGGGCGACCCAGAAAACAAAAAAATCACCTACCCCGAAGATTTAAAGATTCTGAATTAAATTCAAAATGACGGCTTATTTATGATTCGTGTTGGCTTAGGCTACGACAAACATCTTCTCACAGAAGGGCGAAAGCTCTTGCTCGGTGGCGTGGAACTTCCGTTTGAAAAAGGCGAAGCCGGTCACTCAGACGGCGATGTGCTCCTTCACGCAATCACTGACGCGCTTTTGGGAGCAAGCGGTTTGGGAGACATTGGCTCGTATTTTCCGCCAAATGAACCACAATGGAAAGACGCGGATTCTGCCATGCTCCTTCAAAAATGCTGGTCCGATGTAAAAAATACGGGCTGGAATCTCGTGAATCTTGATTGCGTTATCGCGCTCGAAAAGCCCAAATTTTTGCCTTACCGCGAGCGTGTCTGCCAGTCAATCGCAAAAATTCTTACCGTAGAGCCAAATCAAATCTTCTGCAAAGCCAAAACGGGCGAAAAATCAGGCGAAATTGGTGAAGGCAAGGCCGTCGAAGTGTGGTCGGTCTGCCTTCTCGAAAAATAAGCCTGATATTTCGTGATTAATTTGAAGTCAAACCTTCCATATCAATCAAAAGCTCAATTTCACCAATGCTTCGGCCTGTTGTTCGGGCAATTTCTTCTTTGCGCCAGCCTTTATGAATAAGACTTCGAATAGTTTCTTTGTCTTTTGGCGACAAGCGAGAAGAAGAATTAAACGAAACTTTTTGCTCTGAAGCAACATTTTCGACTTCAGTACGCGTGATTCGCTCAAGCATATCGAATTTATTGTCAATTTCGCGTGAAAGATTCGTAAGGCGCGTCTCTGCGCTAACGATTCCCTCACGAGCTTTCTGAACCTGCTCGGCCTTTTCTTCGGTTTCTTTGAGAAGTCGTTGCAATGAAGTAACTTGCTCAATCGCGTCGTTGATTTTGCCAGAGCTTTCCATGACTTCATCAATGCGAGCCTGAATATTTGAAATCGTAGAAGGCAAATCTTCCGCCTGATTTTGGATTTTGTCCAGCCGCGCCTCGACATCTTTGAGTTTATCGAAGTTTTTGTCGACTTCACCAGAAACTTGCTCGATAATCGCCTGTTTCTTTTCAAGATTGTCGTAGCGACCAGAGATTTTATCAAGCGATTCGTGGAAACCGCGCACCGTGAGCTGCAAAGACTGCAAATCCGAATTCGTGGTCTGCAATTCTTCGATTTTCTTTTCCATGTTGTCGCTCAACCCCACAAGCTTGTTGAAGTCGCGCTCAATGGAATCAATCTGGGCCTTTTCTGCCGTAAAGCGGCCGAGTTTTTGGTCAATATCGTTGTTGATTTTTTGGATATTCGCAAACTGATTTTCCAAATCGTTCACGACAGACTGATATGTGCCGATTCTGCCGAGTTCCGCTTTGATTCCTTCGATTTGCTTTTCAAGGCTCGCCTGCAATTCATCGGCTTTCTGATAAATCTGCATTCGCGCCTCAAAATTCTTGACCTGGCTGTCGATTTCACTGAATCGGCTCTGCAAAGCATCGGTGTTGTTGTTCATCTGATTGATAGACTCTGCCTGTCGGTCTGCGAGCTGATCTTTCATCGCCTTAATCTGCTCTTGGATTTCGCGCACCGCCCGCTGAGAATCTGCATTCTGTGTGTTGATTCGCTCCTGTGTTTCGGCAAGAATCTTATCGTACGATTTTTGCTGCTCAGCGACGATTTTTTCTGATTCAGTTCGGAAACTTTCGACCGAAGACTTAACCATGTCTTTGAGCTGCGTAATATTCGCGCTGATTTCTTCTTGGTCGGCATTTGCCGTGCGTTTGAATTCTTCAAAATCAGTGCCGAATTTATTTTTGAGTTCGTTAAGCGACTGCTCCGCCGCCTTGTTGATGTTGTCAAATTTGTCGTTCAAGAGCGACTTTGACTGCTCCATCTGCCCGTTGAGTTGCGTGCTCCAAGCGCGGAAATCGCCAATCATCGCATCGATGTTCGCCTTGTTGGCTTCGGTGCGGTTAAGCAAATCAACTTCCAAATCGCTGATTTTTTGCTTGCTCGAATCAAGCGTTTTGTTTAAAAGCTCATTGAGGCGGTCGCCGAATGTTTTGAGCGTGCCCTTAATGTATGAATCGGAATTCGTGGTGGCAGCATCCAAATCAGCACGGTTTTTCTCGCGGAAATCGTGCATTTTCTGCTCGACTTCGATAATCTGCGCCTGCAAATCGTCATTCGTCTTCTTTATGAGAGAATCGTAGCGTTCCATTGTTTCACGCGTTTTTTCGGTGAGGGAAGCGACATGGCTTCGCAAATCCTCGACATATTTGACTTCGATTTGGCGGCGGTTTTCTTCTTCGTCAGACTGCAAAATCGACATTTTTGAATCGAAATTCTGCCGCCATGAGTCAATATTCGCATCGATTTCGTCGCTGCGGCGTTTCAAATCATCGCCGTATTTCTTTTCAAACGCATTCAATGCCGCGCTTACATTCGTGCTTGCTGATTCTTCAAGCACTTTGAGAGAACTTTCAAGCTCGTTCAACCGCGTCTGCGTGAGTTCTGAATCTTTATCGATGGCATCTTTAAACTGATTGTGCCGCTCCGCCTGTTCTTCGGTGAATTTTTGGAATTCTTCAAGAACTTTCTTTTGCGTGTTGCTCATCGCAAGGCGCAATTCCTCCCCAAGTGAATCGACATCCGCGCCCGTCTGCTCCAGTTTGTCAAAGCGGTATTTCATTTCGTTCTGATAGGTTTCAAGCTGACGGTCAACCGCACTGAACAGCTCGGATTTTTTGGTATCGTATGAAGCCGCGATATTTTCAAGCATATCTTTGAGCATTTCGTTGATTGCCTTAATCTGCTGGTCAGACTGCAACTTGAAATTCTGAAGCTGATCATTTGCCGCCGAAACCGTTTTGGTAATGCTTGCCGCAGCCTCGCTTGCCCCCTCTGTTGAAGCCGCAAGATTCTGCTTGACTTCGCTCAGCGTTGCCTCTACCTTTTCGTTCGCGCCATTTACACGGCTGTCAACGCTCTGTTCAAGAGAAGAAATGCGCGTTTCGACCTCGTTTTCAAGATTTTCGACTTTGGAAATAACTTCGCTCTGCAAATTCGTTACGCGGTCAACCACATTATCCTGCAAATTCGTGACTTTTTCGACCACTTCTTCGTGCAAGCTCGTGACTTTTTCAGAAACGCCTTCCTGAAGGGCATTGACTTTTGAATCAACCTGTTCTTCCAAATCGCTTACAATCTGCTGAACGCCCGTCTGCATTGAAGAAACTTTTGTATCGACTTCGTTTTGCAAGCCCGTCACTTGGTCAACGACATTCAAATGGATTTCGGAAACTTTGCCATTCACCGCGTCCAAAAGCTGCTCCATTTTTTGCTCTACGCCCGCATTGAGGTTCGACACATTTGAATTGACCATTTCTTCCAAATCGGAAACGCGCTTTTCGACACCTTCAACGATTTTGACAACCTTAGACTCAACGATATTCTGCAATCCGCCGACTTTTTGCCCGACAATTCCCTGCAACTCATCGACTTTTGTTTTTACGCCGTTTTCAAGGTTGGTGACATTTGAATCAACCATCGTCTGCAAATCATTGACTTTTTGCGTGACTTCACTTTCAAGACCATAGACTTTTGAATCAACCGCGTTCTGCAAGCCATCGACCTTCTGCGTGACTTCGTTTTCAAGACCAGAGACTTTTGATTCGACCGCATTTTGCAAGCCATCGACTTTTTGCGTGACTTCGCTTTCAAGACCAGAAACTTTTGACTCAACCGTGTTCTGCAATTCCGTGATTTTTTCAAATACGCCGCCTTCAAGGTCAGTCGCCTTGCCATTGACGAGATTTTGCAAGAGTTCCAGTTTTTGACCGACCGTGCCGTCAAGGTCAGCGATTTTTGACTCAACGATATTCTGCAAATCCCCGACTTTGGAATTCACATCGTTTTCAAGAGAGCCGACTTTTGTATTTACATCATTTTGAAGTTCACCGACTTTTGAATCAACAAGATTTTGAAGTGTAGTGACCTGCTCGTTCACGCCGCCTTCAAGCCCACTGACTTTTGAATCAACCATCGCCTGCAAATCACCGACTTTCTGCGTGACTTCGCTTTCAAGAGAGCCGACTTTTGACTCAACTGCATTCTGCAAGCCGCCAACTTTCTGTGACACTTCATCTTCAAGGGAGGAAACTTTTGATTCCACCTCGCTCTGCAAGCCTTCGAC
This sequence comes from Treponema sp., assembly GCA_017464425.1. Lineage (GTDB taxonomy): Bacteria > Spirochaetota > Spirochaetia > Treponematales > Treponemataceae > Treponema_D. The sequence goes on from JAFUDX010000043.1 coordinate 25,625, forward strand.
TTTTTGATTGACTTCGCCTTCAAGAGTCGTAACTTTTGATTCCACAAGATTTTGCAGCTGATTGATTTTATCGAATACGCCACCTTCAAGGTCATTTGCCTTGCCGTTCACAAGATTCTGCAAATCATCGACCTTTTTGGTAACGGTTTCTTCAAGCACGGACACTTTTGAATCGACCGAATTCTGCAAATCATCGACCTTTTTGGCAACCGCCTCGTCAATGCCCGAAACTTTGTACTCAACAATGTCGTCCAAATCAGCGACCTTATCACCGATTTTCTGGTCCAATTCATTGATTTTCGTATCGACCGCACTTTCAAGCGTGTAGACTTTTTCGTTCACGCGACCTTCCATGCCATCAACTTTTGAATCCACGATTGACTGGAGCGAATCAATCTTTTCGTTAATGCCACTCACGATTTCGTTCACTTTGCCGTCAACATCGTAGTCAAGATTCTTCACACGCTCTTGAACCGTCTGCACAAGTCCGCTCACCTTGCCATCGATTGTGCCATTGAGTTCTTCGATTTTGCCCTGCACGGAATTTTCGATTGAGTCGATCTTTTGGTCAACATCGTCCTGCAATGCCCCGACTTTTGTGATGACATCCTGCTGCAATTCGTTGAATTTATTCTCAACGCCGTCCGCCATGCCAGAAACCTTTTCTTCGACTTCCTGTTGGCGCGCAAAAATATCGTTTGTGAAGTTCGTGACTTTGACATCAACATCGCCCTGTAAGCCGTTTACACGCGCGTTGACTTCACGCTGGATTTCGCCCACGCTCGCTTCGACAGAACCTTGCAATTCTGAAACCTTTGTGTCCACTTCGTTCTGCAAATTGGTGATTTTTGTGAGCATGTCGCGCTGCATTTCGTCAACTTTTGCTTCGGCTTCATTCTGCTTTTCGTTGATTCCGTCAGTGAATGTGCTTACCCGATTAACGACATCACCTTGCATCGTGTTGATTTTGTTTTCGACCAGAACTTTGAATTCTTCAAGATGCTTGTCTGAAACTTCCTGCCATTTTGCGTACGCTGCTGTTTCTTTTTCGTCTGCGTTTGCGATTGCTTTTTGATACAGTTTGGCATAGCGTTCCTGCAAAGACTGAATCTGCTTGCCCAGATTTTCGCGCAAAGACTCCAGCGTTTTGCCATTCCCGCTCGTTTCGGCGGCAAGTTCCTTGCTCGTTGCTTTTGCGGCGGAAAGAGAATCCGAAAGAAGCTGGCGGAGTTCTGCATCCTGCGCCTTAAACTGCTGCACGAGGAGCTTGAACCGCTCTTTGACAGAAGAATCGATATTTGAGATATTTGTATCGACATTTGATGAAATAGTGTTGACCTTTTGGGTGGTGTCATCTTGGAATTGCGCGATTTGGGCATCCATATTTGAAGTAACAGCGGACAGTTTTTGATTCGTATTCTCTTGAAATTGAGAAATCTCCGTTTCGACATTTGAAGTGACATTCGACAGTTTTTGCGTAAGATTTTGCTCAACTTCAGTGATTTTAGAATTATTTGTGGTTTGAGCCTGCTCAATTTCTGAATTAATTTGAGAGGCAAGTTCGCGTGTTTGATTTTCAAGTTCTTTAAGAACTGCTTCTTTTCGAGCCTGAGCAGATTTTGCGAGCTGTTCAAATGCCGCATCTTCAAGATTTTGAGCCTTGCCTGCCGCCGCCGCATACGCTTCGTGAATGTCAGTTTCAAGACTTTGCAGAAGATTTCTGGTTTTTTCTTCTGCCGCATTAACAGAATCTTCAAGTGACTTTGACTGGTCTTTGTACTGTTTGACAAAATCCGCACTAACTTCACGGAAGTTTTCTTCAGCACGCTGTGAGAATTCGTTTACGATTTCTGGAATTCGCCCATCCAGACGCTCCACCGCCTTTTCCTGCGAAGCGATTCGTGAATTGAGTTTTTCGATGATGGCAGATTCTTTTTTGATTCGAGCAAGGTTTTCTTCGACATTTTCTGTCATTTCCATGAGTTCTTGAATGAATTTGCCATACGCTTCGAGTTTTTGGCCAACATTTTCGACTTCCTCAAACTGTTTGTCAAATTCAGAGCTTGCCGTATCACATTCTGAAATTTGATTTTGAAGCCGATTTACCGCCGCCACAGCCTGAGCCTGCTGTGTTTCGAGGTTGGCAGAAAGGGAATTCAGTTTATTGCCATATCCTTCAAACAATTTTTCGATTTCTTTTTTGCTTTTTTCGACATAGATACGAAGATTTTCATTTGGCGAACCAGAGCCCCCAAATCGTTTCATTACGACACCAGTTGCAACCGATGCCAAAACAGACAAGAGTACCGCTAAACCTATCACTTTTTCCCCACCCGAATTTTGAAAATAAGTAAAGTCGCTACATTATAGCACAATATTTAAGAATTGACGATAGTTTGAGAATGAAATATCCGCTTTCTTTGCCTTTTTAATGAAAATTCTTTTGAATTTTGAAGCAATTAACGCCGTTTTCATACCGGCATTGGCAGCTCCCTGCACATCAAATTTGACGCTGTTCCCCACATAGAGAATCTGGCCAGGCTCCAGTTCAAGCGCATTCGTCATGATTCCAAACGGATATTTTGACGGTTTGAGCGCACCGATTTGCTCAGTTCCCAAGATTAAATCGCAATACGGAATAAGCCCCCACAATTCCCCTTTTTGCTGTGGCGGAAAATCAGAAAGAAGCGCGATTTTATAGCCATGCTGTTTTAAGGCTTTAAATGTTTCTTCGACATAGGAAAACGGCTTGATTTTTTGAAAATACGGTTTGAGACCGTCATAGGCAATTTCTTTGATTGCAGATTTTGCCTGCTCAACAGAACAGCCCCTGCTTTCGGCGAAAAGCCGCGCCTGATATTCGTAAAAATCTGGGAGCGGAGCCGTGCGGTGCATTTGCCTGCGAACTTTGTTGTAATGGAGATAAAAACGAAAATGCCGAATGATGTACGGAACAAGCCGCCAATAAAGAGAAAATGATGGATAAAGCGTACCGTCAATATCGAACGCAACGGCTTTTATGGCATCAATCATCAACGATAGTATACACGGAAATTAAGAAATTTTCAATTATTCACCCGTAGAATCTGCGCGGAGCGAACTCGCACAAAAATTACGCAGTGTATAATTCAAGCTTTTTCTCGTCAACGACTTTTCGGATTTTTCTGAGTGCCTTCAATTCAGTCTGCCGAATCGTTTCAGCAGAAACTCCAAGCGAAAGTCCGATTTCACGCAATGTGGGCGCATGAACGCTTCCCTCAAAATTGTATCGGTTTGCGATGACATATCGTTCTTTTTCTGAAAGCTCTGAGACAAGCTGCTTGATGTTGCTCTTCGCAATGTCCATAAAAAACTGCCGCTCTGGATCATAGGTAAAATCAGGAATCAAATCCCCGACCGTTGCCGAGCCTTCGTCATTACACTCACAATCAAGACTCGTGCAGGTATACAGACAATCCAATGCCCCGCTCAATTCTTCTTCTGTTATTCCCAGTGACTGAGCTATTTCAGATTTTGATGCCTCTTTTCCAGAAGCAACTGAATATTCGCTCTTGAAATTTGAAAGACGGCGCAAGACTTCTTCTTTTCGCTGGGGGATTGCAATCATCGCCGTTTTATTGTGCAAGAATCGGAGCATATATTGCAAAATCCACGGATAGGCATAGGTAGAAAAACGCGTGTTGTACTGTGAAGAAAACTTTTCTGCCGCAGCCATAAGCCCCAAGTTTCCTTCTTGAATCAAATCCATTACAGAAACTTTGTATGTCTTTCTAAATTTATTCGCAACGCTTACGACAAGTCGAAGATTTGCGTTTACAAGAGTGTTCATCGCTTTTTTATCGCCCTCAGAAATTTTGCGGGCGATTTCCTTTTCGCTCTCCGCGCTTAAAAGAGGATATTTCTGAATCTGGCTCGTATACATTTCGTACATTTTCATAAAAAACTCCTGGGCGTCCCTGCCCTGTACAAAAATATACAAGCAAGAAGCGTGCCAACTTTAAAATTGAAAACGGAAAGTTGAAGAATGAAAAAATATAAAATGTTGTAATAGAAAGAATTATGTAAGTAAGAAAAGTTTTTCGTGTGGGAAAATTTTAAAATATAAATTTGTGCAGAATTTTATACGGAAGAAAAAAACTGTATAAAAATATAGACAGTGAGACGATGTGTATAAATTTTATACGGATACAGAAATTTTAACGCACCATTTAACAATTTCAATGTTTTTGGTATACTTTTTTCACTTTTTAGGAGAATTTTCTATGTATGTTACTTGTTTGGATATGGAAGGCGTTCTTGTGCCCGAAATTTGGATTGCTTTTTCAGAAGAGTCTGGGATTCCAGAACTTAAACGCACGACGCGCGATGAGCCTGATTATGACAAACTTATGCAGTGGCGCATCGGCATTTTAAAGGAGCACGGGCTTACGCTCAAAGACATTCAGAACACGATTGCCAAAATTGACCCGCTTCCTGGCGCAAAAGAATTTATGGATAAGCTCCGCGCAAAGTGCCAGACGATTATCTTAAGCGACACCTTTGAAGAATTCGCTGCCCCGCTCATGAAAAAGCTCGGCATGCCCACGATTTTCTGCAATTCGCTCGAAGTCGACGAAAAAGGCTTTATTACCAGCCATAAAATGCGCTGTGCTCAGTCAAAACTCACCACAGTAAAGGCATTGCAGTCAATCGGATTTGACACAATTGCTTCGGGCGACAGCTACAACGATTTAGGCATGATTCAGGCAAGCAAAGCAGGCTTTCTTTTCCGAACCACAGACAAAATCAAAGCAGATTTCCCAAATATCCCGGCGTTCACCGAATTTGACGAACTGTACGAAGCGATTTGCAAAGTAATCGAAAACTAAAGGAATCATATGAATTCACACGAACCTTTTCCGAAAACAAAAGATTTCCTCTTCATTTTGCTGCTCATTGGCGTTTTTGGTGCCATCGGTGGCTTTATCTACGAAACGATTTTTTATCGAATTGCGTGGGGCTATTTTGTCAAACGAGGCTCCACATTCGGTCCGTGGATTCCTATTTACGGCGTAGGTGCGATTTTTATGACGCTTTCAATTTGGAAATGGCAGAAAAATCCGCTCGCCGTGTTTTTAATCAGTTTTTTTGTGTGCGGAATTCTTGAATTTATCGTTGGATTTGTGCTTTTTCACTGTTTTAACGGGTTGCGCCTGTGGGATTACAACACCGAGCCGTGGAATTTCGGCAATATCGGCGGGTATGTCTGCCTTCGCTCCGTTGGAATTTTCGGTCTTTTCGGATTTTTGCTGTTTTACGGGGTGATTCCCACCATTTTATGGCTAAAAAAACATATTCCTGCGCGCGCATTCCAAATCACTTCGGTTACGCTTGCAGGAATATTTGTGTGTGACATTATCGTTCACATGATTTTAAAAGGATTGGCTTAGTATTTTCCTTTGTAAATTACTCGTACCTGTTTGTACAAGCCGTCGCCTTCGCTCTTGGTTTCGATGTCAGAAAAATCGTTGAGCGTGGTGTGAATCAATCGTCGCTCAAACGGGTTCATCGGCTCAAGAAGAATTGATGTTCTCTTGGTGCGCACTTTGTCAGCGGTGGTGTATGCCAAGTGAACGAGATTTTCTTCACGGCGAACACGGTAGTTTTCGGTGTCCAAAATCACGCGCACATCTTCGCGACCGAGGTGACCTGCGTACACATTTGCGAGCAACTGGAGCGCGTCAAGGTTCTTTCCTTTGCGACCGATGAGAATTGACGAGCTTTCAGAAGAAAGTTTGAGCCCAAGTTTCTTTTCTTCGCGGAACATGATTTCAACGCTTGCTTCGTAGCCCATTTTTGCAATCACATCAGAAACGAACTGAGTCAATTTCTGCTCAAATTCGTCCTGCGGAATCGGGTTGCCCATCACGCGTTTTGCCGTTTCAACTGGTGAAGAAGATTCATCATCGTATTTTACGCCTGGAGTTGCTTCATCAGTGTGAACACGGATTTTGACATAGCCAGATTTGAACAATGTCTTTTTCTGGGTTTCAAGAATTTCAACATCAAACTGGTCACTTTCAAGACCGAGTTCAATCGCTGCTTTTTCGATGGCATCTTTTTCAGTTTTGCCTTCAAATTCGTAAGTCATTTTATTTTCTCCTATTTATTTTTCATCATTTTGTTGATTACGATTTGCTGTCCGAGCTGGAAGATGTTACTCACCGTCCAATAGAGCAGCAATCCTGCCGGTGCGTTGTAGAACAAGAAGAAGAACATAATCGGCATACCGTACATCATCATTTTCATTTGGCTCGCGTTTTGTGCACTGGAAGCCGTACCGCCGTTCTGCGTGATTTTTCCGAACAAAAGCTGCGAAATCACATAAATCACGGGCAAGATGCGGATTTGATTCCAGCCCAAAATAGGAAGTCCGTGCTCAAAAATGGGGCCAATGTGGTCGCCCTGCGAAAGGTCGTCAATCCAACCGCTGATGAACGACGCGCCGCGGAATTCAAAGTAGTTGTTGAACAAATTGTACATCGCGAACAAAATCACGAACTGGAAGAGCATTGGCAAACAGCCGCTCATCGGGTTGTAGCCGATTTCCTTGTACATTTTTGCCGTTTCCATCTGCATTTTCTGCGGGTCATTCTTGTATTTTGCCTGAATTTCCTGCATTTTCGGCTGGAATTTCTGCATTTTCTGCGTGCCTTCCAAACTCTTTTTTGTAATCGGGAACAAGCAGATTTTCAAGATAATCGTAACGATGATGATTGAAACGCCCCAGTTGTGAACGACTTTGTTGATGTTTTCAAGCAAGAATTTGAGCACGACTTCGAGCCAGTACAAAAATCCCGAAGTCTGCAAACTTTCATTAAAGTGAACGCCGCTCAAGCCCCATTCGTTTTTATCTTCTGAAACATATTTTTTAAGTTCAGATTCGTTGCGCGGTCCTGCGTAGATGTAGTAAGTGTCGGTCGCTTGCGTTTTATCGAGAGCCTTGCGGGTCATTTTGAGCTGTGCGTTTGTCGATTCCCCGACTTCAATCTGAGAATCATACACAACCGTGCTCGCCATTGCCGCTTTATTCTCTGGATAGACGATGAATTCAAAATATTTACCTGCCAAAGCAGTCCACACCCAGTCGCGCTCGTAATTTTTGGTCTGTTTTGTGCCGATGTTCGTTTTTTTGACTTTTTCGCCATTGAACGAAACGAGCTGGCGGTATTCATAGCGGTCAGCCTTTGGATTGTATTTTGGACCAATCTGAGGAGCCGTTCTGAGCGTGTACGCCGCACCGCCCACATCAAGGCCTTTGAAATTTTCGCCACCGTCAATCGTGATGTCGAGTTTGAAAGTGTAATCGTTTGGCTTAAAGGTGTAGGTCTTTACGAGCGTAAATTCGCTGTCAGAGCCGTCGGCATTTTTGTAGGTGTATTTTTTGAAGAAGCCGATTTTGTGATTTTTGACTTCGCCTGTTGCAGCATCTTTTTCATCAAGAATTTTTGCGTTGAAAATGTCGTTGACGATTGCATGAGTTGCCCCGCCGAGTGAAAGCGCGAACGCACGGTTCTTTTCGGTCACATTTTCGATGAGTTCAACGCCCTTGCCTGTGCTTGCGTCGCGGTTTTTGAGATTTCCGCGCTCGTCTTTTTCAATCAACTCGTAACTGATGATGTCGCCGCCACGATTTGTAAAAGTGACACGCACATTGTTCGTTGTGACGGTGAATGTTTCTTCGCTTAAAGACTCTTCTGTTGAAGATGAAGAAATTGAAGCCGCTTCTGAAAGGTCTGAATTGACCGCATTTTCAGAAAGCACAGATTCCGTTGATCCTGAAGACGCATTTTCAGCAGATTCTGATTTTTCGACCTGAGCCTGCGTTTCTGCCTGATTTTGATTCGGCTCCGGCGGAAACAGAAATGTCTGTGCCGCAAAGAATCCGACCAAAACCACCGTAGAAAGCCCAATAGCCCATACAGTGTTTTTTTCCATTTTTATATCCTTTTGCTACGGAACGGGGTCGTAACCGCCAGAGTGGAGAGGAGTGCATTTCAAGATTCGTTTGGTAGAAAGATACATGCCTTTGACGGCACCATGCTTTTTTAACGCTTCTAGCGCGTAAGCGGAGCATGAAGGATAAAATCGACAGCACGCTGGCTTAAACGGTGAAATGAATTTCCTGTAAAAGCGGATAGGAAGGCATAAAATGAAAACAATCGTTTTTCTCACTCTTTGACTAATCCTACTTTTTCACACAATGTACGAAATTGAACACACCGCGTGCTGAACGAGTCTTTTTCGGATGGCGGATAGACCAAAAAAAGCATATCATATCCGGTGTTCAGGTGTGTTTTAAAGTTACGATACGTTTCGCGGCTGAATCGTTTTGCGCGATTTCGTTCGACCGCAGTGCCAAAACCACGGGGAAGCGGGAAACCGATTCGATTGAAGCCAAGCGAATTGGGAAGGTAAAACAATTTTGCCCCAAAAACGCTTGCCCGCTTGCCGTTTTTGAAGAGATTTTTAAAATCAGCAGGGCGTTTGATGTGTTCTTCACGACTAAAACCTGCTGACTTCATAAAATCTGCTCCATTAAGTAACCGTCATTCTGAGCTTGTCTCAGAATCTAATAAAATAGACCCTGAAATAAATTCAGGGTGACATTACCCTTCTAGTATTTCTTGTGCTCGTCGCAAACTGAGAGCTTCTTGCGGCCCTTAGCGCGTCGGCGAGCGAGAATCATGCGTCCGCCGCGAGTTGCCATGCGAGCGCGGAATCCAAATTTTCTGTTTCGTTTAACTTTTGATGGCTGGTATGTTCGTTTCATAGAACATTCTCCTTATTTCAGTATATATTGAGCAATTTTTTGGTAGTGGCAAATAGTTTATCAAATTTATTTCGTATTGGTCAATATATTGTTATAGACTTTTAGGATTTTATTTTATACTATTTCATTATGAAAAACGATATTCGAAATGAACTTGCAGTGTGCGGATTTGAGGCAGTAAAGGCTTTGGTAAAAGAGCATCCGCAAAAAATCACGCGCTTTTATTACACGCGCGACCGAATGATGGATTTTAAGGACTTGTTCAAGTCGCTTGCGGAACGACGGGTTCCGTACAATAATATTCCAGAGGGCGAGCTTGAACGATTGAGCGGCACTCCGCACCATCAGGGTGTGGTCGCCATGATTCACGATGAGGAAATTCCGCATCTCAATGTAGAAATCACTGATGGCTGGCTTCACAACAAAGAGAGCGCGATTTTGCTCGACCGCGTGGGAAACGCAAATAATCTCGGCGCAATCGTAAGGAGCGCGGCATTTTTTGGCTTTAAAAACATCGTGATTCCGCGCGATGAAGCGCAATCTTCTGTTACCACGAGTTCATACCGCGTGGCTCAGGGCGGCATGGAATATGTGAACGTGTATTCAATTCAATCGATTGAAAAACTGCTCGTTTCGATGAGGGGCAAAATGCTTCGGTTTGGCACGGATGTGCGAGCAAAAACGCCTGTTTCTGAAATTTCTGTGATGTGCGCTCAAAAGCAAAAGCCCGCGCTCATTGTGCTTGGCAACGAAGAGCACGGAATTTCTAGAATCGTGCGTGACAATTGCGATGCATTGATTACAATTCCGTTCTCCGCTGATTTTGACGAAAAAAAATCGCAGCCGATTGAAAGCCTTAATGTAGCCCAAGCAGCCGCGATTATTTTGTATGAGGCAAGGGACATCCTGTCCTGACAAGAATTTCCGCAGGAAATTCTTGCGGCCAATTGGCTCTTCGCCGCGTCCGTGCGGCGATTTTTTTATTTTAGTCAAAGAATTCTTATCTATTCATTTCTGATTGCTTGCCGACAGCGTGGTGGCTCTTGATGATTGAGCTGATTTCGTTGAAGTCGGAAAGCGGAAGGTCGCCGAAAATCGTGTTTTTGGTGGCACAAGTGGCGTTTCCGAATTCAGTGGCTTTTTGCGGGTCGTCGTATTGAAGAAGACCGAACAAAACGCCGGCACAGTACGCGTCACCGCTTCCGATTCGGTCAACGACATCGATGTCTTTGTACGGCTCTTCGGTGTAGAATTTGTCGTCTTTTTTTGAGTAGACGAGTGAAGTGAACGAATGCACTTTTGGGCTGATAACTTCGCGCATTGAAGAGGCGATGTAGCTGATGTTCGGGAAATCTTTGCAGAAATCGCGGTGCATGTCTTGGAGCGAGCCAGTTTTTTGGAACATGCGGCGGCAACTTTCTTCGGAAATGAAGAGAATGTCGACATACGGAAGAATTGACTTGATTGTGTTGCGTGCTGTATCTTCGTCCCACAGATTTGCGCGGTAGTTTACATCGAACGCGATTTGTGCGCCTGCCGCCTTGAATTTTTTAATCATCTCTACGGCGAGCGTGCGCGTGTTTTCGCTCAAAGCGAGCGTGATGCCCGAGGTATAGAACATGCGTGTTTTTGAGTAAATATCGTCTGGAATTTCTGCTGCGGAAATCTTTGTGATTGAGGAATTTTTGCGGTCGTATACAACAGTCGGTTTTCGCGGATATGCGCCGTTTTCGTAGTAGTAAATGCCGACGCGGGCTTCGGGAGAGTCGTCGAAAATGATGTAGTCGTCGCTCACGCTTGAAGCACGGATTCGATTCTTGATGAATGTACCCAGCTGGTTTTTGGGGAGACGGGTGATAATACCTGTTCGCAAGCCTAAGAGAGAGACGCCTGAGGCAACATTGAGTTCTGCGCCGCCAGCGTGCTTTTTGAAAGAATCGCTTTTGCTGATAAGTTCATTAACCGACGGTGAGAGGCGAAGCATGATTTCGCCGAATGTAATCAAATCAAATTCTTTGTGTTCCATATTTGTTTATTTTATCCTCTAATTGCGCCGTAAACAAGTGAAAATTTAGGACAGGTGAAATTTCCTAGTTTTTGACAGGAATTCCGCAGCCTTTGTGGTCTTCTTCATAGCTCTGAGCAATCTGCAAGAGTTTTGCCTCGCTGAACATCGCGCCCGCAAACTGAATTCCGACTGGCATTTCAGAAGCAGCCTTGTTTTCTTTTGAGGTGTAGCCTGCGGGAACTGAAATTGACGGAATTCGAGCCAAATTGACAAAAACCGTGTACAAGTCGCTCAAATACATTTCAAGCGGGTCGTCAACCTTTTCGCCCAAGCGGAAACTTGCCGTTGGACAGGTTGGGCAGAGAATCACATCATATGTTTTGAACAATTCTGCGACTTCACGCTGAATACGCGCACGCACACTCATGCCTTTTTTGTATGTTGTGCCCGAAAATTGCTCAGAAAGCACATAGTTTCCGATGATGATTCGGCGTTTGACTTCTGGTCCAAAGCCTTCGCTTCGAGTGTCAACATAAAGTTGGTCGTAGCCCTGCCCGTTATCAACACGATGACCGTAGCGAATGCCGTCAAATCGGCTTAAATTGCTCGCCGCCTCAGAAAGCGCGATGACATAGTAAGATGCGATTGAGGCTTCCAAAATCGGCAAGTCAACGCTTTCGATTTTTGCACCTTTTGAAACGAACCATGTTTTTGTGTCTTCAAAGACTTTTTTGACATCAGCGTCTAAGCCTTTCGCTTCTTCAAACTGCTTGGGAACAGCGATTTTGAGCGAAGAAAAATCTGTATACGCCGAAAGTTGTGCCAATTTGTCTGAATCGGGCAAATCCGCGCTCGTGTCATCATAAAAATCAACACCGCTCATTAAAGAAAGAGGTGTCGCAATATCTTGTGGCGTGTGCCCCAAAATGCCCACTTGGTCAAGAGAAGAACCGTACGCGACAACGCCCCAGCGTGAAAGAACGCCATATGTGGGCTTTAAGCCGTAAATTCCGCAATATGAAGCAGGAAGACGAACCGAGCCGCCCGTTTCCGTGCCCAATCCGAACAACGCCTGATTTGCGCTCACCGCCGCCGCTGAGCCACCCGAAGAGCCGCCCGAAACATAATCGCGGTTGATTGGGTTTCGAGTTGCGCCGTAAATTGAATATTCGGTAGAAGAGCCCATAGCGAACTCATCCTGATTGCACCGACCGAGCGGAATCGCGCCCGCATCGACAAGCCGAGCGATTACCGTGGCATTGTACGGAGCGACATAGCCTTCCAAAATTTTGCTTGAACAGGTAAGGCGATGCCCCTTGCTTGAAATATTGTCTTTGTTTGCGAACGGAACGCCCAAAAGCGGCTTTTCGGAAAAGAGCGCATCGATTGTGCCCGCCGTTCGTGCCGCAGCAATTTCTGAATCAGCCTTTTTTGCAAGTTCAATGGCATCTTCGTAAATTTCGAGAAATGCGTTAAGCGGTTTTTCACTTGATTTATCAGCAGTAAATGTATCGATTGAGGACTGAACTAATTTTTCGCTTGTGGTTTCGCCATTTTTGAGCGCGGCGACCGTTTCTTTGATTGTGTAGTACATAATTGTCTATTATAGAGATTTTTTATCGATTAGACAATTATTGTACAACCATTACCCAGATATTCCGAGCCGTTTCATCTGAGCTTCTTCTTCAATGTATGAAGTATATTCAACACGAAGCTGATTTGCCTTCACCACAGAATTTTTGAGCGTCGTGATGTCGATTTTGAGACCCTTGATTTTTGACTTGTTTGCAGGAGCAGCGGCATTCTTAAAGAAATCATCCATTGCGTTCAGAATCGCCATGAGTTTATTGCAATCCGCTATCTGAGCAGAAACAAATTCAGCGATTTTCTCTTCTGGCATTGAAGCAATTTTCTGGTAGCCTGGCGAATTGGTCTGTGCCACGCTCGAATATCGCCGTGCTTTTGTCGCCATATCGGTCATAAAAGTCTGGTAGTTGATTTTTTCCAGTCGTTTTTCGCCAGTCGTCTGATCAACAAATGTCACATTGTAAAACAAAGGCTTTTCGGCAATTCCGAATGCCTTTCTCATCGCTCGTTTTACCTTATCCATAAAAGAATTGTGCTCGCTTTCAAGCACATCGTGATTATCGGTGATTTTTTGAATAATCACGCCGAGCTGTGGAGGGGTTGAGCCTAAAACTTGCAAAGCACTCATTATCAACGCTTTCGTGTCGATTCGTTTTTCAGTCTTCTTATCCTTTTCTGACTGAACTGAAAGTTTTGCAAGCGCACGATTCTGGAATTCTGTTTTTTTATCGCCCTGATCTTCCTGAATGATTTCTTCAATCAATTCACCATAAAACGGAACTTTTCCCATCCCGGCGGCGAAATTCTTTTTGATTTGCTGCAATTCAGAGGCATGATCTGCAAGAGCCTTGTTCATGTCAAAATTGGGAGAAGCCATGACATTGCGGCGAATCTGACCTTTGTACCATTCTTTTTGGAATTCAGTATAGTCTTTAAGACTTGCGTTGATGTCCGTCAGCGCGTGGGAAGCCTTTGACAGATTGTCATTCACCATGCTTGCCGTCAACGCATCGCTATTCTGCCGTGCAGAAAAAACCATCGTCGCAAGCACGCGCGTGTTAATCTTATTTGAATTTGCAGAAAATGAGTTCCATGAAATTGAATTGTTCAAATCCATGAGTTTTTTGATATTTGCGAGTGAAATCTGGGAAACGGAAAATTTGTAATAATTGCACAAGAAATCAAGCGTGCTTTCATAATCGGAAAATCGCTGCCCCATAACGACAGAGCGTTCATTTTCAACAAACTGTTCGTTTTCAGGAGCCTTAATATCGGAAATCTTTTTATCAAGCTTGTAGGGATCCGGCGTAATCAGTGCCTTTTTAACCAGAAAATCAAAAATGACTTTTACACAAGTGTGCATAAGTCGGTAATTGTCCAGGATTTTCGGCAATTCTTCCGTATCGTACCATTGAGCCTTCGCATCTACTGCTTGAAGAAATGTTTCGTTAAAATTATTTCCATTTTCCATATTGTGAATATCGGCATTTTTGGGCAAAAGATTAGACACGAAATGTGCGCAAAAACGGTCCTAAGTGTTTATTCAAACACGGGATAGCACTCAAATCCTGCCGTGCGAAGCTCATCACCAACCGAGCCTTTTGCGTTTTCGTTTACGACGACAATATAATATCTGGTGCCGCTTGGCCGAACTTCTGTAGTGATTTCTGCATTGAATCCCTTTGCTTTTACCCGTTCGGCAAGAGCTTTTGCATTTGCTTCTTCGCGGAACAATCCCAGCTGCTGTTTGACAATTTTTTCGTTTGAAGCTGATTTTTTTGAAGAGGATGAAGAAGCCGATGACGATTCTGCTGATGGCGTTGCAACGGCTCCGCTTCCGACAGAGACAGACGAATCTGCGATTTCGGGCAGGTCAACGCCATTTCGTGGAATAAAATACCAGAACGGCGTGGGCAAGGTTTGGATTTCGCCTTTGACGATTGCCGCTTCCATGCTTTTGGGATGATTTTTTTTGAGCGTTTCAGCGTATTGACTTTCTCCAGTAAGATGCCAAATCGTAAGCAAAATTGACGGACGAACAGCCTTCATTGAGTCCAATGTGGCATAGGTTTTAAGCATCGCGATGCTTTCTTTTGTTTCGCCCTCGTTCTTTGCCTTGCATAAAATGCTCCACTGCTCATACAGTTTTACAAAGGCAGTAATTTTTTCGTCTTTTGTATTGCGGACAGAAGAATTTAAATATTTTTCAGCGGATGAATAGTCTCCGGCACAGAGCGCACACCGAATGGCATCAATGACAAGCTCCTCAGAATTTTTATTCGGAACGCCAGAAACAATCGAGTCGGCACTGCCTTGAATAGAAGCCGCCTGAGCATATGTTTTTTGCGCTTCGGCATACTGCCCCTGCTGCTCCAATATCGCTGCCAAAAATGCATAGACCGCGCGTTTTTCCGCACTTGCCGTAACGGTGGGCGCATTTTTTTGCAGATAGGAGATAGAATCCGACAGCGCAGTTTTTTTTGAGGCCGCATCAATTACCGATTTTGCCGTAACAGTCTTAGTCTGACCGAACGCAAGAGAAAGAGAGAGAAGATGAAAAACAACTATCGCACAAAGAGATTTTTGCATGTTAGAGGATACCGTTTATAGTATCGACAAGATTTGCCAAATTAAGCGGCTTTTTCATAAAACAGTTTACGCCAAGCTCATTTACTTTTGATTCGACTTCATCATTTTCAAGAGCGGTAATAACAATAATCGCCGGCTTGCCAAATTTTTCGCTTGAATTAATTCGCCTGCACAAATCAAAGCCGTCAATGCCAGGAAGATCAAGATCGAGGATTACGATTCCGGGTAATTTTTCGGTCATTAAAGAACCAGCCTCAAAGCCGTCGAATGCCTGAAAAACGCCGAGATTTTCGATTCTTTTGCTTAGAAATTTTGCCACGACAGAATTTAAGCCTCTGTCATCATCAACAATAAGAATGCTTCGGGGAATATAAGACTCGCCATAACAAGCTGCACGCAACTCAGCAGGAATCTGAATATTACGCGACTTCATGAATTCAACCAAGTCTTCTGGGTACACTCGGAACTGCCCGCCCGGTGTGTTAAAGGCCTTTAAATGATTGTTACGAATCCAGTTAATTGCGGTTTGATTTACAACGCCACAGAGTTTTGCAACTTCGAGAGCAGAATACATAACAGGTTTGTTTTCATTGTGAGGCATTCTAATCCCTTCTTTTTTTTATAAATTTTTTGTTATAACTTTCGTTACTATTTTATACGAAAAACCACTATCTGCAAGCGATTTTATGATTTTTTGCTCAGTTTTTTGTTTTGAAACAAGTTTTTGATAGGCAATTTTGCACAATTCGACTTCATCAACTTTTTCAAAGTAGGATTCTACCGCATTTTTTGCAACTTCACGGGAAACTCCGCGAGAAGTAAGCTCATTAAGCAAGCGAATTCTGCCCTGCGGTTTAAAAGTACAGTGATTACGAATCCAATACTCCGCATAGCGTGCATCACTAAGATACCCCTTTTCTTCAAGAAAGTCCAATGCCTGCTGAATCACATCTTTTTCAAATTCTTTTTGAAGCAGCTTGCGCTCCAAGCCCGCCCTGCACTGCTCGCACCGCGCCAAAGAACGAGCCGCCGCTTCGACAGCTAGTTTTACCGTTTCTTCCATACGCAAAAAAAAATAAACGCCCGCCTTTTTTGAGCGAGCGTTGTACAACACGAAGATAAACTTAGCGTTTTGAGAACTGGAAGCGTCGGCGAGCACCACGCTGACCGTACTTCTTGCGTTCTACCATACGGCTATCGCGTGTGAGGAAGCCGTTTGCTTTGAGAGATGCACGAGCATCTGGATCGACCTGCAAAAGTGCACGAGAAATACCGTGCAAGCATGCTGCAGCCTGACCTTTAAGACCGCCACCCTGAACATTAATCAAGATGTCATATTTGTTCTCGTAGTTTGTGACGAGAAGCGGCTGATGAACAGTGCGAACCTGTGTTTCTGTTGGGAAATACTCCGCAACATCTTTGCCGTTTACAACGATTTTACCTGAGCCTTCACGAACAAATACGCGGGCAACAGATGTTTTTCTTCGTCCTGTTCCGATTGCAATATTCTTTACTGCCATGATAGACTCCTATTACAGTTCAATTGTTTTTGGGTTCTGAGAAGCGTGTGGATGCTCTGAACCAGCATAGATTTTTACATTGCCCATAAGACGGCGACCAAGTCTGCCGTTTGGAAGCATACCAGCGATTGTGCGCTCCAACGGCTGAGTTGGGTGACGCTCAAGCAATTTCTCGAAAGTGTAGCTTCTAAGACCGCCTACGAAACCTGTGTAGTGGCGGTAGAGCATATCTTTGCGTTTGTTACCAGAAACAGCAACCTTTTCTGCGTTGATGATGATAACATAATCGCCCATTTCCTGGCTCGGTGTGTATGTTGATTTGTTCTTTCCGCGCAGGATAGAAGCAACTTTTGCTGCAACGCGACCAAGTGGTTTGCCTGCGGCATCGATAAGATACCAATCGCGTTTTTGTTCATAGTCTTTAACGAAAATGGTTTTCATTCTTTTAACCTTCAATATAAATTCTGGTGTACGTCGCTGTTTTGCATCGTCAGTTCGGTACGTTGAAAACGATGAGCAGTCGTTCTCAATGAATATACGGGGATTTGTATTTTAGAATTTATGAGCATTTAAATCAATAGAAATACAAGCAAAAAAGTAAAAATCAGTGTCAATTTTCTTTTTTTTATGATACCATTTTTGCATGAAATTCCCACAGAAATCACTTTTCTTTTTTTCCATCTTTTTTCTATTTATAAGCATTCCCGCTTTTTCATTCGGCAAAAAAGACAAATCAGAAACCGCCGAGCCAGCGCAAGAATCACCAGCACCAGAAACGCTCGAAGTCAAAAAAGAACAGCTCAAAATCAATCTGTTTTTAGATACCGCCCACCAAAATGAAAAAACGCGATTCACTTGGCAAAACACGGCGCTGACATATAAAGACTATTTTGACACTGTTTCAGGGGCTTCAAAAGTTCACAGCACAAAAAATCTCCGCGAATTCGTATTCGACAAAACGACAAAAAATTTTCAGATTCCAAAAGGATTGTATTGTCTATGCCTTTTTGCCGTTGCCTCTCCCGACTACCTTGCCAAAGATACCTTTAAAATTGCGCAAGATGGACTCAAACTGCTCATCACATTCACCCATCGCGGAAATGAATACAAAATCGAAAGCGATGAAAGCGGAATCATTCATGTTCCAGAAAGTTTTTCTATCTTAATTCCAGAAAACACAGCTCCCAAAACGGAAGAAACGCCTGCCGATTCAACCGAGCAAGCAGATGCCTCCCCCGCGCACGCAATTTCTGAATTCAAAGAGGACCGCCCCGAAACATCACTCAAAACCATTTTTACGGGGAAACTCAAAACCACCTATTCAGCAGAAGGAATTTTTACGCTCAAAGGAACGCTCAAACTCACAGAAAACAAAGAGCCTGAAGCACAGCCAAATGAAGAATCCCCCGCCAGCGAAATTCCAGAAACTGACACGGTGGAGATGCCACCAAGCGAAACTCCGATGGAGCCAGAAAAAACTAAATAGAATCAAGCATTTCCCGAAAATAGTGGTTTTCGATTTTAGCCTCGTTCATAAATTCGCCGAATGAATTGTATTTTTTGCCCTGAAACCGCTCGCCAAAAACAATCAAATCGTTTCCGCTGTCGTCACGGTCGTAGGTGAGGTTGTAATTTTTACCGTTGTACGAAAATTCAAATTCTTTCTTTGTATTGATGAAAAAAATCAAATCATCTTTTGTCATGGCGATTCCTATGCGTTCGTCGCTTTGATAATTTCGTTTACATTGGCAATTATCGCGCGGGCAATCTCTGGCTTGTTCATCGTGTAGATGTGAATTCCGCGCACGCCGTTTGAAATGAGGTCGATAATTTGGTCGGTGGCGTAAGCGATTCCCGCCTGCTTCATGGCTTCGGGGCTGTTTCGGAAGCGGTCGCAGATTGCCATGAGCTTTCGCGGAATGTATGCGTTCGACAAATCGACCATGCGGCTCACTTGGCTCGCGTTCGTAATCGGCATGATTCCCGCCAAAACGGGCACATGGATTCCCGCCGACTGCAAGCGGTACAAAAACGAATAGAGCATGTCATTGTCAAAAAAAAGCTGGGTCGTGAGGAAATCCACGCCCGCATCCACTTTGTGCTTTAGGTTTTCGATGTCGGCGTCACGGTTCGCGCTTTCGGTGTGTCCTTCGGGGTAGCACGCGCCGCCCACGCAGAAGCCTTCTTTTTTGAGGAGTGGCACAAGGTCGCTCGCGTGTGTGAATCCCGACGGAAAAATATTTTCGCCTTCAACAGCGTCTTTCGGGTAGTCGCCGCGCAAGGCAAGCACATTCGAGATACCCTTTTCTTTGAGATTTTTGATGATGTGATTCAACGCTTCGGTGGTTGAGCGCACGCAGGTGAGGTGGGCGAGTGCGGTCGTCCCCTGCGACTCGATTGCCTGCGCGATTTCGGCGGTGTAGCTTTGCGTTGAGCCGCCCGCGCCAAAAGTCACGCTGATAAAATCAGGATTGAGTGAGGTAAGTTCGATGGCGGTATTTTTTATAGATTCAAGCGCGTCCTGTTTTTTGGGCGGAAACACCTCAAACGAGAGCGACAGTTTTTTTGAATTCAAGATTTCTGCAATTTTCATAGACTGAAGTATAACAAAATAGAAGAAAAGAAACCACAGATTACACAGATTTTCACAGATTAAAAACTACCCCATAGCGTCGTTAGACGCGTAGTGTTAGCACAACTTTCCAAACAAAGAAATCCGAGTGACAATTTCCTCTATTCGTGATTTCCTAAAATTTCCCGAATCTTCTTTTCGTCCAATTTGATGAATAAATTCTTTTCGTTCGTGGGGAGAACTGTGCCTTTGGGGGCATTTTTGGCACGGCGCAAGTGCTTAACCTGTGTGTAATACAAATCTGCGCTTCCGTTTTTGCGCGCTTTTGAATAATACACGGCGAGGTTTCCCGCGGCGAGCAGGATTTCAAGCGGAACGGTCTTTCCCGGGCGGTTTTTGATGAATACATAGCCGCCGTGATAGTCGCGCACATGAAGCCACATATCCGCGCCCTTGACCGTGTGGCGGAGCAAGTCGTCGTTTTCGCTCGCGTCGCGCCCCACGATAATCTGCCAGCCGTCAATCACAAAGTCCAAGCCGGGATGCGCCTTTTTTTCCTGCTGGCGCGGTTTTTGCGTTTTGCGCAAGATTTGCTCAAGTTTAATCGGATTTTTTTCAGCGATGATTTTTGCGTACTGCGCTTCAAGCTCGGCGAGCGATTTTTCGGCGGAGTCAATGTCGTAGTCGAGGTTTTCAAGCCCGCTCGTCTGCTTTTTGTAAGTCTCGTAGTAAGCGGCGGCGTTTTCCTGAGCGGATTTTTTCGGGTCGATTTTGATGCTCACTTTTTTGCCCGTGTCAAAATCCTCACATTCAAGGAAATTGGAATTTCCGTTGAGCGCATAGCCGTACGCGAGAATCAAATCGCCCTGATGCTTGTACTGCCCCGCGTTTTTGAAAGTTTCGCGCTTTTCTTTGAGCCGTTCAAGCGCGGCGACCTGTTTGCTTTTGTGCGATTCGTACCATTTTTCTGCCTGCTCCAAAAGCGATTCGAGCGAAGTCTGCGCCGCGTTTTCAGAATAGAACAAATCAACTTTTTGGTTGAAGGACATGGATTGTCGGGGCACGCCCGACAATGACATATCTTGCGTACCGTTCCTGTCATATTCGGGCGTGAGGCGAATATCTATTTCGGCGAAATCCCTTATGGGAAATTTCTCGTTCAGCGTGGCGATTTCGGTTTCGGAAAGAAGCTTTTCTTCGGGCAGGGTAATCGTTTCGCCCGTTTTTTCACCTTTGGCGGGGCGGCGGTAGAACGAATCAAGGATTACGCCGTCTTTGTCGCACAAAAAAATGTTCCCCGCGTTCGACCACAATCGGATATAGAGCGAGAACAGTTCGTCTCCATCTTCGGTTTGGACGGATTTTGCTCTTTTTGCGGCGTGCTCCTGAGCTTGCGGCATCACATAAATCGCGCCTGCTTTTTCGAGTTCCAGTTTAATGATTCGCTCTTTTCCGAGTTGCGAGCATGAGAGAATCCGCGCACCTTTGATTTTGGATTTGAGCATTTCGTTAAAGCGGAGCGGCTTTTCGTTCTTGGTGATTTTGCGCCGTGTCTCGCAGATTCGGCACGCCCCCGCTTCAAGAGAAATAAAAACCGTTTTAGGCATGCCCGGCTTGTAGGTGTAGAGCGCGAGCGAGTTGAAGTTGGGCTGCACGACTTCCTGCACGAACGCGCCCGCTAAATCGAGTTCCGAGAGAATGAGGTCGATTTCGTTGCAATTTAAAGACATGTTAGTTTGTGCTGAGTTGCTGGAGCGAGCCAGGAACAAGCGTGGTTGCATTGATTGCCGCGCAATGCGTACCTGATTTGAGCGCGCTTTCCACGCTTCCAGTGAGCAAATAATCATGCAAGAAGCCCGCCGCAAATGTATCTCCGCACGCCGTTGTATTTAAAGGCGAGACAGGCTCGATAGGACAGTGCATGAGCGTGCCCTTTTCGGCAGCAATCGTGTCTTTTGTGCCACGAGTAACCACGATAATAGTGCCCAATTCCTTGCTTTTTTGCACGATTGAGGATTCAAGGTCTTTTTCGCTCAAAAGCGAGTCGCAGAATGTCTGACAATATTCTTCTTCGTTTATTTTTATAATCTGAGGAACACAACTTCTGAGCGTACCAAGCAAGTCTTTGCCCCGAAAATCAGCAAGAATCAATTTTCCGGATTTGTGGGCAACTTCACAGATTCTTTCGCAAATATTTGCTGACCATGCGGCAGGACGGCTTCCCGCAAACAAAAGGGCATCGCACACGGCCATGTATTCGCGGACGGATTCAATAAGAGTAAGTTCCGCCTCTGCCCCTGCAAGATGACGGATGTTTTCTACCTCGTCGGCAACGATTTCTGTGGTTGTATGTGCGTGAGTATCAAGAAGCGTCCAGCACTCGCGGGTATTTCCTTCGACATACACAGGATGCAGGTACAAATCATTATCGCGGGAAGCAAGCACCATGAACTGCTCTGCGTTTGCGTTTCCAACAGGACAAATTGCAACGGAACACCCTTGCTCAAGCTGATTCAAGACACGCGCGGCATTCAGAGCCTTGCCACTGACATCTTCGCGCCAATTTTGCGAGCGATTTACAGCATCGACAGAAAATGAATCGAATTGAATTGTCCTCTGAACTGTTGCACTTAAACAAACACAAAGAATTTTCATTGTGTTAGTATGACCAATTTAAGCGATTTTTGCAAGACAGAACACAAGGCATTACATGGGGTTAAATCGTTCGGAAGCAAGAACGCGCGTTAAGTGAACGAAGCAATCCGGGTATTTTTTTATGAACTGTGCGAGCGTCATTTCCTTGCCGTTTTCAAAAACAGTGCACCCAAACTGGCCGTTTTTGTCAAAATAGGGGAAAATCGCCGCAGAAGAATCAAATACCTTAAATTCAGGCGTTCCATCGCTTGGTTTTACCGTTCTTCGGATAGCGGCAAGATAAAAATAGGTAGGCTCCGTTGTTCCCAGCACATACAAAAGCGGACGCAAATATTTTATTTCGTATCCCGAATTTTTTATATATCCTGCGACTGATGTGATTCCTTTTTCAGAGACTTCCGCGCTGAACGGCTCAATTTTGACATCAACGCCTGACTCTTCATACAGATAGTTTTTCCCCGTCTGTATGGAAAGTTTTGCGGCGGCAAGATTTCTCGTCCAGTCAAGCGAATAGAACAAATTTTCATTCTGACTTTTGATTCCCGATGCGCCGATTGGATTCAGTGAGACGGTCGGACGCAAAAGCGGCGCAACATAGGTAGAGCTTCCAGAAATCTGATTAATCAGCCCGTCGACAATCCATTTTAAGAATCCAGAATGATTCATCGTGAGGATTCCATTTTTAACATCTTCATCATCGACTTTTCTTGGCTTTCCTGTATTTTTCCCAAAAACAAAGACAGGCTCATTTTTTTCGTCATAGCCACCATTATCGACCTGCTTTATCCGCTCAAGATTTTTATGAATTCCGTTCACCATCACTAGATTTGCATGGTACTGCTGCGGATGAATCTCCGTATATTTCCAGGGCAATGTTTTTTCGGTAAGAGAAAGAACTGAAGCAAATGATGCGGTATAGAAATAATCAAACGAAACGCCAATCTGCACGCCACGAGAAGCAAAACAGCCGTCAATCACAAAATCAGCGAGTGATTTTGTTCCGCTCGGAGAAAACTGAACATACACATCACTGTCGGCGGCAAAATAATACCTGATTCTCAATGGCTTTCCTGTTGTGGAATCGCGCATTAAAATCCAACTGCCTGCAACATCAGCGGGATATTTGCTGACCACCGTATGCTCAATGCCGTCCTGCGTGTACAAATCAACGGGGAGCTGCGTTTCTGGAGCGACTATAATTGAAAAAATATCACGGGTTTCTTCAAGCCGAACTTGAAAAACCTGCCCGATACTATTTGACCGAAGTTCCGTATGATTATCCCGCACCTGAGAAAGTGATTCCTCGAACCAGTTTTCGGCAATAATTTTTCGAATATCTGAAGAATCGGGAACACCAAGCCTATTATTTTCTGAAAAGGAAGGAACTCCTATAAAAATCGAAAAAGCGAAAAAAAGCGAAAAAAAGCGAAAACCTTTCATCAAAATCTCCAGAAATGACAGTCTTTATCTCTTTGATTTTCGGAATTTTTTATGAGATTTTAAGCCCAAAAATCAAAGAAATTATACCATTGATATGGGTGCGCCTTGCATAATTCCTCAAGATTTTTGGCATAATCGGTCGCAGCCTGAACAATCCGTTCCTCCCGTTCTTTTCGAGAGCAGGTAAAATCAACGGTATTTTTTTTGACAAACATGTCATAGGTCGGGCGAATCGAAAAATCTTTTTGCCGCAAGCCGTTCACGAAATAGGTGGGAACATTCAAAAGCGCAAGCAGCAGAAACACGCCATACGGAAAACGCGCCTGCTCGCCCAAAAATTCGATTGGAATGTTGCGGTCGGTATGTGCGCTTACCCGATCGCCGGCAATCACGACGATTCCGCCCTTTTCCAGCCGTTCCTGCAATAGAATAATTGTTTCCGGGCCGATATTATCTGAATTCACGAGATTAAACGAAGAATCCGGGTTGATTTGATTTAGAAGCGCGTTGAATCCCTGCGACACTTTTGCGTCAGAAATGGTGGTTATTTCCATTTTTCGCTCGGTGCCGCCCTCGTTCATGGCCGCCAATCCCTTCATCATCTGGGCGTTTCCCAAATGTGAGATGACGATGACCGTGCCTTTTCCAGAATTTATGTGCGAAACCAAATCATGCACATCATCATTCTGCCATACGACATCTTTAAAAGAGAATTTTCCCGCCCAACTCTGCACATTTTCCACGAGATTAAGCGCAAATGACATGACATGCTTGAGCGTAGAATGGGGAAGCCGAACCGTGCCAGGATTTTTAGATTCAGAAAGAAGAGAAAAGCCCAGTTTTATGAGATAATCCTTTGAAACATGCCGTGTTTTCTTTCCGAACAGCCAGTAAAAAAAGCCGATAGGAAAAGCAAGAAAGCGCATGAACGCGGCAGGAAATGCTTTGAGGACAAAAAAAGTCAGTTTATAGCCGAGATTGTGATTTTGTTTGACTTCATACCACTGCGTCATTTAAAAATCTTCCTCCACAGAAGAAGCGGCGACAACACGAGCATTTTGCAGAAAAGCCGCGTGAACACCCATGAAATGCGCACATTGTCCCTGAACGCACGGAAGTTTGAAATTCCGTCAGTCGGATATGTGACTTTGACCGGGAAGAATTCTATATCAAGCCCTGCCCACATAAGCTGAATCAAAATTTCAACATCAAAGCCCATCCGCTTGTCAAAATAGTGTTTGGTAACAAAGCGATATGTGGTCTCAGTCGGATACATTCTGAACCCGCACAGAGAATCAACGATTTTGCCGCTCCAGGTAATGATTGCACACCACATATTTGCAAATTTATGGGCATTTTTGCGATGCGTGGGAGCCGTTTCGTCATACGACGGGTAACCGCAAATCAGTGCAGTGGGAGACATTCGCGCTTCTGCCACAAAAATTGGGATTTGTTCCTTTTCGTGCTGACCGTCTGCGTCAACTTGCAGAATGTGGGTATAGCCAAGTTCTTTTGCACGGATAACGCCTGCTTTAAAAGCCCCGCCCTTTCCCTGATTCTGAGGGAGCACGACGAGCTCAATATCAGGATGATTCTGCTTGATTTGAGAAAGATACTGCTTAGTTTCGGATTCATTTCCATCGTCAACAAGGATAATGGGAACGTTATATTCCAAAATAGATTCCACGACTTCGGCGCATGCCTTTCCGTGCCGATAGACAGGAATCAAAATACAAGGCTTAAAATAAGACATAACTCCTTAAAACTATACCATAAAAGCCCCGATTTGTTCTACTTTGGTACAGACTTTGCCCCACTTTGCCTAAATGCGAAAAGTCGTTAAAATAAGCAGAATTGAGATTTTGTGGCATGAAATCAATAAAAATCAAAGTTTTTTCCATCGTTCTCTCAGGAATCATCGTGTCTTCTGTCATTGTCGGTGGGTTTGGCATTTTCTGGTCAAGCACGGCAATCAGACGGGATTCGGCACAAATTCTTGATTTAATGGCACAAAGCAGAACCAGCGGTTTAAATTCCATGCTTACTGAAGTCGAACGCTCGGCTATCGTTCTTTCACAGTATGTTGCAGATGAGCTTTCTTCCCTCGAAATTCTTAACGAAGAAGAATCCTTTTCACGCTACATCGCAAAACTTGAAAATATCGCCTACTACATCGCAAATTGCACGAACCCATCTCTTGCAGTCTACGCCCGCTTTGCCCCAGAACTGACCAACAAAGTCGAAAGCTTTTTATGGCGGAGGCAGGGAGCGGATTTTGTTCAGGATTCATTGAGCGAATTTCCTGTTTTTGGCTCAGATTTTGACAACAGCTGGTACTACAAGGCCCGTCTTCTTGGCAGAGGCACTTGGACGCGTCCCTATTACAACGAAGATTTAAAAGAATATGTCATTTCATACGGCATTCCTGTGTTCAAAAACGGCAGATTTTTTGCTGCGGTCGGCATCGATATTGATTTTGACGACATTGTTGCCGTTGTCAATTCAATTTCCGTATATGAGTCAGGCTACGCTTTTTTAACCGATGAAGATTTTGTCGTGCAGTACCACCGTTCTATTCCAATGGGAACACGGATTTTCGATCAGACAGCGGATTTTAAGCAAATTCCCATCAAAGGATTTTCCGCTCCGTTCTACGAGTATTCTTTCAAAAATAAAAAATTTCACATGCTCTACAAAAAACTTGAAAACGGCATGAGACTCGTCGTGAGCGTTCCTGCCCGTGAAATTGACAAAAGTCGCAACGAGCTGATTCTTATGATTCTCTGCTCCGTGCTCATCATTGCCGTTGTCGTCTCTCTGTTCAGCGTGTTCATGTCGAATCGTCTCACCCGCCCGCTCAAAGAACTCATCGACTCCACCAGTCACATTATCGCAGGCGTGTACGATTTGCATTTCAAGCGCAAGCCGAATGATGAAATCGGCGAACTGATGAAAACATTCATGTTCATGGCAAAATCTCTTAAAATTCAATCTGAATATACCAATTCCCTCATTTATCTTGATTCCATGACTGGAGTAAAGAATAAGCGTGCATTCATCGACGAGCGAGAAAAAATCGATGCACAAATCACAAGCACAAAGATCGCGAACAAAGATTTTTCTTTTGCAGTCGTTGTTTTTGATGTGAATAACCTAAAATACCTCAATGACAACTTTGGGCATAACGCAGGTGATGCACTCATTAAAAACGCATGCAAACTGATTACGCTCCATTTTGAGGATAGCCCGATATTCAGAATCGGTGGAGATGAGTTTGTTGCGATTATTACGGGCAAGGATTTTGAAAACAAAATTGAGCTTCTCACCAAATTCCGCGCCGAAATGGATTATCTGCAAAAAAACAAAACGGATCCTGCGGAGCAACTTTCTATTGCAGCCGGTTTTGCCATATACAATTCAGAAACTGACCAGAATTTCCAAGCAGTATTTGAACGGGCCGATGAAGAAATGTACAAGGCAAAAATCGCCATGAAAGGCGGCAGAGATGCCATTCGATAAACTATACGCATAGGGATTACATATATGTCTGGATTTTATGATTTTTATGATGTTGCCGTGGTTGGCGGCGGACACGCGGGAATTGAAGCGGCGTTGGCGAGCGCACGAATGGGGCGTAAGACCGTCCTTATCACGCAGACGGTTGATTCTATCGCGCGAATGAGCTGCAATCCTTCAATCGGCGGAATCGCGAAAGGCAACATCGTGCGTGAGATTGACGCACTCGGCGGCGAAATGGGAAAACTCATCGACCGTTCGATGATTCAGTTTCGTATGCTGAACAAAAGCCGCGGACCGGCGGTGCAAGCGCCTAGAAGTCAGGCAGATAAAATCCTCTATTCTCAGTTGGCTCGTCACACGGTCGAAACAACCGAAAATCTTTACACGCTCATGGACACGGTGGTCGATTTGCTCACCACCGAAAGCGACACTCCGCTTCCCCCGTCTTCAAGCTCGCAGTCGGGGCAGATTCCGGGCGAATTCACCGAAACAAAAATCTTGACCGAAGCCGCAAAATCAGGAAAACGCCAGAAAATCACGGCGGTCGTCACGGAACGCGGGCGGCTCATTCCTGTTCGCTCGGTTGTGCTCACTACGGGAACTTTTTTGGGCGGGCGCATTTTTATCGGCGAGTACGACGCTCCGTGCGGCAGAGTCGGCGAACAGGCGGCATTCGGGCTTACGCAGTCGCTCAACCGCTTGGGCTTTACCACAGGTCGCTTAAAAACAGGCACTCCGCCGAGAATCCTACGGCACACGGTTGATTTTACGAATCTTGAAATTCAAGCGGGAGATGACACGATTGTTCCGTTCTCGTTTGAGGACGAAGAAGTCACCCGACCGCAAGTTCCCTGCCACCTCGTCTACACGAATGAAAAAACGCACGAGATTATCCGCGCGAATATCGGTCGCTCGCCCTTATATTCGGGGAAAATCCACGGAATCGGGCCGCGCTATTGCCCTTCCATCGAAGACAAAGTAATGCGCTTTGCCGAGCGGGAACGCCACCAACTTTTCGTTGAGCCTGAAAGCCTTGCCACCGACGAAATTTATTTGAACGGTCTTTCTTCAAGCCTTCCCGAAGAAGTGCAGGATGCCTTTTTGCGGACGCTCCCCGGCTTTGAGCACTGCCATGTCGCCAGACCTGGCTATGCGGTCGAATACGATTATGTCGAGCCGACCCAGCTTTATCCGTCACTTGAAACAAAGCGCGTGGCGGGGCTTTTCAACGCGGGGCAGATTAACGGCACTTCGGGCTACGAAGAGGCGGCAGGGCAAGGCTTGGTCGCGGGAATCAATGCTGCATTATACGCTAAAGAGCATAAAAATCTCTGTGGAGAATTATGCATGGCAAAATCTGGAATGGGGCAAGTTCCCGCAAGCGCAGAGCCGAATGCCTTTGCGTTCAAATCGCACTTTACACCAGAAGAAATCAAGCATTTTGCCGAAATTTCCGAAAAAGAAACGCATGAAGTCAATTCGCTGATTGAAGATTTCCAAATTTCGCAAGGAAATAGAAATTTCCACAAAATCCCCGAATACGAGCCGCTCATTTTGGGGCGAGATGAAGCCTACATCGGCGTTCTGATTGACGATTTGGTCACGCTCGGCACAAAAGAGCCGTACCGCATGTTTACCGCGCGGGCAGAATACCGCCTAAAGTTGCGCCACGACACCGCAGACCGCCGCTTGGCAGAAAAAGCGTTCAAAGTGGGAATAAAATCAGAATCGCAGTTCAATGCCACAAAATTAAAATACGAGCAAGTTGAAGAAGCCACCGAACTGTTGCTTAAAAACGCTTCTGCCGAAAATCCTGGCTTTCCGCCGCTCGTATGGGAAATCGCGCAGGAAGACGCAAAATATAAATACTACATTGAAAAACAAGACGCCAGAGTCGCAAAAATGCACAAAATGGAGCATTTCCACATTCCACAGGACTTCGACTACTCAAAAATCCCCGCGCTTTCAGGAGAAAGCCGACAAAAGCTCGAAGCCGTCCGCCCGCTCACATTGGGGCAGGCAAGCCGAATCAGCGGAATCAGAAATTCAGATATTATGCTTTTGATGGTTTATCTGAAATAAGCTGTGACATTTCTTCTATAGAAAATACGCCCATATTGCACAAATCGGCGGCAAATTCGCTGATAGATTTGTTCAAGAACAGCATGTCTTCGGAACAGAGCGAAAACGGGATTCCCATTTCGGCAAATTCACGGATAGCGTGAGCCTTTTGCTCACTTTTGTTTCCAGAAAGAATCGGGGCAGGGCTGAATTCGATATAAACATCAAATTCTTTTTTCATCTCAAAAATTTGCTGGCAGATTTTTCCGTTCTCAAAGATTTTCAGCGCATCATTATTAAGCGCGATATTCGGATTTAAAAGATGCGTCGGCCGAAGATTCCGAATTATTTCAAAAATATCTTCTTGACGCTGCATGCCGTGAAAACCAACGCACGAAATGCGCGATTCTATGCCCTTTGTACGAGCCGTTTTAAAAATCGAAAGGAATTTCTCAGGATTTTCGGCATATTTTCTTCCGTATAACTCGATTCCTTCAAAAATATCACTGTCCAAAAGCATTTCGGCAAGCGGAAGATTGTTTTCGTTGTCAGTGTCAATGCCGAGAAACGGATGGACTTTGATTTTGTTGGAATACTTTTCGCACGCTTCCTTTACCGTATCCAAAAATTCAGTTGGATTCTTGCATTTTGAAAGAAAATCGACATTTACGGTTCCATTCATCCATGTTACATTTTCTGAAATGCTTTCAGAAATCGCATGGCAAAACAACAAAAGAATGTCATGTGCAGAAGAAACCCGCATTTGCGTATACGAGCTGATTTCATTTCGGATTTCAATATCTTCCGGACTGCCCGCATTCCGTTTTTTGTTCGGGTCAAAATCAGGAATAAAGAAACCTGCCCACTGTGTAAAAGCCGAATAACTCATTCCAGAAGAAAGATGTTTGCATGAGTCAGATTTAGAAGTTTTTATAAAGTCAGAAATTATTGCCATTTATTTATTCCATCGTTCTTCAACTTGTGCTTTGAATTTTTCTTTTTCTGAATCAGAAAGGAAAGAATCATCAAAACTATTGAGAATAATCTGCTTGATTTCTTCATCCGTAAAACGAAGTTCCTTATGAAGGTTCCAATATTCGTCTAAAAGCTCTACACCAAAGAAAATCGGGTCATCGGTCGCAATCGTAACGGGAATTCCAGAATCAAACATTTCTCTGACAGGATGTTCACTCATCTTCTTGACATATTTTTTTGTGAAAACATTGCTCGTAGGTGCGACTTCAACAGGAATTTTATGTTCGGCAATATATTTTACCAAATCAGAATCCTGCACCGATGTGATTCCGTGACCAATTCGCTCGGCATTGCAAATTTTAAGCGCGTCCCACACTGATTCAGGACCGACATCTTCGCCCGCGTGCGCGACCGCATGATATTTGTCGGCAAGTGCCTTTTCAAACACAGGACCGAATTCTTTTGAAGGACCTTTTGACTCCGCGCCGCCCAAACCGATTCCGATAAAGCCCTCAAACGGATGCGATTTGAACATTTTGTAGTTATTTTCGGCATTTTCAAGACCGAATGTGCGCGAAACATCTCCCAAAAGCCACACGGTGATTCCCGTTTCGTCCTTGATTTTTTTGAGATTCTTCTCGAAATTCTTCGCCATTTCCGCGTAATCGAAGCCTTTTTTTATGAACGCAGACGGAGCAAAGAACGCCTCGCAGTGGACAACGCCGTTCCGCACGAGATAATTCTTTAAATCATCGAAAATAAGGTCAAAATCCGAAACTTCGGTGAATAAATCCTGCACCTGCAAAAAGGCGGCGATAAATCCGTTCAAATCAGAATACGAGAAAAGATTTTTCATTTCGGCATCGCTGAACGCAACGCCGTTCTTTTTGAGATAGAGTTTTTTGATTGTGTCACGGCTCATCACGGCTTCAATGTGAATGTGAAGTTCCGCCTTTGGAATTGTTTTGAAAAATGAATAAAACTCTTTCTTCGTCATTACCTGTGCCTCATTCGACTTTATAGTATTCTAACACAAATTTCGGCAAAATTCACGATAAAGTTAAATTTTAAGCGAATTTTCAAGTTCCGAAACGAGATTTGCAAATGTGTCCAGTGCGGCTTGAATCGGCTCGGCTGAACTCATATCAACGCCCGCAACTTTGAGACTTTCAATCGGGTAACGGCTGCCACCGCTCTTTAAGAATTTGAAATAATCCTCTCGCTCCTTTTCACCGCCTGTGGTGACGCGTTTTGCAAGGGCGAGCGCGGCGGAAATTCCTGTGGCGTATTTGTAGACATAGAACGCATTGTAGAAGTGCGGGATTCGTAAGCCTTCCATGTCGCTTT
Source organism: Treponema sp. (assembly GCA_017464425.1). Classification (GTDB taxonomy): domain Bacteria; phylum Spirochaetota; class Spirochaetia; order Treponematales; family Treponemataceae; genus Treponema_D. The sequence goes on from JAFUDX010000043.1 coordinate 56,710, forward strand.
CACTCTCAAAGTGCAGTTCGCTTCCGAAATACTGCTCCAAAAGCTCGCGGTATGTTTTGCGGAGAACCTGTGCTGAAAGTGGCGTGCCATTTTCGACCAGTTCATGCGTTTTCAGTTCGAATTCGGCGAACATCGTCTGACGGTGGAGCGTGGCTAAAATATCATCCGCCCGCATTGAAAGAAGATAAGATTTCATCTCTAATGTTTTTGCCCTTTTCAACAGATACTCAAAAACCAGCTCCTCGTTGAAAGTTGAAGCGACTTCCGCCTCGAAAATCGTGTAGTTGTAGCACATAAAGGGATTGTTCGTTTTTGAGTAGTACGAATGCATTGAGTGTCCGCCCTCGTGAGCCATCGTGAACAAATCGCGGATAGAATCTTCTTTATAATTGAGCAAAATGTACGGATAGCCCGTGTACGCGCCCGAAGAGAACGCACCGCTTCGCTTGCCCTTGTTTTCGTAGCGGTCAACCCAGCCGCCTTTGAGCCCGCCGCAGAGAATGTCAGTGTAGTCTTTTCCAAGCGGGCTGAGCGCGGCACGGCAGATTTCAACCGCCTCATCGTAGCTCGTGTTTGTCTCCACATTTTTTACGAGCGGAACATAGACATCGTAATGGCGGAGTTCTGAAACACCCAAGATTTTTTTTCGCAGAGAATAGTATTTGTGAAGCGTGGGGAGATTTTTGTGAACAGTGTCAATCAAGTTGCGATACACGCTTTCAGGCACTTTGTTTCCATACAAAGCGGCTTCGAGTGACGATTTGTAGCCACGAGCGCGGGCAACGAACACATCTTGATTCACGCTCCCTGCATAGAGCGAAGCAAGCGTATTTTCGTGCTGAACGAATCCCGCGTAGAAATTTTTGTAGGCTTCTTCGCGGATTTTTCGGTCGGGGTTGTGCAAAAATGTAGTGAAAGTACTTTGCGTGAGTGGCTTTTCCTCTCCAGCAACATGCACGCTTCCGAATTGCAAATCGACATTCGTGAGGAGCGAGAACGCGTTGCTCGCCGTTTGAGAACTTTCCGCCTGCAAGGAAAGAATGCGCTCTTCCTTTTCGCTTAAAATGTACGGTTTGTGGTGCAGTTCCTTTTGCAAAAAGATTTTATAGTCAGCGAATTCGGGAAGTGCAATCCACGCATTGATTTTTTCGTCGGGAATCGCCATAAGCTCCGGGCTAAAGAACGAAGTCGCGCTTTCACTTGCCGCATACACCATCATCGCACGCCCTTCACGGTCTTGGGCGGCGGAATCGCTTTCATCGGCGGTGTGCTGGAGCGAAGCGTAGTTGTAGACCGTTTCAATCACTTTTTCAAGAGCCTCGTTCGCCTTCAAACAGCCAAGCAAGGAATCAGAAGAATCGGCGAGTTTGCCTTTAAAAGCCACCACCTTTTCAGTGAGCATATTTATAGAAGAAAGAGCCTTTTCCCATTCTTCGTCAGATGTGTACAAAGTAGACAAGTCCCATTTATCGCTTGCGGGGACTTCATCGCGCGTTGGAATTGTGTTAGCCATAGGTAAAGTATAGCAGAGAAGCGAGCAGTTAGCAATGTGCAGTGAGCAGGGAGCAGTTTCTGATTTCTGTCTCCTGCGTTTCTCACTCCTCATTTCTCATTTCTTTTTTCTTAAAATTATCTTGACAAAATTCCACTTATGGGTACATACTAAACCTATGAAAAAGATCTTCTTCTTATTTGTGTGTGCATTTTTCAGCGTTTCTGCGATTTTTACGGAACAAAAAGTCGTGCATAGTATCAACCTTTCGCTTCCGTATGAACATCGAACCGTAGAAATCGAAGACATATTTGCGGATTCTGAGGACAATCCTCCTGATACGGTCACACTAAACTATTTCAGCGCAAATTTTAACTGGAATCGAATGGCAATTTATGACAGCGGATTTTCATTTTTGCTCGGCATGGGAATCGGATTTACAACGGCAGTGCCACAAGCATTTTTTACGGATTTTCTTTCGGGAGTCAGAACGGACATCAAAACGGGCTGGGGATTTGCACCAATCAATACGGATAAAATGATTCTTGCGTTTCACGGTTTTATCGCAGTCAATCTGCGCTATCTAAAAGCAGAGGAAGAGCGAGCACAAACTGGCTCAAACGCTAACTACACAACCTACGCTTACCACATTTTTGACTACGACATGCCAATCGGCATTGACGGCGTATTTGTATTCAAATTGGGAGATTCCTTTGCTCTGTTCACCGAGCTTGATCTCTCCACAAATCTGTTCGGAGTGGGAATGTATGATGCTGACGACCACGGTGAAGGCGGCTCCGAAGGCTACGAATTCACCTATGGCTTCACAGGAATCAATGTCACGCCACGAATAGGCATTTGCTGGGTGTTTTAAAGCAAGTGCTACTTTTTTACCGTGCGGATTGCTCCCATCTTCAGACGTTGCTCTCGCGTGTGGGTGAGCATGGCTTTTAGGCTTTCCGTGTCTTCTTCGGCGATGTATTTTTTGAAGCGTTCCATCTGCTTTTCAAAATTCTCGATGTGAGAAACGAGTTTTTCTTTATTGCTGATAAAAAGCTCCGTCCACAAGGGCGCGTTAATCATCGCGATTCGGGTTAAATCCTCGAATGAGCCGCCGCCGAACGCAGTGATTTCGGGGTCTTCCGCGCTTTCAACTAAGGCGCTTGCAATCACATGGCAGAGCTGGCTCGTAAAGCCGATTTTATAGTCGTGCGTGTCGCAGGTGGTCTCGGTGATTCGCGTAAATCCCATCTCGGCGACAAGGCTTCGCATAAAATCAAGATTTTCGCTCTTGTTGAAACTTGACGGACAGAGAATGTAATTGTGGTTCACGAAAAATTTTGCGTCGGAATTGGCATAGCCTTCCTTTTCGCCGCCCGCCATCGGATGCCCGATAATAAAATCAACATCATCGCGCAGAATTTCGGGCATCGCCTTTTCAAAAATGCCCTTTACGCCCGAAATGTCCGTGACGATTGCGCCTTTTTTGAAATGCTCTTTGTGCTCCTTCATGAATTCAAGCGTTGCGTGCGGGTAAAGGCAGACGAACACGACATCGCACTCAGCGAGCATTTTGTCAACATTGTCCGAAGTGTACACCGCCGTCGCCACGCCCTCAGAGACCGCCTGCATGAGACACGCCGTGCTTCGGTTGCAGGCGAGCACCTTTCCCGTCGCCCCCGCCTGACTCAAAATATTCTGCCGAATCGATTTTGCGAACGAGCCGCCCATGATTCCCAAACCAACAATTCCATAAGTCGCGTGTTTCAGTTCCATAAAAACAGTGTATCAGATTTTCAGAAGTTTTTACACTCTATGCCAGTCAATTCATAAAGAAAATGCAAGACTTTTCAATAAAAAACACAAGATTATTTATTCACCTCTGAAATTCCGTCGCCAAGCAAATTAAATGCAATCACCAGTAGAGAAAGAAAAAGTGCGGGAATAACCACGCCTTTTGGGTCAGTGAAGATAAATCGTTGCGCCTCATTAAGCATTCGGCCAAAACTCGGATTTGGGGGCTGAATTCCAAGACCGAGATAACTCAATCCAGACTCACTCAATATCGCAAGAACAAAAGAAAGCGAGCATGTCACCAAAAATTCTGGCAACACATTCGGAAAAATATGAACTATCATGATTCTGACAGTGCCAGCCCCACGCGCCACAGCAGATTTTACGAAAAGCGCCGTTTTTTGCTTCATAAAACTTGCCCGTACAATCCGTGTGAAGCGGGGAATGCTCATAAGGCAAAGCGCAAGAACTGTGATTTTTGTGTCAGTCCCAAAAACAGCAATCAGCATAAGGGCAAGCAGAATTCCAGGAAATGCCATCTGAACTGTAATCAATTTCTGAATCACCAAGTCGATTTTCCCGCCAAAATATCCTGAGACCGAGCCTATAATCAAGCCGAAAAGTCCACCAAAAACCATCACTGCAAATCCGATTCCAAACGAAATCCGTATTCCAACCAAAATTCGAGAAAGAACATCGCGCCCCAAATGATCAGTGCCAAGCAAATGATTTTTTGAAAAAGAGGAAAACTTATTAGCAGTGTCGGGAGCATCAATTTCATATGGAAGATAAAAAAATCCTACCATCATAAGAATGAGAAAAAAACAGATGAGGCAAAATCCAATTAAAAAAGACTTATTTGAAAAATATTTTTTCATTTTTAAAACAGTCTCGCACCCTAAAAACATCGCGTATATTGAAATTATAAAATTGCCCTGCCCATTCGTCAACAATGCAATGTCGGAATTGTCCTAATACATTTAAACCTTGGTTTAAATTTCCCAATAAAAAAAGGAGGATTTTTTCTATGAAAAAAATCGTAAGTGCAGTGGCATTGGCAGCTGTAGCGGCTAGCTTGGCGACTGCTGAATTGACTTCATCTTTGAATGTTCGCATGGGCGGAAGTGCTCTTACAAAAACAATGGCTGATGCTGGCGATACGACAAATGTGCTGGACTTGGGAAGTAGTGACTTCGGATGCGATTCGCTCACTTTCAAAGCAAGCAATGACTATGCTGGAGTCACATTGAACTGGGGTGCTTCACTTCAGGATAAACAGAAGGGAGGTAATCAAGCTACTACTTTCTGGACAAACAATGGAAAAGGTGTTGAACTCAGCGCATGGTTGAAACCGGCTAGCTGGCTCAAGTTCCAGATTGGTGCTCACAAAGATGGTATTTGGACTGTTGAACAGGTCAAAAAAGACACAGACGATACATCTTGGTCTGGCGCAGGAAAATACGCTTTCTTGTACAAACCGGGTGTTGCTTCAAAGAATTCAACTGGCTACTTCCTTGATGCACTGACAGATGTCCTCAATGGCGGTCAGACTTATTTGTTTGCTGACTTCACTTTCTTGGAAGGACAGCTTACAATTCGCCCAACTTTTGTTAATACAGGCGTTGACTTCTTCCAGAAAGTCGCTGCTGATAAAAAAGCAGATGATCCAACTATGAAAACCGCTCCTGGTGCAATGGTTATGTTCAAGAATGATGCCGTTAAAATCAACCTCGACTTCCAGATGCCGACAAACAAGGATATTGCGTTCGGTATCTACGGTAGCCCGCTCGGTCTTGCTGACGGTGCGCTCCAGTTGATGGCAGGTTTCACTTTGGCAACAAACACAAGCGATGCGACAGACAATCTCGGCTACACGGGTGTTGCTCGTGACACAACGTTCTTCGCAGTTGACTTGCGTGTACGCTATGTTGCCGGCGACTTCCACATTGCTAACGCATTCAATTTCACTGGTGCTTCAGAAGATGGTAAAATTGTTGATAACACTGATGCTACAAAAGTTACAAGAACAGGCGATGCACACATCTGGGACGCTATTTTCTTGACCTACAAACTCAATGACAATTGGACTATTACAGGTGATGTGCAGATTGATGCATACACAGGTGATGACACCGTTACTGATTTGTATATCACACCAGGTGTTATGTACACAGCTGGTAAGGGAGCAACAATTACTGCAGGTCTTCATTTCAAGATTGCAGATTTGTCAGATGCTACAGCAACTACACCTGCAACTTCTGGAAAAGGAAAAACAACGACAATCGCTATTCCGTTTGTCTTCCGTGTTAAGATGTAAGGAACCAAAATTATCTCCGTATAATTTTGAATTCCAACGAGAATTTTCTTTACAGAAAATTCTCTCTTAGCTAAAACCGTGTCTCCGTGCACGGCATTGCCTCCATCCGCGGGGGCAAGTCGGCCGCCGCTCCTGCTTTGGGGCGGCGGTTTTTGTGTATAACAATATAGGATACCTTGCAATTACAACCAAAAAATTATAATATAAGTTCTAAATGCAAGATGTGAGCAACATCACTAAAATAAAAAAAATATTTTCTCAAAACTCAGGCTATATTACCAGACGACAGGTAGACGAAAACAATATCCCATCATGGTTTTTAACGGATTTCGTTCGGAAAAATCACCTTGAAAAAATTACAAGAGGTTTTTATGCTAGCACAGATTGGATGCAGGATGATTTTTTTGTTTTTCAGTACAAGTATCCGAAATTTATTTTTTCGCATGATTCTGCATTATATCTTTTGAATTTAACCGATAATTTGCCCCAAAGCATCGAGGTCACTGGACCAAAAAACTACCGACCTTTTAATCCTAAAGATTTACCCGTCATAATTCATACGGATTACAAAAAAGAGACCTACAGTATCGGAATAACCAAAATTCAGACAAATCTTGGAAACGAGGTCTTTTCTTATGATGCTGAGAAAACTGTATGCGATCTCATTCGTAGAGCCGACAGGATTGATTCCGAAATATATACGAAAGCCCTTCATAATTATGCAAAAAAACAAGACAAAAATACCTCAGCTTTACTTGAATATGCGAGGCTGATGGGCATAGAGAAAAAAGTTTATGAAATCATGATGGTGGTTTTAAATGAGTAATACTAAGAATTCTGTTCAAGCACGAATAAAAAATCTTTCTCAAAAAATCTCTGTAAATGTTAACACTCTTCTTGCCTCTTATTTTTTCGATGCCTTTTTACTCCGGCTGTCTAAATCTGAATATAGGGAAAATTTTATTCTTAAAGGAGGATTTTATCTCTCTGCAATTTTTGGGATTCAAAACCGTTATACCCAAGATTTGGACTTCAAGCTAACAGGACAAAATTTTGCGGAAATGAATGTTAGAGACATAATAGAAAAAATCGTTGATATTCAATGTAATGATGAAATTTCTTTTGACCTAACATCAATTTCTCCGATTTTGGATGAAGATGCATACGGAGGATTTTCGGTCGTACTAGTCGGGCATCTTGAAAATATCCGACAGCAATTCACAATTGATATAGCGACTGGCAACCCAATAACCCCGACCGCTGTGACATACAAATACAAGAGATTGCTTGAAGAAACCACGATAGATTTCAAGGCGTATAATCTTGAAACGATACTTGCAGAAAAAATCCAAACGATTTTTAAGAGAGGTTTGTTAAACAGCAGGAGCAAAGATTTTTATGATGTTTATATTATAAAAAAACTGAGACTATCGGAATTAAATATAAATAATTTGAAGGCTGCGTTCCAAAATACCTGTAAATACAGGGAAACTTGCTTTTCAAAGAATGAGGCAGTAAAACTTTTGGAAAGTCTTTCGTCAAACGAACAATTTGTTTTGCGTTGGAAGAATTATGTGAATAAGAATTCATTTGCGAAAGATATTCGTTTTGGAGATGTCATAAAAGCTTGTAAAGTTATAACGGAATTTATTTTTTAATATTTTTTGTATGGCAAACGAACACTCTTTATAGCCATTTCATTGATAAATAGCTATTTTCTGCCTTTTGTGCGCTTCCCTCAACGGCTTGGAGTGAAATGCTTTATGGTTGAGAATTGGTTTGCGGAAAAATAGTGCAAGGCGTGGCAATGCTTTCCACCACCCTCAAGCGTGAGCGGCATGCATGCGTTCTTATATTCCAAAAAAATCTGCAAGCATAGACGGTGAATATATCAACGGATGTTTTATATCCGACTCCAAAAAATCTTTGTCGCCGGTCAAAAGAATATCGACTTGATTGAAAATAGCATCACTTAGAACAGGAATATCTTTTTTGTCTCTGACTTCCCCAAGCATTTTCTCGGAACTTTTGCAGAAATAAGAACATTTGTATCGAGCATTACTTTCATGCAGGAATTCCTAGCCTCTCTCGCCGAAATTCTGCCATATCATCCAGCATTTCCTGCTCGTTTTTCCATCCCTTATCGCCATTGAGGACAGATTCAAATTCATTCATTGCAATGATTGTTTCCAAAGCTCGCTGTTTTTTTCGTTTTTCTGCAAAGAACAGAACACTCTTAAAAACCATTTAAAAATAAAAAACTGTCCTTTTGTGAAACTTTAAGACTACTAGGACAGTCCCTTTTGTATGAGGATGAATGTTTAAGACATTGCGTTTTCAACAACCTTTAATTTTGTGTCTTTTGCCATTTCATTGATATTAAGAAGCGGCATAATTGGTATTGCGAAACCGGCATTGTACATAGTTTGCGAGATAACAGCCCTCACATAGGGAAAAAGAATCGTCGGGGCTTGCGTTCTTGCAAGAAATTCTTCTTGTTCTGCCGTGAATGTCCCCATGCTGACGAACAATCCAGTAATCTCAAACAGACCTTTCGCCATCTCATGCTTATCGTTTTTTGACAGGACTAAGACAGAGACCCTCAGTCCTGTAACATACAGAACCTTGTCTGCGGAATCCTTGTATTTGAGGGCATCGCGAAAAGAGAAGGAATACTTCACATCAAAATCATTCTGTCTGCTTGCCAGAGTTGACAAACTCTGCTCCACTGTGAAATCTATTCTGTCAACTTTGTATGAGTCAAACTGAAATCCGGATTTTACGCTACCATCAGCCACTGCATTTCCTCCGCCGTCATCGGCTTATATGTTTTTTCATCAGCAAAATATTCTTCTTTTCGGTATCGAACTGAATAATTTGCGTCCTTATTCAGTGTTATTGATACCTCCCCAACGACATCAAATGTAGACTCCAGATTATCGACATCGCTTTTGAAAGAGGGCGAGTTTTCATATAAATAATCAAAAAATTCATCATCGGACATTGAGCAGAAAAAATTGCTCATCGACTCCAGTTTTTTTAGTTCTTCTTCTCTTGTCATTTTTTTACCCATTGTCGTTGTGTCACTAAACACGGATTGTCGCGTATAGTATATATATCGACACATTTTGCCGTCAGTTTAGATCCGTAAAGAAAATCCGATTCCGCAAGCCTTTTGTAGTAAACATGTGCTTTTATGCTTGTGTAAGTATCGGACAGCATTTTGTATGAGTCAAAAAGGTAATTCAGTTTTAGACCGATTTGCTCTGTCTTTATACCTTTTCGAGCCATCACGGAATTAAATTTATCAGCAATTGCTTTGATATAACTGAGCTTCTCCTCATCAGTCAAATCAAGCATGGCACTTAAATCCAACTCCGCTTTTACGATTGCTTCTTTGTGTTTTTCGGAAAGCCACCATTCAGCACGAGATTTGTGCTCCCAAAAATACATTCCCTTGCCAAGAAAATCCGTATCGGCTTCGTCAATTATAAGGTAATCAAGGTTGTCAATAAACTTCGTGCATCGCCACTTGTCATTTGCATGATACCCCGTCATCTTACAGACGAAACCTCCTTTTTCTTATGCTGATTCTACTATATCACATTTTCCTATTTTGTACACGGAAAAACACCCCATCCAAATGAAATCTAAAAGGTTTTTAGCGTATTTCTTGCAAAAAGCGGATAATTATCTGCTCGTAAATCTTTGCGATGTACCTGAGACAGTGCAGCGGCATGTTCTGGCTCACAGTCGATTGGTGTTCACAAAGCATCACGACTTTTGTTGTCCACGAGAGTGAAAAAAAATTACTGAAAATGGTCAGAAGACATACAAAAAACAGCCGCCCCAAAGCAGGAGCGGCTGTCGTGTACAATTAGCGTTACACGAGCTTACAGTTTGATGCGTGTAATAACTGGAATTGCGATTGTTGTCTTTGTTTCACGGTTTTTAGCGTCATCATCATTTCCAGTCAAGTCAGCGACAGAAATATGAAGACCAGTTGTGATTGTTGCACCTTTGCCAACTGTGTACATAAGACCTGGTGTTACATACAAATCAAGCCAAGTCGTGCTGTCCTGTTCTTTTGAAATGTAAACGCCTGTTGTGGCATTAATCTGAACATCGCCTGTGATTGTGATAGCATCAAAGAAGAGCTTATTTCAGGTTGCAGCCGTCCGCGAAACCGCGAACTTATGCGCATTTTCCGCGATGTCGATTTGGTTGAGCAGCTTGGAACGGGCATGGAAAAGATGATGGCGGTGTTCACCCCGAAAATCTTTGAGCTGACCCCGAATTTCTTTCATGCCGTACTGCGCCCAGAATACACTACGGAAGAAGACACAGCAGCTACGGAAAAACAAGATTCTACTACGGAAAAAACTACGGATAACGGGCAAATTACTACGGAAAAAGATGCGACAACTACGGAAAAACAAGATTTTACTACGGAAAACGATGAAAATTCTACGAAAAAAACTACGGAAAAGATTTTCAAAATGATTCAGAACGACCCGTACATCACCACAAAAGAACTCGCCCTTGAATTCGATATGACTGACGACGGAATTTTTTATCACATAAAACGATTGCGCTTGGCAGGCAGAATCACGCGCGAAGGCGGAAAAAAAGGCGGGCACTGGCGGATAAATTAAAAAACCGCCACCCCCAAGCGGGAGCGACAGGCGTGTACCATTTGCTAAAATAGTTGAAACAGCAGTGTTACCGCAATGCTGCTTATGACACCTGCCAAAACGCCGAGCCAAAAATTCGCATTGAAGTGAAAGAAAGACTGTTTTTCTGCCCATTTTATTTTTGCGGAATCGAAGTATTTTGCCTCAAAATCGTCAATTTGTTTAGAAACAGCACACCAGTTTTCAAAAGCGGAATCAATGTTTGTTTTTGACTCTTCCAATCGGGCTGTTCGTGCCGTATTTATGATGGTTTTTCGGTCATTCAATAAATCTGTTAGATAAGTTCCGCTGTCGATGATTCTCAAATCCGCTTTCTTGTTCAGCAATTTGTTGCAGTCGTCATTGAAATACTTCAATTTGAGCTTGAATGCATCTAACAAACCGCGTTTTAAATGAGAAAAAGCTTTTTTGCAACACTCATCTTCAGATTCACCGTCAATGAAGTAACGCTTCAAATGGTCAAATGCCGAATGGATTTCAAACAGCAACTCAACGGGCAATGTGTTATTGCGAGCCTCAATTTCGCTGTAAAGGATTTTTACGGTATCGTTGTAAAACTGAAAAACTTCCCTCGTCTCCATGAGCGAACCGCCTATCTGAGAAGTTTGTCGATTTCGCGGTCAAGGGTTGCTGTGTCAATGATATTTTCGCGGAGCACATTTCCTCTGCCTATGTACGGGAAAGCGGAAACAAAGGAGAATTTTATTTTGTTTGTTTTTTCAAGATGCTCGCGCAACTGATACGGAGAAAAAGACTTTATCTGTGCCAAATTCAGCTGAGTTGCTTTCTGTGCACTGTTCTCAATCGCCGTAAAATTAGCCAAAGTCGTCCTCCTAAAATTATGTTCATATTTTATCATTTTTTATTATGATTGTCTATTTTTTTATCGGTACAGGAATCAAAAAACCGCCGCCCCCAAAGCAGGAGCGGCGGGCGTGCAACAAATCATCGTAAATCAAGCAATTTCATAATCGACAACGATATTCTTTGCATAGTTTCTTTTGACAACTTTGAGACTTTTTCTTCGAGCCTGTTTTTATCGACCACGCCAATTTGAGGAGTGAGGACAATGGAATCTTTAGGAAGTCCTGTTTCATTGGCAGACAAAAATTCATTGCACGGATATTCTGCCATAGAAAGATTTGTCGTAAGCGGAATGACAACGGTGGTATTGATGTCACTTTTGTTGAAAGTGTTTTCTTGCACGACCACGGCAGGACGGCGGTAGCCAGGCTCGCTGCCATAGGGAATGCCAAAATCGAGCCACCAAATTTCACCACGAATCATTTTTTACAGCCTCCCACATTGCCGAGATGGTTGCGTCTTGTACGATTCGTTCTTGGGGAGCATTTTTGCAGGCGGCATTAATGCGGGCTAGCAAATTCTCATCGACTTCTTCATCATCAATTTGGTGTCTCGGCGTGTCGCTAATAGTAATACCGAATTTATAGAGAATATAATCAAAAAAATCAGAGACTTCCGAAAAACTCTGTTGAGGTAAGGCTCGGAATTTTTTTTCCAACGCATCGTATGACATACTTTCTGCCTCCGACTTCTATTTTATCACAGAATTTCAAAATTATGTAGCAATTTTGCGGAAACACACAAAAAAAATGGCTATAAAGATCTTTGGTTTTTATATAAAAATTATCAAAGTCTATATACTTTCGTGCCTAAATCTTATATACTTTTAAGCATAAAAGTATATAAAAAAATGAAAGATGTTATTTTGAATTTAGCGGAAAATAACGCTGGTATAATCACGAGCGCAATCGCAAATAAACACAATATCAACAACTCGACTCTTGCCTACTGGCTAAAAAAAGGTCTCCTTGAAAAAACTGAGCGGGGTGTTTATGTCCTTGCGGAACATATTGAAGATGAGTTTATAACATTCCAGTCGGTTTATAAAAAAGGAATTTATTCATTGCAGTCCGCTTTGTTTCTCTTATCCCTCACCGACAGGACACCTTATAATTTTTCTATGACATTTCCTGCTCGCTACAATATTTCAAGTCCCAAACGCAAAGGCATATTCTGCACACAAGTTACTGAATCGCTTTATGAAGTTGGAAAAACGATTCTAAAAACACCTTGTGGCAATGAAGTGTTCGCCTACAATGCAGAAAGATCGTTATGTGATATTTTAAAAACGCGGAATCAGATAGACATCGAAACCGTAACCACCGCTTTTAAAATGTATGCAAACTCAAAAGAGCAAAATTTACATCTTCTCTCCGAATATTCAAAACTGTTCCATGTTGAAAAAAAAGTCCGCGCATATATGGAGGTTCTGCTGTGAAAAATGCAATGCAGTTAAAATCTTTCGTTAAAAATCTTGCACAAAAGACGGGGATTTCTTCTCAGCTTGTCATGCAAAACTATATGCTGGAACGACTTCTGGAGCGAATTGCAGTCTCTAAATACAATGAAAATTTCATCTTAAAAGGCGGTTATTTTATTGCCTCGCTGTTCGGTCTTGAGACTCGCTCAACTATGGACATTGATGCGACGATAAAAGCATTCCCCGTTTCAGAGGAGAGCATAAAAGCAATGTTTTTGGAGATAATTGCCCTTCATATTGATGATGACATTCGCTTTGACTTTTCTTCAATAACTGAAATTCGTGAGAAAGATGAATACAACGGATTCCGACTTTTGTTTTTCGCCTATTATGAAACTATGAAAATACCAGTGAAAGTTGACTTGACGACAGGCGACTGCATTACTCCCCAAGAAATGCGCTATTCTTACAAACTGATGTTTGAGGAGCGATTCTTGTCGGTTTATTCGTATAACTATGAAACGCTTCTTGCTGAAAAAATCGAAACAATCATTTCTCGTTCAACAGAAAACACCCGTATGAGAGATTTTTACGATGTGTTTATTTTTCTAAAGCTAAAAAGTTCGGAAATTAATCTTGAAATACTGAAAAGTGCGCTAAATCGTACAGCCCAAAAAAGAGGAACTAAAAAAAATCTTTCGGAATGGAAATCTGTCCTGAATGCCCTTTTACAGTCATCAATCATGCAGACCCAGTGGGCAAAATATGCAAAGACATATTCGTATGCAAAGAACATACATTTTTCAGCCTGTGTTTTGGCTATAGAAGAATTGCTAACGAAGTTAACCTGATTTTTTTACGCTCACATCTTGCATTTAGAACTTATATTAATTTTTTTGGTTGTAATTGCAAGGTATCCTATATTGTCACACATAAAAAAACGCTCCCCCTTGCGGAGAGCGTCTTAGAAAAAAATTGTGTCCACGGATGGACACACAAAAAAAGCCGCCCCCAAGCAGGAGCGGCGGTCGTGCAAGTGTGTCATTGTCGGGCGTGACCCGACAATATTTTGCCTTTAGGCTAGATTACATCTTAACACGGAAGATAACCGGGATGTCGAAGTTGAATGAAGAGCCGTCAACATCGCCAGCTGCTGATTTGATTGTCACGCTGTTTCCGCTGAGAGCGATACCTGCCCAAATTGAAGCGTTTGAAGAAGCGTAAATCTGAACTGCTGGAACAACGCGCCATTCTGGACCATATTTGTTGTCATCATTGTCAACTTTTCCGAGTGGGGTAACGAGACCGACATTCAAAGTAGCTGTAAGCAAGTCGCTAATCTTGAGTCGAGCAGAAAGATTATTCCACATAGCTGATGTAACTTTTGCGTTAGCTCCGCCGAGATTTGCTCCGCCTGCAACCCAACCGTATTTACCATCGCGTCCTGCGACACCTTTGCTAACATTGCGACCAACTTTTTCACCTTTAGCATTTTCGAGGTTTGTTCCAGAAATGTTTGTGAACAATGTGAGAGAAAGAGCGTCTGTAGCCTGGAAGCGAGCGCGCAAGTCGAATGCCCAGTCTGTGTATCCGCCCTTTTCTTTGTCCGCTGTGTACATCTCAAGAGCACCACCAACATTGAGTGTGAGTGTGTCAAGAATTTTTGGCATGAAGTACAACGCGATGTCATGTGTCTTTGGTGCAGGAAGTTTGTAAATGAGTTCTGCATTGAGAGGATCCATCTTCAACTGTAAGCGAGAGACAAAGAACGCATCATAGTATGTTGTTGTTGTGTCTTTTGGGTCGTCAGCATCTTTAACTGTATCGAATGCGTTATAAACAGAGCCGAGCAAGACATTGAGGTTTACACCATCGCCAACAGTAAAGCCATAATCAGCCTCGCTAAAGAGAGCATTTTGGTTACCACCTTTTGCCAAGTCATCAATGAAGTCAAGTTTGTTTGTTCCCTTAAGGATTGTGCCAAGCTTGTTAAGTTCAAAATCAAGTCCTTCTGCGTTTCCCGCGTCAGCATCTTTCTTTACGCGGTATGCGCCGTCTGCGTAACCATCTTTCCAGTTGCCTGAGCGGAGTGTGAGCTTACCAGGACCGAGAGCCCATCCCATCCATGCAGAATACTCAACGAGAGTGAATCCCTGTGTTGCTGTGTTCGCATTGACATTCAGATTGAGAGTTGCACCAGCATTTTCGCCATTCAAAACGAACTTGAAAGAATCTGCTGCATTTGTAGGAGTCTGTTTACCAGCACCAGTGTAGCCTTCCCAGTCAAGCCATTCTTTGACATGGGTAGTTGTATCACCAACTTCAACTTTTCTCGCAGAGAAAGCATCCAACTTTGTTCGATAGTTCAATGTGATTTTTGCATCAGCAGCAAAAGCACTAGCGACCATTGCACCAACCAATGCTGCGCTTACGATTTTTTTCATAGAAAAAATCCTCCTTTTTTTATTGGGAAATTTAAACCAAGGTTTAAATGTGTTAGGACGATTCCGACATTGCGCGAAAAAAAATCGTACGAATTTTTGCCTTTTTTCAAAATTTTCCCCGTTGCGTTGCCGAAAATGCAAAAATTTTGGCAATAAATAGGCAGGGAAAAAGAATAATTCTGAGTTTTCATTTTGATGAATACCACGCTTCCTTTTTCCCGCATATTTATTTTACGGAGGCCGTTTATGGCACGAAAAAAGCACAACTACCGCGACTCGCTCTTCGTTGACCTTTTCGGGAAGTGCGACAAGGCGAAGGAAAATTTCCTCTCGCTCTACAACGCGATTCACGACACGAACTTGAAGATTGAGGAAGTCACGATTGAGCCGATTACGCTCAAAAATGTGGTCTACACGGGCGTGAACAACGATGTCTCGATGAAGATAAACGATACAATTATCGTACTCGCCGAGCAGCAGAGCACAATCAACTACAATATGCCGTTGCGCTGTCTCGAATATGTGACGGCGCAGTACAGCAAGATGTTCAAGAAAGAGCGGAAATACGCGATGAAGAGAATCGACCTTCCCCGACCCGAATTCTATGTGTTTTACAACGGAAAGGAGCACTACCCGAAAGAATCAG
>JAFUDX010000044.1 GCA_017464425.1 Treponema sp.
CTGATAAGGTGCCTTATCGGCGGCGGGACGGGCACAGGGCCTGGTTTACTATGAAAAGGGCATCCGCTTTTGTTCTCAGTGTCAGCGTTCTCGTCCTGCTGCTCGCAAGCGCGTGCAACAACTCGGTGGAAGATATGCTGGATGACTACAACGGCGGGTTTAACACGGGGTATGTCACGGTGAGTAACAGGGACGAGTCGGAGTACGAGCTTGAGCCGGATGATTCAGGTTACGACCAGACGAAATTGTTATACCCGACCTATACGGTGTTTGACATCGGAACTCTCAATCTGGCGGCTCCTGCAAGTTGCCAGAGTTTCAAGTGGGTTGTCACGGATTTAGATTCAGATGATACGGAAGAGCCTATTGCAGTGACTTATTACAACGAAGACTATCCAAAGGACTCGCAGACGACAAAGGACTTCGTAGTGCACATTCCTGATTCTGGTTTGGAATCTCCGCATACTTATGTGCTTACATTGACCGTTGTTGGAAAAAAAGGCGGTGTATATAAAGATGCGGCGCAGCTGTTCATCGTCAAGTTTAATTATGGAGTCACAAATGACTAATAGGAGGGAGTAATGAAACTGCAATCAAAAAAATATCTCATAAAGTGGAAAAGGAGGGAATGAGAAACAAACACAAGAAAAGTGAGTTGAGTTTTTTACAGGTAAAACATTTATTTGGAACTTTTATCCATAGGAGGAAAATATGAAAAAGCTTTCAAAACTTTTGGCTGTTATGGCTGGTTTTGCAACACTGTTTTTTGCAGGTTGTTCTGATGTCTCGGACAGAAATGCGACCGTAAGCAGTGATGTGAATTTCCGTACTGGAATTGCAACGGATTATGCCATAACATTCTGCACAGATGGCACGGAAGAATCGCTTCCAATGGAATCGCTTGGTATCTCTGCAAACAAATCAGACAGTGCCCGTACAATCGTGGCAGATGCCCTTGATTTGGCAAAAGATGAAATGTTCTTCTATATTTGGGCAACAAACGAGGTCACTGGTGTCACAGAGGACAAGGCAACACTTGTTACTTTCGTTGCAGATCCCGCGACAGGTGACAATCCTGTTACCACAGGTACAGTAACGCTTGATTATCCTGCATCAAAATATTATTTCGTGCTTGCAGCGACTACAGCAAGAGTTACTTCTCTTGACAAAGATGAAATAATTGGAAAGGCTGTTTATCGTGGTTATGCAAATGTTGATCTTCGTAATGGAGACACCATTAAATTCTATATCTCATCTGATGGGCTTAAAGGTAAAGGTGCATATTCGCTTACAATCCGAAATGATAACTCATGGACTGACGAGCATATTGCAAAAGTTTCTACCGATTCAAGCTATACTATCAGCACGGTCTTAACAAATCGCACTACAAACGGTGTCATCAAAGGAACTTCTGGCTCGGTTACAAAGGCTGATTTCTTTGGAACAGGTGCTGTCGCATCAAAGGATAACCTTGAGCCAGGAACATACAACTTTATTGTTACGTTCGCAGTCGGTACAAAATCTTATGAATATTCTGACCTCATTATCATTTTGCCAAACCGAACTGTCACAAAGACTATTGAAATTCCAGATGTCATCGAATATGAGCCTACAACACCTCAGGGCTTCCATGTCGCATATATCAAGCCTTCTGTCAGTACAGATGCTGAATATAAAGTCGTTCTCGAATGGACAGACAAATCATCAAACGAAAAGGCATTTAAAATCGAATATATTGATGTAACAGAAGTCACTGAAACTTATGTTAGTGCTGAAATGGCAGAGAAGTTCATCGCATGGCAAAAAATTGAAGCTACTTATGATGAAAGCGACAGTGACCAAAAAGACATCAAAGATGCTGCGATTGACGCATGGGATGATGCAGCTGATGAGGCTTCCACCTCTTATACTTGTGACTCAAGTTTCTATGGCAATGCAGATCAAAAATGGATCGCAGGAAGCTTGCAGCGAAATAACACAGGTGCTGTTATCCGCGTTCCTCTTGGAAAACGCTTCTGGTTCCGAGTTGCGGCGGTAAATGACGCAACTCCCGTAGCAGGACCGAGTGAATGGGCGTATGCGACCTACGGAGCTAATGTAACCTATAACAAACTAACCAATGCTTCGACTCTTGACGGTCTATCAAAATATGAAGGCGTGGCGTTTACAACTACGAAGGCTTTGGACGAAGTTGTAAAAACGACACTCGACAAAGCTAAAGATGCTCGAAACAATGTTCCGACCATTACATTTTATAAAGAAGAGGAGTGTACAACGGCTTACACTTCCACAGAGCTTTCCGCAGATGCTGCTACAGACGACTCAACAACACCAGCTTTCTACAAGTCAAAGAAATATGTAGAAAACTGGGATGACGATAATAATCCAAGCACAGCTGAAGTTCCTGTCATTTCTATTACGGCAAACCTCTACCGACTTACATACTATCTTAATGGTGGAACTTATGAATATCTTGAGGAGGGAACTGCTGTTTCAACCACTAAAGATATTGTTGAGTACAAATCGCAGGGTGAAGTGCCGTTGCTTTGTCCGTATGCACCAGTTTCAGGAACAAGTCCTCTCACTGGTGCAGAATATCCTAAACTTTATGACTCAAACAGTAAACGATGGACAGGCTGGAAGAAAGAAAGCATCGCTGGTGATAATTATGGAACTCAGAATATCATTAATGAAAGCGGAGTGAATTATATTTTCAATAATCCAGGCACATATCAAAATTTCGTTACTGATGCAGTCGCTGGTCTTGTTCTTAATACTGATTTACCGAATGGCTACGCAAATCTCAGCTTGTTTGCGACTTATTCTTCAAGCAATGGTGTTGTTGACGCATACAATGATGCACTCTACGACCTTGTTGATACCGTTGTTGGCACAGAAACGACTGGTGCGGCTGCAAAAGCGGACTTAACTCCTAATCTGACTTATTACAGCGATAAGGCATGTACAAAAGCACTTTCTACTACAGATATTGCTGCGCTTGAAGATACGGATAAAGTCTACACTTCTGCGACTGTCGTTTTGGGTTCTGCTGCAAAAGCAGATCCTACACAAACTTACTACACCGATGAAATCTGTCGAACAAAAGCAACGATTGTTACTACTGATGATGTCGCTGCGGATGCTACTCTAACAGAAACATCTGATACAGCGGTATTCTATTTGCCAGGAATAACAGTAACGCCTATTATCACAGTTACAAACACAGCAGATGTTACAAAAGATGCAACTCGAACATATACAGTTAAATCTTCTGTAGATGCAGTTGAACTGAAATACGGTGGCACTGTTTCATATACATCGTTGTCAGCAGTTGTCACACGATTGGGTAAAACAGTCGCTTCTGGTGATTTCTCAAATGGTTCTACGGGCAACACCTATTCGATTCCAACAGAATCACTCGCACTTGGTACTTATAGAATCACTGTCTATGCTGTGTATAAAGGTCGTACATATTCATATCCAATTCAGATGACCATCGAGGATTATTAGTCATTCGTTAATTTCAGATGTTTTTCTTATAAGAGAAAGGCATCTGATGTCATTTCAAAAAGGGGCTGTCAGATTTTTGGCAGCCTCTTTATACAAGAAAATGAAAACAAAACACAGCGCATTGCCATTTTTTTTACATTTTGGTTTTCTCATTACGGCTTTTTTGATAGGCTTTGTGTTTTTTTCATGCAGTGATATTGCATCGGGCTATGTATATGAAAAAGCATCATATCCAAACGGTGCAAAATATATGTATATTTCTTTGGAATCAGGTGCTAAAGCGAATGCACGAACGCTCACCGCTTCTGCTATAGATTTTTCTGATAAAAATAAAAATTATTGTTTTTACATTTGGGGTGAGTCAAATATTTATTCCCTTTCTCCGCGCAAAGTTGATTTTAATGCAACAGATGGTACGACTGGAACAATTGAATTAAATTTTCCTGTTGCAACTCAATATACTTTTACTCTCGCTGTCACACAGGGAGAAGCTTCCGATATTTCGAAAAAAAACGAAATTTTAAAAGAATCAATTTTCATCGGATATTCAAATGCCGACCTTACAAATACAAATACAGTAAAATTTTACCTTTCAGATGTAAATCTTTCGGGATATGGAAGTGTTAATGTCGGAATTATTCTTGACGATTCATGGTCAGATGAACAGGTAATTGATTTAAATGAAAATTATATCGTAACATTTGGTTTATATTATATAAAAAGCGGGGCATTGCTTTCGGGGCATTCCGCACATCCAATTCAAGGACTCGTAAACAAAACAACTCCTTTTTCAACTGAATCTTATTATCAGTCAATTGAGGCGGGAACCTACAATTTTGCGATAAATATTAATAAAAAAGGCAGTTCGACCACTTATTCATACAGTGACAGAATTATCGTTGCATCAAATCGTGAGGTTAATGCGACTGTATATCTTCCAAACATCGTTGAGCGACCGCCTGTTGCACCAAAAAATTTCAAAGTCGCACATACGATGAATCCTCGAATTTATTATGAATATAATGGAGAGACAGGAATTGCAACGAGACTTTCAAGTTATGACAATGTGAATATTGATGATTACAATGTAAATGGTTACGGCTTGTTATTCAAATGGAGCGATGAATCAAACAATGAGACATATTTTAAAATAACGCTCGTAAATCTTACGGAAATTTATAATACAGAAGAAAATGTAAAGTCAACTATTGCAAGTATTCCTAATCAAATGACGAATAGCGACTGGGAATCAATTGTGGGCGATTACGAAACATATTCTGCATACACTACAATTTTTGATGAAAACTATGCGGCATGCACGGAATATGTCGGTGGCTCTGTTGAACAGAATAGCACGCAATTGATTCTCTATGTACCGTTCGGAAATTGTTACATCGCAAAAATTCAGGCAGTAAATGACGCAGGAGAATCAGCGGCATGTTATGTCAGTTTTGATCTTGGAAGTGAAACTTTTACAGTAACAGATGAAAAAGACACAGAAAGTGGTGCTTCCTATACTGGAAATGCGTTTATGTCAGGCAGCAATTACAGCAAAGTCATAAATCGTTACAAAATCGTGTATTATTTAAATGGCGGAACGCTTTTTAAAAGTAACGATACGAATAGCGGGAAAACGACAGATTTTAAAATTTCTTATCATACATACGGTGAAACTGCTTTTTTCTGTCCAACAGCAACAGTATCAAGTGCAACGAGTTCATCACCGGCATTAATTTATTATGGTGATGGTATTATAATCAAAACTGATAGTGTAGGAAACATTATTTCAAGAACTCCCGAAAACGAAAGCCTTTGGCACAAATGGACAGTTGATTCCTACTTCGGTACAGATTTGATTAATATTGTTGGGGGAACGGAAGTTCCTGCCGAATATTCTGAAACAGGTTACCCCTACCAAAAGCCAGATGCCTACACTGGCTACACATCACTCTATCTTTTTGCTCGATACGACTAAGCTGGTGGGGATTGCGTAGCAATCCCGAATCCGTGTGGCAATTTTCAGTTATCCAAGAATCTCTCGCGCTCTTTCGAGGGCGCCTGAGATGTGGTCATATATGTTCTCGCGACCGAGTTTGTCTGCCATGCCTGTTTTTTCGAGGAGCATATACGGCTGCGTGTGGATTCCTGAGATGACAATTGTGATTCCCTTGCGGTCACAGGCGGCTTTTGCCTGCTCCAACGCGCGGATTCCGCCGGCATCGAGGTAAATCGTGCTTCTCATGCGCAAAATCAAAACTTTGTAGCTCACGCCTGCCATGCCCGCGCGCTCAACGGCGACTTCAAATTTGCGCACCGTGCCGAAGAAGAGCGGTCCTTCAATTTCGTAGACCATTGCGCCTTCTGGCAAATCAAGTTTTTCGTCGGGCATGTCCTTATGGATTCCGCTCGTGAGGGCTTCGCGCTGATTCTGCACTTCCGACAAATCAATCATCTTTTTAATGAAGAAGAATGCGGCAAGCCCCAAGCCGACTTCGATTGCGACCGTCAAATCCACGAACACGGTGATAAAGAAAGTGACCGCAAAGACCGAAATGTCCGACTTTTGCCCGTGAAGGAGCGCGCGGATTGCAGGAAAGCCCGCCATGTTCCACGCCACATTGATTAAAACTGCCGCCAGAGCCGCCATCGGAATGTATGAAGCGTATTTTCCGAAGAAAAGCAAGATGAGAAGAAGCGTGAGCGCGTGAATGATGCCCGCAACTGGGGTGCGCCCGCCGTTTTTGATGTTCGTTGCCGTTCGTGCGATTGCGCCCGTGGCAGGAATTCCGCCGAAAAGCGGCGAGGCGATGTTTGCGATTCCCTGCCCGATAAGCTCTGTGTTCGAATCGTGCTTTGCGCCCGTCATACCGTCAGCGACGACCGCGCTCAAAAGTGACTCAACTGCCGCCAAGACCGCGATTGAAACTGCCGTCGGGAAAAGCATTCGGATTGTGTTCAAAGAAAAATCGGGCAACTGAGGTGCGGGGAGCGTGTTCGGAATGACGAAGTGCCGTCCGCCGTCAGCGAAAAAGCCGATGGTGTCTGTTTTAAGACCGCAGAATTTTTCAAGCAAAATAGAAGCAACGGTCGCCAAAATGAGAACGACGAAACTTCCAGGAATCTTTTTGATGAATTTTGACCAAATAAAGATGAACGCAAGGCAAACAGTCGCCATGATGAACGAGTAGACATTGATTGTGGAAGCCGATTTGATGTACACGATGATTTTTGGCAAAAAGTCGCCCGGCATTTTTGAGTATTCTTCGCCCAAAATCTTCATTGGCTCGGTGAAGTCTGGGGAAAGTCCGAAGAAGTCGCCGATTTGACCTGTCGCAATAGTGACTGCGATTCCCGCCGTAAAGCCCGTGACGATTGTGTATGGAATGAATTTGACCAAACCGCCCATTTTGAACGCGCCGAGCAAAATAAGCAAAACTCCCGCCATGAGCGTTGCCGTAGCAAGCCCCGAAAGCCCGAACTGTGCGACCACGCCGTACACGATGACCGCAAACGCTCCCGTAGGACCGCCAATTTGCACGGTGGAGCCGCCGAACGCCGAGATACAAAATCCCGCGATGATTGCCGTAAAAAGCCCTGCCGCAGGGTTCACACCCGAAGCAATGGCGAATGCGATTGCAAGCGGAAGCGCAACGATGCCGACGATAACGCCCGCGATTAAGTCAGAAACGAAAGTCTTAGAATTGTAGCCTTTGAGTGAAGAAATGAGTTGTGGTTTGAACATTTTAAAAACCTGTTATATTTGAATTGATAAGAAAATTATGCTGTTTTTTACGGTTTTATGCAAGGCGAAAAAAAATACTGTTAATCATTAGAGTGTATATAACAGTTTTAATCTAACCAGTTCAACGCCTTTTCCGTAACTTTTTTGTACCACTCTACTTCATCTGCGCTGGATTCTGCCAGTTCTTTTGAATATTCAAAGAATTTGCGTACCTGCTCGCTGTTCGGCGTATAGGATGCGCGGTAAGAGTCTTCCAGCATTTTCTGAAACACAGAAAGTGGGAGCGGCACGATGACTGACTTTCCGCCGTAATAGGCGATGTTCGTTTTGTGAAGCATGAAGAAATACGCAATGCAAGCCTCGTTGATTGTCGGGGCGACAAACAAGCAGTATGCGTTTTTATTCTCGGCTTTCTTGAACTTACCAAGATGCCGCGAAACAGGTTCGCTCTCCATCTCGTACTGTTTCTGCCCGCTTGCTGTTGTCACTTCGACCGTTACGCCAAAGTCGTCATAATCACAGACAATATCCGCCATGTTTCCCTGTGCACTCGACATGGGCTTTCCGAAGTCGTCGAATTTGAGGTTTGCCTTTATCATGCCACCGTCAAGCATAGTCATTGCCCGCCATGTGTTCCATTCAAGCATGAGCGGCGCATCGTACAAGTCATCATCGACAATCTGCTTAAAGGTGTTCTGAATATCATCGTATAGTTTGTAGTCTTTGAGGTCTCTGACTTGTTCGGTAATAATCTGCTCTTTCCGAAGCCGCGTGTTCAGGTCGAGCATATCCTTCAATGCTTCTGTCGGTGCGTTTTCTTCAAACTGAGCCTGCGGGAACTCCGTGCGGATTTTTTTGATGAGCAAAGCGCGATTGTCCGTGAGCAAGGTCGGAAAGGCGATGTCGCACAGATAGTCCTCGTATCTTGCCGTATCGTTCACATAGCACGGCTCTCGGTCTATATTTGCAAGAAAATAATCCACCTCGTCAAGCTTTTCGGAAGCGATGGAGACAGACTTACCTACATGAGAGATGTTTACCATACCAGTGGCGCGAAGATAACGGAAACAGGCATCCGTGTAGTCACGCATATTGTCGAACTTTGTTCTGAGGAATTTTTTGAGCGAGGCATCCGCCGTTTCGCGTGTCTTTGTGTCGCCGTTTTTGATTTCATCCTTGTAGATTTCTTTCAGCTCTCGCTCTGCGTATTCACCGTAGAACTGCTTGTAACTGCCTGTGTTCTTGGTCTTTGCAATGCGGAACTGATTGATTTTCTCCACGATTTCATCAAACTTGCGGTAGTCGGTCAACTGCAAGCCAAACAGCCGCATCTCATCAAAACGGAGTGTTCCGAGCTGACGAACAAGGCGGAAGATTTCAAGATACGGCTTTACCCAAAACTTCGCGGCGTTTTTCGTGGGCTTGTGGTATGGCGATGGAATCTGAAATTTGAGCATTTGGCGCAAGAAAACTTCTTCCTTGCACTTTGCAGTCACAAGGTTTTTACCAGCGGCGGTGAGTTTGTGCATAGGAGTTTCATCTACAAATCCTAATTTCAATGGTGCACCGCTATATTTTTCTTGCCAACTCTTTTCAAAATCTATGTTCGATGAAGAATATTCTGTACTTTGTAAATCAAAAGTACGAATTGAGCCACTCCAAATGTTGTAGAATTCATCTTCAAATTCTTCATCGGTCATTGCTATTTCCCAAAAATCTTTGATTCCAATTTCTTTGTTCTCATGGTGCTTTCGTACAAATTCTGAATTTCATCGTAATTGACAAAAGTGAAGCGTTCGCTATTTTCTTGGTAAGTTTCCAACTCTATTGTCTGATTATATTTTTCACGATGTTTTTCAGGTGCAACGATGAAAAATTCCGTCCTAAAATTGCGCAATTGCAAACTTCGATTAAATGCCCCATTCAAAGTATTCACACTATCAACGACTTCAAAAACTCTTTGAGGAAATGCAAGCCCTTTTTTATTGAACCAGACCACATCTATGCGTTTTGCTTCATGCAAAATCTGAGGATATGAAAATGCAGGCAATTCAGACAGGGTAATAAAATTTTTCAACTGTAAGTTGTCGCGGTACAGAGCGGATGGGTCAGCGGTGAATGTGTCATAGCCGTTGTAATTCCCCAATTCAATGCAAATGCCCTCGATATAGGAGTGCATTCTAACGGCATCTTTCGTGGTTGGTTTTTCCTCTTCCTTATAATCTTCTAGAGCATAAATGCTCAATCCAATTTTCTTGAAGCCCTTTTTCTCGCGAATTGCACGATAAAGAACGCCTCTAATTCCCGCATCCCATTTATCGGAATCCTTCGCCGTGGGATAGTATTTGCAGATATTCTCGTAAATGAGTTCAAGGCTTGCCGTTCCGCCGTTATCTTCCATAACTTTCTGTATCGCTTCTATTTTGGTCATGTGGCTACCTCATTTTTGTCTTCAACCCGCTCTGTCGGGTGTTGCGCTTTGAGCGCGTCAAAGTCGCGGCGGTTCGCTTCGTACTGCGTCTGCACAGCGTCAAGTTCCGTGCGCAATTTTGGGTAGTATGATTGTACGCCATTGTAAAAATCCATGAGTTTTGAGTTCACATCGTTGATGATTGCCCGCTTCGGCTCTAGGTGGAAATATAACGCTCCGCCGCCGAAAAACGGCTCTATGTATTTTCCCTTAAACTGTGGAATATGTGCTGTAATTTGCGGAATCTCCTTAGATTTTCCGCCACGGTACTTTATTAACGGCTTCATAGCGATACTATACCAAATTTGGGTAAAGTTTTCTATATATTTACAACCGAGTTTTCTGAACGACTTCCTATCCCCCGCCTGTTTCTGCTATACTTCCCGTATGAAACATCCGCGTCCATCTGCGTTTATCCGCGTCAACATATTTTTAATCTGTGGAATCTGTGTTAATCTGTGGTTTCTTTTTTCTCTTGCGTCTTGTACCCGTTCCCCCGAAATGACCCTCTCCGAAATTGAGGCGGCGCGTGCGGCGGGGGCGAATGATTTAATAGAAAAGACGGTGCATCGCCCCAAAACGAGCGATGATTTTGTTCCAGGCAAAGTCGGTGGCACATACAACGATTTTATTATGGGTGACCCGAAAAGTTTTAATATGCTTGTTGCCGAAAAGGACGGCGAGACGGCGGGCGTGATTGCGCCTTTGGTTCAGTACCTTGCCGATTATGATGTGGTCGAGCGAAAATGGAAGGGGCATATCGCTGATTTTGAAATCAAAGTCTACGAAGAAGAAAAAAAACTAGATGTGATTTACACGATAAAAGATGATGTCTACTGGTCTTTTTATGAAAATGCCAAGCCACGCGTAAAAGTCACGAGCGACGATGTGATTTTTTGGTACGATGAGATTCAGGGCGACGAGGAATGCGGTTCTTCTGCCTATAATTCTCAGTTTATGCCGCTTGAAGACGGCACGGAAGAACGCATCACCATCGAAAAAATTGACGACGCGCGCTTTGTCTTTCATTTTCCGACGATTATTGCCGAGCCGATTTTGCACACGAACATGAATTTTGGCCCGCGTTTTTTGTACAAGGCGGCAAAAGATTCGGGCGGAGCGGACGCGGTAAAAAAATTGTTTACGGTGGCGGCCGACCCGCGCGAAATCCCCAGCTGCGGACCTTATTTTTTGGTCGAATACAAGCCCGGTCAAAGGCTTTTGTACAAGCGAAATCCAGATTGTTGGAATAAAGATGCAAACGGAATAAGTCATTACTACCCCGAAGAAATGGTCTTGCAGATTATCGGAGATACAAACACGGCATACCTTCTTTTTAAACAGGGCAAAATTGAAGATTATTCGTTCCAGCCTGAGCAAGTCGAAGAGGCGGTCAAAAATGCGAAGAACGCACTCACGGCAGATGGAAAAAAATTGGATTCGCTTGTTGAGCCTGTCGAAACCACCAAAACAGCCAGCACTGACGGCTACACGGTGTTCAACGCTGACGGAGCGATGAACGCAAGTTTCTGGAGTTTCAATCAAAATCCCAAAAACAAAGAAGAAGCCTATTACGACTGGTTTTGCAAAAAAGAATTCCGACAGGCGATGAGCTGCCTTTTGAACCGCGAGCGAATCATCTCGCAGACCTACCGAGGCTTGGGCGAGCCGACATATTCATTCTTTCCTGAGGCAAATAAATATTACGACGAAAACATCATCTTGCAGTACCGATTTTCCCACGCGCACGCGCAAAAATTGCTTGAATCGGCGGGATTTTCAAAGCACAGCGACGGACTTTTGTACGATGAGAAAGGGCGTAAGGTCGAATTTGACATCAGTTTCAACGGCTCGGCGGCGATTCTTTCAGATATTGCGCAAATTATCACCGATGAGTGCAAAAAAGAGGGAATCACCGTGAACGCCCGCCCCACCGACTTTCAAAAATTGGTCGAGCAGCTGATGACAAGCTACGACTGGCAGACAATTTTGATTGGCTTTGGCGGTGGCTCACTTTTCCCCACTCAGGGGAGCAATGTGTGGGTTTCAGACGGAAATCTGCACTTGTGGAATCCGCTGCAAGAAACGCCCGCAACCGACTGGGAAGCGCGCGTTGATGAACTGTATCATACGGCAAAATGCATTTCCGACTACGAAAAGGCAAAGCCCTACTGGGATGAATATCAAAAAATCTTCTTGGAGCAGTGTCCGATTGTCTACTTAATTCGTTCCCGCTCGTTCTTCGGCCTTCAAAACCGCTGGGATATGACCAATGTGTACTACGACAACCTGAACGGCGCGGAAACGAGTTATTTGTGGCTCAAATAGAATTTTTATTTTACTTTACCGTTCGGCAGAATCTGAATCCGAGATAGTTGTAGCATTCGTTGGGGTCGTAGCTGTAGCGGTCGCCGGCGTAGATGAAGGGCGTGTATTCGCTCCAGCTTCCGCCACGGCTTACTCGCTCGCTGCCTGATTCCGCGCCGATTGCACGCGCGCCGGGGTCGGTGTCGATGTAGCGGCCGTTCCAATCCCATGTGAATTCGCAGATATTTCCGCTCATGTCAAAAAGTCCGGCTCCGTTCGGGTTTCCGCTTCCCGCTTCGGGCGGTGCGTCTTCGCGGAATGGAGTGCCCGCCGTACCGACTTTGTGTGTGCCGCGCGAGTTGAATGCTGACCATGAGACTTCTTCTTCGGGAATTGAATCATCCTCTTTGCCGTATTTATCGACTTGACCGCTTGCCGTTCCGCCGCTTTGCATACCAGAAATCGTTTTTCGGGCGGCGTATTCCCATTCGGCTTCGGTTGGGAGACGGTAGCCGTTTGCCGTGAAGTCGCATGAGCACAAATCGCAGGAAACGGTGTCGGTTGCGTCTTTGAGAATCGTGCCGTTTAAAACATAGCACGGTGTAAGATTGTGGATTTCTGAGAATGCGTTGCACCAAATAATCGCGTCGTACCACGAAATCATCGTGACGGGCTGTTCTTTTTCGCTCGTCGGCTCGGCTCCGCGCTTACCGCGATTTCCTTCTTGACCGGGGTTGATGAAGCGGTAGCCTAATGCTTCGGCAATCTCTCGCGTTTCATACCAAAGTTCGTAAGTCGTTTCGTAGCGATTGATTTCAAAGGGCGTAATCCAGCGCGTCGCCGTGTAAGACTGGCTTCCGTCGCCAATCACATAGACATCATACTGCGCGGGAGCAACAGGACCTAAGCGCACGGGAGAGAGGGAATTGAATTCTTGGGCGGTCACGCCAAAAAAGGCAAGTGAGAATATAATTGTGCTGAACAAAGTTTTTCGCATGTGTAATCTCCTTTTTTATGAATTTCTCACAGAGGACACAGAGTTCACAGAGAAAATTTTATCTCAGTAAATTCTATACCTCTTTCTCGTTTTTTTTCAAACGATATATTTTTGGTATAAGTCGTTCATATTTGAAATACTCTCTGTGTGCTCTTTAACTCTGTGAGGAATTTTTTGCGCTAGGGTATGGAGCCCCGAAGTTGCGAAACGAAGTGAAGCAATGAGCGTGAGCGAAGGGCGGAACACCCGACCCGCGAAGCGGGGAGCGCCCAACAACTGCTCACTACACACTGCTCCCTGCTCACTTTTTTTTCCTCTTTGCTTTTTTCACCTTCTTAACGGGTTTGAGGTTCATGACGATGTAGGCGACGGTGGCGGAGATGGCACAGAGGGCGGTGATGCAGATGAAGCCCGTCCAGTTGTCGCTCTTTGTCCACGGAAGCCGCACATTCATGCCCCAGTAGCTTGTGATGCCACTTATAATCATGAGAACAAGCGAAATGACGGTAAGTTTCTTCATGATGACATTCATGTTGTTGGAGATGACGTTTGCGAACGCGTCCATAACGCCTGTGGTGATTGCGCTGTAGGTGTCAGCCATTTCCATAGCCTGCCGGTTATCGATTTCAACATCGTCGAGCCATTCCTGGTCATCGCTATCCAAGCGGAGAATGCGCGTGCGGCGGATTTTTTCGAGAAGCAGCTGGTTCGCTTTGAGCGAGGTGGTGAAGTAAGTGAGCGACTTTTCGAGGTTGAGCAATTGGATGAGCTCGGCGTTTTCGATTTGTTCGTGAAGTTCGCCCTGAATCGAAGTGACGCGGCGGCTGATTTCCTTAAGATAGCGCAAAAACATGATGTCGCTTCGTGCCAAAATGCGGATTAAAAACGCAGGGAAGTCCATGAGCGATAAGCCCTTGATTCGGTTCGCGCTCAAATCTTTTAAGACTTCGCAGTCGGTCCAGCAAATCGTGATGATTTTGTCGGGGAAGATGATTGCGCCCACCGGAGCCGTCGTGTAGGCGACTTCTGAATTGGGTGTGAAGACAGGAAGGCGCAAAATCGCAAGCACATAGTCGTCCCAGTCTTCGATGCGGGAAAGCTCGTCCTGGTCCATGACATCCATGAGAAGTTCGGGGTCGAGCGAATATTCTTCTTGAAGGGCGGCGAGTTCTTCCTGCGAGACACGGCGGGCATCAACCCAGAGCCGCTTGCCTTCGCTGATTTGAGAAAGTTCTTCCTTGCTGATTTTGACAAACTGGTTGTCTTCCTGAATCCAGTAGTTAATCATTGCCGCACCAATTTAAGCAGAAAGAGTATAGCATAGATTGATAAAAAAGTAAGCATAGATTGATATTATAGAATTTTTTTTCACCCTGTGATACATTTTCCGTATCAAACGAAATCTAAAACAAGACTATGATTGAACCACACAAATTAAATCAGCTGCAGCCTGGTCAAAAAAGACGAAAACTTGCCCTCACATTTGGCGCGTTGGAACGAGATGTCGCTGGAATTGCCGAAAAGGGCAGCGAATATAGTTTTAAAAGCATTTCGCGTGCTGATTACATAAAAAAACTGCTTGAAATTGTCATGCAGGATTCTGAACTTCCGTCGGTGGCAAAAGAGCAATTAGAAAACGTATTAAAAACCCTTCCTTTTGATGAAAAGCGTGCGTGTAATCTTGCGCGGAACAATCTGCTTGCAATTTTGGGAACTTTTCCTGCCGAATGGGATTTAGTCATTGCTCCTCATGCGTCCCCTGTGGACGAAGCTGGCATGGTAAAGGCGCGTGGTTTTTTCCCGAATGTGTATGTGTATGCGGAAGATATTCGCTCACCATTTAATTGTGGTTCAATTTTTCGTACGGCGGAAGCAATGGGAGCCGAAAAAGTGTTGATTTCGCCGTTGTGTATTGACCCACATCATCCAAAGGCACTGCGAAGCGGAATGGGATGTATCGAAACGATTGGTTTTGAGCGGAAAAGCGTGGGTGAATTGAAAGATTTTGCAAAAGAGCGCGATTTACCGATTTTTGTCTTGGAAACAGGCGGCACTCCGATTGAAGAATTTAAATTCCCGCCCAAAGGAATCTGTATCATCGGTTCGGAAGAGCTTGGTGTAAGCCCCGAAGCCCTTGACGCAGCTACATATGGAAGAGTCTCAATTCCGATGAAAGGTCTAAAAGCCTCTCTGAATGTGGGTGTGGCGTACGGAATTGTAATGCAGGCATGGGTAAATTCTCTGCAAAAATTATAGTTTTTTCTGATAGTGGCTCACGACTTTTGGGTCAAGTTTGTCGCTTAAATTGAATTTTCGAATTGCCCAGCTGACGGCATGGACGGAAATTGACATGGCGGCGATTAAGCCGATTAAAAGCAAAATAGGAAGCGCGATTTGCCCAAAAACACTTTCTTGCATGTTTGGGTGATCGGTAAAAAAGAACAAAAGCGAAATGAGCAAGACTGCTTCAACAAGCAATCCCACAATGATATTGAATACAATTACGCAGATGTTAAAAACGAAGGTGCGTTCTTTTGTGGTCATTATTCTTCTCCTGCCTTGCTTTGGTTCTGAGCCCGTTTCATCGCGATGATAAATGACAAAATAAGTAGAATTCCGCACACAACGACCGCCGCATCCGCCACATTGAAAGTAGGCCAGCGTTCCCAACGCAAAAATTTGAATGGCGAATTGGTGATTCCAAACCATTTTACATCGATGAAGTCAACGACGCCTTCTGCGCGGAAAAATCGGTCGATAAGATTGCCGAATCCGCCGCCCGCAATGCCACTGATTGACCACCGCTGCAAGGTGGAAAAATCATCGTTCCGCATGTACACACCCAAAACGACGATGAGCACGATGAGCGGCACTGCTCTGAACAAAATGCCACGAACCGCCAGACTCCAGCCCTGCCCAATGCTGAACGCGATTCCGGGATTGTTCACATGAATGATTCTAAAGAATCCGTCAAAAAACGAAGCCCCAAGCCCGTATAAGGGAATGTTTTTTGTGACGAGGATTTTGGTAACTTGGTCGAGTACTATCACAAGAAGTGCAAGAATAAGCGGCACGAGTTTTTTTGCCGTAAAATATTTTGGTTTAAATGAAACTTCTATTGTATCTGACATTTTTTTAATCCTAGAAGACCGATTCTATCACAAACCCGTAGGAATGTCGATAAAGACTGTTTGCAAGCCTTTGTCTTCTTCGAGCCGTTTTTGCACGAGCTGAACACCGACCGTTTCCGTGTTGTAGTGCCCGCCCGCAATCACATTGATTCCTGTTTCTTCGATTGCGTGATATTCTTCGTGCCCCACTTCTCCCGTAATGTAGCAGTCCGCGCCGATTTTAGCAGCCTGGTCAAAGTCATCCCCCGCACCGCCTGAAATAATCGCCACTTTTTTAATCATTTTTTTGCCAAACGGAAGAATCACGCTTGGTTTTTCGCCATTCGGGAAGAGTTTTTTCACAAGCTCCTCGATTGTGCATTCGGAAGGAAGTTCGCCCACCGCGCCGAGCGTCATGCCGCGCCATTTTCCGAACGGGCGCACTTTTTCAAGCCCGATTCGCTTTGCAAGCCCAAAATTGTTCCCCACAAATTCATTTGCGTCAAGCGGAATGTGGTAGGCGATAAGAGCCATGTCGTTTTTGAGGAAGCTTGCTACGCGCTTGTAGTGCGTGCCCGTAATCGTTTGGCAATGCCCCCAAAAAAGCCCATGATGCACGAAAAGCACCTGTGCGCCCGCCTCTGCCGCCTTCAAAGCCGTAGCTTCGCACGCATCCACCGCAAAAGCAACCTTTGTGATTTGTTTTTCGTCTGGCGCGGAATTCGCAATCTGAATCCCATTCAGCGAAATGTCAGAATCATAGTCTTCTTTGTGAAGAAATGAATTGAAATATCGGTTCAGTTCTGTAAGCGTCATAAAAACTCCTTTAAATTCCTCACAGAGCTTAGGAGAACACAGAGAGTTGCTCGGTTTAAGAAGTAAAATATCACAAACTCATTTTTTTTATAAAAAAAGTAAGAATTAGTGTTATGCTTTCGTAATTCAAGATTTTCTCTGTGTGCTCTGTGAGAAATTTTATTTTTGCTCCTCTATTGCTTTTATCGTCTTATTCGCAACATAGCGGGCGATGAAGAATTTGTTTTCGCGTTCAAAGCCTTTTTGCCGTGCGAGAAGAATATCGGTCTGCTCGATAAAGCCGTAGCCGTTCGTTTTGTATTCATCAACGCGGTTCATTGAAAAAAATCCGACAGCATTTGAATACGGCTCGGTGTTGAATTCATCAATAACGGAATAAATCGAATCAAAATCAACATTATCTACTATATAAAAGAATTTTGCGTCATCACCCAAAAATTCCAGCGCAAGATGTGTAAGGGCAGAATACTTTGGATTGGCAAGTGATTTTTCTTTTTCAATAATTTGCTCAAATTGATTCTTACGGAAATTCTCAAACAGTTGCGTAGCTGCAAATCTTCTGAAGAAGTGAGATTCATATAATTCTTTGATGAGCGAATTTTCCGTGAAGTCTGAAAGAATCCGAAAATCATTCATGAAAAAATCAGCAGCAAGAATTTTATAGCCTTTTTGGGCAAGAATCATAAAATATGGCTCGTAGTTTTGAATCTCTCCGCAGACAGAACCTGCAAAAAGTAAAATCGGATTTTCTGAATAAATCTCGGCGTTTATTTCATCATGGGCGATTGGTTCATATATAAAAAAATTCCCAGAGAAACGCTCTCTTGAAAAAAAACTTTCTCGTATTTTAAGATTTTTTGAATTACCAGTAAGTGCATATTCTGTTTTTTTGATCGAAAAATCTTTTGCCGTGTATTTTACTGGCCTGAGAAGAAAAATCAGTACCCCAAGCCCTACTGCGAGAATCATGCATAATATAGAAAAAACAATAAAGACGATGCTATAACCATCGATAATCAGTTGGGCATTCAATCGTAAAATCGCACGGAAATTCGTAAGAAAAACAAGAATAGAAAGCAAAAAAACGGCAAGGTTTAGAATGGAAAATCCAAAGCAGAAGAAACTGAAAAGCGAAACTAAAAGCGAACAAGGTGCAAAAACCGCGAAACAGTCAATCCTAGAGTGTTTTAGAAAGAAAACCCGTGCCGAGCAAAAGAAAATTAGTACAAGTGCAAGAATCTGTGCCAAAAAGCTGTCAAACATATCTTATTGTGCATGAATCTTTGTTTTTGCTCAACCATAATTTTTCAAAAATTTTTCAAAAAAATAATAAAAAAAGTGAAAAAAAAGAGGGAGAAGGTGTTGACAGAAAGCGGATGGTGTGGTAAGTTATTTCTCACCCGCCGCGCACGGCGAGGCGGGCACGTTCTTTGAGCGGAAAGGCAGACAAGTGAGGGGACCGGAAGAGACAG
>JAFUDX010000007.1 GCA_017464425.1 Treponema sp.
AAGTGATTTTCCGCTTTCATGTTGAGGAAGCTCTTGGAACGCTTCGGAAAGTCTCATCGTCTTTTCGAGCGGGAAAGGGCTGTCACCATTATAAAATACATAGCATTCAGGTCGGGGAAGCTTGATTTGCTTTGAGTGATATTTCTCGTGCTTCTCGAAAATCCTGCTGTACTGCGCCACGATGTATTCCAGTCAGCGGAACGCCATATTGTTGTTGATTGTGCTCTGCTGCTCGGCAAGGATGATAATCGTGTCGTTTATCATCATCGAGACATCGTTGTTCAGACCGCGGTAGACCACATTTTCCAGCGTGACTGGCTCAATCGTCACCTCGCCGATTTTGAAATCCGTGCCGTGAATCGCGTTGTAGAGCGAGAGGAAGTATTCCTTCGAGTTCACGCTCCGCCCGAAAATGCTCACGAACAGGTTGTCCTTGTAGTTGCGTCTTTCTGCCATATATGCTCCTTGAAAGCCCACCCTGCTTTCAGTGTATATATAGCGAAAATTTTTGCGTTTTCGGCAACGGAACTCAAAAAAATTGAAAAATTTCTTTCAAAAAAAAGCATTTTTTCATTATGAAATTTAAACGAGGGATTTTTTGTCATAGTTTTTGCTTTCAGAAAACGCATGACGCCTTGTCTAAAATGGGGGAATTTTATGAAACTTTCAAAGAAGATTTTGGCTGCGTTTAGTGCAGCTGCGATGTTGGTTTTGGCAGGTAGCTTTGTTGCTTGTGCTGATGATGAGGAAAGCGCATTTTCAGGTAAAAAGGTTGATTTCGATAACAGCTATGTTACCACGACAACAGCTACGGATGGAACCGTAACTGTCAAAAATGCAAAATCAACAGATACAAATGCTGTTGAAAATAACAGTTACTACTATCGTGCCTTCAAAAAACTTGCTACAAAACACTACGGCTCAACCTGTGTAATCACATTGACACCACAGGATGACGGTAAAGCTTACTCTTCTACTAATGCTGCCAATGGTGTTGCAGGCTTCGTTTTCAATCTTACCAAAAACACAACTGACACATCGGCATATGACTTTGACATCGCTGCAATTCAGTATGATGGCTCAAAGATCCGAACATATGTCTCAAAATATGTGAACGCAGCTCTTAAAGACAACAACTTCACAACTGCCAAAAACTTTACACAATCTGACGGAACTACAACTTCAACAGAAGATAAAATTTTAAAAGGTTCTTCTAGTGCCTATTTTGACTTTACTGCTAGTGATTTTACTAAAGATCCTGCAACAGGCGCAATCACAGTAGTCGTTAAAGTTACAGCAAATGACGATGGAGGCTATTCTATTGACTATTATAATTCGCTTGAAAATGCACAGGCTGGCACAGGGTCAAAGAAAACTGCGACTGTTACAGCAGCTAAAACAGGTTATACTCAAAAGACACAGACAGAAATGGCTATGTATGCGAATATCTATCCTGGACAGCATATGGTGTCAGAATTTGCTTTCAAAGATACTGTTGGAAACGATCTTCCGTTTGAAGATGAAGTTGTAGAATACTAATAGCTTGTCAGTTCAAGTCACACACTGAACTAACACTTTTGCCACAATAGGCATCGCACGGCAGGGAAGCACATCGTTTTCCTGCCGTTTTTTTATAGACAGCCCTATGTAACTATGCTAAAATAAAGCGATGGAACGGTGCTTTGAATGGGATGAAAACAAGAATAAAATAAACAAAGAAAAGCATGGCATCTCATTTGAAGAAGCAGCTTTGGTCTTTGCGGATTCATTTGTTCTTGAAAAGTACGATGCCGAACATTCAACTTTGGATGAAGAGCGTTTCATCAGAATTGGGACTGTTTACAATGTTTTGATTGTTACAGTCATGTTTACTGACAGAAACGGAGTTACGCGCATAATTTCGGCACGGGCGGCGACTCCATTTGAACGGGAGGAATACTATGAAAACATCCGTAACACTTTCGGAACTTAAGCGAAAACCTGTTTCTGTTGAGCGTCTTATTCAACTGAGCAAATTAAGCGAACGCACTGTAGATTGTTCCGATATTCCCGAACAATCAGCCGCAGATTTTAAGGCATTCAAGCCAAAATATATCGAAAACACAAAGTCAGCACATAATTAAGGTTCTCTCGTGGCAGGAAGGCGGTAGGTTTTCCTTGCCGCTTTTTTTATGGAGAAACTGTGTCCTATCAATTTGTTGCTATAACTGATGAGTATATCGCGTATCTGCAAAAAACAGAGCCAAAAGTTATGTCAAACAAGCAGAACGAGCGGACATATCACCGCAAGTATATCGGCATTATCGAAGAACTTGGAGGTTTCAAGTATTTGAGATTATCAATTTTGACTTAAATGATGAAGGTGATTTGCGTTACAAGTTGATTGTGTACAATGAATTGTATTTTCTTCGCCAAAATGAGAGCAAAACCGAAAAGACAGCAAAAAATCTGTACAACGCGAAGAAAAATCAGGCGAATGAGCCCGATTACAAGCAAGCGATTCTAAATGTGACGGTAGATTTTCCAAAGTTGGAAGAACTGTGCCTGAATTATAAAAAGTTATAAAACACTTTTCAAAGTATAAAGAATTATAAAAATCTATAAAATATTTTCTGAATTATAAAGAATCGTAAAGAATTATAAAACAAATCTTGAATTATAAAGATTTATAAAGTAAAATTGCAATTATAAAAAGTTATAAAGAGTAGGTGAAAGTTATGCAGAATCCTTTTACGACAACATTCAGTAAAAATCCTGATTATTCGTATATTTTTACGGAGCAGATTTCTGAAATTCTAGAAAACTTTAGTTACGAAAATCCTTCTGAGTCCGTCTATAAAATCACAGGTGCGCGCGGTTCTGGGAAAACGGTCATTTTGGCAAAACTTGAAGAAGAATTCCGCAGCGAAGAAAACAAATCAAACGGCTGGCTCGTTTTTGACTTGAATCCGAATCGTGATATGCTCACTCAATTTGCGGCTATGCTTGTAAAAGAAGGCTTCGGAAAATCTGCTTCAAAATCAAAAACGCTCAATCTCTCCGCAAATATTTTGGGAAATGGGGCGGGCATCGCTGTTTCTTCAGAGAAAGAGAATCGTTTTTTTGATATTGGCACTGAAATTGAAACGATGCTGCAAAAAGTGCAAAAAAAAGGGAAAAAAATCTTTATCGGCATTGATGAAGTTTCAAAAACAGCCGAAATGATTG
The DNA here is from genome assembly GCA_017464425.1 of Treponema sp. Lineage (GTDB taxonomy): Bacteria > Spirochaetota > Spirochaetia > Treponematales > Treponemataceae > Treponema_D. The sequence goes on from JAFUDX010000007.1 coordinate 3,208, forward strand.
ACTTCACTTCTGAATACGGTCGATGGCTTAGGGCAAATTATCCTGTGTATCTTGTGTGCACGGGGCTTTACGAAAATATGATGGAAGTCAGCAATGTTAAAAATCTTACTTTTTTTCGTAGGGCAAGTACGGTTAAAACGGAGCCGCTCAATATGGTCAGAATGGCTGAAATGTACCGCCGTCTTTTGCCGATTGAAATTGACGAAGCGCGAAAAATGGCGAAAATCACAAAAGGATATGCCTATTCGTTTCAAGTACTTGGATTTTTGTATTTTAAAAAGCGACAATCCGAAACGCTTGAAGACATCATTCCTCCCTTTAAAGCAGAGTTGTTTGCATATTCGTACGAAAAAATTTGGGAAGAACTGACCGAAGGCGACAGGTTTTTCTTGAAATGCCTCACCCAAAAAGATGAATACAAGCGCGAAGATATCTTGCCCCTGCTCGGTGAAAAATCGGGCAATTATTCGGTTTATCGCGACCGTCTTTTAAAACGCGGACTTTTGGAAAGTCGCAGGGCATTTGTTTCTCTTTCACTTCCGTTTTTTGCGGATTATATGAAAGAATACTGTTGATAAAATTTTCTAGCATTTTCTCCGTTTTTCTTTTATTTCCTCCCGTTTTTTCATTATGAAATTTAAACGAGGGATTTTTTTTCATAATAATTTTGTGCTAAAAAATTCTGGTTTTTGGAGGAACTTTTATGAAACTTTCAAAGAAAGTATTGGCTGCATTCAGCATGGTTGCGGCTTTGGCTCTGGCGGTGTCTTTCACTTCTTGTGCTGATGAGGAAGACGAGAACGGTGTTATCGAGGTGAGCGGCAACAAGGCTACCGTAAATTACACAAACGAGTCTTCAACTGAATATGCTCGCGCATTCAGAACCTTGAAACAAGACCGAACAGACGCAACTTGCAAAATCACAATTGACCGAGCAAAATCAAAGGGAAACGGCGGTGTCGTCGGATTCATGTTCAACGAGTCAAAAGCTAAAGTTACAGATGCCGATATTGCGGAAGGAAAAGAAGCTATTGACGCTGGCTACTTGACTGGAGTCACAGCAGCTCAGCTTGAGGCTCTCAAAGGCAAAGAATACTACGACTTCTCAATCGCAGGTATCGGTCTTGTGCAACCTGTATCGACAAGCAGCAAAGTTCGTGGTTATGTTTCTGTTTTTGACTTGGTAGATCCAAGTTCATTGGAATCAGGTAAAAACTTCCTTGACCTTCTCGGTGATGACGCTGAAAGCGTAAATGTAACAAAGGATAAAGTTTCAACTGCTGATTCTAATGGATGGGTAGTTGTTAATGACTACACTGCAACGGACAATGTGTACACAATTTACATCAAAATGGCTGTTCAGACTGACGGAAGCATTAAACTCGATTACTACAAAGATTCTGACTACACAAACAATAAGTTGAACGATAGTGCGACTGCTCTCCAGTCAATCACAATCGATGCAGAGGACACAGGTCTTGACTCAAAAAAGGACGGTGGAATCGGATTTTATGCGAACGTCTACGGCTCATCAACATTGGTTGGTTCTTGGGAATTCTTCGATTTCGCTGGTAACGCAATCGCTATCGAAGAGTAACTTAGACTAATTTGCTTTCGCGTTGTCTCCATGCAACGCAATCGTTGCCCTGCCTCGTGCGGGGCACTTTTTTTGTACTTGATTTATGTACATAACTCTTGTACAATAAAATTATGGAATGGGATAAGGATTTTATCTATCTGAACACATTTGTATGGGACACGGCAAAGAACGAGGCGAACAAGATAAAGCACCATGTTTCTTTTGAAACCGCAGTACGAATCTTCAACGACCCATGCATGATAATGCAGTATGATGACAAGAATTCTACACCCAAAGAAGAAAGATGGAAGTGTACTGGAAGAGATTTGCAATCGGGGCTTTTTCAAACTCTTACAGTATCAATGACGGAGCGGGGAGAATTGAAAAGAATTTTTTCCGCACGAAAAGCGAACAAAACGGAGGTTAAGGATTATGAAGAAAATGCAGCAACAATCGTATAAAACAATTGATTTTCCGCCTCTTACGGGAGAGCAGATAAAAGAACTTGAATATCTAAAATCTATGGACGAAAGCGATATAGATTGTTCTGATATTCCAGAGAAATTAGAAACGCCTGTTTTATCTTATTATTTTCCATCTCTGAAAGTACCCAAAACCGACATTCACACGAAGATTGACAATGACAACCTTGCGTGGCTCAAACAGGCGGGCAAGGGGTATCAGCAACGGCTCAATAATGTTTTGCGTTGGGCAAGAATGAATAATTGCCCGATTGCGACATTGTAAATACTCGGTCAGTTTATGAAGAAAATAGTTTTTCTCATCTTTTTCTGTTTCTCGCAGCTTGCGTTTGCAAAAAAATCGCCGAATCTGACGCTCTCACAATCAAGTATTGTTCTTGCAGCTGAAACGGAAGAAACAAAAGTGCAGGACGGAAACGGCATCCATCTTTTCGTGAAAAAGCAGGGCGACATCAAAAGCGTGGCTCTCGTCCGCGTTGGCGAAAGTGGCTCTGGTCGGGAAATTCTTCGTGCGAAAGAATACAATCTGATAAATGGTGATGAAAAATTCAAAAACAGTGGAAAAAAGATGAATTTCAGCCTTATGAAAACTGATTTCGCGCTCATCGCCACAAAAACAGAAAAACACGACATTTTGGGCGAATGTTTTCATATCTATATTCCCCAAAAAGTGATATACGGCTCGCTTTCGAACGCAAAAGCGCAGGATTTTTCGTTTAAAAATCTGAAAATCCGTGCGTATGCCATGCCGTATTGCGATTATTCGAGCGAATACAAAGATTTTGACCTTTCTGGCTCGGACGATGTTGCTTCTGAACTCGCGTTTTTTCAGATTGCGTCTGAAACGGGCGGGGATGTCACCCATATTGAAAGCGTCTCGGAACTTACAAAACAGCTGCTCGCCGAAATCGATGGCTTTGACTCGGCAGAAAAAACAGAACTTGTTTTCGCGATTGACGCAACCGACAGCATGAAAGACGATTTTGCGGAACTTCGCAAAAACTGGCTTCCAAAATTTGAAAAACAAATCAAAAATTTCCGCGCCGTGAAAATCGGACTGCTTTTTTACAAAGATTACGGCGATGAATACGACACAAAGGGATTGCCGATAAAGAATCTCGGATTTCTCAAAAATGCGAGCGCATTCTCAAAAGCCGTAAAAAATGCCAGCGTGAAAGGCGGGGGCGACCGAGAAGAAGCGGTGTGGGAAGCGTTGTATTCGTGCGCAACTGGCTTTGACTGGAGCGAAAATGCGAAGAAAAAAGTGATTTTGGTCGGCGATGCCCCACCAAGAGCCAATGATGATGGTAAATTTTCGTTGGAATCTTCGGCGATTCTCAAAAATCTTGCGAACAAAAAAATCAGCGTGGACTGTTTTCTTATTTCTGATTACGAAGAAAGCGTTGCGGTCATGAAAACCGTAGAAAAATCCCAAACCGCCGCCGAACTTTTGAAAGCGGTTGACGCATTTGACGCGAAATAGGAAAATAGAATGCATTGAACTTTCCCCCTATGACCCGCATTTTTTTTCTGCTCATTCTGTTGTTTGTTTTTTCCCCTGTCTCCGCTCAGATTTTTGAACGCGAGGATTTTCATCTGAGTCTTGAGCCGACTTTTGCGTATTCTAGTGGCGTTCTTACGGAATCCCTGTATCATTCTACGGACACGAACAAAAAAATCAGTCTTTTGGAATGGGAGCGAAAAGTTTGGCTGTACGGGCTTAAAATCGGGGGAAACTTCAAAAAATTTCACTTCAATGCGGACGTGGAATCTTCAATTCCGACAAAAAGTGGTAAACTGCGGGATTCTGATTGGCTCAACACCGCTGATTATGCGATGAAAACTACCTATTCTGTGGGCACCAATTACGCAGACGAAAATTTTGATTCGGCAATTTCGTTTTCCTACCGATTCGAGCCATGCGACGGATTTTTTGTCTCTCCTATGGCGCAGGCGCAGTATTCTTTTGATTCATTTTACCGAAAAAAAGGCGCGAATGGCTGGTACGGGCAGTCCGAATGGTCATCTGACGGAAAAAATCACTGGTGGTACGAAGACGAAGCGCAGGAATTTCCTTCATTAAATCCCGAAACGGGAAAAACGCGCAAATTGGCGGGCATCGACTACTACCGACACAGTTTTTTTGCATGGGCAGGGCTTTCACTTGGCTTTCAAATCAGACGGTTTTATGCTGATTTTACATTTTTGGCTAGTCCGTTCACCTATCTTTCGGCGGAAGACCGTCATCATACGGCGGGCGAGGACAATGTTTTCCACGAAATTCAGCAGGATTTTTTTGCCAGTTATAAGTTTAATCTGAGTCTTGCCTACGAAATCTCGCGCCATTTTGATGTGACTTTGGATGGCACATTTCTTTTTTCTGCTGATATTGTTGGTGATTTATATCTTGGCTGGTCAAAAAATGTTGACCAACCATCAAGTGCCAGCACACAAATCGGCTCTATTCGACTTGGATTTACGGTGAAGATTTTTTGATTTTTGCGTTTTATGAAAAGTCGTATTTGGCAACTCGCCCGCCATTTTTCATGATAATTTCGTATAAGAGAATTGAAAGCTGGGTGTCTTGCAGCGTTGTGCCTGATGAACGAATTTCTGAATCCGTTGTAGAAATTGCGGCTAAAATAGCGGCGCATTGTCCAAAATTCCAGATTCGTGATGCCCGTGAGTATTGCGTACGCGCGGTTTTGCTTGTAAAGCCTTTTGTTTTGAGCGCAAAATCATCGAGGTAGACGCCACCGGCATGGATTGAATGCCACAGTTCCAGTTTTCTAAAACAAGAGGCAAGCCCGGCTAAAATCATGACCGGGCTGTTGTTTTTTGTGAGCAGGATTTTCTGCAAAATCGCAAGCGAATCTTCGAGTCGTTGTGAGGCAGAAAGATTGGGCATGGACATTGCGTCAAAAAGGGTGAAAGCAGATTCTTCGCGGTTATGGGCTAAAAGCTGCTCGACATCACTTTCGGAAATAAGGTGCCCTTTAGGAAAACAGAGAAAAAATCGGTTACATTCGGTGCGGAGTGCTTCGGTGTTGTTTTCGGTAAGATCAAGAATTGAGTCGATTGCATCTGGTTCAGCAGAATATCCGTTTTTGTGGAGATAATTTTGAAGCCATGAACCGAGACGGCTTTCGTCAATTGCCCAGAAAATCTGCTTGTTTTCTTTGGGAACGAGTTTGTCTAGCTTGGAATCAACTGAAATTTCGTCAGAAACAAGAATGAGTGTGCCCGTTTCTTTTGCGCCTTTGAGCCATGTGGAAATAAGCTCAATTTCGTCCTTTTTTTTGATGAGTTCGGCTTCACGAAGAACCACGCATGTGGCGGGAATAAAAAGCGACTCTGTTTGCAATTTGGCAATAATATCTTCTATTTTAGAATCAGACGCATAAAGAAGATAATTGTCGACATCGCCAAATTTTTTGACAAGAGACGCTTTGATTGATTCAACCTGATCGTTACGATTGCCTATTTCTGGGCCCGTATACAGATAGAGTGGTGAAGCCATATTTTTGCAAAGACGCGTTAGTATGTGCGGACAATATTTGACAAAATGCCAACGATTGTGACTTCAGTTGAATAAATTGGCTGGAATGCCGCATTTTCTGGCTGAAGACGGATTCTGTCTGCTTCTTTGTAAAATCGTTTGAGGGTGATGGCATTATCGATTACGGCAACAACAATCTGCCCGTCAACGGCAGTTTGCGCTTGTTCGATAACAGCTAAATCACCTTCCAAAATGCCAGCCTCAATCATGCTCTGACCGCGGACACGGAGCGCAAAGTAATTTTTGCCTGGTCTAACGAACGGCTCTGTGAGATTTACATACCCGTCAAGATTTTCTTCGCTCAAAAGAGGTTTGCCTGCTGCGACTGTGCCCAAGAGCGGCACTTTGCTTACGAACGGCCGTGTATCATTTGCGCCGGTAATAACGCTTAATGAGCGAGCCTTTTTCTGAGTTTGGGCGAGATAGCCCTTTTTCTGCAAGGCAAGGATATGATCCTGTACCGCACGGAGCGAAATGCTGAAATGCTCACCAATTTCGCGGACTGTGGGCGGATAGCTCTTTTCTTTTGTGAAACTAGAAATGAAGTCCAAAACTTCTTGCTGGCGTTCTGTAATTGTTTTCATAGGTAATACTCCTTTTTATAACCTGTGGCTGAATTTATTCTTCTTCAAATTTGCTTTCAAAAAGCTGGGCAATTGCTGCAACGGCATCTTTTTCGTCTGCACCATCGGCGCGGAGCGTGAGCTTGGTATTGTATCCCGCTGCCATTGTAATGACACCCATGATTGATTTTGCATTAACTGAAGCAGAATCTTTTTCGATTGTGATTTCTGATGAGAATTTGTTTGCTGTCTGCGCTATGAGGGCGGCAGGACGAGCGTGAATCCCTGCACGGTTTAGCACCGTCAAAAACTTTTCTGTCATAAAAATCTCCTATTTTGTTTCCGCACATGCGGTATTAGTAACTGTATGGCTGACACGAAAAATCCACTGATGGATAATGCCGTGTTTGATTAGTATGAATCGTCCACGCCGTAGTATGCGGTTTGGACCTCGCCTTTTTCTATCCATTTGAGGATATTTTGGTTGAAATCGCGGGCTGAGTTGTAGCCGCGCGCTTTTAATCGCTCGTTCATGGCTGCCGCTTCGATAATGATAGGCAGATTTCGGCCAGGCTTGACAGGAATTTCGATTGAAGGAATTTTTACACCCAAAAAATCAACTGCTTCAAGCGTGTTGCCAACCCTGTCGTAAACCTTTGAATTGTCCCATTCTTCGAGGCGGATAACCAGCTGGATTTCTTTTTGCTCACGGATTGAGCCGACACCGTACATTTGCGCGATGTTGATGATACCAAGCCCGCGAATTTCCATGTGGTGGGAAAGGAGCGTGTTGGCTCCTTGCCCCAGAATTGAATTGCCATTTACATTGCGGATTTCTACGATGTCGTCTGCGACAAGCCGATGACCGCGCTCAACAAGCTCCAGTGCACACTCTGACTTACCAACGCCCGAATGACCAGTAAGCAAAATGCCAATTCCGTATACTTCGACCAAAACGCCGTGCAGTGTTTTTTTAGGCGCGAATGTATTTGAAAGAACTCGCATGAGACGAATGGAACATTCTGTGAGCTCAAGATCTGTTTGCAAGACGACACAATGCGAGACTTCGGCGAGTTTGATGAAATCATCTGGCGGAGTAAGATTTTTTGCAAAAATAACGCATGGAATGCCGTATTCAAATAATTTTGTAAGCGATGACGCGGCTGACTCATCGTAGAGCTTTTTGAGATAGGCACTTTCTGCCGTGCCGAATAACTGTATGCATCCGTTAGAAAATGACTCGTAAAAGCCGGTAAGAGCAAGACCTGGCCGATTGATTTCTGGAACGGATATAACATTGTCCAAACTGGTACGACCACCGATGCATTTAAGACGCAACTGGTTGTGCTCTGGGAGTTCCATGTCGAGTAAATCTAATACAGTGAATGCTTTATCCGCCATGAGACTACTATACAATTTGTAAGCAAAAAGTGCAAGTGTTTTTTGCTAAAAACTTGACATTTTTTCCAAAAAAAAGCCCCGTATTTTTGAAATACAGGGCACATGGAGCTGTTTGATTTATTTTTTTTCTTGAACTTTGTCTTTTTCTTTTTTGACCTTTGTATCAAGGACATCCATGAGTTTGTTCAAAGCGGCACCAAAGTCAAAATCTTCTGATGCGACATGCGCCTGATTTCCCCACTTGAAATTTACGGTGCAGTCGAAACTGTATGCCTTGTCATGCTTGACCCGAAGAATAAGATCCACGATTAAGTCTTCTGCATAACCGATTCGTGAAAGCTTTTTTTCGATCATGTCTGATTGTTTTTCTTCAAATACAAAGCCGACGGCTGAAACTGATTTAGTCATTTTAGTACTCCTTATAAAGAAGGTAATTTTGCACGGACTTGCGACGAAGCCCCTTGTGGTGATTCCCCACTTCCTTAGTATACAACAGAATTCCAAAATCTCCAAATTTATTTTTTAAATATGTGATGACTGCGCTTCCGGTTGTGATTTTTTCAGATGCGTTTGTCTCATAGTTATATAGATGAAGATGTAGAATTTGTTTTGGAAAAGTGATAGAGTATTCAAATTATGACAGCTAATGAATTGCGCTCGAAATACATCGAGTTTTTTAAATCAAAGAATCATGCTGAAATTTCAGGGCAGAGTTTGATTCCTGAAAATGACCCATCTGTTTTGTTCACTATGGCGGGAATGCACCCGCTCGTTCCGTACTTGCTCGGCGAAAAGCACCCTGCCGGCACGCGACTCACTGACTACCAAAAGTGTATCCGCACGGGCGACATTGAAGAAGTGGGCGATCCAAGCCACCTCACCTGTTTTGAAATGCTCGGAAACTGGTCACTCGGCGACTACTTCAAAAAAGAATCTATCGCATTCTCTTACGAATTCCTCACGAGCAAAGATTGGCTTGCGCTCGACCCCAAAAAACTGTCTGTCACCGTGTTTGCAGGCGACGAAAACGCTCCTCGTGACGAAGAGGCGGCGGGCTACTGGAAAGAAAACGGAATGCCCGAAGACAAAATCGCTTACCTTCCCGCAAGCGACAACTGGTGGGCGGCAGGTCCAACAGGTCCGTGCGGTCCTGACACCGAAATTTTCTACTGGGTGGGTGAGGGCTTGCCTCCCGTTGGCTCAAACAAAGGCACAGACAGCGCAAACTGGATGGAAATCTGGAACAATGTCTTCATGCAGTACAACCGCATCGATGAAAAAACGCTCGTCCCGCTCGAAAAAAAGAATGTTGACACGGGCATGGGCTTGGAGCGCACAAACTGTATCTTGCAGGGCAAAAAATCTGTCTATCTTACCGAAGTGTTCCAGCCGATTATCGCAAAAATCGAGGCTCTTTCTGATTACATTTACGGAAGCGACGAAGAAAAAGACAAGTCAGTCCGAATCATCGCTGACCATGCGCGCGCTTCTGTGTTCATCATCGGGGATGTGCGTGGCGTAACTCCTGACCGAGTTGGTGCGGGCTATGTTCTCCGCCGATTGATTCGCCGTGCTGTTCGCCACGGAATGAAACTCGGTATCGAAAAGGCATTCTTGGCAGAAATCGCCGATGTCGTCATTGAGAATTTCAAAATTGCCTATCCAGAGCTTGAAACGAATGCGGCAAAAGTCAAAAAAGAACTCACCGCCGAAGAAGAAAAATTCCGCGTTACGCTCAAAAACGGCGAAGCAGAATTCCAAAAACTTCTTCCGAACCTCATGAAGAATCCCAAAAAAGAGATTTCTGGCAAAGTCGCGTTCCGATTGTATGACACATTCGGCTTCCCGCTTGAACTCACGCAGGAATTGGGCGCGGAAAACGGCTTTACGGTCGATGTCGAGGGCTTTAAAGAGGCGGAGCGAAAGCACCAAGAAGCGTCAAAATCGCTCGACGCGGGAAAGGCAAAGGGCGGTTTGGCAGAGCAGAGCGAGGTCACCACAAAATACCACACGGCAACGCATTTGCTCCAGCAGGCGTTGGTCAATGTTTTGGGCGACCAAGTTGCACAAAAAGGAAGCAATATCAACAACGAGCGAATGCGTTTCGACTTCACTTTCGAGCGACCGATGACCAAAGAAGAAATCCAAAAGGTCGAGGATATTGTAAACGCAAAAATTAAAGAAGATTTGCCTGTCACAATGGAAATCATGTCGCTTGAAGCGGCAAAGGCAAGCGGCGCACGCGCACTCTTTACGAACAAGTACGGTGAAGATGTCAAGGTCTACACCATCGGAAAAGACCCGAAATCTGACTGGTTCAGCAAAGAAGTCTGCGGCGGTCCGCATGTTCAGCACACAGCGCAAATCGGCGACTTCAAGATTCAAAAAGAGCAGAGTTCAAGCGCGGGCGTGCGAAGAATCAGGGCTGTTATAAGCGGCGGATTGCCATTGGAGGCATAAAAAATAAAGCCACACGGATTCGATTTTGCTAACGCAAAATCATTAGAAAATGTCATTCTGAGCTTGTCTCAGAATCTGACTAAATAGAAAGATTCCGAAACAAGTTCGGAATGACAGTAACCATTCTATTATAAGTTTGTTCTTACTTTGTTAGAGGAAAAACAGATATGAAAAAGATTTTACTTGCTGCAACACTTTTACTTTCATTTGCTTTCGGTGCGTTCGCTCAGTCGGATTTGCAGCCGTTGGCAGTCGTAAAACTCAACAAGTCTGAGACGATTACGCTCAAACAGCTTAAAAATCGTGTTGAAACATATCAAAAGCAGAATAACATGCAGTCATTCACTGTGGAGCAGAAAAAAGAAATTCTCGATGCAATGATTGACGAAAAATTGGTCGTTCAGGCGGCTCAAAAGGCAGGCATGAACATCACCGATACGCAGGTGAATCAGTATTTCTTACAGAATATCAGCCAGCAGGTCGGAAAGCAGGTCACGGAGGCGGAATTCTCTGAGATTGTCTCAAAGCAGACGGGCAAAAACCTCGATGACTTCATGAAAGAGCAAGTTGGCATGAATGTCGCTGATTACAAGGCGTATCTCAAAAATCAGCTTTTGGCTCAGCAGTATGTTCTTCAGCAAAAACAGAATGACATCAAAAATGTCTCTCCAACTGACGAAGATATTCGCAAATTCTACGATTTGAACAAGGCTTCTTTTGTTCAGAACGATATGGTCAAACTTTTCCTCGTGGTTGTTCCAAAAGCGGGCAACAAAGACGGCGCAAAAATCAAAGCTGAGGCTCTCAAAAAAGGCGTTACCGATAAATCACTTTCTTACGATAAAATCAAAGCTGATTCTGGCAAAGACTATCAGGGTGGTGATTTGTTCATCGGAAAGACGGCGCAGCACGCGCAGCAGCTTGGTATTTCTTACAACGATTTGCTTGAACTCTTCACGCGCGACATCGGCTATATGTCAAATCTCAACGAAACTGAAACCGACTTCCAATTTTATGTTGTTCGCCAGAAGTATTCGGCAAAAATGCTCGCAATTTCTGATTTGGTTCAGCCGGAAACTACCACAACCGTGTACGACTACATCAAAATCAATCTTACGAATCAAATGCAGAGTCAGGCACTTGTATCGGCAGTTCAAGACATCACAAAAGGCTTGCGCACGCCGAGCAATTTTGAATACAAGCAAAAAGAAGACAAACTCAAAAAATTGCTTGACTGGAAATAATAATGTCACGAAGAAAATCAAGAATAATCGCATTTCAAGGGCTTTACTCTTGGGATGTGGGCGGCATGAGCGAAAAAGATGTTCTCGAACTTTCCTGGGTGAATCAAGAGCCAAGTGATGATGGTGAAAAGTCAGTTACGCTCGATGAAGAAGGCGCGGCTTTTTCACGCATGTTAATTGCTGGCACTATCGAAAACATCAGTGCAATCGATGAAAAAATCAAGGCGCATCTCACGAATTGGGATTTTGACCGCGTAAACAAAGTTACTATCGCAATTCTCCGCATGAGCGTGTATTCGCTTATGTTTATGAAGGATATTGATTCGTCAATCGTCATCGATGAGGCAATTGACATCGCAAAACATTACGGTCCTGACGATTCATACAAATTCGTGAACGCGATTTTAGACAATATAAAGAAGACACTCTAGCCCATGAAAAAATTTCCTGTTTTAAGAAAAATTGCTTTTACTTCGCTTTTCTTTCTTTTGACGGGGATTTTTTTTGCTTCATGTTCAAAATCTGAGGACGCTTCGTTCAATTCAAATCTCGAAAGTGTAGATATTTTTATCAAAAATGGCGACACGGGCGAGGCCATGCGTCTTCTCAAAAAAACGGAAAAAAAGGCATACAGTTCTTTCGCACGGATTGGCATTTACCGTCGCTACATGACACTTGGTGAAGAAAAGCGGGCAGAGGCAGTGCTTTCAAAAGGACTCAAAAAACTTCCTGAAAATCCAGAGCTTTCTGCGGTGTACGGGCACTTTTTGTTGCGGAAAAATCGGCTTTCTGATGCCGTTTCGGTTACAAAATGTCTTGAAGGCACAAAATACGGCTCACTCCGCTCCGAAGCAATCATGAAAACGCTTTTGGACACGGACGATCTTGCGAATATTTCAAGCCCGCTCTTTTCACGCGAATTTTCTTCTACTTACTACGATATGTATGTGGGCACGGATGATGCACGCTGGCTTCGTAACTGTGCACTTGTTTATCTGTTGCGCGGTGAGTATAGTATGGCATCTTCCTTGCAGCAGAATTTGGAAGATTCGCAGGACGCGCTTTTTTGGGCGTTCGTTCAGTATGATTCTGGAAATTATGACATTGCAGCTTCCAATTTGTCGCAGGTGAACTCTCCCATGCTCAAAGGAAGTGTGGCATTGCTTGCAAGTGACGCGTACATGATGCTTGATGATGAGGCAAATGCTGAAAGTGCGCGTGAAACTTATATTATAGAAACGAAAAAATCAGATGCAAAGATTCAGCCAGCGATCCTTGTGAATTCATCGCTCTATGCGTTCCGGCACGAAAATTATCGAAAATCATATGAATATCTGATTGAAGCGTTGATTGCCGAGCCTGATTTTATTCCTGCGCTCATTTCGTACGGCAAACTTTCCTGGAAGGATTCTCAGCCGTTGCAGATAACGGAACTTGAAAAGGCACTTCGTAAAACATCGCTCCGTACCAACAAAATGCGTGAATATGACGAGCGACCCAAATTTACGATTGATGACGCGCTTTTCCGCATGAATGAAACGCTTGAACGGGAAAGCAAGGCGGGGCTTAAACACGATGATGATTTGATTGTCGAACGCCTTTCGCTCTACCTCAAAGACAATCCCGACCTTACGCTTACACAAAAAACGGCGGCGATTTGGGCGGAACTTGAGCAAAACCAACTCGGCACTAATTTGTATCCGTCGCATTTGGTTCAGTTTGCGGTTCAGAAATTTTTGGCATACGGCTTGATTGAAGAAGGTCGCGACCTTTTTATGAATTACATCGATGCCAAATTCGATTTGAATTACCGAAAACAGCAGGCGGATGCTGGCAAAACCGAAAGCGTGCAGACTGACATCTTTGGTGGTGAAAAAGTCGAAGAAGTGCCGCTCATTCCCGAAAGCGTGGCTCGGCTTGCCTTTGGTGACCGTGCTGCTGACAAATCTGACCGCATGGAAATTTGGGAAGTTGAATTCGCGGCGTATTTTTCTCTGCTTGAAAAAAATGTGTCGGCTGCAAAGCGATTGTATGAATATGTGGTGTTTGAAACGGGCGGTGTAAAGCGTGCGAATGCAACAGGTCTTGTCACATCAGTTTCGCCACTTGCAGCGGCTTCTAGTTCGGCAAATCTCGCGATGATTTATTCAAGCACGGGTGAAAAGAAAAAGGCGGTTGAGTTGTATTCGCTTGCCGCAGGAAAATCAAAATCCGCGCAAACAAAGTCAAAACTCTTGTATCGATTGGCAAAAATTCAGTTTGAAGACGGCGGCGATTTGGAAAAAGCCAAAACAAATGTTCGCTACAGTCTAAGCCTAGACCCCGCCAACGCCGACGCCCGCCTCTTAAAGCGAATTATTGAAGCAAAGTAAGAATCAGTTAGCAGTTAGAAGTGTGCAGTTAGCAGTTTTTTGCAATCAACCGCTAACTGCTCATTGCTACCTTCTAACTTTACTCCACCACTGCGATAATATCAGAATTCTTTACGATGAGATATTCTTCGCCGTCGATTTTGACTTGGGTGCCAGCGTATTTGTCGTACATAACGCGGTCGCCCACTTTGACGGTGATTGGGTCTTTTTCGGTTCCTGGACCAACGGCTTCAACAGTTGCGGTCTGTGTTTTTTCTTGTGCTGTTTCTGGAATGATGATGCCAGAAGCGGTTTTTGTTTCGGCCTTTTCCTGTTTGAGAAGAACGCGGTCAGCCAATGGTTTGAGTTTCATATATATCCTCCAAAAATTTAATTAGCAAGATTCCGAATGTGACTCGGAATGACTTTTCTATTTCTATAAAAATACTGAATTTTTTGGCAATCGGCAAGAATTTTTCAAAAAAAGCAAAATAAAATACTCGAAAAAGGCGGAAAATCATACCAGTTTGGTTGTTTGCGGGATTGATGAACATCATTCCAGAGCCGCACTTGCCAAGCTTGCCGTGTAGTCTTCGCTTTCGTGGGAAAGACCGCCGATTTGCGCAGCGAAGAGTGCTTTTTTTGAATCTTTTGTCTCGTTGCGTTTTTCGAGGGCGGCTCGTGCGGCGAGCAAGATTTCCGTGGCGATGTCGGAGCGTACGCCCAATGCTTGCGCGATTTTGGCTTCTTCGGATTGTGCTAGATTTTCGAGCGTGGTGAATGTTTTGATTAAAATTTTTTCGCGCTTTTCACCGATGTGCGGAAGGCTTGCAAAAACGGAGACGGTGTTTTCTTTGGTGCGAAGATTTTGGTTTCGGCTCGTGGCGAAGCGGTGGGTTTCGTCGCGCACGCGCTGGAGAAGCCTGAGCGCATCACTTCGGCGCGGAAGGCAAATCGGCTTAGAAGCGTGCGGTCGCCAGATTTCTTCGTCGCGCTTGGCAAGACCTGCAATCGGAATGTCGAGGTTCAGCATTTTGAGGATTCCGTCAACCGCGTTCACCTGACCAATGCCACCGTCTATGAGAATCAAATCGGGCAAATCCGCGTTTTCGTTTGAAAGGCGGGAATAGCGGCGCGTTGCCGCTTCGCGCATGGAAGCAAAGTCATCGATAACGCCGTTCGTGGTTTTGAGACGGAAATAGCGGTAATTCTTTTTATCGGGATTTCCCTTCCAGAACGAGATGAGCGACGCGACGGGGAATTTTCCGCCGATATGTGCAATATCAAAGCCTTCGATTCGCTCCGGCAATTTCGGCAAGTTGAGCAAGTCTTTGAGTTCGTTCAAAGCCGGCATGTCTCCGCGCTCGCGAATTCTGCGGATAATGTCCTCTTTCGCGTTCTCCCGTGCCATGTTCAGTGCGGCAATGTCACGGCGTGCGGAACTCGCTGTCACTCGTTCCAAAATTGTTGGAGAGTGATTAGTGAGCAGTGAGCAGTGAGCAGTGTGCAGTTTTTGCTCTCCATCAACTGCTCCCTGCTCCCTGCTCCCTGCTAACTGAACAAGCCATTGTTCCAAAAACTCGGTGTTGTCCTTTTCGTCAACGAAAATCTTTGGGGGAAGCGCGGTTTCTTCGCTGTAGTACGCCCGCGCAAACTCTTCGAGCAATTCTTCATCTTCGTTCATGCTTTCCACGCGGTAATTGTCGCGACCGAGCAGTTTTCCGTCACGGATTTTGAGCACGGTGAAGCTGACCAACTCGCCTTCTCGCCAGTGGGCGATGTAGTCACGGTCTTCGCTCGCAAAATCTTCGACGATGTTCTGGTTCTGCATAATCGTGAGGGCGCGGAGACCGTCACGCAATCGGGCGGCTTTTTCAAAGTTGAGGCTGGCGGCGGCTTCCTTCATTTTGGCGGTGATTTTTACGACCGTTTCATCGCCTTTTCCCTCAAGTAAGGCTTTGATTTCATCGATAAATTCAGTATAGGTCTGTTCATCGATTTTACCACAGCACGGGGCTTTGCACTGCCCGATGTGATAATACATGCACGGAGCGTCGCGCTTTTTGAAAGTTCGGCAATGGCGCACAGGGTACACCTTGTAGAGCGTGTCGATGAAAGTGTCGAGCGCACCCGCGTCTGGGAACGGTCCGAAATAGAGCGAATTGTCACCACGGCGGACTTGCCTTGTCTTGTAAAAACGGGGGAACTGCTCGTCCGTGATTTTGAGGACGGGGTAGGATTTTCCGTCTTTGAGCTGAATGTTGTATCGCGGCGTGTACTTCTTGATTAAGTTGTTTTCGAGCAAGAACGCTTCGTATTCATTGCTTGTGGTGATGTATTCGATTGAAGCCGCGTTGGAGACGAGCAATTGCGTTTTGATTTGCTTTTCTCCCGAAAAATAGGAAGAGAGCCTGTTTTTGAGGTTCTTGGCTTTGCCGACATAAATGACGGTTTCCTCGCGATTCCGCCACAGATATACACCGCTTGAGGAGGGCGCTTTTAACGCAGTTTCGTGAAGTTTTTCATAGTCTGGGTTAATTGTCGTAAGCATAATGAGTATAAAAAGGATTGTATCACAAAAAGTCGCTTTTTTTCTATTGGCGTTGCCACTTTTTGCATCGCCACGCACGCTTATTTTGGGCGGCGAGAAGGGCTGGGGCGAGATTTCTGAGCTGAACGGCGTTGTCGTAGGGCAAAAGAACGGCCAGTTCGGGTATGACGCGCTGGAGCTTTCCACACATTCGGTCGTGACTGATTCTTCTACCGATTTGCTTCTTACCTTTGATGAAGAAAAAAAAGTTCGTGATGCAACGGGGCATTATTCGGTGACGCAGAACAATCTCGTGTATACGGCTGATTCCGTAAAAGGCGGAGGGGCTGCGATGAGTCGGGGAATCCAAAAAGGCGTTACGCTTACGGGCTCTTCATCGGCATTGTTCGGAAAATCTGGTTTTATCGGCTCGTTTACGATTGAATTCTGGCTATGCCCGTCGCTTGCCGAGAATGGTGAGACGGTGCTTTCGTGGCGTTCCTCTTTAAATGACGATGTTCGTTCGGAATATCAGATGATTTCGGCATCATTCTTCAATAATCATCTTGAATGGACATTCAACAATATTTTCATCGGGTTTAGGAATTCTGAAATCCATATTTCTGGCTATAACACAATCGTTCCGCAAAAATGGAGCCGTCACACGATTTCTTTTGATGACGAGACTGGTCTGCTTGAATACCTTGTTGACGGAAGAACTGAATCCCTTGCGTTCATAACGATGAGCGGGCACGAAAACGGTACGGTTTGCTATCCCGTGCTTGGCGTAAAGGCTGCGATTGAACTTTGTCCTGATTATGTGGGCAAAATCGACAATGTTAAGATTGAACGCGGCGCTCATTCGAGAAAGAATTCCGACATCTTCCTTACAGGAAATGAAAAATACAAGGCTGATGGCGGCAGATTCATGACCAAGCCGATTTTAGTGTCTCAGGCGGCTGTTTTCAATCAGATTGATGCTCTTATGAGCGTTCCTTCTCAGACGGACATTCGTTTTTATATCAGAAGCGGAGATAATTGCTACGGGTGGACAGAGGACAAGCCGGAATGGAAAGAAATTGTTCCAGGCGAGCAAATCAGCGATGTAAAAGGCATGTATTTCCAGCTTGCGGCAAGCCTTTTGCCTGACGGGGCGGGCTCGCGCTCTCCCAAACTTTCTGAAATTGTGGTAAAATATGACGAGCAGAATGAGCCGCTTCCTCCGTTCTCTGTGGTAGCAACACCAGGTGACGGTAGTGTTACGATTTCCTGGAGTTTTTCTGTCGATGACAATGCCGGCGGATATTATGTATACTACGGAAACAGGCCGGGAGAATATCTTGGTCGCACGGCGGTCGAAGGAAGCTCACCGGTAAATGTTGGAGAAAAAAATTCCATCACGCTTACGGGGCTTGAGAACGGCAGAATTTACTATTTTGCGGTAAGCGCGTATTCTAGAGTTGACGGAAGAATCAACGGCACGCTTTCAAAAGAAGTGTTTGCGCGTCCTAGCTCTCGCTTATCAAAGAAATAAAATTGCGGCGGCTCGTGTATCGAAGCTGCTGAAACGGAGATGAAACATGTCTGATGCAAATTTACTTTTAAATCGAGCAAAATCCGCGCTGATTGCGCATGATTATACTCAGGCGGCACGCATTTACAAAAACTTGATTCTGGACGACCCTAAAAATCTCGATTATAAAATGCAGCTTGGAAATCTGTATGTCAAGGCTGGCAAAGACGATCAGGCCCTTACTATTTATAACCAAGTAAAGCGCGCAGACACCGAAAATCTTGATGCCCTTGTCGCCATCTCAGGAATTTATCGCCGTCAGAAAAAATACGAAGAGTCTGTTGCCGTTTTGGAGCAGGCACTTGTTGTGTGTGAGGATGACCCCAAATCACGGGCAAAAATTTCTTATAATCTTGGCTTTACCTACCGTCAGATGGGAAATCTTGACGATGCAATCAATTGTTTTGAGGAAGTCGTTGAAGAAAATCCGTCCGATGTTTTGGCAAATAACCATCTCGGTGCGATTTATGCGCTTAAAGAAAAACATACGAAGGCAATCGAAGCGTACAATCGCGGCTTAAAATACGACCCGAACCATCCGATTCTTCAGTTCAATATCGCGAAAAGCTATGCCGAAATTGGCGAAACGCAGAAAGCCCTTTCATTCTACGAAGGCGCGTTGCGTGCAAAGCCGGGCTGGACGGACGCAATCGAGGCGTACGCGGATTTGCTCTTGGGCGAAAATAAAGTAGGCGAGGCAGACAATGCCGTTACGCAGGCACTTGAACTGTATCCAGAAGATGTCAAAATGCTTACCGCAAAGGGAAATGTCTTTAACCGGCAGAGCATTTTTGAAGAAGCCGAAATCGAATACAAAAAGGCTCTTGATGTTGATGACAGCTATAAAAACGCGCTCACTGGCCTTGCTCATGCGCTTGAGCATCAGGGAAAAGTTGATGAAGCAATCGAAATGATTCGCAAGGCCGAGAATTTAAATCCTGACGACACAAAAATCATCAAACAGTCTGCTCATATTCACATCACGGCAAACAAACTTGATGATGCGTACGGAAAAATCACAAAGCTGCAGGAAATCAATCAGAATGATGTGCAGACAATCAACTTGCTCGGTCAGTATTACATTGTAGGCGATGATGCTTCTCGTGCGGAAGAATGTTTTGCCAACATCAAAAAAATCGATCCGAATTACAACGAAGTCTACCGCGATTGGGCGGAGCGATTCTTGCAGATTGGCGATGAAGAAAAAGCCGAGCCGTACTTGCAGACCGCCGTTCAAAAAGACCCGTCGGATGCGCTTTCAATGGTTCATTTGGGTGAGTTGTACGAGCGGCAGAATGAGCTTGGAAAAGCGTTGCAGTTTTACACAAAGGCTTCCAAAGCGGATTCTTTCAACGCAAAGTCAAAACGGGCTTCTGCGCGATTGCTTGAAACCGAGCCAGAACTTAAAAATTTCCTTATTGATTCGCCGATTACGCCTCAATTGCGGGCAGAACCAGAGGATACGATTGATGATTTGATTTCAAAGGTCGGAGAAATCTCGCTTGCAGAAAATGATGCGAATTTCAAAGACGATTTTGATGATGTGCCACGAAGTCTGACAGGAAACAGTGAGGAACATGCAATGAATGTTGACGAATTGAACAAAGAGAGTTTTGATTTTGATAAGTTTGGAATGGATAACCTTGCCGATGAAAATGCAGAACTCAACAGCGTTGATTCTGTGGCAGATATGCTTTCTGAAAGCACCGAAAATGATATGAGTTTGAACAGCCTTGCGCCAAAGGAGGAAGAAATGCTTGAAAATCCAGAATTTGAAGATATTCCCGTCGAAAATCCTGAGCAGAAGCCTGAAATGACCGATGAGTCGCTGAGCAGCCTTGAGGATCAAATCAAACGGGTTGCTGAACTGACCGAAAAACTCAGTTTTACGGCAGAAAAACTAGAGAAAGTCGAAGATGAAAAACTGAAAGCAGAAACGGAGTCTAAATCAGACAAAAACTCTGAAGAAGCCGAAGAAGATTTTGGTGAAGCTGATTTGATTCCCGATGATGAGATTGCGTCTCCGCAAGAGCCGACCGAAGAAGAACTGATTGCAGAGGAAGAGATTCTTGAGGATGATTTGCTTAGTGAGGAAGAGAATCCTGAATCTGAAGAAGAATTGCTTGAAGAAGAAAACACTTCATTGTTGAACGAAGAAGATTTGTCCGACGATTCTGAATCAGAGGATTTTCTTGAAGATGTTCCAGACGCTTTGCAGGAAAACGAAGAGCTTGAATCTCCAACTTCGGCCGAAGAAGACTTGGCGATGAAGCGTGCGGTTGATATGCTTCCTACGATTTCTGCTTCAATCGAAGACCGCAGCTTGCTTTACAAATTCCGTGAGTATCTTGAGCTTTTCAAGACATTGCGTGATATGCTTGATTATCTGCCACCGTCACAGAAAAAAGAATTCATGATGAGCAAAAACCGCGTCATGCTTGATTTTATCATCTCAAAACTGTCTGGAAAGGCGGGCCTGTTCGCTACGAGCAAGGCACTTATCCGCTCAGGAATCTTGCATGAAAACGAAAATGCACGCGGTCAGGATTTGGAAGGCGTGGCACTCGCACGAGAAGTCATCGACCACTTGCGCGAATTGAGCGGCAAACTTGACGATGACTATTTGCGCGATGCGCTTGATACCGAAGCGTTAAAACTGCTCGAACAGTTCTAATCGATATAATCTTTAAAACGCGCTGAATTCTCCGAGATATTTTTGGAAATTCTGCGCGAAATCGCTTTTTACTTTTGTGATGATTTTTTGCTTTGCGCGCGTCTGCGCATTCTGATAGGTGGGCGAGCCTTCTCTGCCCGTAATCGAAAGCGGAACGAGCGTTTCTCCCGAAAAAGTATCATTAAGGCTTGCTTCCACCGCATATTCACAGAATTGCGTTTTTGTGTTTGCGTTTTCACTTTGCGTAAAATAAATCTTGCTGCTGATGACATAGCGTTCGTTTGAGCCAAGCGTTGTGTTAAAGCCGAACGATGACATGACTTCTTGAAACGACTTTGCGATTCTGCCATCGCTGTCAATTTCTCCGTCCATCGTTACGCAAATCGGAATCTGTGCCGCTAATTCTGATTTCATTTTGTGAATTTGAATTGCTGTTGTGATTGAGTCATATTTCTTTGCAATGGCAGGATTTAAAATCGTAAGCCGTTTGAGATAGGTTTCGTTTATGCCGGCAATTTCTTCCGCAAAATCAAGACGAGAAAAATTCAAAAGCGTGTTTGGCTCTGCGCTGCTTTTGTATTGCGCAAGAATCGAAGAAATTTCCGCCTGATTTTTTTCTATCATCGATGAGTAAATTTGGCTCGCATACGCACGGTTCATAATTGCGAGCGCGTACCACTTGTTTTCTGATTTTGACTCAAAAAATTCTGGAACTTCAATGGCAATCACATCATTTTGATTTACTTCGCGCAAAATATCCTGCCCCAGTGCAGACGCATCTGAACTTGCCACAACTCCTGCACTCTGAGCCATAGCCATTCGGCGGGAAGCCATTGCGGAGGAATTGATGCTTTGCCCAAAAATGGACACAAGGTTGTTAATCGCATCGATTTCGGAAAGCCGTTTTTCGCTCGCAGAACCAGTTCCTGTCAGATATTCTTGCTTTGGATATGCCGATGGCACGCCGGTAACCCAATCAGGCATTTGTGCGCCAGATTTTGCGGATTTTGAAGAAGTTTCGCAGCTGATTGCAAAAAGAGAACAAAAGAGAATAAAAATGCCCACTGCACGGCACGGATACTTCGATATTATTTTTGACATGATGACTCCACCAAAGTCGTCTTACCTTTTTGGACTTTGATTTTTGAAAATTTCTCTTCGCTTATTATAGCACCATTTGAAGAAAAATATTGGACTTTGAGCGCATATTCTCCTTCGGGAAGCTCAAATCCGCCTGCATATGATTGGGCGGGCAATGCGTACACCTGACGAATATCGGCGGTTTCAGTGCGGTCGATTTGGTCTGCCGCCGTAGCCGCGCTTAAATATGAAGTGGCATATGCCGCGAGCGTAAACAAATTTTCTTCTCGCCGTACTGCTTCTTCTGCCAAAATCAAGGTAGCAGTTGCGCCTGCGACCGCCGTAAATTTTTTGAACATACTTCGCTTTACGCTTCTTGAATATGCTTTTCGTGCCTTTGAATTTACATCTTGCTGAACGGCGTAATTAAAATCTTCAAGAAGTGAAAGTGAAATGATCTGGCTTGGAAGCGAATTTCCCTGTTCAATGATGACTTTTATTGAAGAAACCTGATTTTTTGGCATCTTTATGATTTCATTTTTGCCAGGATAAATCACGAATGAAGGTCCCCAGCCAAAAGTCGGCACGAGTTGCGGTCGTAAAACTGTTTGGGGCGCGGGAAATTCTGGGTAGACGAATTCCAGATCAAATGCCGGAACATAGACAAAATTCCTGCTTGTAGGAAATTGGATTCCTGGAAACGGCCCGATTATGATTCTCCGCTCACCGCGTCTGCCAATCAAGCCAGAAAACGCAAGAATGTCGAGTCTGCCCATGCCGTCTGAAATGTGAGTCTCAGCATCAGTATTGAAACTTGGATTCAAGGCTTTAAGCGTGCGTGCATCTGATGAAATGTTCCAGCTGTTGTTTACGCTTTCGTCCATCTGTGCAAAAACGATACTCAGGTAGCGGGCGGTTGCCGAATCACGGAAAATATCTGCGTCAGTTGGATTTTTGGGCGCGAATTGGGAAACTTTTGTTGTGTCGAGACGAAGCCGTGTGTACATGTCGGAGATTTCGATTTTTGAATCCGAATTCGTAATCCATTCGCCATATTCGGCAAGGTATTTCTGCTGCTTTTCATTCAGTCGGCGCACTTCGACAACCGCTTCCTCAATATTTCCGTTATTGTAATAATTCAGTGCATTGAAGACATTTAGATAGATATACTCGTACGGCGTTCCTGTATATTCAGTTGCATTGTCATTTGCTACGGCGGAAGCAAAGCCTTTCGTAATGCTTTTTGTTACCGCATTTTCCATGAGCCGGTCCGTCTCGTTCAAAATCGCAAGCGATGAGTCATATTCTTTTTGATAGTGCTTCATCATCGCCAGATCGAAGTTGTCACGAATTCGGTCATTGTTCGATTCTTTTGAATTCTTTTTTTCGAGGTAAGAAATACACGGCTTATAGTCCTCTGCATCCAAATGGCTCAAATATTCCCCCGTCGGCATGGACGCGCATCCAACGAGTGCAATTAGAAAAATAAATGCTAAAAACAAAAGAGATGAATTTCTTTTAGACATTTATAGTTATAATTTTGCTGCGGGTTTCTTGATATATTTGCTGATTGTCTTTTCGCCCTGCCACAAGATTTTGTTTGATTCAATATCGATGAGCTGGGCATCTACCTGATAGGTGCGAACCTGTTCCCTGCCTTCAGAATCGACATGAGAATACACGGTGCCCTGAAGCATAAAATCCGCCGCAAGTTCATTGCCGATTGATTTTGCCGTTTCGTATGCGTTTTCGGCCTGATCGACCTTTTCGGCGCGGAGCTCAAGACGCTGCTCGCTGTCGGCAACGAATTCCATGACGCCACTGTTGATGATTGCCGTTTGGAAGCGTTTGGCGACCATCGCCGTATCGATGTGCTCACTGCTTTTGTTCGAGATTTTGCCGACGATTGCAACGGGGTCGCGTCCGTTTGTCGTTTTAAATCCTGCGACTTTTGGCGAGGCAACACAGCCTGAAATCAGTTCTTCGCAGACCATGCGGATGTCATTTTCATTCCAATAGCCTGAAATGTCTTTTACATCCGCTCCGTCCTCATAGCGAGTAACTTTGCTTGTTGAACTGCACGAAATCAAAGAGAAGGCAATGCATGCCACAAAAATCACTGCATATTTTTTCATAGTATACTCCTGTACCTTTATAAATAAAAACCACGCTTTCTCTCTATTGTAACACAAAATAGTGGCAGTTTCAAAAATAACAGAGTTTTGAAACTTGCTCAATATACTCTTTACCAAGAATTAAAATAGTACTAAAATTCAAACCTAGTAAGGAGTTTTTGATGAAAAAATTATTTCTCTGTTTTGTATCTGTTGTTTTCATCGGTGCGGCTTTGTTTTCTCAGGAAACAGTATCTGGCATAAAAGTTTCTTCTCCAAATGGAGCTCCTGCCCTTGCGCTTGCCCTTCTTGCGCAAAAAAATCCCGATGATTTTACCTATGTCGCGGCCGAAGCGATTGCTGCAGAATTTGCTAGCGCAAAATCGGACTTCATTATCGCTCCTGTCAATGCGGGTGCAAAATTGTTCAAAATGGGAAAGTCTTCATATAAATTGGCCGCCGTTGTCACCTGGGGAAACCTCTATTTTGCCTCACAAAAAAAGAATTTCAAACTTAAGGATATTAAAAAATCAGAGCTCACATTGTTTGGTGAAAATACGATTAATGCATCGGTGGCACTTTATTCACTCCAAAAGCATACAATTTCAGCCAAAAGCATAAAGTATTTAGGAAGTGCCGCCGCCACGCAGAGCCTTTTGCTTTCTGATTCGAATGCAATCGTACTTACAGCCGAGCCAGCTCTTTCTGCCGCAAAGATAAAGAATCCCCGCATCACTGCATATTCGGTAAACGAATTATACAAAAAAGCGACTGGATTTGACGGATACACACAGGCAGGGCTGTTCGTAAAATCAGAGACAGTGGAGCAGCATCCCGAAGCTGTAAAAGAATTCTTGAATCGCGCAAAAGATTCTGTTGCCAAGTGTTCTGATGATGTTGCCACCGTTGCCAGTGCTGCCGTTGCGCTTGAAATTTTGCCAAATGTAACCATTGCACAAGCGGCGATTCCGCAGTGTGCGCTTCGCTACATGAGTGCGCAAGACGCAAAAAAGCAGGTCGAGGCTACGGCAAACATTGATTTAAAACAGTTTGGCGGTTCTGTTCCTGCCGATGATTTTTACTATGGCGAATGAAAAAGACGACTCACATCTAACAGAATCTAAAACGGGTAACACCGTGCTACCGTATTGTTTCGGAATCATTCTAATTGGTGTGCTGATTCAGATTGTCGGAACGATAAAAGGCGATCCCATTGTTTTTCCGAGCGTTTTTGAAATTCTCCGTACTTTCTTCCGTCTTATTTGCCAAGCGCACACATACCATCTTATTCTTACCACTGTGGTGCATCTTTTTGTTTCGCTCGTAATTTCTTCTGGAATCGCTCTTTTTATCGGCATTGCAGAAGGATTGAGTGACTTCATACACAATCTCCTAAAGCCTTTGATGACCATGCTTCGCTCTATTCCTGTCATTGTTCTTGTCGTTATCAGCATGGTGGTTTTAAACTATTCGCTCGTGCCATATATCGCCTCATCTTTGATATTGATTCCCGTAATGAGCGAGGCTGTGTGTGAGGGATGCCGCCGTATCGACTCTGAGCTGATTGATGTGTATCGGCTGAATTCCACTTTCAATCTCAAAATTTTATGCACGGTGTACCTTCCGCTCATGGCAGGATTTTTAAAGCAGGCGTATGCGAATGCCGTAGGGATAGGAATAAAAATCATTATCACAACGGAATATCTCGTCCAGACAAAAAATTCGCTCGGAAAGGCCGTTTTTTCAAGCAGCTATTTTACTGCCTATGACGAAATTTACGCCTATGCGCTGATTATGATTCTGCTCGTGCTTCTTCTGACGGAAGTACCCATAAAAATCCTAAAATTCTTTAAACTTTTCTGAAGATTTGGTATTCTATGTCAGTGGGAATGGGAACTTTTTTTCAAAAATTGCATATCGATGCAGAGCTTTTTACCAATGTAAAAAAACGATTTTTTGCGATTGCACGAACAATTCTGCCGATTTTAAAATCTTCGTATGTTTTTTACGGGGCATATGCCGCCCTGCTGCTGCTTCTTTTTTTTGCGCCGATTACGATTACGCCATTGGATTTGTACGGAGATTTTGCGTCGCCTGATTCTCCCGTTTCTCTGCGGTTTGGCTTTTCATTTCCGCCGCTTTTTTTGCTTCCGCTTGTTTCTCTTTTTGTCTGCGCTTCATTTTTTATAAAGTATCGATTTCAAAAAGATTTTCGGAAACTTCGATACGCGCTTATTTTTGCAAGTCTTTCGGTGTATCTTCTGTGCGTGGCATTTTGCGTCGTTTCAAATGCAAACTGCTTTGAGTGGTTTTTCAAAATTCCATTTTATATCTATTTTATTTTTCTGTTAGCGTTGGTTTCGCATTTTTATTACGCGTTTTTAGGCATTGTGTTCTTGCGAAATAAAAATCCTGAATATGCAGAATACAAAAAATTACGCGTGCGGAGATTTTCCCTCAAACATAAATTCACATTCATCATTATCGCCATGATAATCGTGATTTTTTTTGCATTCATGATTTTGATTTTGAACAGCTATAAAAAAATGTTTACCGAAGCGGTGAGCGATGTGGGGCGGGCACAGGCGGAGCAAACGGCTGCGGTGTATGATACGGCGGAAGGAAAATACGAGAAAATTGCGGCTTTTTTTGAAGAACAGCGCGTTTCAAATGAATATGCCGAAACACCGTTTGAGCGAATTGATGTGATTATCACAAGCAAGCGGGATGAATTTATTTTTATCGATGACTGGGAATCAAAAGTTTTGCCCGATTACGATGTTTTTGCCTACACGACGGGAAAGCCAAAAGAAATCGATGATTCTGAAAAATCAGTGACACGGGAACAGGCACGGGACTATTTAAAACGCTACAAGAGCGGCCTGTACCGAAAGCAATTTGTTTTTAACAAGGCAAGTAAAACATGCAAATATATTTATCCCGTCACGATTGCCCGAAAAGAAGGACGGCGACTGCTCGGTTTTTCAATCGTCACATACCGTCAGCAGGTTCTGATGCGACAGTTTTTCAGGACGAAGATTTTTGTCTTTACGGTTGCGACTATTTTCCTGTATCTGACTGTAATTCTTTCGATTTTGCTCGCTGATTTTATCTTCAATCCGTTGCTTTTCTTGCGAAAAAATGTCCACAAAACATCAAATTCAATCGAAAAAATTCTGAACGGGAAGGCAAAAAATGTTTCTTCTGCGCTTAAATTTTCGGACACAATCAAAACGAACGATGAAATCAAAGATTTGTCTCTGGAAATTGGCGAAATGGTCACGCTGATTAAAGGAATCATGCCGTATGTTTCATTCTCTACGCTGCAGCACGCAGAAAAAATCGGCGCGGAATCAGATTCACAAAAAAAGAGCACGACTTCACGCGATTTGTGCTTTCTTTTTACCGATATTCGCGGGTTTACCTCGCTTTGCGAAGGCCTGCCACCCAAAAAAGTCGTTGAAATTTTGAATCACTATCTGGACATTGAAACGCAGATTATTTTGGAAAACGGCGGCGACGTCGATAAATTTGTGGGTGATGAAATGATGGCATTTTTCAGCGGGCCTCGCAAAGAAATCAACGCATGCAAGGCTGCAATGGAAATCCGGGCGGCAATGCGTGAACAGCAGCAGCTTTCTATGGAAGACGGCACTGCGTATATTTCAATCGGAATCGGAATCCATTCGGGCGAAGTGATTTTTGGCTCGGTCGGCTCTCGTACACGCAAAGATTTTACATCAATCGGCGATACGGTAAACCTTGCGGCCAGACTTGAAAGCGCAAACAAGGCGTATGGCTCAAAATCAATCATTACGGAAACGGTTTACAAAAAGCTGAGAGATTCATTTATTTGCCGAGAATTGGACTTCATCACCGTAAAAGGAAAAACTGAGCCAGTCCGAATCTACGAAATCCTGCAGGAAAAAAACAGGGCGGTCAAAAATGAGATGGCAGAAAAACTTATCGAAATCAAATCGCTTTTTGAGCACGGACTGGAGTTTTATCGCGCCCAAAACTGGCAAGAAAGCGAAAAATGTTTCTCGGATTGCGCAATAAAGTATAACGATTTGCCGTCTGTGGTGTTTTTAGATAGAATAAACCATTTCAAAACGAATCCGCCGCCTACAGACTGGGACGGCGTGTTTAAAATGGCAGTAAAATAGGAGTATATATGAATCTTTCGACAGAAATTGAATTCAAAGTTGATTTCAACGACTGTGATCCTATGCGGATTGTGTGGCACGGAAATTACATTAATTATTTTGAGCGGGCGAGATGTGCGCTGCTTGATAAAATCGGCTACAACTATATCGCTATGGAAGAATCTGGCTATCTCTTCCCCGTCACGGAAGTAAAGTCAAAATACATGAAGTCACTTCGGTTCGGAGATGTGTGCCGCGCAAAGGCAACACTTGTCGAATATGAAAATATGATTAAAATAGATTTCGAGCTTTTTAACGCAAAAACAGGCGAACTCACCACAAAAGGCACGGTCTCTCAGATGTGTGTTGATGCAAAAACGGGTGAAACGCAGTTTGTCTGCCCAAAAATCTGGACAGATAAGGTAAAAAAATGCTTGGAAAATGGAGGATTTTAAAATGAAAAAATTAGGTGTACTTTTCATGGCATTCGTGATTTCGTCACTTTGTTTCGCGCAAACGGCTTCGCAGAATCCAGAGTTTGACAAAGTGTGCCAGAATATTGCGGCGCATAAAATCACAAAAGGCAACTTCAGCCAAATAAAAATGATAAAAAAGATTTCACGCGAGATACGCTCTTCGGGAACTTTTATTGTTTCGGTTGATGACGGTGTTCTTTGGAATACGCAAAAGCCTTTTAAATCATCAATGGCAATAACAAAATCTGGAATCGTACAGACTGCCGCAAACGGTAAAAAATCTGTTGTTTCATCGGGAAGCAATGCAACATTTGAGCAGGTTTCATCCCTCATGACATCGCTTTTTAATGGCGATTCGTCTGCCTTGAACAAAAATTTTGGGATTGAATTTATCGGTTCAGCCAAAAGTTGGAATGTAAATCTTACTCCGCGTGATTCATCTATTCGCTCAGTGATTTCTGTCATTGAAATGGCGGGCAGCGCTTCAATTGACACGATGATTTTGCATGAACAGACGGGTGATTTTACAAAATATGAATTCTCAAATCAAACTTTCCCCTCTGCGCTCACAGAGGAAGAAAAGTCTGGATTTAAGGGCTGAGTTTACAGTGCTCCCGAAATAACGAGAATCGAAAGACTTGTCGCAACAAGCGAAAAAATTGTCGTTAGAATGGGAGCGTATTGATTAAAATAGTAGAGTGTGCTGTTTGTCTTTACATCAATAATTGATTCTGGAAGAATTATGTCATTTTTAGAAAGCGAGTCTCCGTTTAAAGCCGTGATTTCCAGTGAGTCGCGGGAATTTTGAGATTTTATTATACCACCAGCCAACGCTACATAATAATCCCACTTTCTGTCGGGAATAAACGGGTATCGCCCCGGCGCATTTACCGCGCCTGATACGGATACGAAAAACTGTTTGAACGGAATTCGTAAGACATCATCCGCCATAATTTCGATTTTTGAGTAAAAACTCGCATCGTACAGCATTTTGCTCAAATTTATCGGAATAATGTCCCCGCCACGAATTATATAGGCATTTTCAAGGTCAGAAATCGAAGAAAACCAGGCTTTGTTTCTTCTGGCAAAAAATGCATAATCTTCGCCGTTGTTTACGGACGCGGCAATTCTGTTTGACATGCTGGCGTTCGCGGAAGCACCAGTGTTCACCGCACCTTCCACAAAAATTGTTGGTGTTAACTCTTTAAAAGAAGAAATGGTCACCTCATCATAACAAGATAATTCAAAATCGTTTTCAATGTCGGATTTTGAAAGGTACAATTTTTCGCCCGAATCATCTTTTTCTGTGATGGCTCGGAACAGCTCAATTCTGCTCGTGTCGGCAAGTGGGGCAAGTCCGTTTGCATAATAAAAAATCAGTTGTTGAAGATTTTCCCCTTCCAGCAATTCGTAAGTTCCACTTCGCTCAACCGCGCCTTTTATCGTGACTTTTTTGTAAAGACGATTTATGACGATTTTGTCATTTGGGCGAAGATATGGATTTTGCGAGAAATCTCCGGTTCGCTCTGCCTTGAAAAGGTCGTATGTTTTTTCTTCTTTTGATTCTGAAATGATTTTTATGTTCCGAATCGACGAATATTCCGTAAGATTTTCAGAGACGACATCGGAAAGTCGTGTTAATGCCCAAACTTTTTGTTCTGAAGACTTTGGCACTTCACCTGTCACCGAGACAAAGAAATTCGACGACGAGGAAAGAACAAACTGTGCGCCGCTCATTGGATAGTTTTTTGTGACGAGAAGAAGAACCTGATTTTTTAGCTCCTTGAATGTGAGTCCTTTGCAATTAAGAACGCCAAGATTTGCCACACGGATTTTATATGTTGAATCAAGCGGAATAGTGTATGTGAACGGTGAATTTCCCAACACGAATGACAATGTATAGACATCGCCTGCCGTAACGGGATAATCGGGGGTGGACATCGCTAATTGCGCGTCTCCGAAAAATGGCGAGGAGTGCTTTGATTTTTCCGTTTCGTCAGGATTTCCGAATTTTTCTTGCGAATAGGCGTTAAGAAACAAAAGTGCGAAAAGTAGTGCTGTGATTGTGTTTTTTATAGATTTTAGTCGAAAAAACATTACTCCGTCCTAGTTGTATTAAAATTACATTTTATAAAAGTTTTTATACATCTTTTTTGATTATACACTTTATTTTAATGAAGTTCTAGTATAATAAAAGTATTAAAATTACATCGAAATCTTATAAGACTGATTGTATTCTTTTTTAATGAGTGATATTCGGGACTTACTTGCAAAAAATTTAAAGCGATTAAGAGCAGATCGAAAAATCAATCAGGAAGAACTCGCAGAAAAAATCGGCGTTAGTAAAGAGACAATCGCAAAAACAGAAATCCGCCAGAACTGGCTTGGCGCAGAAAATTTGAATAAAATCGTGGAATTTTTTGAAATTGAGCCGTTTGAGCTTTTTTTGGATAATGAACATACTTCCGCAAAAATCACAGAAAAACAGCTCACAAAAATCAAAAATGAACTTAAAAACGAATTGACCGCATATATTGATTCCAAAATTCTTTAGATTCTGATTATTTTGGAATGGGTAAGCACCTCGTTGCCTTCTGCGGTGATGAGCACATCGTTTTCAAGCCGGACACCACCGAGTTCTGGATCATACAAGCCAGGCTCCAGCGTAACAATCATGCCAGCTTTGAACAATAAGTCATCAGGTTGCTTGGGACTTACACGGGGAAATTCGTGAATTTCCAAACCGATTCCATGCCCTAGCGTGTGAGGCATCGTTCTTTTCGCCTTTGAAAACACCAAATCTGCCGCTTCTGCCGCTTTTTTGATTGGTGAGCCTGCTTTGTAGAGCGTCAGTGCTTGTTCTGCGGCTTTTTCTACGAGAGCGAGCAGTTCTTCTTGTTTTGCAGAAAGAGGGCCTTTTGCAACGGTAAGCGTTGTGTCGCTCGTGTAGCCTTCGTATACCACGCCAAAATCAAGAATAGAAAGACCTTGTGCCGGCCAGGTGGCATTTGTGTAGCCTGGAAACGCATGAATCGCAAAACTTCGGCTCGGACCTGCGGCAAGTGTGTCGAATCCCGTGCGTTCACAGCCACATTTTCGCAATTCACTTTCAATCAAAAGCGCAACATCGCTTTCTTTTTGGAGCCAATTTTCACGAATTCCGCGTTCAATTTCTGAAATAATCCAGTCGCCCACCCTGCATGCTTCTTTTGTGCATTCGATTTCGTATTCGTCTTTAGTGGCACGCATATCAACGACAAAATCATGCACCGAGTGCTCGCGGCACAGTACATCCCAGCCTTCAAGCGCATCAACATACTGCAAGAAAAGCGGGTAGGGGGTAACTGGCGGCAATTCTACTTTGAGCCTGCTCCCGCGAATTTTAAAGGATTTGAGGACTTCTTTTACTGCCCGTGTATTTCGCCGCTCATATTTGTTGTATGGCAAAATTTGAACATCTATCGAGCGTTCACGAGCCAAATTTTCATCCCACGGAACGAGCACGCATTTTCCGTTTGAGGCGATGATAAAAAGTGCATCGGTCGGATGCCCCGTAAAATATCTGACTGCAGGATTTCGGCGTTCTTCACAATCTTCAAAAACTGCTGCCGTGATTTTGTTTTCGGTCATGTACGCAAGCAGTTTTTCTCTTCGTGCCGAATAGATTTTTTTGAGTTCTTCCTTTGTATATTGTTTCATTTTTAAGCCTGTATGTAAAACTGATTTTCGTTATTTTGTATACGCATTCCAAGTCGTTTCGACAAGTGTCTCGACATCGCTATATTTTGGCTCCCAGCCCAAAATCTCTTTTGCAAGGTCGTATTTTGCGTAAAGACTTGCAGGGTCGCCTGGTCGGCGTGGAGCTTCGGCGGCTGGAATCGGCTTACCTGTGATTTTTCGTGCGGCATCGATGATTTCTTTGACCGTCGTGCCTTTTTCTGTTCCCAAATTGAGCTTTAAAGATTTATTGTTCTTCGCAATATAGTCTAATGCCATCACATGAGCGCGGGCAAGATCGGTCACATGAATGTAGTCGCGGATACAAGTGCCGTCGCGCGTGTTGTAGTCAGTGCCGAAGATTTTAAGCTCGCGCTGCCCGAGAGCCGCTTCCATAACGCGCGGCAACAGGTTTTCGGGCTTTTGCTCCAATCCTGTGATAACGCCCTCTGGGTCATATCCCGCCGCGTTAAAGTAGCGCAATGCCGCGAATTTAAGCCCGCGAATTTTGTCGTACCATTCCATGAAGCGCTCGATTTCGAGTTTTGTGAATCCATAGTAGTTAATCGGGTTCTGCGGGTGCTTTTCGTCTATTGGAAGATACTGAGGTTCGCCAAATGTCGCCGCGCTTGAAGAGAAAATCATGATTTTGCAATTGTGCTTGACCGCCGCATTCATGATGTTGAGTGTTCCCGTGATGTTGTTGATAGAGTATTTTTCTGGCTCGACCATTGATTCGCCCGCCGCCTTGAATGCCGCAAGGTGCACGAATGCGTCAAATCCGCGCGCAAATGCCTGCTCCAAATCACGCTCAATCAAAATGTTTCCGTAAATAAAATCATTCTCTTTGAACAGATTTTCGCGCAATCCGCTCGAAAGATTGTCGAATACGGTGACTGTGTGACCGTTTGCCATCAATTCTTTTACAACGTGAGAGCCGATATAGCCCGCTCCACCAATAACCAAAACCTTCATAAGTACTCCTCACCCTATTTTAGCACTTGCCGTATTTTTTCGCAAATTCTTCAACGGGAAGCGGCTTTGAAAAATAGTAGCCCTGCAAGAAATCACAGCCGATATGCTTCATCGCTTCGACCATTTCAAGCGTCTCCACGCCCTCAGCCGTGACAGTAAAATGCATCTGCTTGAACGCCTGCACGAGCCCCGGAAGAATTTTGTCGCGCTCTTTAAAATAATCCCGCACGATTTCCATGTCGAGCTTGATATTGATGAACGGACAGCGCTTGAGTCGGCTCACATTCGAGTAGCCGCTTCCGTAATCGTCAAGAACGAACTGAAATCCCGAATTCCGCATGGTCTGAATCTGTTTTTGAAGCAGTGCATAGTCAATCATCGATTCTTCGGTGATTTCAAGGTGAATTTTTTCGGCATCGATATTGTATTTTTCAAGAATCTGACCGAAGCGTTTGCTCAAATCAGGGCGCAAAAACTGAATCGGCGACAAATTTACGTTTATCCAAGAAATTCCCATTTTTTCGATGTCGTGGGTGTGAATGAATTCGCACGCCCGCTCAAACATCTGCTCTCCCATGCTGTTAATCCGTCCGTTTTTCTCCGCAATCGGGATGAACAGCCCCGGCGGAATCAACTCGCCGTTTTCGTCACGGATTCGCGCCAACGCCTCCGCGCCCACGAGCTTGTAATCATCCACGCGCATGAGCGGCTGCAAGAACATCTCCACGGAATTATTCTCAATGGCGGACTCAACTGCCCGCTTAATCTGCACACTCTGCTCGATAATAGTGAGCGTTGCCTCGTCAACGATGATATTCGCTGCCTCACGTTTGTCGACATCACGGAACGCCGCAAAAATCGCGTTGATGACTTTCTCAGAATTATCCATGCTGATGGAAACAGAGGGCGCAAGCTGCACAAATTTTGCCTCAAGATACAAATCGACATCGCTTCCGGCTTGCCACGACTGAGCAAAACGCGCCGTAATGCGCTCACGAATCGAATCAAGCTGCGTATTGTCGCGCCCGATGAGCACAAACCGCCCGTCATGCAGATAAAATCGCAACAAACTCGGATAGTTTTTCTGCAAAAACTGCGTGATGAGCGAAATTCCTCGGTCCATCTGCACACCGCTGTAAACCTCACGAAGCTCGTTGTAATTGTGAATGACAAAGCCGAGTACGAGCGGGGATTTTTCATCGCGCAATTCCGAAAAACCCGCAAAGAGCGCGCGCTTGTTGAACGCACGGGTCTTTCCCGCGAGATACAAGAGCGGATTTTCATATGAAATAAAGATGATGATAATCGCAAGCAATGAGAAAAAATTCATGATGAGATACTGCGGGAACAAAAAGCGCGCGATATAGCCCAGAAAAAGCACGATGTTAAAACAGAGCGCAGGAATCGCCGAGCCATGATAGGGCGTTTTTTTGCGCACACAAATCACCGCAATCGAAAGACAAAAATAATAAAACGCGCAGAAGTAAATCACCAGATAAAAACGCGCCGTCGCATACGTGCCGTCCGCGCCGATTGAAAAAATAGTGTCCGTAAAAAGATTCAAAATCGCGAAGATTTCAGAAACAATGAAGAAGCCATTTTCAACAGCGAACGGCAAAAACTGAGTTTTTCGCCGCTGACCAAAAACAGACTTCGTAAACGCGAAGAATAAAAAAATGCGCGCAATAAACGCCGCAAAAAAGAGCGCATTCAGGGCGCGGAGCACAAAAGGAGAGAACAGTTCCGCATGCTCAAGTGAGCGAGAGGCAAGTACATCAATGGTAATGACCGACAAATCAATCGCAAGCAGGCATAAAAATATTTTGTTCAGTTTTATCGGAAGACGCGGGCGCACAAAATAGTACACAAGAAAAATCGTGAGAATCACAAAATTGGGGAGAATAAAACTATAATTCCACAAAAGCAAACCTCTAGCTTTAATCGAGCCTTAAGCCTGCTTTAATTATAGGGCATGTTCAGCGTATACACAAGGTTTGTATGCCACTTTATGCGCATTTATTCAGTTTTTTTGCCTTATTGTGCAGAAGAATTGAATTCTTCAAGAGCCATCGCAGCTATCTCCCACTGGGCATTCAGTTCGTCGAGTTTTTGCGAGAGTTCGGCGATTTTTGCCTGCACCGCTTTTGCCTTTTCGCCATTGGAATACACCTCTGGGTCAGCCATTTTGTTTTCTTCGGCGGATTTTTCAGATTCGATTTGAGCGATTTCGTTCTCAATCTGAGAGACCCGCTTTTCCGCCTTGCGCCGCTCCGCTTCAAGCTTCTTTTTCTCTTCGTAAGAAAGACGAGCATCAGACTTGCCAGTGTCGGGGGCGTTACGGGGGCTTGCCCCCGTAGAGGGGGTAGGCGAAAATGGCTTAGCAGCTTCGCTGCGACCCATTGTAGCCGAGGGGGAGACTTCCCCCATCCCACTGCTCACTGCTACCTGCTCATTGCTAACTCTTTCCATATAGTAGCGATAATCTCCCGGGAATGTGCGGAACTTGCCGGGCTTTAGCTCCAGGACGCGGGTTGAAAGGTCTTCGATGAAACCGCGGTCGTGGCTGACGAAAATGACCGTGCCGCCAAAATCTTTGAGGGCGTTGAGGAGAACATCTTTTGAGTGCATGTCGAGGTGGTTGGTCGGCTCGTCGAGAATGAGGAGATTCACGGGCTTCAAAAGGAGCTTAAGCAGAGCCACGCGCGATTTTTCGCCGCCCGAAAGCACATCGAGGCTCTTGAACACATCGTCACCACGGAAAAGGAACGCGCCGAGCATGTCGCGCACTTTCGGAATCAGCTCCAGAGGGGCTTCCGCCTCAATCGTTTCGAGAATCGTTGCGCTGCCTTTGAGCGTTTCGGCGTTGTCCTGTGAAAAGTAGCCGATAGAAACGCCCGCGCCGAGTTTTACGCTTCCCTCAAAATTGGTGTCAACTCCCGCGAGAATGCGCAAAAGCGTGGATTTTCCCGCGCCGTTGTGCCCTGCCACCACAAGACGGTCGCCGTTTTCAAGAAGCAGGTCGAGGTTATCGAGGACTTTGTGAGTGCCGTCGTAGGATTTCGTGACTTTTTCGAGCGTGGCGACAAGACGCCCCGAATGAGGAGCGGCGGGAAATTTGAAATGGATTTTTTTGAGCGACTCTGGAATGACGATTTCGTGCTCCAAGATTTTGTCGAGCATTTTCTGCCGTTCCTGCGCCTGTGCCGCCTTGGTTGCCTTCGCGCCGAATCGGTCGATGAATTCCTGCAAGTGGCGGATTTCTTCCTGCTGTTTTTCGTATTCTTTGATGAGCGTTTCAAGCTCGACTTCGCGCACTTTTTCGTAATGCGTGAAATTGCCCGCGTATCGGTGAAGGTCGCCGTTAAAAAGCTCGTAGACTTCGTTGATTGTGTGGTCGAGGAAGTAGCGGTCGTGGCTGACGAGCAAAAACCCGCCCGAAAAATTGTTCAGGAATTTTTCGAGCCATTCGCGCGCCTCAATGTCGAGGTAGTTGGTCGGCTCGTCGAGGAGAAGAATGTCGGGGTTCACCATGAGCGATTTCGCAAGTGCGATTCGCATCTGCCACCCGCCCGAAAATTCTTCGCAATTGCGGTCTAGGTCGTCGTGAGAGAAGCCCAAGCCAATCAAAATCTGCTCGGCGGTCACATTTCGTCTATTAAAACCAGACGATTCCATCTCAGTGAGAATCGCGTCGTGCCGTTCGAGGAGTGCTTTTTGGTTGCCGTTGCCCGCTTTGAGGTCGTCGCCGATTTTTTCAAGTTCTTCTTGCAGTTTGTAGCCGAATGAAAACGCTTTGTCCGCCTCTTCGCGCAAAGTGCAGCCGTGGTGGGTAAGCCCGCTCTGCGGAAGATAGGCAATCCGTGCGTCCTTTGAAGCCGTTCGCTTGCCGTCATCGGGCTGAGTAAGTCCTGCCATTACCTTGATGAGCGTAGATTTTCCCGTGCCGTTCGCGCCCGTGAGAGCCGCCTTGCTCCCCGCCTGAAGATTCACAGAAACATTTTTAAGAATATCGCGGTCGCCAAACGCAAGGCTGACCTGAGAGAACTGAACGAATGCCATTGTGCTATCATAGCAGATTTTTTGATTACGGGAAATATGGAACGCACATATAAAAAACTTGCAATTTTCCGAAAAATCAATATAATTAACTCTAGAGTTAATTACTTTAAAGTTAATTATTCGGGAGTTAATTATGACGCTTGAAGAGATTTTTATTGGTCGGAAAAAAGAAAGTGATTTCCTTGAAGAGTTGTACAATTCTCCGAAATTTGAAATGCTGATTCTGCACGGTCGGCGGCGGGTCGGAAAATCGTATCTGCTCGGTCATTTTGCCGCGCTTCACGAAAAAAACACCGTCTATTTCACTGCGGACAAGTCTTCTGAAAAAACGAATGTGCAGACTTTCTGCGAACAGCTTAATTCGGTGATTCAGGCGGGCGATTTTCTCTCGTCTTTTTCGACTTGGCAGGATGTGTATTCATTTTTCAAAAACCAGCAATTTGACGAGCGACTTGTCATCATCATCGATGAGTTCACCTATCTGTACAACTCAAATCCCGCGTATGACACTGGCTTGCAGAACGCGATAGACCAAATCT
Source organism: Treponema sp. (assembly GCA_017464425.1). Taxonomy (GTDB): domain Bacteria; phylum Spirochaetota; class Spirochaetia; order Treponematales; family Treponemataceae; genus Treponema_D. The sequence goes on from JAFUDX010000007.1 coordinate 40,729, forward strand.
TCAAAAAGATGAACATTTTTCTGATTCTGTGCGGCTCGGAAGTCTCGGTGATTGAAGAAATAATCGATTCTTCTTCAAAACCTTTGTACGGTCGGAAAACCGCTGACTTAAAACTGCTCCCGTTCACTTACAAAGAGGCGCGGAATTTCTTTCCGAATTACACGGACGAAGAGGCGCTGGAAGTCTATTCTATGGTGGGCGGAATTCCGCTCTATCTCTCGCTTTTTGACGACAGCCGTTCGGTCAAGGAAAATGTGCTCAAGAACTGCCTTTCCACGACGGGCTACCTTTTCAACGAGGTGGAAACGCTCTTGCGAATGGAACTGAAGGAAACTTATTTTTACAAAAACATCATGCTCGCGATAAATTCGGGCGCGTCGAACCTCAACAAAATCACTGACAAAGTGGGCGAGGAAAGCGCAAAAGTCGCGAAATACATCAATGTGCTCGTGAATCTCGGTTTCATCAAAAAAGAAACGCCCTGTGGCGAAAAGGAAAAATCGCGCAACACGCTGTATTCAATCAGCGACAATTTTTTCGCCTTTTATTTCGCGTTCATTTTCAAGAATCAGAATATGCTGAACGGTTTGATTTCTCCGAGGCTCTATTACGAGCGGGAATTTACCAAAGTAAAGCTGAACACATTTTTCGGACACCGTTTCGAGCAGACTTGCGAGCAATATCTGAGGGAACAATTCTACGAGGGAAAAATGCCCTTCTTCGCGCAAAAACTCGGTCGCTGGTGGGGTAACAATCCCGTCCTAAAGCGGCAGGAAGAAATAGACCTTCTAGCAATTGACGAGGAAAACGCACTTTTCTGTGAATGCAAGTACACCGAAGAAAAATTCGACGAGGCTCAACTGCGCGACTTGCAGGATTCTTCGCTCTGCATAAACAGACCGAACAAATTCTACATGATTTTCGCCAAAAACGGCGTGACGGACGGCGTGCAGAAGCTGATTGAGGGCAACGAGAGATATTTTATCGTCACGGCACGGGAGATGTTTTGAGGGGGTGTTAAAATGAAGAAAACTCACTTTGTCACGCTTGACAATCCGCCGAGCGTAACTTATAGTGTAATTAGTGGCAGGCAACTTGTGTGTCTGTCCAAGCGATGAAGCATAGCAGCGTACCGGAATGCCTTGTTATGCCGAGCTTTCAAGAGGGGTTGTGCAGCGATACCCCAAACCGGTGTAGGCGATGAGCCGAAAGAAAATGCCCATCTTAAGCCCGTCCTTGCGACGGGTTTTTTTGTGCAAAAGGAGAAACTGTGCTTTTAGAGTGCGCAAAAAGTTTTGAAAAACTGCTCGATATCCAATATCGCCTCAAAATCGGGCGAAAAGGGAATGACATTTCTTTCTCGATTGGATTTGACGCGGTGGATTTTCATCATCTTGCGGGCTTGCACAAGCTGAAAGACTTGCGTGTTTCTCGTGCCGAACGGGAAATGGTGTTCCAAAAAATCTTGGATGGCGAAATTTCTGATTCTGACATAACGCAAAGCCGACATTTTTCTGAGATTGAAAAACGCTTGCACCTTTTTGCTCATTTGGAAACTATTCTTGACAGCAACGAACTTGTTTTTCGATACGCTCACAAGCCATCGCAATTCTCTGTGATTCAAGCAGAATTTTTGCTTTCCACGCCGTATAAATCGGAAGAAGTTTATGTTTTTCTCGACAAAAAAGAAAATGCGGAAAATTACTTTTGCCGCTCGTTTTTCCCTAAAACTGATAAGGATTATACGGTCGGACAAGTGAAGTATACTTTGTTGAGGAAAGAGAAAATCACGCTCTCCATTGGGGAAAGCGTGGTGCAGTATGAGAGATAAGGTGATTTTTCTTTCTAGTCGCTTCCTGCAATAGCACTAAATTGATTTCTTCAGTTCGTCAAGAATTTCTGTGACTTTTGCCTCTTCATAGTTATCACGCTCATCAGTGGAAACTTTTTCCATAGGAATTCTTTTGTGACATGGTGGCTGCTCATTCTTATGATTCGGATAATACAACTCGAGATTAAATTCACCCTCTTCTTCGTTCAAAAGTGAATCGGCAAAGTGATTGCTCTCCGCAATAACAAGAACATCTACCCCTGCATACTTCACTACAGCCCAATTAATCCACCATTTTAAATCGCCCATTGAAAACAAACCAATCTGCTTTCCATTGCATTTTATAACAGACTCAAAATCTCTTTTGTTTTCTGAATGACATAATTCTTCACCATGATAATCGTTTAACAATCTTTCCCGCAATTTGATGAAGGTTTCTGTTTTTCCGCAGTTTGACGGACCTTGTAATAAAATTAGTTTCATAATATATGCTCCTTGTATATGATTTTATTCAAATAATGTTTGAACTTTTGAAACAGGCAACTCAAGTGTTTCAAGTTTTTTTTCCCACCTATCAAAATCGCTTATAGTTCCATATCTAAGATGCAAAATGATAGGAACAAATTTTATTTTCTTGGATTCTATGATTTTTGCAACATCCAGGGATACGGTGAATTCAACTGCCCCTGGTTCAATGAGTTCACTCTCAAACAAAGAATTATTGTTTTCATCGATGATTTTAAATTTTATTTCATAGGGGTGTACATATTTTTCAGAGCCTACAGAACGTGCATAAGGGCTTATCCAATACGATGAACTTAATTTAAAATATCCCATTAAAAAAGCTAGATAATTTACATTGTCATTTAAATTACTAGAATAATTTTCTCCTACTTTTTTTATAAAAGGTATTCCATTTTTTTTTGAAACTTTCTTATCGTCTTCACTGTTATAAACAGATGTTGTAGGCCATGTCCGTAAATAACTAGCCCATGAATTTTTGTATGCTTTTTCTTTTCCCTCGGAAAATACTTTTGCCAACGCTAAATACTTTTTTGTTGATACGATATCAACTCCTAATGAATAAGATATTTTTCGATTTTCCATATTCATTTTGACCTTTTTTAAATCAGAAAATCTAATTGCTTTTGGAATGTTTTCGCTCCAATATTTTTCATATTCCTGCATAATCTCAATCCAACCGTCATACATTGAAAAATCATCAAAGTCGCCATACCCAGGATTTCCAACTTCTATAACTTCTGAAAGTTTTTTATACGCATTGGAAGCCTCCTGCAATTCTGAGTCCTTTTCATTATACTCTTCATCATCCTCTGGGAGAGGGAGATAAGAATAAGAGCTTCGTTTTGCTTCCAATGATTCTCGTGCTACGTTTGCCGTTTCCACCGCATCATAATACGCCCCCAACGCATGTACCCATTTCTTTTCTTGCTCGTACTTCTGTGCCTGAGCCATAAACTCGGTATATTTTGTACTTTGCGCAAATAATGCATTTCCAATAATGAATGCAACAACAAATGATATACTCTTTTTCATCTTATCCCCCAAATAAAACTCCCGACGCATATCATCGGGAACTTGTCTCTTAGTCCTTACTTCCTTGAAGTTTATTCGCCATTTTTGTCGCAATCACATCTTCACGAGCGACGATTTTTGCGCCAATCGGCCAAATTACAAATTTGCAACTTTTCGCAAGCACAACACCAACGGGAATAAAAAGAATCGAAATAAAGCAACACAACATGAGTGCGATATTTCCTAAGAAAATGCAGATTCCGAACGGAAGCCAAATGATATTCGCAATCGTTCCGCCGATTTTTCGGACAGACGAGACATTTTCTTCGCCTTTGATGAATGTTTCCTTTACAATTTCCTTGCCAAATGGGAACGCCATCAGTTTTGCATACTGAAAAAGAGCCTTTCCAATCGGAATTCCGATGACCGTCACACAGCAGACTGCTCCCAAAACGAGATAGACTAAGGCAGTCCACCATCCTCCAAGAATGAACCATAAAATGTTTCCCAGTGTACGCATTTTTTTCTCCTGTAAAACAGTTATATTATCTTTATATTGCCCGTTTTAAACAAAAATAAAGATTATTTATCGCATATAATACTGTTAAATTATCTTTAAATCAACTTTTAAAACAGATTGCGATGATAAATACTCAGTTTTTAGAACAGCACATAGTTTCATAGTTATTGTATGTCTATAAAAGAAACTTTTATAAAAAATCTGAAATATTTTAGGAAACAAAGAGGGTTGACTCAGAATCAGTTGACGATTGAAATTGATATGGGGTTGGGATACATCAACAGCGTTGAGCAGGGAATCTTTTTTCCCCAGCCAGATGTGATTGATTTGATTGCGAATGTGTTAAAAATCAGCCTCTCAAAACTTTTCGATGAAAATGCAAGTCCTCAAAACATACTTTCCAATTCTGATGAAAACTTCGTTGATAAAATCACAGATACCATTCTTAAAAAACTCCGCCCCGCCATAAAATCTGACATCAATGCTGCGATAAAAGAAGTGGTGAAATAGGGGTGAACTTTCCCCCTACTTCTTCTCAAAAAACAAAATCATCGGGCTGGCACTTCGGGCGGTCACAACTCCGTCTTTAATCGGGGCTTTGGATGCGTCTTCGAGGCGCAAGCCGGTGTCGGTGAGCTTGTAGAGGAAATTCACGCCGTCTTCCATGCCGGTGAAGTGCATCGTGAGCACGCCGTCATAAGAAGATTTGAGCGAAGCGGCGATGAAATAGTCGAGCGTGACGGTGACGCTTCCGAGTGCTTTTGAAGAAATAATCGACGGAACGAGCAGCTTGTAATTGCTCCAAGTGACCGAATTTTCGTTGTTGAACTTGATTGTGCCGTAGTTCGAGCTTTTAAAGACAGGGCCTGCCTGAGCGATTCGTTTGAGTTCTGACTGGCGGCGCGTGAGTTCGCTTTCAATGAGTTTTTCGATATTTTCGCTGAGCGCGACGAGCGTTTCCTGCTTTGGTCTGCCTTTTTCGCTGTATTGCAGAATCATCGTGTCGGAATTTGCCCCGCGAATCGACATTTTGAGGTTCGTTCCCGAAAATTCGTATTCTTTTTCTGCCTTTTTTACGATGTCGGTGTAAGTCCATGAGCCGCCCGCGCTTTCTGTGTTCAAGACCGCCGTTCCCGCAAAGGCGGAGTCCGCGTTTTCTTCTATATTAATGCCGAACGAGAAGCCGTAGCTTGGGTTCATTCGGTTCACATCAATCCGAGCGACCTTAATCATGTTCTGGAAACTTTCGGGATACCAGCGTTTTGAAACGAGCGACTGGATAATCGCACGGTCGCCGCCCTTGCTCTCACCCTTCAAATCGTCCATTTTAACGACCGCTTCTTTTGCGTTCTGCACATCGAAACTTTCCGCCTGAAACAGCTCCAGATTGTGCGAAAAACACCAGCCGTAAGTGCCCGTTTCAGTCAGCACGCGAAGCCACTCGCCTTCCATGTTGCCCTTTCCGTTCGTAACGGCAGCCCCCGCCCCCCGGTACAGGCAGCGGATAATCTCGCCCTCGCGCAATCGGTACACCTGCTTTGAAGTGTTCACCGAGTCCGCGCGAATCGGAAGCCCGTCAAGTTTTACGCTCGCATAAGTGTGCTCAAATTCAGAAAACCGCTTCTGCTGTTTGATTGCCTTGCCCTTGCTCTCAGGTTCGGTCGCCTGCCACAAAGGAATCTCAAAATTCTCCTTGCTCCCCGGAATCGAAACGACATAGACCTGTGAAATATTCGATTTGATATGCACCTTCAAAAGCGTGCCGTCAGAAAGCTCATGCTCCGGGTTGCTCCACAAAAGCACGCTATAGCCTAACGTTTTCGTACAAGAACAAAACACTCCCGAAAGCAAAAGGGAAATCAGAATCAAAATTCGCTTACACATAAAGGAAGTATAGCGAATATGGTGAGAAAAGTCAGCAGTAATAAAAAAATCGAGTAAAAATCACAAAAATCTTTCTGAATCGCTTGAACAAACTTCACAAATAGTATATAAATTAAGAACTTGCAAATTGCCCGAAGTGGCAAATGGTTCTTTGAGATTGTTGGGTGGGCTTCAGCCTTTGCTAAGCCTAGCAGTTTTCGTAAAGTCAGCAGTTTTTGCTTTCAGAAAACGCGCCTCATTCAAAAAGAACGGTCGGTTCTGGAGGTTCCCAAAAATTTCTGGATTCCAGACCAGTTGTTAAGTTGCTTGATGATGATTCGGTGGATTTCGGATTGGTGCTTTGAGATTTTATAAAGTGCTGTTTAGCGTAAGTCTTCCGTATTATTTTCAATCAAAATATTTCAATAGTAATTAGTGTGTCTGCGAATGTGGCTTTTTCAGTTGAATCTGTCCATATTCTGGCTTAAAGTGCAACACATAAATTTTTATCTGCCGAATAAAAGGAATCGGCAAAGGAGAAAAACATGGCTAAGGAGAAGTTCGTCCGAACTAAACCTCACATGAACGTTGGAACCATCGGTCACGTTGACCATGGTAAGACTACATTGTCTGCTGCTATCACTTCATACTGTGCTAAAAAGTATGGTGATAAAGTCCTCAAGTATGACGAAATCGATAACGCTCCAGAGGAAAAAGAGCGTGGTATCACAATCAACACTCGTCACTTGGAATATCAGTCGGACAAACGCCACTATGCACACATTGACTGCCCAGGACATGCTGACTATGTTAAGAACATGATTACTGGTGCTGCTCAGATGGACGGTGCTGTTCTCGTTATCGCAGCTACTGACGGTGTTATGGCTCAGACAAAAGAACACCTCTTGCTCGCTCGCCAGGTCGGCGTTCCAAAGATTATCGTTTTCTTGAACAAAGTTGACCAGCTCGACGGCGATGAAGAAATGTTGATGCTCGTAGAAGAAGACGTTAAAGATACAATCCAGAAATACGGCTTCTCTGCTGATACACCAATCATCAAGGGGTCTGCTTTCTTGGCTCTTCAGGACAATGCTTCTGCAGACGACACAAAATGTATCGAAGAGTTGCTCGCTGCTATGGATACATGGTTTGATGATCCAGTTCGTGATGCTGATAAACCGTTCTTGATGCCGATCGAAGACATCTTCACAATCTCTGGTCGTGGCACTGTTGTTACTGGTCGTATCGAACGCGGTGTTGTTAACATGAACGACCCTGTTCAGATTGTTGGTATCCGCCCAACTCAGGACACAACTGTTACTGGTATCGAAATGTTCCAGAAGACTCTTGATCAGGGTCAGGCTGGTGACAATGTTGGTATCCTTCTCCGTGGTGTTGAAAAGAAAGACGTTGTTCGTGGACAGGTTCTTGCTGCTCCGAAATCAATCAACCCACACACAAAATTCGAAGCTCAGATTTACGTTCTTTCAAAGGAAGAAGGCGGACGTCACTCACCATTCTTCACAGGTTATCGCCCACAGTTCTACTTCCGAACAACTGACATCACAGGTACTGTTGAATTGCCAGCTGGAACAGACATGGTAAAACCAGGCGACAACACTAAGATTGTTGGTGAACTTATCCACCCAATCGCTATGGACGAAGGCCTTAAACTTGCTATCCGAGAAGGCGGACGCACAATCGCTTCTGGTCAGGTTACAAAAATCATCGAATAGTTTTAACTAATCGGTATAAAACGGGAGAGGTTTTCGGAATGTCATTCTGAACCTCTCTCTGTTATGTTCTTTAGGAGTTAAATTAAAATGGCTAACAGCAAAATTCGTGTCAGACTTCGAGCATTTGATGTAGAACTGATCGATCAGAGTGCAAAAGCCATCGTGCAGACTGTTCAGAAGGCGGGGGCAAAGGTTTCAGGACCAATTCCTCTTCCTACAAGAATCAATAAGGTCACGGTTCTTCGCTCTCCTCACGTAAACAAAAAATCACGCGAGCAGTTCGAGATGAGAACTCACAAACGCCTTATCGACATCATTGATCCATCATCAGATGTTATGGATTCATTGATGAAGCTTGAATTGCCAGCCGGTGTAGATGTAGAAATCAAACAGTAAGTCTTAAACTGCGTTGCAGCTAGATTGCTGTTAAAAACTGGTACGGTCCTGTGGATCCAGGATGGCGGCCAACAAAGAAGAAAGCAAGGTTTTATAAACGAATGTTTCGTAAACGCGAGTTTTCTTCTATAGGAGTTATATCAGAATGAAAGGTCTGATTGCAAAAAAAGTAGGAATGACACAGGTATTCGACGAAAACGGAAATCTGACACCAGTAACCGTGATCCAAGTTGAACCGAATACTGTTATTGCTACAAAAACAAAAGAAAAACACGGATATGACGCTGTTGTTCTTGGTGTTGATGATTTGAAAGAATCAAAAGTCAGCAAGACTTACAAAGGTCAGTTCGCGGAGAATATTTCTCCAAAACGTCATCTGAAAGAATTCAGAGACTTTGAAAAAGAAGTTGCGATTGGAGACCAGATTGGTCTTGAATTGTTTGAAACAACTTCATTCCTTGATGTTACAGCAACTTCGAAAGGTAAAGGATTCCAGGGCGTTATGAAACGCTGGGGCTTCCATGGTGGTCGTGCATCACACGGTTCAAAATTCCATCGTGAAGCAGGTGGTACAGGAAATTGTACTACACCAGGACACAGCATGAAGAACATCAAAATGGCTGGTCGTATGGGATCTGAGCGAGTTACGGTGCAGAATCTTAAAATCGTCAAAATCGATCCGGAACTCAAAGTTGTATTGGTTCGTGGCGCAGTGCCAGGAAATAAAAACGCAACTCTTATCATCAAGAATGCGGTTAAGAAATAAGGTCGAGGGATAAGATGGAAAAGAAAGTCTATTCAGTCGATGGTAAAGAACTCCGCACAATCACTCTTGATGACAAAGTGTTCGGACTTCCTGTAAACGAAGATGTCATTTACTACGCCATCACAAACGAATTAGCAAACAAACGCGTTGGAACTGCTTGTACAAAAACTCGTGCTGAAGTTCATGGCTCAAATGCAAAGCCGTACAAACAGAAGGGCACAGGTCACGCTCGCCGTGGTGATAAAAAATCACCAATCAATGTTGGCGGTGGTACAATCTTTGGACCAAAACCACGCGATTACAGCTATTCAATTCCAAAGAAAGAAAAACGCTTGGCTATGAAATCAATCTTGAGCCTTCAGGCACAGAGCGACCGACTCACTGTCGTCGAAGATTTCACTGTTGAAAGCGGAAAAACAAAGGACTTGGTCAAAATCTTGAGCAACTTCGCTAAAGATGAACGAACAGTTCTTATTTTGAAAGACGATGACAAAAAAATCAAACAGGCTGCGAGAAACATCCGTAACTTGTATTTCTTGTCATACAACCGACTTCGTGCGCATGACCTCTTCTACGGAAGAAAGGTTATCGTTCTCGAAAGTGCGGTAAAAAATCTTTCAGAATTCTATAACAACCTTGAAGACAAAAAAACAACTGCTCAAGTTCAAACGGAGGCTAAATAATGTTTATTGATTTGCATGATATTCTTATTGAGCCTGTGCTTTCAGAAAAAGCAACTGCTTTGCGAGAACAGAACAAATATGTTTTCAAAGTAGCTCCTTCTGCCACAAAACTTCAGATTAAGGACGCTGTGGCAAAGCTCTTCAATGTAAAAGTTGTAAACTGCACAACTATCAATGTTCGTGGCAAGGAAAAACGAGTTCGTGGTAAACTCGGAAGAACTGCCAACTGGAAAAAGGCAATCGTTCGCCTTGCTCCAGGAGAAACGATTAAAGTTTTCGAGGGCGTCTAAGTCCTTATAACTTTGGAATCGTGAATCGTAAATTAAGGGGAACCAGATGGCTCTTAAAGTTTTTAAACCATATTCAGCAGGTACTCGTACCCGTATTGATTTGGTAAGAGAAGAACTGACAACAGATAAACCCGAAAAAACACTGGTATCAGGTCTTAAATCAAACGCTGGTCGCAACTCTCAGGGTCGTATCACGGTCCGACATCAGGGTGGCGGTCACAAAAGAAGATATCGAGTGATTGATTTCAAGCGCAACAAGCACGGGATTCCTGGAACGGTCAAAACAATTGAATATGATCCAAACCGCAGTGCTAATATCGCTCTCGTTGCTTATGCAGACGGCGAAAAACGCTACATCATCGCTCCAAAAGGTCTTGTCGTAGGCCAGAAAATTATGGCTGGTGAAAACGCAACTCCAACAGTTGGAAATGCACTCCCGCTCGAAGCAATTCCTGCAGGTTTCACTATTCATAACATTGAGCTTACGCTCGGTCGTGGTGGTCAGCTTGTTCGCTCTGCTGGAGCTGGTGCTACAGTTCAGGGTAAAGATGGCGACTATGTTATCGTTCGTCTTCCTTCAGGTGAAACACGCCGAATTCATGGCAAATGCTATGCAACAATCGGTATCGTAGGAAACGAAGAGCGCATGAACGCACAGCTTGGAAAAGCTGGTCGCAAACGTTGGCTCGGTATTCGTCCGACAGTTCGTGGTATGGCTATGAACCCAGTCGATCATCCGCTTGGTGGTGGTGAAGGCGCTGGTAAGGGACACGTTCCTGTTACTCCGTGGGGTCAGCCATGTCGTGGTTACAAAACCCGCAACAGAAGAAAGACTTCTAGCCGGTTCATTATTTCACGCCGCAAGAAGTAGTTGCATAGGAGTTAACGGTGTCAAGATCTGTTAAAAAAGGACCTTTCATTGAAAAGAGTCTTTACAAGAAAGTTATTGAAATGAACAAAGAGTCAGACAAGAAGATGATTAAAACATATTCTCGCTGCTCTACAATCATTCCAGAAATGGTTGGAAACACAATCAGTGTTTACAACGGAAAAGCATGGATTCCTGTCTATGTAACAGAGAATCTCGTTGGTCACAAGCTTGGCGAGTTTGCTCCGACCCGTACCTTCAAAGGTCACGGCGGATCAGACAAGAAAGCTGGTAAATAAGGGTGGATATGATGGCTGGAAAAACTGAAAAGAAAGGCTATGTAGCCACTACAAAATTCCTGATTGCATCGCCAACAAAGGTTCGCCCTGTTGCTCGTGTAATCTATAAGAAGTCATGCTCAGAGGCATTGGCGATTCTTGATAACATGCCACAGAAAGGTGCTCGCTTGATTAAAGGAACTCTTAAATCAGCGGTTGCAAACGCCCTGTTCGCAAACAAGAATCTCGATGAAGATATGCTCTATGTCAAAGAAATTCGCATCGACGAAGGTCCGAGACTCAAGAGAGTTTGGTTCCGCGCTCGCGGTCGTGCTGATCAGCTCTTGAAACGCATGTGTCATATCACCGTCATTGTTGACGAGAAGGCGGGGGAATAAAGTGGGTCAGAAAGTAAATCCGATCGGTTTGCGTCTTGGAATCAACAAGACTTGGCAGTCACGCTGGTATGCTAATCCTCGTGAATATGCAGACCTTGTTATTGAGGATATGAAAATCCGCAATATGGTAAAGGCATTGCCAGAATGTCAGAATGCAGACATTGCAGAAATCGAAATTGTTCGTCATCCGCAGCGTGTTACAATCGTAATTCACACGGCACGCCCAGGTGTTATTATTGGTGTTAAGGGTGCAAACATTGAAAAAATCAGTGCTGAAATCCAGTCTAAACTGACCAAAAAGGTTCAGATTAAGATTAAGGAAATCAAACGCGCTGACATCAATGCGTCACTTATCGCACAGAATATTGGTCGCCAGCTCTCTGGTCGCGGTTCATTCCGCAAGGCTCTCAAACAGTCTTCTGCAAACGCTATGAAAGGCGGAGCACAGGGAATCAAGATTCGTTTGTCAGGTCGTCTCGGCGGAGCTGATATGAAACGCTCAGAAGAGCACAAAGAGGGACGAGTTCCTCTTCACACGCTTCGCGCTGATATCGACTACGGCACATTTGAGGCACACACAACATACGGTAAAATCGGTATCAAAGTGTGGGTCTACAATGGCATGAAGTACGGTCGCGATCCACAGGAAGATGCTGGTCAGCTTGTTCGCAAGCCGCGCCATGAACGCTCTCAGGGTGATGAAAAGCCAAGAAGCAAGAAACCTCGCGACTCAAAATCTTCTGATGCTGAGTCAAAGGAGTAAAGTAAATGCTTAGTCCTAAAAGAGTTATTCACCGCAAGGTACAGCGCGGCAGAATTAAAGGCTGTGCCACACGTGCAAACACAATCGACTTCGGAGATATTGCTCTCGTAGCATTGGAACCAGTTTGGTTGAGCGCACGCCACATTGAGGCAGCTCGTGTTGCTATCAATCGTAAACTCGAACGAAAAGGTAATGTTTGGCTTCGTGTTTACCCAGACAAACCGATAACAAAAAAGCCTGCCGATACCCGAATGGGTAAAGGTAAAGGTGCCCCAGAATTCTGGGCAGCTGTTGTAAAACCAGGCGTCATTTTGTTTGAGGTCGGTGGAATTGATGTTAAGCTTGCAGAACAGGCACTTCAGCTTGCGGCTGCGAAGCTTCCTATCAAAACAAAAATCGCTTTAAAACCAACAAAAGACTAAGGAGTAAGAAATGGCTGATTCAAAGAAAACAAAAAAGAATTACAAAGAACTTTCTTACGCTGAGTTGGTTGCACAGCGAAATGAACTTAAACAGAAATACATGGATTTTCGATTCCAGATGGTAGTCGGCCATGTAGATAACCCTATGCAAAAGCGTGCTATGCGCAAAGACATTGCGCGTTTGAATACGCTTATCCGAGCAAAAGAACTTGCCGGAGCAAATAAATAGGAGCTGACCCGTGGCAGAACAGGTTGTTCAGAAAAAAAAGGGTGGTAAACGATCTTTTGTGGGGATTGTAACAAGCGATAAAATGGATAAAACCATTGTTGTTTCAATCAACACCAAAAAAATGGATACCCTTTACAAAAAGTACGTAACTCGTACAAAGAAATGTAAGGCACACGATGAAAAGAACGATGCTCACATTGGTGACACAGTTCGTATCGTAGAATGTAGTCCAATCAGCAAAGATAAGTGCTGGCGACTTGCAGAAATCATCGAACGAGCTAGATAAGCTTAAGGAGTTAAAGACATGCTTCAGATGCAATCAAATTTGACAGTTGCCGATAACTCCGGAGCAAAACGAGCTCAGGTAATCAAGGTACTCGGTGGCTCACACCGCCGATATGCCGGAATCGGTGATGTCGTAGTAGTAGCAATTAAGGAAGCAATTCCTACTTCTACTATCAAAGAAGGTGCTGTAGAAAAGGCTGTTATCGTTCGCGTTGCGAAAGAATACCGCCGTCCTGATGGAACCTATATCCGCTTTGATGACAACGCATGCGTTATCGTTGATGCAGATAAAAACCCAAAAGGAAAACGAATTTTTGGACCGGTAGCCCGTGAGCTTCGTGATATGGATTGCATGAAAATCGTATCACTTGCGCCGGAAGTTCTGTAAGGAGAATTGAATAATGAACAAGAAATTCAAAATCCATAAGGACGATACCGTCCAGGTAATTGCAGGAAAAGATAAAGGTAAGCGCGGAACAATCGTTCGTGTCATTACTAAAAAAGATGCAGTTATCGTTTCAGGAATCAACATTGTCAAAAAGGCAATGAAAAAGCGAAGCCAGCAGGATCAAGGCGGAATCGTCGAGATTGAGGCTCCGTTGCACATCTCTAATGTCGCACTCGTTTGCAAAAAATGTGGTCCGACAAGAGTTGGATATAAAATTGACGGCGACAAAAAGATTCGTGTCTGCCGCAAATGTGGAGAAGCACTGTAATGGATAATTACGTACCACGGCTTAAGAAAGTCTACAAGGACAAAATCGCCCCAGAGCTCTTCAAAGAACTCGGTTACACATCCGTCATGCAGATTCCCAAACTTGTAAAAGTTGTGGTGAGCATGGGTGTTGGCGAAGCTCTCACTAACAAGAAACTCCTTGACGCCGCAGTAGCTGACATTACTCAGATTACTGGACAGCATGCTGTAAAAACGAGGGCGAGAAAGAGTATTGCAAACTTCAAGTTGCGTGAGGGCAATGAAGTTGGTGTAATGGTAACATTGCGCGGTAACAATATGTACGAATTCTTGGACCGCCTCATCAATGTAGCATTACCTCGTGTAAAGGATTTCCGCGGAATCAAAGCAACTGGTTTTGACGGACACGGAAATTTCTCTCTTGGTATTACTGAACAGATTATCTTCCCAGAAATCGACTTCGACAAAATCACGAAGATTGCTGGTATGAACATCGCTATCGTAACAAGTGCAAACACCGATGCAGAGGCAAAAGCACTTCTTACCAAGTTCAACATGCCGTTCAGGAAGTAGTGAGGAATCATGGCTAAGAAATCAATGGTTATCAAGGCGGCTCGCCCTCAGAAATATAAGACACGCGAATACAACCGCTGTCAGATTTGTGGGCGTCCTCGCGGTTATTTGCGCAAGTTTAAGATGTGCCGTATTTGTTTCCGCAAAATGGCCGGTGAAGGTCTTTTGCCAGGCGTAACAAAATCTAGCTGGTAGTGGAGGAATAGAAATGAGTGTATCAGATCCAATCGCAGATATGCTGACTAAGATTCGTAACGCTGTTCAGGTTCGCCACGAAAAAGTTGATGTTCCGACATCAAAACTTAAGTTGGAAATTGTTAAAATCCTGAAAACAGAAGGTTACATTAAGAATTTCAAGAAAGTTCAGGAAGATGGAAAAAACATCATCCGAATCTTCTTGAAATATGACGATTCAAACAATTCGGTTATTCACGGTGTAGAAAAAATCTCTACTCCTGGTCGCCGAGTTTATTCTGGTTATAAAGATTTGCCACGCATCTACAATGGTTTGGGAACATTGATTGTTTCTACTTCTGCTGGTGTTACAACTGGTAAGAAAGCGACAGAAAAGATGGTCGGTGGTGAATTGGTTTGCAAAGTCTGGTAATAGGAGGAAGACATGTCAAAAATTGGTAAGCTTCCTGTTGCTATTCCAGCGGGAGTTACAATCACTGTAAATCCTGGACTTGTTACTGTAAAAGGTCCAAAAGGTGAACTCAAAGAAAAAATCAACGATTTGGTTACTGTCGAAGTAAACGGTGCTGAATTGGTGGTTAAACCAGTAAATGAATCAAAGAATGCTGGTGCGGCTCATGGCTTGTACCGCAATCTCATTCATAACATGGTCGTTGGTGTTACAGAAGGATTCACAAAATCTCTTATCATCACTGGTGTCGGTTATCGTGCAGAAGTTAAGGGCAAAGAACTTGTTATGAATCTCGGATATTCATCTGACTTCATCGCAGTTATTCCTGAGGGACTTACTGTTACAGCAGACGCAGCGGGTAAGGTTACTATCACTGGTATTTCTAAACAGTTGGTAGGTGAATTCAGCGCTCAGCTTCGTAAATTGCGTGCTCCAGAGCCATACAAAGGCAAAGGAATCCGCTATGAAACTGAAGTCATCAGACGCAAAGTCGGTAAAACCGGCGTTAAATAAGGCGGGGTAACACAATGTTCATTAAAAAGATGAATGATAAAGCAAGAAAACGCTTGCATCGTAAGATTCATATCCGTAAGTCAATCTACGGAACTGCTGAGCGTCCACGCATGACCGTGTACCGAAGCAACACGAATCTTTATGTTCAGGTTATTGACGATGATAAGGGACATACCCTTGCTTCAATTTCCACTTTGGAAAAAGAATTTGCCGACCTCAAGCCAAATACTGAGGGTGCAGCAAAGCTCGGTGAAGCATTTGGAAAACGCCTGCAGGACAAAAAGATTACAACCGTAGTCTTTGACCGCAACGGTTATCTGTATCATGGTGTTGTTAAGGCCCTTGCCGATGGAACCCGCAAAGCAGGTATCATTTTCTAGGAGAGTCTATGGAACGCCAGAATAAGTTTGACAAAGAGCAGAAAGAATTCGTCGAAAAACTTGTAAGACTGAACCGCACTGCAAAAACCACCAAAGGTGGTCGCGCAATGTCTTTCTCAGCACTTACAGTTGTAGGCGATGGAAAAGGTCGCGTCGGATACGGATTTGGTAAGGCCAATGATGTTTCTGAGGCAATTCGTAAGAGCATCGATAAGGCAAAGCGAAATCTTATGTTCGTTCCTGTAAAGAACGGCACTTTGCCACATGAAATGCTTGGTAACTATAAGAGTTCTTCAATTCTTCTTAAACCAGCTTGTCCGGGAACGGGAATTATCGCTGGTGGCACTGTCCGTGCTATCATGGATGCAATTGGAGCAACAGATGTCATTTCTAAGTCTTTGGGATCTTCAAGCCCGGTTAATGTAGTTCGCGCTACATTCAACGCTCTTGAAAACCTCATGGATGCAAAAGAAGTCGCATCTAACAGAGGTAAATCTCTGCAGGATATGTGGGGTTAATTATGGCTAAGAAAATTAAAGTTACTCTCGTAAAGAGCGTTATTGGTCAGAAACCTGAAAAAAAGGCAACTGTCCGCAGTCTTGGTCTTAAAAAGATTAGCTCTTCAGTTGTTCATGAAGCAAATCCAGCCATTCTTGGAATGGTGAATGCTGTCGCACACCTTGTTAAAGTAGAGGAGGCTGAATAATGTCTGATTTTCTTTTGCACGCACCAGAGGGCGCAAACAAAAAGCCGAAGAGAGTAGGACGCGGTTCTTCTTCTGGACTCGGTACAACGGCAGGAAAGGGAAACAAAGGTCAGCAGTCTCGCTCAGGCAAGGCTGTGCCGTATGTCGGATTTGAAGGCGGTCAGATGCCTCTCTACCGACGAATCGCTCACCGCGGTTTCTCAAACTATCCGTTCAAGAAAGAATATGCTATCGTCAATGTGTCTGACCTTGAAGCAAAATTCAATGCAGGTGAGACAGTTGATGCGGCTGCTCTTAAAGCAAAAGGTTTGGTTAAATCTTCAGCTAAATTAGTTAAAATTCTCGGCGACGGGGATTTGGCAAAGAGCCTCACGGTTTCTGTCGATAAGGTTTCTGCTTCTGCAAAAGCTAAAATCGAAAAGGCTGGTGGTTCAGTAAAAGAAGCTGAAGAAAAATCAACTGAATCAAAATAAAATGTTTTTAATGGCCTGGACTACAAGTCTGGGCTATTAGTCTTTGGAGAGGCAAATGGCAAATAATCCAATTGCAAATATGTTCAAAATTAAAGAATTGCGTGACCGTATTTTCTTTACTTTTGTAATTCTCGTAGTTTTCCGTCTTGGATGTGTTCTTACTATTCCAGGAATCAATGCTCAGGTTCTCGTAAATTATTTCGAAGAACTTGCTCGGCATAATAAAAACGCGTTTGCCAGTTACATGGACTTTTTTGCCGGTGGTGCATTCTCAAATTTTTCTGTGTTCATGCTCGGCGTTATGCCGTACATCTCAACGCAGATTATTTTGCAACTTGCTTTGATTATCTTCCCATCGCTCAAACGGGCGGCTCAGGAAGATGGCGGTCAGCGAAAAGTTGCTGCATGGACGCGAATCGGTACGGTTTTTGTCTGTCTTATTCAGTCTTTGGCGGTAACTGTGTATGCTTCTAGCATTCCAGGCGCAATCGCTCTTGAAAATCAGCTTGCATTTAAGTTGCTTGCAATGCTCACTGTTACAACAGGTGCAATGATTACAGTATGGCTTGGTGATCAAATCACCGCTCATGGTATCGGAAACGGAATTTCTATCTTGATTTTCGCTGGTATCGTGGCTCGCTTGCCTCATGCGGTTATTGAACTTCGCAACCGAGTTGCTGATGGTTCATTGAACCCGGTATTTGTAATCATCGTTTTGCTCATGTTCATCGCTATTATCGCTTTTGTCGTGTACGAACAGTCTGGCGAGCGAAAAATTCCGGTTCACTATGCAAAGCGTGTAGTTGGTAATAAAATGTATGGCGGTCAGAGCACATACATTCCGTTCAAAATCAATCCGTCGGGAGTAATTCCAGTAATCTTCGCATCATCGTTCCTTACATTCCCGTTGCAGATTGTTTCTAGTCTTGGTAATAATCAGAATTCAGCTCGCTGGATTGCTTCGCTCTCGGCTAAGCTCAATCCGACTGGTTGGCTCTACAATATTCTTCTCGTTCTGCTTATCATTTTCTTTGCATACTTCTACACACAGGTAACCCTGAACCCCACAGAAATCGCAAAGAATATCCGTGAGAACGGCGGCTCAATTCCAGGCATCCGTACTGACAAAACAGAAGAGTACATGCAGAAAATTCTGAACAGACTTGTATTGCCCGGCTCACTCTATCTTGCTGCAATCGCAGTTTTGCCGACAATCATCCAAAATCTTTTTGGCTTCCCGCAGTCAATCTCAATGCTGATGGGTGGCACCTCGCTCTTGATTTTGGTTGGTGTTGACTTGGATACCATGAGTCAGGTTGAAGCACTTCTTAAGATGCACCATGCAGATGGCCTTGTTAAGAAGGGCAAATTACGATCAAGAAATTTGTAGTTTTTACAGAATTTCTTGGTTTTCCTATAGAATAAGATTGGGGTTTTGTGATATACTCATCGGACTTGAATTGTAGATTATTGCAATCTGCCATGATTCAAGTGAAGTAATCTATCCCCAGGGGGACTTTTATGAAAGTACGAACCAGCGTAAAGCCCATCTGTGATAAGTGTAAGGTTATCAAACGAAACGGAATCATCCGTATCATTTGTTCAAACCCAAAGCATAAGCAGAAGCAGGGTTAAGGAGTAAGAGATGGCTCGAATTGCGGGAGTTGACCTCCCAAATAAACATGTCGATGTTGCATTGACTTACATTTACGGTATTGGTCGTTCATCAGCCGCTGCAATTTGTGAAAAGACAAAGATTGATCCTCACAAATTGATTAATGATTTGGATCAGGACGAGTTGGCTAAAATCCGTACTTTGATTGATACAGAGTACAAGGTTGAAGGTCATCTTCGCTCAGAGATTGGTCTTAACATCAAGCGTTTGATGGATATCGGTTGTTACCGTGGTCTTCGTCATCGAAAAGGCTTGCCGTGCCGTGGTCAGCGCACACGTACGAATGCGCGCACTCGCAAAGGTAAGAAGAAGACTGTCGCTAACAAGAAGAAGGCAGTCTAATTAGACGGAGGAATTTAGGTAATGGCAACCGCAAAAAAGCGAAAGGAAAAGAAGAGCGTATACGAGGGAAATGTTTACATTCAGGCTACGTTCAACAATACTATCGTAACTATTACAGATTTGAACGGAAATGCTCTTTCTTGGGCATCTTCTGGCGGACTCGGCTTCCGTGGAGCAAAAAAATCAACTCCATTTGCCGCTCAGACTGTTGCTGAGACAGCAGTTCAGAAGGCAGTAAGCTATGGTCTTCGCGAAGTTCATGTCTATGTAAAAGGTCCAGGAATGGGTCGTGAGAACGCTGTCCGAGCACTCGGTGCTTTGGGATTGAAGGTAAAATCAATTGCTGATACAACTCCAATTCCGCACAATGGATGTCGTCCACGCAAGACTCGCCGTATGTAACTTTCTTCGATGTTTTAATTCGTTTTGGGCAGACGTTCTGTCCAAGCGTATTGAAAGTCGAAGTTTATGCTGAATAGCATAGTTACTATCAGATAGTTGGAAAGTCAGAAGAAATTCTGACATGGAACAGTAGCTCCTATATGGGCTCTCAATTTTAAAAAGGAGTTCAGATGGCTCGTAAAAACTTGCTGAAAGGTTTTAAAAAACCTAAGACCGTTCAGTTCGAACATCTTGAAACGAATCCAAATTACGGAAAGTTTATTGCTTATCCTTTTGAAACAGGTTTCGGTACAACAATTGGAAATACACTCCGACGTGTACTTCTTTCATCTATTCAGGGATATGCAATTTCCTCAGTAAGAATCACTTCTTACGATCCTGACGGTGTTCCTCATGTGATTTCTAGTGAATTCGAAGCAATTCAAAATGTTTCTGAAGATACATTGGAAATCTTGAACAGTCTCAAACTTATGCGCTTGAGATTGCCAGAGGATGTTGAGCAGGATACACTTCTTTTTGAATTCAAAGGTCCTGGCGTTGTTAAGACTGATGACTTTGCAAAAGAAGGTCAGCTTGAAATTCTTACAAAAGATGTGCCTGTATTCACTATGATGGAAGGTGCTCGTGTTGAATTTGAAATTCAGGTTGATTTGGGACGAGGATATGTTCCTGCAGAAGTAAATGAACACTACATCGAAGTTGTTGGTACAATTCCGATGGATGCAATCTTTACTCCTGTTACAAAAGTTAAGTACATGATTGAGCCTTGCCGAGTCGGTGAGCGCAACGATTATGACAAACTTGTTCTTGAAGTTTGGACGGACGGAACAATTTCTCCAGAAGATGCATTGGCAGAAGCGGCAAAGATTGCGAAAGATCATTTCACGGTATTTGTCAACTTCAATGACAGTGATATTTCAGGGGGAGATGATTTTGATGAAGGCGATGAGAAGATTCGTCAATTGCTCAAAACTCCGGTCGAAGAGCTTGAACTTTCAGTTCGTTCATCAAATTGTCTTAAAAATGCGAATATTCGCACAATTGGCGAATTGACAAAGAAAACTGAAGATGATATTGCCAAGACTCGAAACTTCGGCAAAAAATCTCTTACGGAAATCAAAGAAAAGCTTCAGGAATGGGGCTTGAGCTTGGGTATGACCGATTACAGTCATCTTAAGAATTCTGTCAATTTAGCAAAGCCGTCACAGGGCGTTCAGGCGCAGGCCGAACAATCTGAATAGGCTCAATATATAAGGAAGAATCCAATGAAAAATAAAACGGGATTTAATCCACTTTCACGAACAGCCGCTCATCAGCGAGCAATGGCGCGAAATATGGTTACCTCACTTTTCAGATTCGAACGCATTACAACAACAAAGGCTAAGGCTAAAGAAGTCCGTAAGGCGGCTGAAAAGTTGATTACTCGCAGTAAAGTTGATTCTGTACATAATCGTCGTACTGCTGCAAAGTTCATTCAGGACGAAAAAATCTTGAATAAACTCTTCACAGAAATCGGACCACGCATGAAGGAGCGCAATGGTGGTTACACTCGCATCCTTAAACTTGGTTTCCGACAGGGTGACGCTGCCGATGTTGTAATCCTTGAATTGGTCGATTATAAGTTGCCTTCAAGTGAAGAAGAAAAACCGGCAAAGGCTAAAAAAGCAGAAAAAACTGAGGCTAAAAAACCTGCTGCTAAAAAAGCTCCTGCAAAAAAAGCTGCATCAAAAGCTAAGACTGCAGAGAAAGCAGCTCCTGCTGAAGAAGCAAAATAAAGGAGTTAAATATGTCTAAAGCACATCGCGGAACTGGAGTTCGTAACGAACCGAATCATGGTCGTGGAAAATGTCCACGCTGTGGAAAAGAAAATATCAAAGTCCTTTACGAAAAGGAAATTGATGGCAATACAGTGAAAGTTTGCAAACGCTGCAATGCTGAGCTGAAGAATATTGCACGCAAAGAAGCTAGAGCAAGCAAAGCCGCAGCAGCTGCTGCCGCACCAGCTACAGAAGAAGCTCCAGCAGAAGCATAAGTTTTTACACTATGCGATGCCACTCCTTAATACAGGGGTGGCTTTATTTTTTTAGGAATTGTTTTTTATAAATATCGCATTATAATACCACATAACAGGAGGTCAAAATGAAGAAGAAATTTTTTTTAGGATTCATTTCTTTTTTATCAGTGTTTCAGGCTGTTTTTTCTCAGTCAGTTTCTTCTGAAATTCTTGACAAGGTAAAAGAATCTGGGGAATTGCATAGCATTTTTTTGAATAATGAAGCGGTTCTGTTGTCATTGGTTCCCCATACGGAGCTTTCTTCGGCGGCGGTGTCTCACTGGGATAGCACGGAAAAGCCGAGACTCACCATCGAAAAACTTTTTTATCTTGACAAGCAATCCTTGCTGTCAAAAAAAAATACTTCTTCTGATAGTGATTCTCTTTCAATCGAAAAAGTTTCAAAGGTAATTCGCTCGATTTCAACTATGAAGGGAACGGAATATTATTCAAATCGTCATAAAAAATGGGAAACGCTTTATCATGAGACATATCTTGTAAAGTCAAAGACGGAAAAAGTTCCTGTGCCTGATGCTACGGACGGTTCTGCGGATGGAAGGACGCTCTATTGTATGCAAAATGATAATTCGTTTGGAAAATGTTACTATGAACTGAATTATAAACAGCGACAGAATGAAGTGAGCGTTTGCTTCGATAATTTTGAGCCACTCAAATTTGGCTTTATTACGGCGGCTAAAGCTCATAATGTGAAGATAAATCTTGTGGTAGTTGATGAAGGTGACCATTTTTTGGTCTATCTGATGGTTCAAGCATACTATCCAAAAATCGCGATGCTTGAGGATAAAATGATAGATTCATTTAATGCGCGTGTTGACTCAATTTACAAGTGGTTTGTCGCACAGATGTCAAAATAAGGAAATTTCTAATGAAATATCATGTAAAACCAGGAGATTCGTTGGCTCACCTTTTCGCTCGTATTTCTCCGTCTGAAGAGCAAATTCATATTCTTCTTGCTGATGGAACGCATGAGGGGCTTGTACACAATCGGCTTTTTTATAATCTTCCTAATCCTCTTGTAATCGAAAGTGCTTCTGGCAACAAAGAAAGTTGTGTGCTGCGTTCAGAAAATTGTGAGGCATATCACAAAGACACCGAAAATCGTGCCGTACTCACCTTTGGCGAACAGTGTACGACTGTCACATTGCGGAATTTTACGATAGAAAACACGCATGTTAAAACTTGTGACGATGCTTCGCTCGGAAATCAAGCGGAGGCGATTTGCTTTCATTGTCAAACAGGGAACTTGCTCTGCGAAGGAATGAATTTTATAAGCAGGCAAGATACAATTCATGTGAAAGGGAACTCTTTTTTTACGAATTGTTTTGTTTCTGGCGATGTTGATTTTATTTGGGGGTATTGCGACACTGCTGTTTTTAAGAATTGTGTTCTTCATACTCGTTCTGATAATCGTGGAAATGACAGGCCTGCATATGTTCTTCAAAGCCGGGCGTTGAACGGTAAGCCTGGATTTGTTTTTATTCAGTGTGAATTTACGGCAGAAAATCGTGGAAAAAACGCAAAATTGTATATTGGCCGCTCTCAGGGAACAGGAAAGCCTGACAGTGTGGATCGCTGGGATTCGATTGCGCTCGTGAATTGTACGGTTTCAGAATTGTATGATGCTGCCCTCTGGACTGATGAAAATGGGACGAGGGCTGTCTTTCCTGAAAAGGGGAGCGCATTGGTCGGCTGGCGGCAGTTTGGAACAAAAATCGCCCATGCAGACGGCAGAATATCTGATTATGATTCATCGTATCAGGAGCGGCATGGGTATACGATGTCCGAAACTGATGTTAAAGAATTGCTTGATGCATTGCCAAAAAAATAAAATGCTTATAAATTCTCTTTATATAACAGAAACTTAATACTTGGTTAAGGAATCATTAAGGCAAATACGTTAGAATGTCAGTATGAAGAAAATATTCGGAGTGTTTTTATCTTTTTTGCTTGGCGTGCAATTTCTGGGCGCGGAAAATAATCTTCCGTCGCTGCTTTTTGGCTATCTCAAAAATGACCTCACATTGCAAAAGGCAGCGTTGACGGCTCAGAGCAAGGCTCTTGATTACGATTCAACAAAAATCAACAACGGAATCGACCTTACGGTTTCAACGGGCACGGTCAAAATTCAGTCTTCTTCTGACGGCACAAAATATACCTTCACACCGAACGCCGTTCTTTCAATTCCAGAATGGAACGGCACAAAACTCACGGCATCTTTTCCGATGACAAAAAAATCGGGCTACGAGAGCGAAAACGGCACTTTTTTAGACGACGGAAATGTAAAAATCAGCACGGGAATCATCACATCGGCTCCGCTCAAACGAAAAATCTCGCTTTTGGAGGCGGAACGGTCTTACATTGAGGCAGAGCGGGCGGCGCAAAATCAGGCACTTACGGTCGAAAATGACTTCTACACGAATCTGAAAACGCTCTACGGCTATGTTTCTGATGTACTTTCCAAAAAAGACGATTTATATGATGATGAACTTGACTTGCGGGTTCTGACGGCGCAGGGGTACAGCAAAACGAGCGCGTCTTACCGCAAAAAATACCTTGAAATTCAGAGCGACCGACGGAATGTAAACGAGGCGTTGCGAAAATTGGAGCGGGAAACTTCGATTTTTGCCATTAAATGTGGCGTTGACTACACGCGTGTTTTTGACCCCAAAACATTTGACATTAAAAAAGCAGATGAATTGAGCGAGCAGGCACTTACCGCTGTCAAAGATTTTCTTCCGATGGAAATTCCGAATGTTGAGCTTGAAGATGTGCTTTCATATAAGGCAGAAAATTACACTGACACGGAAAGCGCGCTCTGGAATCAGTACATCGGCGATTTAAAGCGAAAAACTGACTACAAAATGGAATTGGGCGCATACGGCGGCTACACATTCAACGAGTCTTCCTCAAAATACGACACAGTTGATGGTGGACTCACCTTCGATTGGAAGGGAATCACGGCAAGTGCGGGCGTTTCCGTTCCGACGGGGCAAAATCTCTTTCCGCTTGATGGCAGTTCGGGCGGGCAGTCGTCAAAATCTCCCGTGTACACATTTTCGCTCACGCTTACCCCGAACACATGGCGGCTCGCTTCAATCGACAAAAAACAGGATGCGCTTGAAGAAAAAATCGATGAAATCAGCGTAAAAAGCGCGGCGGACGATTACGAAACGGCGATTTTGGACAAACTGACTGAGCGAGGCGACTTGCGCTGGTCGGAAAAATCCTATGCCGAAGAGTATGATATGTATTCTCAGCTTGAATACGACATGGACACATGGCTTAAAGCGGGCAGCGTAACCGAAAGCGATTACCTTGATGCGGCGAACAACCGCGACAAAGCCCAAATGAACATGCTGGTTAACGCAGTAGAAAAAATAATCTACAATAACAAGGTGAAGTTGCTGTTTGTAAAGGAAAAGGACTGAGGAGAGAGGAATGAAAATAAAACTTGGGAAAAAACAGAAAATTATTCTCATCATAGCTATTGCGCTTGTTGCACTGCTTGTAGTTTTGCGGGTGGCGCGACGGATTTCTGAAAAGCGGGCGAGCGCGGGAAATCAAACTTATGTCGTGCGCAAAGAGACCTACGAAAACGCGATTCAGATTGCGGGAACGGTTGAGGCGGCGAAGTCACAGACTTTAAAATCGCTCAATGACGGAACGGTGGTCGGCGTGTACAAGAACGAGGGCGACACGGTAAAAAAAGGTGACTTAATCGTGCAGCTCGACGACACCGAACAGCAGTACAACCTCGCAAACCTTGACTACGAAATTTCGGTGGCGCGGCAGAACCAGACAGCGGGAAAATTAAAGCTCATGCAGACTCAGCGCGTTTCTCTGCTTCGCAAAATCGAAGACCGAAAAATCGTTGCCACTTTTGACGGCGTGATTGCCGCCCTTGATGTTGCGACGGGCGATTATCTTGAAGCAAAAGACGAAATCGGCACGCTTGTTGACACGAGTTATCTCACCGCTGATGTCGAAGTCGCCGAAACCGATGTGGCAAAGCTCAAAGTCGGTCAGAAAGTTGACTTCACTTTCCCCGCGTATGACGGCACGGTTGAAGGCTATCTCGTTTCCTACCCTGCGATTGGCGAAGTGACGAGCCGCGGGGCTACGATTGTGAACGCGAAAGTGCGCATTGACGATGTTCCGAGCGCGGTTCTTCCGAATTTCAGTTTTACGGGAAAAATCCAAATCACCGAGCCTGAGCAAAAACTGGTCGTGGAACGCTACGCAATCGGGCGCGACAAAGGCACGGCATTTGCAGAAATTATTAACCGTGACGGAAGCACAACCAAAGTCGAAGTCAGCGTAGAGCCGTATGGTTTGGAATATGTGAATGTGTTGAGCGGGCTTGAAGGCGGCGAAATGCTTAAAGCGCAAAGCGATGCCTCAAAGAGCGGCAGAATGAGCGTGAGTAAAAAAGGTCAGAAAGCGCAGAAAAACAACAAAAACAATCAGCAACAAGGCGGCATGATGGGCGGACCACCACCGTTCTAAACGGAAAATTGAAAATGGAAAGTTGAAAAGTATGTCAGAGCCAGTTATTTATATGGAAGATGTTCGGAAGATTTACTCGATGGGTGAGCAGGAAGTCCATGCCTTGCGCGGGATTTCGTTCTCGGTGGAGCAGGGGGAATTTATGTCAATCATGGGACCTTCTGGCTCAGGGAAATCCACCTGCATGAATATGATCGGCTGCCTTGACCGTCCCACGAGCGGCATCGTCAAAATTGACGGCAAAGAAACGGCAAAGATGAGTGAAAAAGAACTTGCCGTGCTTCGGAACAAGACGATTGGCTTTGTTTTTCAGCAGTACCATCTTTTGCCCACGATGACCGTGCTTGAAAATGTGATGATTCCGCTCCGCTATCAGGGAATCGAAAAACCGCTCCGTCGTGACATGGCTCTTTCCGCGCTTGAAAAAGTGGGGCTGAGCGAGCGAATCAACCACCTTCCGAACGAGCTTTCGGGCGGGCAGAAGCAGCGCGTTGCAATCGCGCGGGCAACGGTTACAAAGCCGAACATTATTCTTGCCGATGAGCCGACGGGTGCGCTTGACTCCAGCACGGGGCGGGCGGTGCTTGAACTATTCGGCGAAATCAACGCCACGGGAACGACAATCGTCATCGTTACGCACGACCCAGGAATTGGATCTAGCACACGGCGGTGCATTCGGATTCTGGACGGAATGATTCAAGAGGACACATATGCTTGAGGATTTTATCGACTCTCTAAGGAACTTTGCTCGTTCAAAGACGCGCACTTTTCTTTCTCTGCTTGGTGTGATTATCGGCGTGGCGAGCGTTATCATCATTACGAGTATTGGGGCGAGTTCCACAAAGCAGATTCAAAATCAGTTCGGTTCTTCGGGGCTTGATTTGGTGAGCGTGGCGGCTGGTGGCTGGATGCGTAAAAATCGTGATGCGGTGACGCTCAAATTTGACGAGTCGTTGCGTACGGATTTGTTTGACAGCGTAAAAAATATCAAAAAAGTGTGGTACAAGAATTCGGCAAGTTTTTCTGTAAGCTATGGCGAAACTACAGTAACATCAAATGCGACTGCGATTGAACCAGGCTATCTTGAAATGTATCAGCTTACATTGGATACGGGAGAATATTTTACTGTAACCGATGATGTTGCGGGCAGCCAAAAAATGATTATCGGAAGCGAAGTTGCTTCATCTCTTTTTCCAGACGGTAATGCGGTAGGAAAGGGCGTGCTCGTGGTGTGTTCAAAAGTGCCTTTTGCGTTTACGGTGGTGGGCGTTTTAAAAGAGCAGTCTGCGGGCATGGAATCTACCACCACAGGAATCTACATTCCGCGCGGATTTTATTCTAAAAAAATCAAACCGAACCCTACGGCGGATACGATTATGGTGCAGGCGACCGATACGGACTATTGCTCACAGCTTGTCACGGATTTAACGGCGTACATGGCAGAAAAATCGGGCACGGAAGGAAGTGTAAACATCACTTCCATGCAGACGATGATTGAGCAGGTTCAAAATGTTATGGGAACAGTCTCGCTCATGCTTTCAGGAATTGCCGCCATTTCGCTTCTCGTCGGCGGAATCGGAATCATGAACATTATGATTGTGACGGTCACAGAGCGCAAACAAGAAATCGGTATTCGCAAAGCGTTGGGGGCAAGCCCCTTCGCAATCTGCCGACAGTTTTTGGTGGAAAGCGCGAGCATTACGCTTTTAGGCGGCATTTTGGGAATCGCGCTCGGTATTGCCTTGAGCCTTGCGATTGAATATGTGGCGACGGAATTGCCGTATGCAATCAAAATTTCTGCCTGCGTGATTGCTTTCGTGTTCAGTGTGTTCGTGGGAATCTTTTTCGGACTATCGCCTGCAATGAAAGCAAGTAAACTCGACCCTGTGGAAGCATTGGCGGGGTAACAGCAAGCGGATAAAATATGAAACTATCAAGAATATCTGTATTGTCTTCTGTAATATTGATTTTTTTCATTTTAGCGGCTTTTTCTGAAGACGAATCGTTTTTGGTCAATTCAGTCGTTGAGGAAGAAGAAATTTCTGCATCGTTTGAGATGGTCAAAATTCCTGACACAAATTACTCAATCGGAAAAACCGAAGTTACCTGTGAGCTTTATGAAGCCGTTATGGGCGAAAATCCAAGTGCATTTGCGGAAGGAAATTTTCCTGTAGAGACCGTAAACTGGTACGACTGCATTGTTTTTTGCAACAAACTAAGCCTGCTGCTCGGAAAAACGCCAGTATACAGCGTGAACGGTTCTTTAAATCCCGATGACTGGAATTATTCTCCTCATTCGGGAAATTCAATTTTAGGTGAAGTCGTCCAAGATGTAAAATCCGATGGATTCAGGCTTCCGACGGTAGATGAATGGGAAGCAGCCGCAAACGGCGGACAATCGTTTAGCTATTCAGGCAGCAACAATCTCAGTGAAATTGGGTGGTTCAAAGATAACAGCGATTATAAGCTGCACGAAGTGTCCTTAAAAAACCCGAACGGATACGGACTTTATGACATGAGCGGAAATGTCTGGGAATGGTGCTGGAACCGCTTCATTGAAGATTCAAATCACTATAGAGTCCGCAAGGGGGGCTCGTTTTCAAGTTCAAAGGATTTGTGCGAAATCAAATTCACTGGCTATCACTATGGCTCGCGGTATCAGCCATGCTATTCGTACTATAATTTTGGCTTCAGAATTGCCCGCTCCGTGCGATAAGCCCCACCGCCAAAGCACGCAAATTCGACCTTGTGGAAGCACTTGCAGGATAATCACATCATATACGGAACTGCTATTCCAGAATCGTGATTTCAACGCGCCGGTTTTGTGCTCGTCCTGCATCAGTTTCATTGCTTGCAATCGGTTTGTTTCCGCCGTATCCCTTGCAAATGAATTTATGAGCGGAAATTCCGCGTTTTGAGAGTTCTGCTGCGATTTTTCTCGCCCGCTGTTCCGAAAGTCGTTGTTCGCCTTCTGGTTTTCCGACCGCAGCGGTATGTCCTTCAATAAGAAATTGTGAATTCGGTGCAAGTTTCAATACATCGGCAATTTCGTCCAATCTTTGCTTTTCACTGCCTAAAATCTCATCACTATCAGCTTTGAATTTTATGTCACGCACGGAAAGCCTGAGCCCTGCTGGCGTTTCTTCAAAGACCATGTTGTTTTTTCCTGTTCCAGCTGTGGTGATTTTCTCTTTTGTGCTTTTCTCCGTGCCTTTTGTACTTGCGATTGACGATGTTCCTGTTCCTTTTTTGGGAGAATCGTCGGATTTTGCGATTCGGTTGAGCGCGAAAATCAGTTTGTCGTGGTCAATTGCTGGCGGATATTCCGTGAAGAGCGTGATTGTTCCTTTCAGATTTACTTGCGTCCCATCAGAATAGGTGAAAGTTTCATCAACACTGTCATTAATGAGAATTGCTTCACCTGTGTGCGCACGAACGATGATGTCAGCTTTGTGGCCGCCTGTTGCTTTTAAAAGTGCGTCATCGCCTTTCACATCGCGATCGAAATTTGAAAATCCATAGTTTGTTTGCCAAATCGCCTTTATTCTGTAAACATTTTCGCCTTTGTAAACTTCTGCGCCCGCAAATGTGTATCGGACTAAAATCGGAATTCTCGTAAAAATTCCCTTATTAAGCGGATCAACTGCTCGCTCGGCTTCGCCTTTCCATGAGTCGCCGATTGTAAGCTGTTCGGTTGTATATGATGGAAAACTTCTGAATGTTGGATAGCCATTGTCTTCAATCATCGTCATCTTACCTTCTGAAGAAATCTTAAACACAGACGGAATTGCATCGTGAATGCCAGCAAGCGTTGATTTTGAGTCTCGCAGGGTTTCTTCACTGACGAAAAAATTGCCACTATACCAGCGGTCAGATTTTAAGGAGCGGACTCCCGTTGGAATGTCAGTTTTGGTTATGAAAGAGCGGACTTCGCGACTTGTCAGGCCTGAATACTTTCCGTTTACATAGCGGCGTAAATTTGTGCGTTCAACGAGCGTGTAAGTGGAATCTCCAGAATACGAAATTTTTGTCTGAGAAAAACAAAGTGTCGATAACAGAAAAACAAAAAAAACAACAAATTTCTTCATATTCTGATTATCGGCAAAAATTATCTCATTGCATCTAATATTTCATTTACAGCCGTTCTAATTCTTTTAAGTGATTCACTGCCGGAAATTTCCTTTTTTTGAATGAAGCCAACTTCGTAGTAGCCGAGCGCGTTCCCTGCTGCAAGACAGGTAAAGCCCTTGTCGTAGGGACCGTTTGTAAGAACAATGTGCGGAATCAGTCCGATTCCGATTCCGAGCTGAACGAGTGCCATAATCGCTTCGTTGCCTTCTGTTTCGGCGGCGATGACGGGATTTACATTGCGGCTGGAAATCCATGCGTCAAAGCGTTCGCGCGCCAAGCCTGTTTTGGGCAAAATGAGCGGCACTGAGGAAACAATGTCCTGCGGGCTTCCGCTCACTTTTTCGTAGGCACCGCCAATGCTTGCGGCAAAAACAAGTGGCGTTCGGCGGATAGGGAGCGTATCAAATCCGTTTAATCCGCTTTCTGGAATGGCGGCAACCGCAAGCTCAGCACGGCCTTCTTTGACGGCATTTATCGCGCCTGCCGGGTCACCTGTTTCAATTTCAAGGTGAATTTTGGGATAGTTTTCGGAAAGCGATTTTAAGAATGGTGGCATGATTGAGTAGCATGCCGTAACCGAAGCGTACACATGGAGCGTCCCCGAAACTTCATCGCCCGAAGATTTAAATGAATTCAATACATCTTCCTGCTCATCGAGGCATTTTTTTGCAAAGCGGGCAAAATCCGCGCCTTGAGGCGTGAGGCGGACTTCGCGGTTGTTGCGTTCAAGCAAAATCGTGCCTGTTTCATCTTCAAGACGCGAAATAAGACGGCTTAAAGCCGACGGACTTAAATTCACCTTTTCCGCTGTATGCGCAAAATGCAGTGTCTGAGAAAGATTCAAAAAAGCGTTTAATTCAAAAAAATCCATATCATGTGTCATTGTCTGGCTCGATCAGACAATCCTTTTAAAAATTATAGCAAAAATATCAGAAATTTGCAAAAAATCTGCAACTTTGTCTTATGAAGTATGTTATACTGATATAAAGCATTTTTAAAAGGAGGCATTAATAAAATGTTAAAAAGACTTGGACTTGCAGTTGCTGCATTGTTGATTGGCGGAATGGTTTTCGCACAGGAATCTGCTGATTTGAAGGCTACCCCTGCAAACGCAGGAAGCGTTGACGCTACCTACGAGTGGAAAGGTCGTCCAAAAGGATGCAAAATCGGCGAAGACATGACAATCATCTCTAAACCGGCTGAAATCCCGTCTGGAACAGGCTCTGTCAAAGGCGCAAAATTCGAAATCATCAAAGGTGAGGCAAAATTCAAGACCGAGAACGGCGTTACCGCTATCTATCACAACAACGGTTCATCTGCAAACATCGAGAACATCGAGAAAAAGCGCAAGGCTGAATATGCATTCACTATCGATGATGCTGCTACAATCGAATTCGGCGTTACAGGAAACGGTGGTGCAGAACCAAGTCGCTGCGTCGTTGTAAAACAGGGCGAAACTCAGCTCCTCGCAGTTGACAACCTCGACCAGGACAACCCGGTCAAAACAATCACGTTGCAGAACGCTCCGGCAGGAACATACCGAATCCTCGTTCAGGGCTCACGCATCGTCACCATCAAGGCGAAGAACTAATTCCTAGACCATAGGAGATTGAAAGAGGGAAAGCAACCTTTTGAAAGGTGGCGTTCCCTCTTTTTTATTTCAATCGGTAATTCGTGCTTCGTCCGCCCGCCGTTGGCTCTTTCTCCAAAATGCCTTTTTGCATAAGGTCAGAGATGTCGCGCAGGGCGGTGTCGGTGGAGCATTTTGCGATTTTCGCCCATTTCGAGCTGTTCAAAACGCCAAACCATTCTCCAGAAGTGAGTTTTTCGAGCATGAGCGACTGGCGGCTGTTCAGCTGAATGTGCGAGATTTCCTGCAAGAACGAGTATTTTTTGAGCACGGCTTCGGTTTCGGCATAGCTTTCGTCAAGGGCTTTTTGAAGACAGCGCAAAAACCATTCGAGCCATTCGGTGATGTCGAGCGAACCGTGCTGAGTCTTTTCGAGAATATCATAGTAGTTTTTTTTGTCGAGCGAGATTTGATTCGACATGCTGTAAAAGCGCAGATTCGTGCGGTCGCTTCGGCAGAGCATCATGTCGCCGATTGTGCGGGCGATTCGTCCGTTTCCGTCATCGAACGGATGAATCGTGACGAACCACAAGTGCGCGATTGCCGCGTTTACGAGCGAGTCACCCTGCTTTTCTGAGTTGAGCCAGTCCAAGAACGCTTTCATTTCAGCGGGAACTTTTTCGGCGGCGAGGGCTTCGTAGTGAACGGTTTCATGCCCGAGCGCACCCGAAACGACTTGCATGGGGCTTGTTCGGTACTGCGCGACTTCGATTTTGTTCATGCCACTGTAGCCCGTGGGAAAAAGGCAGGCGTGCCAACCAAAAAGCCGTTCCTCAGTGAGCGGTTCTTCGTAGTGTTGCGTGGCATTGAGCATCATTTCGACCACCGCGTCCACATTTCTGTCCGTGTTGACCGATTTTTGATTTTGAAGACCGAGACGCAGCGCGATTGACGAGCGGACTTGCTCCTTGTTCAGAAGAAAGCCTTCGATTTCGCTTGATTTTATGACATCGTTTGAAATCGTGAGCAAGATTTTGTC
The DNA here is from genome assembly GCA_017464425.1 of Treponema sp. Classification (GTDB taxonomy): domain Bacteria; phylum Spirochaetota; class Spirochaetia; order Treponematales; family Treponemataceae; genus Treponema_D. The sequence goes on from JAFUDX010000007.1 coordinate 73,317, forward strand.
TTCTTTTTGGGAAAGCCCTAGCAGCTCCATTTTTGAAAGAAGCCGCCCCTGCGCAACATGGCATTGCTCCAAAAGTACGGAGAGTTTTTGAGAATCGTAAGAAAAATGCGGCCAAGACTCGTGCTCGTAGATGTACATAGCCACATTCTAGGCGATTTTGCGGTGATTAGCAAGTTAATTACCGCAAAATGTGCGGTGAATAGGCGGTTATTCACCGCACACAAAATTCATGAAGAAATTGTATGTGTGGGAATTTATTTTCCGAGTGCGATTGAGCGGTCACATGCGGCGGTGACGGCTTCGATTACTGCGTTTCTGAAATTATTTTTTTCGAGCGCGGCAACGCCTTCAATCGTTGTGCCTGCGGGCGAGCACACCATGTCTTTGAGGACGGCGGGGTGCGTGCCCGACTGCAAGACCATTCCCGCAGAGCCGTAGACAGTCTGCGCGGCGTAAGTGTAGGCTTGGGCGCGTGGCATTCCGCAACGGACGGCGGCATCGGCAAGGGCTTCAATGAACATAAACACGAACGCAGGGCCGCTTCCGCTTACAGCCGTCACGCAATCCATGAGTTTTTCGGGCACTTCCTCGACCTTTCCCGCTGCGCTCAAAATTTCTTTGACTTCTGCAAATTCTTCGGCGGTGACAGACGCGCTTTTTGTGACGGCGGTCATTGCCTGTCCAATCTGGGCGCACACATTCGGCATCATGCGCACGAATCGCGCTTTCGGGGCGAAATTCTGCAATTTTTCGAGCTTTACGCCCGCCGCCATAGAAATCACAACTGAATCAGCGGGAATCGCGTCTTTGATTTCGTCAAACACATCGCCCAAGAACTGCGGTTTTACCGCCAGAAAAATGTATTTTGAAGCGAGGGCTTCTTTGTTCGTGGCAACGAATGTGCATCCGTTTTCTGCGGCGAACTTTTTGCCTGCTTCCGCGTTTTTGTCGGTCACTTTGATTTGTGAAACATCGAATTTGCTCGTAAGAGCGCAGACGGCACGCATAATCGCGCCGCCCATCGCGCCAGTTCCAATACAAGAAATTGTCATAATACACTCCAAAAGAATTTATTGGCTTTTACAAAAACAGGCTCTCGGCGAGAACACATCACTAGAATCCACGGTTGCGCGTATAAGGAATTTGACTCGCTTCGCTCGCCGCGCAAAGTGGATTCGTGATGTAACCTCGCCTACGCCTGTTTTTGCACTAGCTGTATATTGTTTTGTAGCTCATTCTGCCAAAAGGCATAGGGCATAAAAAATCTGTGGCATCTGTGTAATCAGTGGTTCATTACTCTGCCAAAAACAGCGTTCCCCGTGCTGTACCGTCGGCAAGCCTATCCAAAATGTTTTCTTCTCCGCCGTTGGTGAGAATCATCGGGATTCCGTATTTGGTGGATTTTGTGGCGGCTTGGATTTTTGTCTCGATTCCGCCCGTGCCGAACGCATTTGTCTCGCCGATTGTGATTTTTTTGCGCAAATCTTCGATTGAGGCGACTTGCTCAATCAGCTCGGCTTTGGGGTTCGTTTTGGGATTGTCGGTGAAAACGCCCTCGATGTCGCTGAACAGAATGAGCAAATCCGCGCTCCAAAGAATCGCCGTGATTGCCGAAAGGTTGTCGTTGTCGCCGATAGCGAATTCATCGGTGGAAACCGAGTCGTTTTCGTTGATAATCGGAACGACGCCCTCGTCAACGAGCGTGAAAAGCGTGTTTCGGATATTGAGCGAGCGATGATTGTCCTCAAAATCTTCTTTGGTGAACAAAAGCTGACCGATGTGCAAATCCTGCTCGGCAAAAGCCTTTCTCCACTGCGCCATAAGCTCCACCTGACCGATTGCGCACAATGCCTGGCGGAAGTGAACATCTTTTTTGCGTGCCCATTCCTTGAGCGTGGAAACGCCCGAAACCTGCGCCCCCGAAGAGACGACCACGAGCTGCTTGCCCTTTGCGATTAAATTTTTGCACTGCCGTGCGAACGAAGCCATAAATTCAGTGTTCTGCGTGCCGTCCGCCTTTGCGAGCGTGTTCGAGCCGATTTTGATTACGATTTTGCGCGATTCATTCATCGCCTGTGAGATTGTCATGATTGTATAAATCCTTATTAGCCCTCTTTGAAGGCTTCTGCAAGTTTGTCGGAAATTTTTCTGAGTTGTGATTCGCTTCCGATTCCGAACATTTTGAGAACATCCAAATCAAACTGGTAATAATCGACTTCATGTGTTTCGTAGTGAGTGAGCATATCTGCCAGATATACAAGAGAAGTGAGTTTTTTGGTTGCAGGAGATGCCATATCTGGTTCGTGGTGATGACGAATAACGGCGATGATGATGTCTGGAAAATTCCATTTTTCTGCGATTAATGCGCCGATTTCACTGTGGTTTACGCCAGCGACAAGTTTTTCAAAAATGTCGGCTGAAATATTTCGCTGCTTACAGATGTCTTTAATGCTTTCGATGAAGTCAGGGTGAGCGGTTTCAAAGACAAGTTTACCCATGTCGTGAAGGAGACCGCAAATGTAAGAATCGTCGATGATTTCTTTGTCTGTGGCACAGAAATTGCGAGCAAGATTGTAAGCGTAAAATGCCACTCGATAGGCATGAACCCAAAGTTCTTTTTGTGCTTTGCCGCCAAGTTTGTCTAATTGTTTGATTGAGCCAACTGACAGCAGCATGTTTTTAATTCCGCGAATTCCCACCAGTTTGACTGCATCGGCAATGCTTCGGCACGGAGAAGCAAGCGCGAAGGTGACCGAATTGACCAGACGAAGCAAATCTGTGGTGAGCGAGACATCAGCAGAGATAGCCATAGCAATTTCGCTCATCTTTGAATTTGAATCGTTGATAAGGCGGTTAATTTTTGTGATACTTTCTGGGAACTGCGGAAGCTCATCGATGAGTTTGACGAATTCGTGGGAAGCCGTAGTGAGCGCACGTTGTGTTTTTTCGTTGATGGGAAGAATGATTCGGGTGATGGTTTCGCCGTTTTCGCAGAGAATTTGGAAATTTTCTTCGGTGAGACCAATCTTTTCGAGCATGAGAATCATAATGATGATGCCCAAGCCTGCTCCTTCCGACAAATCAACAACCTGTGTCATGGCCTGGTCCACAGATGTGTATTGCTGGGCACGGCTCAGTTTGTCGTGCATTCGTTTGTATTCTCGGAATGTGAGTTCTGCATTGTTGCGGACTTCGATTTTGATGCGGTTGTTGCGCGTTTGCAGAATGAGTTTGACATATAATCCGCCTGATTTTTGCAGGCCGAGATAGTAGCGGATATTATTTAAGGTGTCTTCTTTAAAAGTTTCCATGCCTTTTTCGTAATCGGCATCGTTAAAAAGGTTGAGATTTTTTTCTTTGAAGTAAATGCGTTTGGTGTTCGCTTTTTTGGCGTTTGTGACAAGCTCATTGAGACAGTATTTGAGATAGGTGCCCATGTGTTCTTGCCCCAGCTCTTCAAGGAAAGACGCAAGCACACTTTCCATGTATTCAGACATTTCGCGGGGAAGCGTGTATGTAGTGATGGAAAGAGGAATACCCGCACGAATTGCCATTTTGATTTTAGAATTATCGAGACTGACTTTCTGATTTTTCTGTGCCTGCTGCATATGCGAGCATTATACTATAAAACTCTGATTTTGAAAATATACGGTGGAATAAAATTGAATATTCTCTCAAACGGAATTGGCAAAAAATCTATTCACTATTCGTGTAAAATTCGGTATTATTATAGTATAAATGAACATCTTCGCAAAGTTTAAAGAAACGGTTTCCTCTGTTCTGCCAATTATGATTCTTGTGATTCTGCTGGGGCTTACAATCGCGCCACTGAGCTTTTCAGTGATGTCGCGCTTTGTGATAGGGGGCATACTCGTCATTTTTGGACTTACGCTTTTTCTGCTCGGTGTTGATATTGGAATTTTGCCAATTGGTGAGCGGAGCGGTGCTGCTCTTACGGCCAAGCGAAATCTTCCGCTTTTGCTTGCCGCTAGTTTTTTAATCGGATTTATCGTCACTGTTGCTGAGCCGGATGTTCAAGTGCTTGCTGATCAGGTTAAGGGCATTGCTCCCGATGTAAGCAAATGGGGATTGATTCTGATGATTGCCGTAGGAGTGGGGCTTTTTGTTTCGCTCGGTATTTTGCGCACGGTGCTTTCGATTCCGCTCAATATTTTGCTTGTCGTTTCATATATTCTTGTTTTTGCGTTGGCATTTGTTACGCCTTCTACATTTCAGGGAGTTTCGTTTGATTCAGGCGGTGCGACTACAGGCCCAATGACGGTTCCGTTTATTATGGCTCTGGGCGTGGGTGTTGCTGCTGTTCGGAGCAAAACTGACAAAAACGGCAAAATCCAGTCGTCAGGCGATGATTCTTTTGGTCTTACGGGAATTGCTTCAATCGGTCCTGTGCTGGCGGTCATCGTTTATGGCATTATTTTGAGTAACAGGGATTCTTCTGCGGCAGAAACAGTTCCAACGGGCGAGCACGAGATTGTTCATGGCATTTTTGTTTTCCTCAATTTGCTGCCTTCCATTTTAAAAGAAGTTTCGCTTGCACTTTCACCGCTTGTTGCAATGTCGGCATTGTTTCAAATTTTCTTGCTAAAAATGCCACCTATGCAAGTGGTCAGAATGATTCGCGGTTTTGTGCTGAGTTTTGTGGGGCTTGTCCTGTTTTTGGCAGGGGCTCAGGGCGGATTTATGCCAGCTGGCGAATCGTTGGGAGAAGTTCTTGGCGGTGCAAGTCAAACAGGTGCGCTTTGGACGGCCTTGCTCGTGATTGTGGGCATTGTTTTTGGCGCAATCGTGGTCTGTGCGGAACCTGCCGTGTGGGTTTTGACCGACCAAGTTGAGTCTATTTCGGGTGGCACGATAAAGCGAAAGGTTATGCTGTTGGCTTTAAGCGCAGGCGTTGCGATTTCAATCGGAATTTCAATGCTCCGCGTTCTTTTTGGATTTTCGCTCTGGTATATTTTGATTCCAGGCTACTCGCTGGCATTGATTCTCTCGTTTTTGTGTCCAAAGTTGTTCACGGGCATTGCCTTTGACTCAGGCGGCGTGGCGAGCGGGCCTATGACGAGTACATTCATTCTTTCATTTACATTGGGGGCATCTTCTGCAAGCGGGGGAAATCCTGCGGTTGATGCATTTGGTGTGATTGCATTGGTTGCGATGACCCCACTGATTGCGATTCAGATTTTGGGCATCATCTTTAAAATCAAAACAAAACGGGCTGCGGAGGGGCAAAAATGAGCAAACTTTCTTTACTGATTAGCATCGTTCCCCACGATAAAGGCGAAAAACTCACTCGGTCTGCCATAAAAGCCGGATGTGGTGGCGGTTCCGTTCTCATGGGGCGGGGGCTTGCAAAATCAAATCTTGGTGCGATTTTGGGTGGTGGGGAGACAACAAAAGATTTGATTTATATGGTCGTTGATTCAGAAAAAAAATCTCAGATTATAGACGCAATCCTTGAATCAACGAAGCATGAAAAGTCAGATTTTGGCGAGCTTTTTACCTTGCCCGTTGATTCGCTGATGAAGGCTGGTGTGCTTTCCGAAAATTCCAATTCAGACGGAGAAAAAGATATGAGCAATGAAAAAACTTCTGTAGCTGAGCCAAGCCGTGATATGATTACCGTAATTGTAAATAAAGGCTATGCTGACGATGTAATGTTTGCTGCTCGAAAAGCAGGCGCAAGCGGTGGAACGGTTATCAATGCGCGTGGAACGGCTCGTGAAGATGACGAAAAATTCTTTGGCGTTCACATTGTTCCCGAAAAAGACATGCTCGTCATCGTTGTGGAGCACAGCAAAAAAGAGACCGTGCTTTCTTCAATCAAAGAACTGAAATGCCTCAAAGAGCCTGGCATGGGCATCGCGTTTTCTTCGCCCGTCGGGGAATTTGAACTTTTAGGGAAGAAAAAATAGAATTTTAATGTCTACAAAAAATCAGGTTTTAAAAGCATTAGATTCTCTTAAAAACGGTGAATTTTGCTCTGGTGAGGAATTGGCTGCGGCGTGTTCAGTGTCGCGAGCGGCGATTTGGAAGGCGATAAAGTCTCTTGAAGACGATGGCTACAAAATCCAGGCGGTTACAAATCGTGGATATAGAATCCTTTCACACCCAGATACTTTGAATAGTGATGAACTTGTGCGCTTGATTTCAGATGTTTCGCAAAGTCCCGTGCATGCTTTTACATTTGACTCCATTGATTCTACCAATTCTGAAGCCAAACGCCGTGCTGTTGAAGTCGGTGCGTTCCGTGATTCAGAAGGAAATTTGTGTGAAAAGGCAAAATCGGCTCATATCTCACTATTTGCTGCGGAAATGCAGACGGGTGGAAAGGGCAGGCTGGGGCGTACATTTGTGTCTCCTGCGGATGTCGGCGTTTATTTTTCTCTCTTATATTCTCCCAAAAAAGGCGTAAAAAATCCTGCGCTCTATACGGCTGCTGCTGCGGTGAGCGTTTCGCGGACAATTTCAAAATTGTACGGTGAAGAACCATGCATCAAATGGGTGAACGATGTTTTTTTGAATGGCAAGAAAGTGAGCGGTATTCTGGTTGAAGGAATCTCAAATTTTGAAACGGGAATCATTGATGCTGCTGTGGTTGGAATCGGAATCAATATCCGCAAAAATCAAAATCTTTCGGGCGAAATTACAAAAATCATCGGAAGTATTGAAGAAGCAAAATCGGCAAAAAATGAAGAAATGCCGCATGTTACAAAAAATGAACTGATTGCAGAAGTCATAAAAAATCTGATTCAATTTTACGATTCGTTTGAAAGTGATGATGAAAAGACACAATCCGAAATGATTGCCGAATATCGTGCCAGTTCCCTGCTGATTGGCAAAAAAGTGACGGTAAATCCTGTGGCAGGAAGTGATTTTGAAAGCTATTCTGCGACCGTACGGGAAATATCCCCAGAAATCAAACTTGTGGTCGAAACAGAGCATGGTGAAGTCAAAAAGTTGAGTTCTGGAGAAGTTTCTCTTCATTCATATGATTTTGTTTAGTATGCAGTCTTAATCAATCCGAATAAATCATCGCTGTTCATGCTGCGTGGAAGCGTGTTTACGATGTCGAGCTGACCTGCGTCTTCCGCCGCGAGCGCGAGTTGTTCAAGCGAAATGGAAAGTTCTTTGAGTCGCGCGGGAAGATTTGCTTTTGCGATTCGCTGGCGGATATTTTCGGCAAATGCGTGCGCTGCTTCTTCGTCTGTTTGCTCGCTCTGTGCGACTCCCATTTTTTTAGCAAGGAAAGCGATTTTGTCCGCCTTGAATTTTGCACATTCTTCGATTGCATACGGGAACAAAATCGTGGTGACGAGCGACCGGGAGATTTTATAGCGGGCGTTAATGCACATTGAAAGCAACGAGGCGATTCCGATTGAAGAAGTCGCGGCTGAAAGAGAAGCCAAGCAGCCCGCCTGTGAAAGCAATTCCTCACGCGGAGTGGTAACGGTGAGTGTTTGCGCTCCGTCAAGAGCCTGTGCGAACAGTTCCAGTGATTTTTCGGCAATCATGTCGCTGAAAAAATTTGATTTTTGCGAGAGATAGCTTTCGGTTGCCAAGCAGAGTGTTTCAAGAGCCATTGAATCCATCTGATTTTCAGTGAGCGTTGAAGTCAGATTCGGGTCAAAAAGCACGAGTTTGCAAATTCCAGCCTGTGATTTTAAAATTTTGAGTGTAGAACTGCGTGCGTCAACGAGCGGAATTGAATCCGTAAAGACAAATGCGTCGCGAATCGTGGTCAGAATACACACGAGTGGGAGCGGAGTGGCTTTTGGTGACTCGCCGTCCAAAAAGTCGTACAAATCGTGCGTTTCATTGAAAAGGGCACAGGTGGCACGGGCAACGCTCAACGGCTTTCCGCCGCCAATCGCAATTACGCCCTGAATATGCGCTTCCCGCCCCAGTTTTAAAGTCCGACCCAAAATTTCCGAGTCGCCGCCTGAAAGTTCGTCAAAAATGAAGTAATCGAGTTTTTTGTCATCTAAGGCATCGGTGATTTTTTTGCTGGTGCCGCTTTCGCGCAAGATGGGGTCTAAAATGACCATGAATTTTGAGCCGATGTTAGAAATAGTCTGTCCCACGCGGCTTGCCGTGTATGAACCTAAAAGAATGTTTGGTGAAACTTTGAATGAAAAATCTGCCATTTTTTTTACCTCTATCAACAAAAAAAGACGGAAAAATTCCGTCTTTCTGTAAGCGACACCGTTGCTCTTCGATTAAAGTCCATAGCTTGCAAGAATTCTGTCGGCTGTTGAAGCAATAACAGCCTGATTCAAGTAGTTGGGATCTTTAATTTTTTCTTTGATAGCTGCAACGAGATCCTGCCGAATGTCCGGAGTGTCTGCCGCAACCTGATTGAGGTAGTATGCTTCTGCTGCCGCTTTTGCTTCATCAGAAACGCTTACCTGATCTGCTGTAGAATATGTATTTTCTTTAGCCTGTGTGCGACGAGTATTCTGAACATTGTTAAGAGGATTTACATTGTCAATTCTTCCAATCATCATAGCTAACCTGCCTTTTACCCTTTAATTATCGGCATCTTCTTCAAAATCTTTAGGATTTTTTGAAGAAAATTTTGAGATAAAAACAGCAAATTCCCCCTGAATTTTTGCTCGTTCGCTAAAATTCTGGCAGACTTCTGCTGCATTCCCCTCTACTATCTCTTCGTGCAACTTGGTCAGCTCGCGACCAACAACTACACGCCGTTCACTATCAATATCGGCAATATCCGCCAAAAGTTTAACAATTCTGAACGGAGATTCGTACAAAACGATTGCCGCGTCCATTGCCATAAGTTCTTTGAGACGGCTTCGCCTTCGACCTGGTTTTGGCGAAAGAAAGCCCTCAAAAACGAGCGTTTTACCGCCCGCGCCCGCTATGCTCACAAGGGAAGCAAACGCACTCGCTCCCGGAATCGGAACGACCGTATGCCCCGCTCGCCGCGCCAAGCCTGCTAAAATCGCGCCTGGGTCAGAAATGCCCGGAGTGCCAGCGTCACTTGCGTATGCCACCGTCTGACCTTCATCGAGCATTTTGATGATTTTTTCGCTCGCCTGCTCTTCGTTCTGGGAACGGCACGAAACAAGCGGCTTTTTAATCTGGAGATGGTTCAAAAGCTGGAGCGTGTGCCGCGTGTCTTCCGCCGCAACCACATCCACGGATTTGAAGGTCTCAACTGCCCGAAAAGTTATGTCGCCAAGATTTCCGATTGGCGTTCCAACGATGTACAAAGTAGACACTGAAATATTATACAATAAGATGCAGGAAAAGTCAAAAAAAGAAATTTTTGACATCTTTGAGACAATTGAAACTCACCTTTTTGACTGATATACTATTCTCATGGCGAAAGATGAAGAATTCACCGAATTTGAAAAAAACGAAGAACTTTCAGAATATGAACGAGCGGTAAAAGAAGCTGGCTACGACACTTCAAAATACTATGTAAATCTCCCCACGGTGGTAATCGCAGGCCGCCCGAATGTGGGAAAATCCACGCTTTTTAACCGATTTATGCACCGCCGCCTCGCAATCGTTGACCCAACTCCGGGCGTTACGCGCGACCCCGTTGAGGCAATGGCGTTCATCATGGGAAAGCCCGTGCATTTGGTTGACACAGGCGGCTACAAGCTCGACCGCGACCCCACTTCCCGCGAATCTGAAATGGACGAACTCGTTGTTCAAAAAACCGTCGCCACAATCAAAACCGCCGACAAGATTTTGCTTTTGCTTGAATCGGGCGTAATCACGGGCGAAGACGAAGAATTCATTCACCTTTTGCGTCCGTACTGGAACCGTCTCATCGTTGCGGTGAACAAATGCGAAGGCGGAAAAGGCGAAGGTGTCTCGTGGAATTATCTTCAGTACGGATTTAAAGAACTCGTTTTCATTTCCGCTGACCACGGCGACCATATCACCGACCTTGCCAAAAAAATCGTGGATGGCTTGGATTTTTCAAAAGTCGAAGAGGGCGAAAAGCCAGCCGACCCAATCAGAATCGCGATTTTGGGAAAGCCGAACACAGGAAAATCCACGCTCTCAAACCGACTCACGCACTCCGAAAAATCAATCGTCTCCGACTATGCGGGAACCACGCGCGATGTCGTTGAGGGAAAATTTTCGTACGCAGGGCGCAATTTTGAAATCATGGACACGGCAGGAATCCGCCGCAAAAAGAAAGTACACGAAAATGTCGAATATTACTCGGTGAACCGCGCAATCAAAACGCTCGACAAGTGCGATGTCGTTTTCCTTATGATTGACGCGCAAGAGGGCTTGGCAGACCAGGACAAAAAAATCTGCTCGCTCGCCTACGAACGCGGGAGAGGAATCATCTTCGTTTTGAACAAGTGGGACACGCAGGAGCAAAGCAAAAAAACGCTCCGAAGCACAGTTGATTACATCAAAACGATGTTTGGTCACATGAATTGGGCGCCGATTCTGCCGCTTTCCGCGCTTCACGGCGAGGGAATCAAAGATTTGCTCAACAAAGCGATTGAATTGTACGAACAGCTTACCCGCCGCGTGGAAACGAGCGCACTCAACAAGGCGCTTTCCGACTGGCTTTTCCATTATCCGCCGCCAGCGAGCAAAGCGATTCACTTCAAAATCCGCTACATGACGCAAACGAGCACAAATCCCGTCGCGTTCCGCATTTTCTGCACAAGCCCCGACAATGTGCCCGAAAGTTATGTCACCTATCTCAAAAACTCAATCCGCAAAGACTTAGGCTTCGACCAAATCCCCGTGGATGTGTACCTAAAGCCAAGCCGAAAAAGGTGGGAAGAGAGAACAGTGAGCAATGAGAAGTTAGAAGTTAGGAGTTAGGAGGGGGAAGTCTCCCCCTACGCGCCCACTTCGTTGGTCGCTACCCTCTCTACGGGGGAAATCCCCCGTAACGCCCCCTGCAATTTCGATTTTTGGAGACAACAATTGACCTACAGTATTGGAGATGTTGAAGAGCTGAGTGGTATTCGACAGAATGTTCTCAGGTATTGGGAGACGGTGATTCCCGGATTCGCGCCCCGAAAAGATTTGGGCGGGCGGCGCGTGTACACCGAGCGTGATTTTGAAATCGTCCTCCGCTTAAAGCATTTGATTTACGAGCGGAAATTCACGATTGAAGGCGCACGGAACGAAATCCTGCACGAATCACAGGCGTATGAAACGCACGCCGAAGCCATGAATGCAATCCGCGAGCTTCGCACCGAACTTACGGAACTCTATTTTCAGCTAAAAAAGAGAAAACGGCAGGCAGAATAGCGAAACGACTGGCTTTCCAGTCTGAAAATTGCATTTTATTTTGACACATTGACTGTTTTTGTCAAAATAGATAGTATTATATTAATAGAAAATCATACCGCTTTTTGCGGATTTTTACTTTATTAGGAGAAAAACATGGCTGTAATTAAACCGATGATTCGCTCTAACATCTGTATCAATGCTCATCCGGTTGGATGTGCTCGCGACACTGAGCATCAGATTGAATACGCAATCGCACAGAAAGCAAAAAAAGGCATCAAGACCGCAAAAGAAGGCGGCTACGCTCCCAAAAATGTCCTTGTGCTCGGTTGCTCAACCGGCTATGGATTGGCGAGCCGAATTATGGCTGCCTTTGAATATGGAGCGGACACAATCGGTGTCTCCTTTGAAAAAGAGCCGACGGTCACAAAAGGTGGCACTCCAGGCTGGTACAATAACAAAGCATTTGACCGCGCTGCAAAAAAGGCGGGGCTTAAATCAGCAACATTTAACATGGACGCATACAGTGATGAATGTCGTCAGACTATCATTGATGAAGCAAAAAAATGGGGCATCAAATTCGACCTCGTTGTCTATTCTTTGGCTTCTCCTGTCCGAACAGACCCAGATACAAAGGTCATGTATCGCTCAGTTATCAAACCTGTTGGTCAGCCATATGGTGGTGCGGCTCTCGACATGATGACTGAAAAATTCAGCACGCTTGAGGCACAGCCGGCAGAAGGTGATGATGTCGCTAATACCGTTAAGGTTATGGGCGGCGAAGACTGGGAACGCTGGATTAAGCAGCTTGGCGAAGCGGATGTGCTTGCTGAAGGCGTGCGTACGCTTGCCTATTCGTACATCGGACCAAAATATTCACACCCGATTTACCGCGATGGTACCATTGGTGCGGCAAAAAAGGATTTGGAAGCTCGTGCAAAAACAATCGATGCGCAGCTTAAAAAACTCGGCGGTGCGGCATATGTTTCTGTGAACAAAGGTCTTATCACTCGTTCAAGCTCAGTTATTCCTGTTATTACGATGTATCTTGGCTGCTTGTTCTTCGTTCAGAAAAAGCACGGCACGCATGAAGGCTGCAAAGAGCAGATTGAGCGTCTCTTTACCGAGCGATTGTATACCGCAGACAAAAAAGTTCCTGTTGATGAAGAAAGTCGAATCCGAATCGATGATTTGGAACTTGATCCGCAGATTCAGGCAGAAATCGATGAGCATATGAAAGTTGTAAACGAGCAGAATGTTCGTGAGCACATCGATGTTGAAGGAATCCGCAAGGACTTCTTGAACATCAACGGTTTTGCAGTCGACGGTGTTGATTACGAAAAAGATGTCGCTGATATGACAGCGATTGACTAAACCTTTGGAAGAAAGAAGGGGTATGGGGAAAGAAGAAACCTTTTGTGAAAGGTGTTCGTCTTTCCCCGTTTTTTTAGTTACGGATTCTTGCTGCAATTTCGGCAGCGAGTGCGGATTTGTCTGCTTTGGAAAGATAGATTTCGTTTGAAAGGCCTGCGAGCGGTGCGGTGGTTGCTGCAATCCAGTAGCGGGCATCGTCTGCTTGTTTGTCGGGCGTGCGGCACTGTGCCAAAACGGGGGCAACTCCTGTGGCGCGGCTCAATGTTTCCTGTATTTCGGTAGAGAGCAGTGCCGAAATCAATTTTTGTGCGCTTTCTGATTTTGCCATTTGCACGGCATAATATGTTTTTCCAGTGAAAATGCGGGAATTTGCTCCATGCTCGGATGGAAAGTATACCGAACTGTACCGTGAAATAGTGTTTTGGGCAAAATCGCGGTGCGTTTCAAGCGACATGGAGAGAATGCTTGCCAGCCTGCTTGACGCGAATGCTTCAACATCATTTTTTTGAAGCGAGAATACGCCTGGATGAATGAAACCGAGTCGATACCATGATTTGAGCTGTTTGATTGTGGTTGCCAACGGTGAATCTGGCTCGTCACAGAGGGCGACAGCGACTTTTACTGCATTGAAACTGTTTTCGTTTTGTTTGAGAATCTTTGCCGCCGCCTGATATGAAGAAACACCGTCGAGCGATTCTGCGAATGCACCCGCAAAGTCAAGAAGAAAATCTGGATTTCCGCCGGCAAAAATCATGGGAGAATCTTTTTTGCGTTTTTGCTCGCGCATGAATTTTTCGACATCGTTCCATGTGTTGATTTGAGTGATTGTTGAATTTCTGAATTCAGTGAGATCGACATCAATTTCTAAGTGGCTTGAAAGGAAAGGCACGGCGATGATTCTGTTGTCAACGGATTTTAGTGCTGAGCGCATTGAAGATGTCATGCCTTGTGTGATTTCTGACGGGATGGACACTTTTTTAGAAACTTTGCTGACTGCACTTTCTGCGCCATGACCTGCCGTTGTGATTAGCACAGAAGGCTTTTTGGTGAGCGGAAGCTGGCTGTTTAAAGATTTTTCTGAATCATATTGAATGTACGAGATTGAAAATTTGCTATCTTCTGCGATTTTGTTTATGACATCTGTGATTCCCTGCCGCTGTTTGTCGTCAATTTTATAGAAAGCAACGGTGAAATTCTTGGAAGGAGTGAAAAGCAAAACGCCACCCACAATTAAAACTACAGCGAGTGCAATCGCCGCGACAATCACGATTTTCTTTTTCATCAGAAATTCTCCGTATACTTTTTTACTGTCACACGGATTGGAAATTGCTACGCAATTCCTTTAAAAATTTTCTTGATTTTCCGTAGGAAAATCGAATCCGTGTGGCTTTCTTTCTCTATTATTCACGAAAATTTCTCTTCTTTCAAGCCAATTTTTATATGAATTCACTTAATAAAATTTCCGATAAAAATGATATGCGCATTCTATTATCAATTTGTCTTTTAATTTCATTAAGTTCATGTTTGTCAGCAAGCCAGGCTGATGACAATTCTATTTACAAACTTCCCGGAACGACCTACGAAACGGGCGGGGATTCTGCATCTTCTTCACAGTTTATGCTCGCGGGCACGGAAAAGGGCTTGTACAAAATCAACACGACGAAAACCGCGATTCCGCTCTGGACGGGCGGAAAAGTCACTAAAATTATCCGCGCGGAAGAAAAAACGGACACAAAAATTCAGACTCGCTGGTATTTGCTCACGAATCAGGGCATTGTGTCCACGACTGATTTGGAAAATTTTGAATTCAGAAACGAAGGTCTGCCATTTCTTACTATTAAACAGTACGATGGCACGAACACGAGCTTTTTAAAACAATGCGCACAGCTCAAAGATTTGTCGATTCACCCGACCAATTCATCAATTCTCGTCACTGCCACAAAGGATGCGGTGTACATCACATACAACGGTGGCGTTTCATGGAAATCAATCGGTTCTACCAGCAGCACAACGGCGGGAATCAAGGCGGTGGCTGTCTGCGATATGAACAAGGCGGGAACGGGAAAGGGAGCCGTAACGAATGCTGACGGCACGGTGACTCCTGCCGTTGCTCCTCAGACCAATCTCGTCGTCTTTATGGCGCACACGATTTTCGGATTCTCATACTGTATGCCGCTCGCCAAAAAAATTGTGTGGAAAGATTGCAACGGCGGCTTTGAGAACATGAAAACTCAGACATATCCAGACGAAATTGCCGACATTTTGCCCGTTGTTTTTTCTGATGAAAACGGATTTCCTGTCACTGAAGTGTTTGTTTCGCAAAGTTATCTTCCCCGAATTTACCGATTCGACTGGAAAAAGGATAGGGGAGAGCTGTTGTGGTCTGGAACGGAGCCGCTTGAAACGATTGACGGGCTTTTTTGGGACGGAACGCGGCTTTTGTACACGCGCACGGGCGATGTCTCGGCGTACAATCCTGCTACAAAAACGGCTGACTCGCTTCCGAGCGAATATGCAAAATGGAAGGACTATTTTTATCTGCTTTCAAAAGGCGACACGCTCTATTCAACTTGGATGCCGAACGACAGCGAGAAGGGGAACGGAATTGCGCTCAATGAATTGTGGCTTTTGTATCCTGATGATATAAACAACAAGTACGCCGAAAAAGCGAACGACCGAAAGGCGATTTATGTCTCTCCGCACAAATTGGTCACGAAGGCGGGCGTTGAAAAGTACAAAAAAGTCATTCTCGACAACAAACTTGATGCAATCGTCATCGATATGAAAGACGACTTCGGTGCGCTTCATTTTGAGCCGACTGACCCAATCGTTAAAGAAAAGGGCTACATCTCGCGCTACAAGATTGATTTGCCGACTTTTGTTCCTACGATGAAAGAAAACGGAATCTACCTCGTCGCTCGAATCGTCACATTTAAAGACGAAAGCCTTGCGAAGTACGGAAACAGCAAGTACGCCGTGTGGGATAAGACTACGAACCGCACATGGCGTGGAATTTCCGGCTACGAAAAAGTGAAGGATGAAGAAGGAAACGAGACGGGAGCCGTAAAGACAAAATATTACGATGAAGTGTGGGTTGACCCGTATTGCCCCGAAGTATGGGAATATGTGACCCACATCGCGCAGGATTTGATTGCGCAGGGCTTTGATGAGATTCAGTTTGACTATATCCGCTTTCCGACCGACGGCAAAAATATGGCAAACGCACAGTTCCGATGGCGAAGTGAGGGCATGGACAAGGAAAGTGCGTTGGTTTCATTCTTGCGCTATGCCCGCGCGAACATTGACGCGCCGCTTGGAATCGACATTTACGGGGCGAACGGTTGGTATCGCTCAGGCACGCGCACAGGGCAGGATGTGGAATTGCTCGCCGAGTATGTGGATGTGGTCTGTCCGATGTTCTATCCGAGCCATTTTGAGCAGTCTTTCTTGAATTATGCGCCTGTTTCGGAACGACCCTACCGCGTGTACTACTACGGAACTTACCGAAACACGGTGATTGGGCGCAACAAGCTGATTATCCGCCCCTGGGTGCAGGCATTTTACTTGAATGTGGCGTATGACCGCGCTTGGTACAACAAAAATTATGTCTCTCAGGAAATTTACGGCGTGCGTGACAGCGTGAACCGCGGTTACATGTACTGGAATCAGTCTGGCCGCTACGACGATATTTCCCCTGATGTGGGCGACAAAAAATACACGGGGCCGTCATACGAAGCCGATGCAAAATACCGAAAACCCGCGCTTTCAGGTGGCTCAAAGGCAGACAAACTTTTGATGAATGATAGCGAAACGCGCACTACGCAAAAAAATGGCGATGCCGCCGCATGGGATACGATTCGTAAGCAAGAAGAACGCGAAGAGTACAAAGAAAAAAGCGGCTTTCCCAAGTTGAGTGATGTCAAAAAACTCTGGGAAGCGTATTCAGAAAGTTAGCAGTGAGCAGTTAGAAATTGACAAACCTAAAATACACCCCCGAAGAGCCGATTGCCGCGATTGCAACGGCATTAGCCCCCGCCGCGCTTGGAATTGTGCGGGCATCGGGGAAACAGTGCATTGAACTTCTCGCAAAAATTTTCTCCCGCCCGAAGGCTTTGCTTGAAGCGGAAGGAAACACGATTGTGTACGGTTGGCTTCCCGAAATTGACGAAGTTTTGGTTTCTGTGTTCCGTGCGCCTAAGTCGTTTACGGGCGAAGACATGGTGGAAATTTCGTGTCACGGCGGTGTGCATGTCGTTCAGACGGTGTATAATCTTCTATTAAATAGCGGTTTCCGTGCGGCGGAGAAGGGCGAATTTACTTTTCGCGCCTACATCAACGGAAAGGCGGATTTGACGAAAGCCGAAGCCGTGCGTGAAATAATTGATTCAAAAACGAATGAAAGCCAGTCGCGGGCGGCAGGGCGTTTGGCTGGCAATCTGTACGAAACGATTGACGGCGTAAAAAAACACATCGTTGACACGCTTGCCGCGATTGAAGTTGAAATCGAATACCCCGAAGACGAGGAAACAATCGCCGATTCTTTTGACGCGAGCGAGCTGAAAAAAGCAAAATCCGCGCTTTCAGAATTGCGCGATTCTTGGAAGAGCGAAAAAATCTATCAAGACGGGGCGAGGGTGGTTCTCTGCGGGCGTACGAACGCGGGAAAATCTTCTCTTTTTAACGCGCTTTTAAAAGAAGACCGCGCGATTGTGAGCGACATTGAAGGCACCACCCGCGATTTTATTGAAAGCTGGATTGATTTTTCGGGAATTCCCGCGCGATTGTTCGACACGGCGGGCTTGCGCGAAACGAACGATGTGATAGAGGCGGTGGGTGTTGAGCGCACGCGCGATTTGAGCGAAGAAGCCGATTTGATTCTCTACCTCGTGGATTCAAAAATCGGCATGAACGAAGAAGACAAGAAATTTATCGAAGAGCATACAAACGGGAAAATCCCGCTCATTCTCGTGTGGAACAAGTGCGATTCTGTGGCTTCTGCCACATCGGGCGAAGTTGCGATATCTCTTCCTCAAGCCCATATTTCCGCAAAAAAGGGAATCGGTTTGGGCGAACTTTCCGAAGCGGTAAAAAAAACGCTTTCCGTTGCCGAAAAATCTGAGCGGAACAGCACAGGGCTTGGCTCTGAGCGGCAGAAAGTCGCGGTGGAAAAGGCACTTGAAAGCGTGAGCCATGCACTTGCCCTCAGCGAAGATTACGCACTCGACGCGGTGGTGCAGGATTTGGAGGACGCGCTGGACGCACTCGGTGAAGTTACGGGTGATGTTACCCCTGAAGATGTCTTGGATTCGATATTCTCACACTTTTGCGTGGGTAAGTAAGAATTCATCGTCAATCTCAGCGTTTTCGCCACCAACTTCCAAAAAGCGACCGCTGCAATTGCTCATGCAGTTTTCAGAAAGAGCTTTATAGTCACTGAATTGCCCAGCGATTTTTTTAATTTCATGTGCGCAGAGTTTTGAAAATGCGTATGCTCCGTCTGGGCGCAAGTGGCTGTTATCGTCGCGGCCATCGGGAAAATTGTCGTATAGTCCTGCATCAAAATTCATGTAGAATCTTTGGCTCTTTTCAAATCCTGTTTTTGAAAGAAAATCCATTGTGAGCGAAGTCATGTCGATGCACGGAACATGCTCGGATGCGGCAGTTTCGATGATAGCTTGTGGGTAATCGCCGTGTGAATTCTGAATCGTACCGTCTTTAAACATGCGGCGGGCAATGGGCGTAAGTAAAACCGAAAATACTCCCTTTTCGCGCAATTTTTGGATAAAAAACGAAAGATTTTTTCGGAATTCTCCGTCTTTTTGTGGCGATGTGTAGCGTGTTGCGTCAGCAGATTTTTCGTCATTATGAGCGAATTGAATCAATGCAAAATCACCGCGTTGCGCTTCTTTGAGCACCATTTCAAATCTTCCTTCCGACAAAAACGACTTTGTGCTGCGTCCGTTCCGTGCAAAATTGAGCCAGTGCGTGCTGTCTGGAAAAAAACGGGCTAATTCCTGAACCCATCCCGTCTGCGGAAAGGTCGAAAAATCATTGTATTGCATAATGCTGTCGCCAAGACACAAAATTCTCATACCGTCAGTATAGCAAATCGCCTGCATTTTGTCAGAATTTCGGGGCAATTCAACGCTTAACCTTTTATTTTAAAGGCCGATAATCATAAAGTATGAAAAAACAAAAATATTCGGTAGTGGCGGGAATTCTGCTTTTTATTCTTGCTGCTTTGTTTTCTATTTCGCTCCTTGTTGTTGCCATTGATTTTGGCGGAATTAGTCCTGCAAAAAATTCAATTTTTTACTCGTTGGGAAAAATATTTACGGGCGTGTACGGACTTTGCTCCGTTTGTATTCCGATTTTCCTGATTGTTGCGGGCTTCCAGTGCTTTATGTCAAAATGGCGGATTCGGAACGGCGTAATCTTGCTTGGGTCTGTAATTCCGTTCTTTACGCTGGATGCGGTGGAGCATATTTGTCGGATGTTTTTGAATTCTGAAACGGATAGCGTTCTCATCGTAAAACTTTCATCGACTCTCTTGATTGGTGCCTTGATTTTAGCGGCGGAGTACCTTCTTCTTTCGATTTTAGGCGATGTTCTTGAGAATTCTTTGAGCGAAAACAGAGCATTTTCTTCAGAAGGCGATGAAATAAAATTCTATGCGGATGAAACTGATGAGCAAGATGATTCTGAAATAGATGACAGTTTGGAAAAAGACGAAGAACCGCTTGAAACCGAAGAAAATCAGAGCTATGAAGAAGCAAAAATTTTGAACCGTGAGCAATCTGAAGAAAAAGTGGATCTTTCGACTGACAAAATTTTCCTTCAGCAGAAAGAAATTCTCAAAGATTTGATTGACGGTGACAAATCTCAGCCGAGTGACGCAACGGTAGCTGAAGATGAGACACTTGTTCCGAGCGAGCCTATTTCTCGTGAACTCGAAGAAGAATTTGCTGAAGAAGAGATTACGGACGATGAAGACGAGGAAGAAGAGCCGACAATCATTGAAAACGAAGATTTTGATGATACGGCCGTAATTCCAGAAAGCGTTGCCGAAGAAGAAATTCTTGAAGAAGAAGATTTTGCTGAAATTGAAGATGAGAGAGCAGACGAAGCTGAAGCTGAAAACGAGCTTGAGTCTGAAAACGAGCCTGTTTTTGAGAATTCCGATGAAGATGACGCATTAATTGCAGAAATGAATCGAATTTACGGCGGGGAAGGCGAAGTCGTTGAAAAAGAAGAAGTCTCGTCAGAAGATGTTCCGACTGAGGAAGTTCCTGCGGAGGAAGAAAATCCTGTTGTCCGAGATGTTGCGCTTCCTGATTTTGAGGATGATGTATCTTTTGAAGAAGAAAGCCTGCCCGTTAACACGGATGACTTTCAGAATGAAGAAGACGAAATGGCAAATGCACAGCCAGTCGAAGTTTCTGATTCTGAATACAACTATCTGACGGAAGAGAGTTTGCCAGAAAACGAAGAAAATCCAGCGGATTTTATCAACATTGAAGATATTGCGGATGATAGTGCCGAAGCGGAAGACGGCGATTCAATGGGAATTGACGATATTTTCTCTGAAATGGACGAAGATGCTGCCGCAAATCCTGTTTTTAAACCGCAAGACGAGCCAACAGCTGTAGATTCCCTGTATCAAGGCGAGGATTCTGAAAATTCTGATGAAACTGATGATGATTTGGACGATGAAGACCGTTCTTTGAGCGAAGTTGACGGCATTGATTTTGAAGAAACAGAGTCTGATTCTCAAGATTTTGGCGAAGAAATTTCAGATGATGATCTAATTGAAGACCAAATCAATGAAATAGACGGGCTTGAATTTGAAGAAGAAGTTGAGGCTCCCGATGTCGTTTCCGCCGATGAAGTGGAAGAAGCGCGTCAGAATCAAATTGAAGAAGAAAAGCAGACGAATTACCGTAAATTAAGCGAATACAAAATTCCGACCGATTTGCTTGAAAAATTTGAAAATGACGAATATTGGCGCATTGACGATGAAACAAAAGCTGCGGGCGAAAATCTCAAACAAACGCTGAACGAATTTGGCATTGAAGCCGAAGTCACGGGAATCAGAAAAGGCCCGGTCGTTACGATGTTTGAATTGCTCCCCGCTCCGGGCGTAAAACTGAGCAAAATCGTAAACTTGCAGGACAATATTGCGCTTGCGTTGGCGGCAAAATCCGTTCGTATTGTCGCACCGATTCCGGGCAGACACGCCGTCGGTATCGAAATCCCGAACAAAGAGCGGGCAATCGTTTCCTTCCGCGAAATTATTGAGCAGAACCTGCCAGAGTACAAAAAAATGGCGATTCCCGTCATTTTGGGAAAAGACATTTCTGGTCAGTCACAGATTATCGACATCGCAAAAACACCGCACTTGTTGATTGCGGGTGCAACGGGAGCTGGTAAGTCAGTCTGTGTAAACTCAATTATTCTTTCGATTTTGTACAACCGTTCGCCGCGAGATGTCAAGTTGATTATGGTTGACCCGAAAGTCGTCGAATTGAAACTCTACAACGACATTCCGCATTTGCTTACGCCAGTCGTTACCGAGCCGAAGCGCGCTTTGCAGGTTCTCCAGTATTGTATCTGTGAAATGGAACGCCGCTATGCGCTTCTTGATGGCATGGGCGTGCGCGACATCGTAAGCTATAACACGCGAATCCGCGAGCGCAACATCGCGACCGAAAAATTGCCGTACATCGTGGTGATTATCGACGAATTTGCCGACCTCATGGCAACGAGCGGAAAAGAACTTGAAACGAATGTCGCACGCCTTACTGCAATGAGCCGTGCCGTCGGAATCCACCTCGTGCTTGCAACGCAGCGACCGAGCGTAAATGTCATTACGGGCTTGATTAAGGCGAACATTCCGAGCCGAATTGCGTTCATGGTTGCAAGCCGAACCGATTCTAACATCATCATTGATGCGGTGGGAGCTGAAAAATTGCTCGGTAAGGGAGACATGCTCTACACTTCTGCCGTGAATCCGATTCCCACCCGAATTCAGGGAACGCTCGTCGGTGACAATGAAGTTGAGCGCGTGGTTGAATATGTCAAATCTTTCGGCGGACCTGACTACATTGACGACGAAATTTTCGTTGATGACGATGAGGAAGAAGATGATGAACCTGGCTTGTTCAGCGACGGCGAAGACCCGCTCTATGACCAGGCATTGCAAATCGTTGTGCAGACAGGAAAAGCAAGCGCAAGCTACCTTCAACGCCGCTTAAAAATCGGCTACAACCGCGCTGCCCGCCTCGTGGAAGATATGGAAGCGCGTGGAATCGTGGGCCCTGCAAACGGTTCAAAGCCGCGTGAAATAATTCACATGCCGTGATGAGTGCGTTCAGTTTGTGGTGAAGTCATAACCAAAACTGCGCTGCCTCCAATCGGCACGAGCGCGAACAAAAATCCCGCGTTGCCAAAAAAATGCCATGCTACGCCGCTCGCCGCCACCCCGAGATGAAAGCCTAAGAGCGTGAAGCCGAAAAACTTCGCTTTGAGAGAAAACGATTTGTCGCCGTTGCAGAAAATCTCGGTGAGTGAAGAAATGAACTGGCGCAAATTGTTCGTTGAAAAAATCGTGGAACTTACAAAGCCGTACGCGCCTTTAAACGCGCACCATTGGAACGCCATCGCAAAAAAAGTCGGGTAGAGATACACCGTAAGCGGAAGATTTTTCTGAGTCGGAAAGAGCCACATCACAACGGCACACGCGGCATCAACCACCATCGCGCAAATCTTTACATTCAGTCGGGTGTGCTTGGGCAAAAATGTGACGAGAAAGACCGCAAAGCAATAAAGGAACGCACCAAGCGCATGAAAGCCAAGCGACCGCCATTCACCGCGGAGAGAGGCAAGCACAATGTCGATAAGATTTGAAGTCTGCGCCGAGCCTAAAAAATGCACAGCATTCACAATCGGAAAAATCCCCAAAAATCCGCCGATAAACGCGACAAGGTAGTGAATGTGCGCCTCGTGATTCGCCTGAATTTGCTCTGAATCCATGTGAGAGATTGTAGCAGAAAACTGGGGAAGTCGCTATATAGAACTTTCGATGAAGCCGAGAATGTCGGTGAGTGTATTTGAAAACTAAATCAACTCTTCTTCATTCCTTCGGGAATACAAAATCCGCCGAACTTCCATTACATCACCGATGACTACATACCAAACGGTGTAATTTCCGACATTGATTCTTCGGTACGGATAATCGCGTTTCTTTTTTGAATTCCAAATCGCATAGGATTCAGGTGATTTCAGCCGTTCTAAAATCGCGGATTCAATCTTGTCGAGCGTGTTTTGAGCCGCAATCGGATTTTGGAGACTGTTCTGAATGTAATCGACAATTTCAAATAAATCTTCCTGTGCCAGCGGAAGATAGCGGAGCGTGTATTCTTTCATTGGCAGTTACGCTTTGATTCTAGAACGGGCGGCAGAAAAAACATCCTCATGCGAAAGCCGTTCATTCGTGTTTCGCGCCTGTGAGTCGGCTTCGTCAAGGCGGAGTTCAATGTCATCGGTGAGGCTTTCGTACATTTGAAGGCTCATAACGACCATCGAGCCGTAGCCATTTTTTGTAAGAAAAACGGGTTTCCGTGACTTTGTGACGAGATTTTCAATTTCTGCGTATTTGTTCCGCAAATCGGAAACAGGACGAATCTGCACCATATCGCACCACCTATTCTGATAGTTTATTGTCGATATTTTATCATAATTTTATCAGAATAAGCAAGGAAATATGGATGATTTATTTTCCCTCTAAATCACTGCTTTTTCTGCAATATTTAGAGGAAAAATCTTGTTCCTTTCTACTCCATTCCCTGCATTTCCTCAATCATCTTCATAATGGGGATGCGCTCGCGGTCGGGGAGGGCGTCTAGGTGGGCAATGGTTTTTGCGTATTTGTGGTAGGTGTGCAAATCTTCGGGGGGCGGGGTCTTTTTTCGAGGGCGGATTTTTGCCTGTCACAAGGTATTCCACGGGAACATCAAGCGCGGCGGCAATGCGCAGAGCCAAATCAACTTGCGGCATACTGTTGCGGCGTAAGCCAGTTCCAATCGTTGAGGCATCAAATTTTGCTTCGGCTGCAAGCCATTTTCGAGTTCTTCCCTGATATGCAAGCTCGTCAACAACAACTTCCCAGAAATTCATAATTCATTCTATGTGACATTTGTCCGATAGGAGCGTGGTATGAAACAGTGGTTGAAATCAATTTTCTTTGTGGGGCTTGTTTCGCTTGCGTTTGGATTTGTTTCGTGCGCGGCAGATAGCGGTGACAGCACGGAAACGCAGACACAGAAAACATATTACACCGTGTCTTTTGACAGCAACGGCGGAAGTTTTGTAACAGCGCAGTCGATCGAAAGCGGGAAAACAGCAGTTGAGCCGAAATCTCCAACGCGAGACGGCTACAGTTTTTCTGCATGGTACAACGGCACAAGTGAATTTGATTTTTCTACGCCGATTAAGTCAAACATCACGCTGACGGCACAGTGGACGGAAAACAAAACTACGCCTGAAACACCAAAAAATCCAGAAACACCAGAGAATCCAGAGACACCCGAAACACCGCAGAATCCCGATACACCTGAAAATCCTGATTCTCCCGATAATCCAAGTACGCCAACGGTAACGACATACACCGTCACCTTCAAGGCAAACGGCGGAACAGGCGACGACACAACGCAAACCGTCACATTCGGAAAAACGGCAACGCTTGATTCAAACACATTCACGCGCACGGGCTACACTTTCTTAGGCTGGGCAAAAACGGCGAACGCAGAGCAAATCGAATACGCAGATAAGGCGGAATTCACTACGCCCGAACAAAACACCACGCTCTACGCGATATGGAAACCGAACGAATACACTCTTACCTTCAGGGCGAACGGCGGAACAGGCGATGACACAACGCAAACGGTCACATTCGGAACGACGGCAACACTGAATTCAAATACATTCACTTATGCAGGCTATCGCTTCGCCAGTTGGAACACGAAAGCAGACGGTACGGGAAATTCGTACTCTGACGGCGGAGATTTTACGGTAAGCGAGGAGAAGAACATCACGCTGTACGCACAGTGGGTAGAAAACGACCGATATATCATTTCTTACGCGAACACGTATGGGGCAGAAAACACAAACCCGACCTCATACCGAGGAATTGAAGGCGCAACGCTTTCTGATTTGAGTCTCACTGGCTACATTTTTGAGGGGTGGTATTCGGAAGCAGATGCAGACGGAAACGGCACGGGAACGAAAATCACGGGCTGGGGTGTGAATGAAAAAACGGGCGATGTGACGCTGTGGGCAAAATGGAAAGCAAACAGCTACACCATCACATTCAGCGCGAACAACGGCACAGGCGCACGTAAAAGCCAGACCGTCACTTTTGGGACGAGCGCAAATCTTGATTCAAATTCATTTGAGTACACGGGCTACAGGTTCGCTGGCTGGAACACGGCACAGGACGGAACTGGCTCATCGTATTCTGACGGCGGAGATTTTAGCGTAACAGAGACAAGCGACATCACCTTATACGCACAGTGGATTGTGGCGGACAAATTCGTCATTGCCTACGAAAACACGCGCGAAGCAGAAAACACAAACCCGACCTCATACCGAGGAATTGAAGGCGCAACGCTTTCTGATTTGTCTCTCACCGGCTACATTTTTGAAGGCTGGTATTCAGAATCAGACACAGACGGAAACGGCACGGGAACGAAAATCACGGGCTGGGGCGCGAATGAAAAAGCGGGCGATGTGACGCTGTGGGCGAAATGGACAATCATCACATATACGGTCACATTTGAATCAAACGGCGGGAACAGTATTTCTTCAAAAACGGTGGATTACGGTGCAAGCGTGAGCGAACCTGCTGCACCAACAAAGACAGGCTACGCTTTCGTAGGGTGGTACTCTGACAGCGGCTTGTCTACGGCGTATGACTTTGCAAGTTCCGTTACAGAAAATATCACGCTGTATGCAAAATGGCAAAACACGGCGGGTGTTACCGTAACGGTCTCGCCAAATGCAACGCTCGCGATCCAAAAATCCGAGACTGCTAGCACCATAACCCTGAGCGCGCCAAGTGGTCACACATCATACACATGGAATATTGACGGCAATGCGGCAAGTGATTTTGCGGGCACAACCGTGAATAAAAACAAGATTACTATCTCAAAAGCATCGCTTACAACTGGGGCAGTCTATCAGGTGAGTTTGTACGCACCAAAGGGCGGCATACCGTATTCTGCGCAAATTGCCATCAAAAAAGGCAAATAAAAAGAGTGAGGTGAGATTATGAAAAAGAATTTGATGAAAACAACGGCAATATTCCTTGCATGTGCGGCTTTGTTCGCTTCGTGCAGTCTTTTTGATGATGACGATTCTCCAAGCGAAAATTCTGCTGTCGCTACAAGCACGGCAAAGACAGCGTATCTTTCGCTCTCGATTGCAGAAGATTCTTCTGCCCGGACTGCGCTCCCCTCCGTTTCCAGCGCAGAACAATTTGATTCTTTCGTATTTGAGGCGGATTCTGGCACTGACCCAATCACAAAGTCATGGGAAAGCGACAGCGAAAATTCCGCATACACAAAAATGACCGCTGAAAAGCTCGAAATTGCTTCTGGCACATGGAATTTCATGCTCACGGCGAAAAAAGGTGGGGCCGCATACACGGGAAGCCTTGAAAAAGAAATCGTGAGCGGCGCAAACAGCCTTTCTTTCACGCTTTCGCTTGCGTCGCTGGGCACAGAGGGAAAAGGAAATGTGCAGATTCAGCTGACCGTACCAAGTTCTGTAAAAGCCGTAAACACAAGCCTGTATGATACGGCAGAAAACCTTGTTTCCGATGCGAACATAAGCGAATCGTGTACTTTTGAGAACGGCATTATAACCTATAGCGCAGAAAAACTGCCTTCCGCAACCTATCTTGTCGTTTTCAGTCTTTATGGTGACGCTGAAAAAACGCTGCTCTTGGGAACATGGCGCGAGTATGCGGGCGTGGCAGATAAACTGACAAGCACATCACAAATCAGCATTGCGGAAGGCGAACTTGACGAAGTGTATACGATAAGGTATGAACTGAACGGCGGCACGCTCAAAGGAAACTGGAGCGGCGTGTATACATGGAATCATAAGAACATTCCCACAGCAGAAGATTTTGCTAAAAACTCAGATGAGTTTTTGGGGTGGTATACTGATGAGAATTTTACGCAAGCATTTGAAGGTTTCGGCGACACACTTGGTAATTTGACGCTCTATGCAAAATGGAAAAATTCAGCACAGACTATTATACAGGCGATACGAAATGGAAGTTCTGGTTCAAGTCTTGCACCGAAAGGACCGATTACATCTGAACAATTAGTTTCAATTATTAGCGCAATGGGAAAGCGATATTTTAGCCTTGATTTGTCCGCAACGACAGGATTAACGCGCATAGGCAGGGAATTTAAAAATTGCACCTACCTTACTAAAGTAGTGATACCTGACACCGTGACGAGCATTGCAACATATGCGTTCGCAGGATGTAGCTCTCTTACAAGCATAACGATACCCTTTGTAGGAACAAGTGAAGACGCGACAGGGCCAAATGCACTGTTTGGCGTTATTTTTGATAGTCCAACCAATTCAACCGGATATCTAGCGTCACAATATTATACTGAATATAGCGATTTTGTCCGTTATATAATTCCTGAGTCGTTAAAAAATGTTACCATTACCAAAACAAATTCAATACCTTACGGTGCATTTAGTGGATGTGGAAATATCACTAGCATTACTATATCCAGCAACATAATGAACATAGCAGGTCGTGCGTTCTCGAGATGTGGGATTTCAAGAGTATATTATGAAGGTGATTTGGAACAATGGTTATCGATTAATTTTTCTGCGGAAGTGTCAAATCCTTGTTCTTGGAATAAGGCTGATTTATATATCAATGGTAAGAAATTTGAAGGAGATTTGATAATACCAAATGGTATCACAAAAATAAAAAACTATGCGTTCTCTGGCTGCACGAGCCTTACGAGCATAACGATACCCAACAGTGTAACGAGCATCGAAAGCAGTGCGTTCAGCGGGTGTAGCGGGCTTACGAGCATAACGATACCGTTTGTAGGTACAAGTGAAGATGCGACGGGAAAAAATGCCCTGTTCGGCTCTATTTTTGGCGACTCAAGTTATACAGGTGGAACGAAAACAACGCAATATTATACTTCGTCTTCTAGCACATATTATTACATTCCTTCATCTTTGCGGAGTGTTACCATCACAAAAGCCCACTCGATACCATACGGTGCGTTCTATAATTGTAACGGACTTACGAGCGTAACGCTATCAAGCAAGCTTACAACTATTGGTGCGGATGCTTTCTATAATTGTACAGGATTAACAAGTGTATATTATGAGGGAAGTCTAAAACAATGGTTCGATTTTGTATTCCCTACGACTTCTTCAAATCCTTGCTATAACGGTGCTGTGTTATATATTAATGGCACAAACAGTACAGATTTGGATGAACTTGTTATATCTGATGATATAACAGACATCCCAGCCAATGCTTTCAAAGATAGAGCAAATTATACGAGCGTAGTAATCTCAGATACTGTAACGAGTATCGGCACAGATGCGTTCTCTGGCTGCTCAGGAATTACAAGTGTGCATTACGAAGGAACTTTGGAGCAATGGCTGTCGATTACTTTTTCTAGTGCGACTTCAAATCCTTGTTGCAATGGTGCTGATTTATATATCAACGGAACAAAAATTACAGGAGATTTTGTAATACCGAACACAGTTGAAAGCATAGGAAACTATGCGTTCTCTGGTTGTAAGGGAATAACAAGCATTACGATTCCTGATACTGTAACGAATATCGGAAATGGTACATTTACTGGGTGTTCGGATTTAACGACTATTACGATACCGTTTATCGGCGAAAGTGCAACTGCCACAGGAGCAAATGCCCTGTTCGGCTTTATTTTTGGAAATTCGAGCTATGCAGACGGAATAAAAGCAAAGCAATATTACAGTTCATCTAGCAGTATTGATTATTACATTCCTTCGTCATTACGGAGCGTCATCGTCACAAGTTCTCAGCCAGTTCCGTACGGTGCATTCAGTGGTTGCAGTGGACTTACGAACATAACAATACCAAACAGCGTGACAAGCATCGGAAGCAGTGCGTTTAGCGGCTGTAGTGGGCTTACGAACATAACAATACCTGATAGCGTAACGAGCTTCGAAAGCAGTGTGTTCAGCGGCTGCAGCGGACTTACGAGCATAACGATCCCCGACGGCGTAACGAGCATCGGAAGTTCTGTGTTCAGTGGATGCAGCGGGCTTACGAGCATAACGATACCCGACGGCGTAACGAGCATCGGAAGTTCTGTGTTCAACGGCTGTAGCGGGCTTACGAGCATAGCGATACCCGATAGTGTAACGAACATCGAAAGTTCTGTGTTCAGTGGTTGCAACGGACTTGCAAGCATAACAATACCCGACGGCGTGACCAGTATCGGAAGCAGGGCGTTTAGTAAATGCAGTGGACTTACGAGCATTACGATACCCGATAGCGTGACAAACATTGGGGAAGAAGTATTCTATGGCTGTACAGGTCTCACGAGCGTCACAATACCTAAGGGAAATATTGGAAGTTATGTATTCGATGGTTGTTCTAATCTTACAAGTGTTACGATAGGTACAAAAGGAGTGACAACCATCGGAGATAATGCATTCCGTGACCTTAGGAGTCTTACGGAAATTACAATATCCGACGGCGTGGCATACATTGGTGAAAGTGCTTTTGAGGGCTGTACAGGTCTTACGAGCGTAACGATTTCTTCAACGGGTCAGAATATTTCATTTGTTCATGTGCAATATTTGCAACAATATCAATATAGAGAAAAGGCATCATATGTATTCAGGGGGTGTACACAATTAACGGAAATTTCGATTCCATCACGCGTGCCAAGTCTTGGAAGGTCTACTTTCGCGGACTGCACAGAATTAAAAACTGTTACATTGCCTAGTGGCTTAAAAGAGCTTGATAGTACATTCAGGGGATGTACAGAACTTACAAGCATTACAATACCATCAAGCGTGACATCTATTAGTGGTGCTTTTGAGGGGTGCATTGGGCTTACGAGCATAACAATACCACCAAATGTGACAGATATTCGGGAAGCTTTTAAGGGATGTACAGGTCTTACTAGTGTCACGATACCTGCCAGCGTAAAGAATAGTTATCTTGCGTTTGAAGATTGTACCAATCTTACGGATGTTACAATATCAGAGGGCATAACTGCCATTGGTGATGGATATACATTTAAAAATTGTACTTCTCTTACAAATGTTTCTCTTCCATCGACATTAAAATACATTAGAAGATTTACTTTTTATGGCTGTACAGGGTTGAAAAGCATAACAATCCCTTCCACTGTAATGAGCATTGGAGAAGGAGCATTTTACAATTGTACAGGGTTAACCACCATAAAAATTCCTAGCGCAGTAACAACCATTGGACTCCAAGCATTTATCGGTTGTTCCAATCTTGAAACAATTGTTTTTGTTAATGCAACATCTAAATGGCGTCGAGGCACACTTGTTTACTCAGATACTGATTCAGAGAAATATGAATGGTCAGAACTGGAAAATGAAGACCTGTTGTTTGTGTCAGATCCTGTTGAAAATGCAAAGAGTTTAACTGGGGGTGCTGGCGAAAATTTTGGATGGCAAAAGCTATTACATTAAAATCACTGTCGGAGAGAGAAAAAATTTATTTTCGGGAGATAAATAATGCAATTTGATAATATTGAGAATTCGGGTGAATTGAAACTGTATTTGGACAGCCCTTTCACATACAAAGCTAGTATTACAACTTTTTATCATTACACAAAACTGGACTCACTTGCCGAGATTTTTCACGGTTCTTCACTGCGATTTTCTCCACTTGAAATTATGAATGATAAGATTGAAGACGAACAATTTGGCAAATTCTGTGACAAAAAGTTTTTCTGTCTTATGGCGAGCAAAACGGATAGTTTCGGAATGTGGGCAATGTACGGTGGAATCACAAAAAAACGGAAAGATATTGAGGCAAATCCAGGAGAAATTAATGTTAAAATATGCTTTCCCACACAGACTGTCAAAAATTTGTGTCAGCAGGGAGTAACTCCCCGACTTGTTGCTTATGCAGATTTTGCAGGTGTTTACAAAGACTCAACTCCTTTGGGAGAAGAAGAATATTTCTATCGGTGTGGTACAAAAAAGACAAAGGGAAGTTTTAAATGTGATAAACAAAAATTCGCAGGGTATTTAAAAGACTTGGCTTGGCGGTATGAATCAGAGCTTCGGCTTTGCTGTGACAAAAATAATCCTAATGACAACGCAGCCGTAAATAAACCGTTTAATTCTGATTTTTTAAAAGATTTAAAAGTTATTCCGAGTCCGCTTATTTCAAAAATAGAATGCGAGAAAAAATTTCGAGAAGTTTTGAAAAAGAAAAACTATAAGCTTGATATTGATATATCACAACTTTTCGAATCAAACTTTTATGCGGACAGAATACGAATCAAGGAATAATTGAAATTATAAAAGGTTGAAAAGAGGGAAAAATTATGGAAGATAAAATATCAGAAGAAATTACAGAAATAAAAAAAGCTGAAGATGCAGAAATTGCGTATGAGTTTTATAAGAAAGCAGACTTTACAGACCATATAAGTGAAGAAATGAAAAAACAAGGATATACCTTTGGATGTTGGGAAACTTTTTTTCGAGGTGAAGCCACTGCTTTATATCCGAACTCTATCGCTGGCTTATTCCGAAGCGATAAAATAACACTTCTTGCGAAAGACGAGTATAAATATCTGACCGAAATACTAACAAAATGCTCAAAATACTTTGAAACAGATGAAGAAATGAATACTTTTTTGGATAAGGTTGCAAAGATTCAGCATTATGGTGGCTATACACGATTACTTGACTTTTCACATAGTTTTTTGGTCAGTCTGTATTTTGCTTGCGACAAACACAGTGACAAAGATGGTTGCATATATCGGTATACAACTGATTTCCTTAATATGGCGGGAAGAGCCCCGTTAGAAGAAAAGAAAATCTTAGAATTATATATGCAATATAGCGGAGAATCGGAAGAAGACTTGGAATCTTTCTTTTCTAGAAACGGCTTTCAAGTTTCTGCCATCGAAGACTTTATCAGTAGGAATCACTTTATAGAATTAAACTATTCATCAAGTCGAATGGAAAATCAAAAAGGGCTGTTCTTGTATATGGGTGAAAACTCTTTTAAAGAACATAAAGGTTTAAAAGAAAAACCAATTCCTATAAATTCAACGAATGGACGGGGGAAAGAGTATCCTGGCTTGGTTCGAAAGATTATTGTACAAGCAGATGCGAAAGAAGAAATTCTTTCATACTTGAAAACCGAGCATAGCATTGACAAGGATTTTATTTATACGACTGAACCCAAATTGCAATGGAAAGATGAATTAGAAAATGCAATAGAAGATATTAACAAGCCGTATTTAAAAAAGCGTCAAGGATTGTAGCACCGCCGTAGGCGTACCGCTTGCGGTATGGAGCGCGGTTAGCGCGGAAGTGAAACGAGCACGACAACGAGAGTGCTCGCGAAAAGCCTGACCCGCCGCAGGCGGGGAACGCCCTTATATTTCTACACTATTCGTAAAACTTTACTTCTTCGTTAAAATATGATTTCCAAAAATTGATGTAATCAAAATAATAGTTTTGCATTGCTGAAAAAATTCGAGACAAATCTTTCTGCGGAATTCTACCTTTGTTGTGGGCTAGTTTTAAAGACCCGTTTGACAAGAGCCAAATTTTTGTGTCATCTTTGCTCGGATTGCCTTTTGTTACATGAAAATGAATCGGTTCACTTTCTTCTTTTGACCAAATATAGACTTTATAGCCTAGCGTGCGCAAATATTCCGGCATTAGGCGGTCTCCAAAGAATCAAGGTTTCTAAAACTGGTTATTCCCGGATAAATCTGTTTGAGATAATTTTGAAAATATTCGCTTTTTTCTTTGTCGAAATTTGTGTGAATGATTTCGCCGTTGTTTTTGAGGAGAATCGCCATAGCGGTGTCGCATTCTTCAAAGCAAACATCTTTGTCTGTATATGTAATCAAGATTCCGTCTTTTTCACAAAATTCTTTTCGCATAAACCACCTCAACATCAATTATAATTTATAAAGCACAGTTTTACAACAAACACGCAAATTATATTTTTTTACAGAAATAATAATATATGATATACTTTTATACTAAGAAAAGGAGACGCGCTTATGCTTACGCAGAACATTACCGAGCTAAAAGACTCTTTCGTGCATGCAATTTCCCCTGTGCGTATCTATTTGTTTGGTTCGTATGCTGATGACACATTTACCGAAGAAAGTGATTATGATTTTTATATCATAGTAGACGATTCTGTAAACGACATTCCTGCTGAGACAACCCGTGCGTATAAATCCGTCCGCAATATCAAAAATCGTCCTGTTGACATTTTGCTTGCAACGGCAAGTCATTTCGCCTCAAAAACAAACATTCCTTCTATTGAGCGTACTGTTTTACAAAAAGGAGTTCTGCTATATGACCGAAATAACAAAGCGTTGGCTTGAAAGTGCAAAAACCGACAGTGGTGTCGCAGAATTATCAGAAAAAAAATAGTTTTTCAACGGTCGTCTTTTCTACGGGGATTTTGCGCATTTTTTTTCACTTGCGAGAAGCTCCTCTATTGAAGAAAAATGCGGTTTTGAAAAGAGTGAATCGAAATCAGTTTCGCAATCGAGGGCAATCGCCACTTTTATGAGCGAGTCGAATGCGATTTCGTGCTTTTGCTCGAAGCGTTTGTAAGACGCAAAACTCATTCCCGCTCTGAGCGCGAGTTGTTCTTGCGTGAAGTGTCGTTCTTTGCGCCGTTTTTGCACGCGCTCGGCGATTTCTTTTGCAATCTGCGGGGAAGTTTTTTGTTCAAGCTGAATCATTGCTCATATATTAGCGATTTTTGTCAATTTTTGCTCATATTTTAGCACTTTTGGAAAATGGGTGTGTATAAAAAAAGCGGTTGACGGGAGTCGGACCCGCCTCACAGGCTTGGGAAGCCCGGGTACTACCGATGTACTACAACCGCAAAAAAAGAGCGTCGTTTTAAGACGCTCTCATAATACATTATTTCACAGCCTTTTTCAACTCTTCGGCTTTGTCGGTTTTCTCCCAAGAGAAGCCTTCGCGCCCGAAGTGACCGTAGTTGCTCGTTGCGCGGTAAATCGGCTTTCTGAGGTCGATCGTTTTTTCGATTCCAGCTGGCGTGCAGTCGAACACTTTTTCGACAGCTGCGGCAATTTTCGCGTTATCGACTTTTCCCGTGCCGAATGTGTCAACCATGATTGAAACAGGATGCGGAACGCCGATTGCATACGAAAGCTGGATTTCGGCTCGGTCAGCCAAGCCCGCCGCTACGATGTTCTTTGCGATGTAGCGCGCCATGTACGCTGCCGAGCGGTCAACCTTAGACGGGTCTTTGCCGCTGAACGCACCGCCACCGTGGCGACCAGCACCGCCGTAAGTGTCGACGATGATTTTTCGTCCAGTCAAGCCAGCGTCTCCGTGCGGGCCGCCCACAACGAATCGGCCTGTCGGGTTGATGTAATATTTTGTGTTCGCGTCAAGAAGCCCCGTCGGTTCAAGGACAGGCTTTACAATCTGCTCGATAATCGTCTTTTTGATTGTGTCATAGTCAACTTCGGGATTGTGCTGATGGCTCACGACAACCGCATCGATTCGGACAGGCTTGTGATTTTCGTCATACTCAATCGTGACCTGAGATTTTGAGTCCGGGCGGAGCCACTTGATTGTGCCGTTCTTTCGGAGTTCAGCCGCCTTCCGCAAGATTTTGTGCGCGTACACAAGCGTTGCCGGCATGTACTCAGGCGTTTCATTGGTCGCAAAACCGAACATAATTCCCTGGTCGCCTGCGCCCTGCTGACCTTCGTACTCTTTGAGACCAGTTCCCACGACACCCTGGTTGATGTCGGGCGACTGCTTGTGAATCACATTCAAGACAGCCATTGAGTCAGCAGAAATGCCGTAGTCTTCGTTTGTGTAGCCGATGTCACGCACCACATCTCGAACGATTTTTTGAACATCGATGTTCGCAGTCGTTGAAATTTCACCGCCCACAACGACCATTCCCGTTGTGGCATAGGTTTCGCACGCAACATGAGAATTCGGGTCTGCCTTAAGACATTCGTCAAGGATTGCATCAGAAATCTGGTCACAGAGTTTGTCTGGATGACCTTCGCTTACTGATTCAGATGTAAAAAGATAGTGATTGTTAGATAAGATAGCGCTCATTTTGAGCCTCCTATTTAGCAAGATTTTGCTCTCTCATACGAGAGAACCCCGCCTGCAATTTGGATAAATCGACGGGAGATTTAGATTTGTACTTACTAATATACTGCACAAGCGCAAAAAAAGCAAGGAAGAAAAAATGCCCGATAAAATGTGAATTTTATAAAATTTTGATAAATAGTTATAAAATTTGCCGAAACTTGTGATAAAATAAAGAATATGAATCACGGAATTTCAAAACGAAGGGCATTTCTTGCCTCGCGAAAGAATCAGGGCCGAAGGGTAACATTCGGATTTGCAGGCATTGCAGATTTTCGCTCGTTCATCGGTCAGGAATATATTGCTGGTATGCTCAAAGCCGCCACTGATTATGACCTCAATTTCATAAATTTCGCAGGCGCAATAAAATATTCGTTTTTTGATGATATTGATTTCATTTCTCACTATTTAAAGACCTTTCAGTTTATGAAATCTCCGCTCGTTGACGGACTCGTTACATGGGCCTCGTCTTTGTGCGAGTTGATTGATTCAAAAACGGTAGAAAAAACATTTTCCGCTTTAAAACCGCTGCCGATGGTTGAAATCGGCTATCTTGATATTCCGGGAATTCCTTCAATCAGAATCGACAACAACTATTCAATTTCGCTTTTGATGAATCATCTCATAAAAGTGCATGAGTATCGGAAATTTGCGTTTATTGGTTGTGCGAATTCTTCACCTCATATTGACCGCCTTAACTGTTTTAAAAACGAACTTAAAAATTATGGGATTCAAGAACTGCCGGACTCTATTTTCCTCACCAAAACAATGAATTCGGTGGATATTGCGGATGTCATCAATAAAATCACTGCAAAACATGACTTGCATGACAAAAAAGAAATAGATTGTATCATTACGCCGAGTGATTTGATTGCCTCTGATGTTATCGAAGAGCTTGATAAGCACGGAATTTCGGTTCCGCGAGATGTCGCAATCACTGGGTTTAACAATCAGTACAGCGGTGTTTCGGCTCGTTCGCCCGTTACCACGATGAATCTTGAGTATTTTAAGCGCGGCTATGCGTCGGTGGAGCTTTTGATTGATAGGATTATGGCTCCGCAAGAGCATTTTGAGACGCGGCTTGTTCCCACTTCGATTCTCGTGCGCCAGTCGTGCGGGTGTTTTGAAAAAAGCGTGGTGCAGGCGGCAGAAAATTCCATCTCAACGCAGGGATTTTCCATCGAAAATACATCTGAAGGCGAATTGCGGGAATTTTTGTTTACGAAAGTACGCGAAATTTTTGTTCATCAGAGTGAAGATGAAGTTCAGGGGCTTGTTGATGCTATTTTTGACGATATTTATGATCAGCATGAGCCGAGCAAAATGCTTCGGTGGTTCCAGAATCTTCTTCAGAATACAAGAAAAGACGCGATTCTCGTGAACAGCGATTTGCAGCAAAGTATCACGCAGTTGCGGAAAATAATTCTTACGCTCGTTCGTGATGATGTCAAGCAAACGGTCCACATGGAGAATGTGTTTCACCAACTTCGCACGCTTACTTCGGTTTTTATTGAATATGACACGATTGCTCCCCGCACGGATACCTATTTGATGAATAATCTTTCTCAAATAGCGATAAATTTTGCCACAGCGACTACGGGAAAGCAAATTCAGGATGTGCTTCGCTATCAGCTCGGCGAGATGGGAATTCCTGGAATTATTCTGGCATTGAGCGACAGCATGACGAGTGATTTGGGAACTGCCAATCTGGAGCTGATTCTTCCAGAACCGCGAGCTGATATTCAGGCAAAACTTCCATTTAAGATTGTCGAGCCTGCATGTATTCCAAAAGTATTTTTCCCACAGGGGCGGCGATATTCGTTTATCGTTGAGATTTTGCATTACGGTGACAAATATTTTGGCTATGCGTTCTTGGAAATAGCGAACCCGAATATTCCGATTTATGACACGGTGCGAACGCTGCTTTCCAATGCACTGAACGCAGTGTATGTTAAAGAAGGACGAACAAGAGAGCGGTCAATGCTCCTGACGGGCGAGCAGCTTGTGGGAATTTTGAACCTGCCCTCAGATAATTCCGATGAAATCCGAAATGGAATCAAAGCCAGCCAAATTACGAATTATCTGTTGGAGCATATGAACGAAATGACCGATTTGGAGAAAATGGCAAGTGATTTGTCTGTCAGCAAAAGCCATCTTGTGCGGCGTGCAAAAGAACTGACTGGCTATACAATCCAGACATTGCATGAACGGCTTAAAATCGAGCAGGCAAAAAATCTGCTTCAAGTGGAAAGCCTTAAACTCGGAGATATTGCCGACAGACTTGGCTTTCAAAACCAAAATTATTTTTCGAGCGTATTCAAAAAGAATACCGGAATGAGTCCGCGTGCATGGGCAAAACGGAATCTTCGATAATTCTGCTGTTCGCTAGACAATTCCGCCGTTTACGCCGATGACTTGTCGCGTGATGTAGCTTGCGCCTTCGCTGAGCAAAAAGACAGCAAGAGAGGCGACTTCTTCTGGATTTCCCGCTCTCCCCATCGGGATTGTGGGAAGAATATGCTCAACGGGCGCGTCTTTAATCATGTCGGTTTCGATAAATCCTGGCGCAATGCAGTTCACCGTGATTTTTCGGCTTGCAAGTTCCGTAGCGAGTGCTTTTGTTGCTCCGATAATGCCCGCCTTGCTCGCGCTGTAATTTACCTGCCCGCGATTTCCGATTATGCCAGAAACACTTGAAATCGTAATTATTCTGCCACGCTTTTTTCGGCACAGCGGCATGACGAGCGGCTTTAAGACATTGTAAAATCCATCAAGATTTGTATGAATCACGCTGTCCCAGTTTTCATCAGAGAGGGCAGGGAAGGCATTGTCTCGGCAAATTCCTGCATTCAAAACGATTCCCCAGAATGCGCCGTTTTCTTCAGTCCATTTTTCGAGTTTTGTGCGGCAGTCTTCGCGGTCAGAAATATTGAACTGCAAAAGCGAGCATGTTCCGCCCGCAACCTCAATTTCTGATTTGAGATTTTCTGCCTTTTCTGCGCTGGTATTGTAATGCGCAACGACCTCGTAGCCTTCATGTGCGACGGCTAACGCAATTGCCCGTCCGATTCCGCCTGATGCGCCTGTTACGAGCACTTTTTTTTCGATGGTTTCATTCATAGTGTTTTCTGTTGTCCAAAATATTATAAGAAAATATACCATAAAATGAGGACAAATGCTATTGCCGTGTTCATTCTGCAAAAAAATTCAAAAATTTTTCACTTTTTTTGCTTTTTTTACGAGTTGCGTTGCCGAAACTTGAAAATTTTCGCCTATATATACTGTGAAAACGGAGGAGGGCAGTTTGCTGTTTTCAGAGGAGTATATATGACGATTTATTCTTTTTCACCTTTTGGCTATGAAGGGGCATTGGTGACGGTTGAAGTCGATTTGCGGCGTGGAATTCCTGCGATTGACATTGTGGGCTTAGCTGACGGTGCGGTCAAAGAATCCCGTGAGCGCATGAAGTCTGCGATTCGAAATTCAGGTTTTGAATTTCCGATGGAGCGGGTTCTGATTTCACTTTCTCCAGCTGACATGAAAAAGGAAGGCGCGGGATTTGATTTGCCGTTGGCACTTGCGGTTTTGGCAGCTCAGCAAGCGTGTGTTGGAGGTTCAGAAACTGGCGATACTGCAGGAATCTTTGGGAAAGAGCCAATTCTTGTGATGGGGGAGCTGGAACTTTCGGGGGCAATCCGTCCTGTACGGGCAATTCATGCGGCGGCAAGCACGGCAGTTCAGGCGGGAATTACAAAATGCATAGTAGCAAGCGCGAATGCGGCTGAAGCTCGCGAAGTTGCCGGAATGAAAGTGTTCGGAGCAACGAATCT
Organism: Treponema sp.; assembly: GCA_017464425.1. Classification (GTDB taxonomy): domain Bacteria; phylum Spirochaetota; class Spirochaetia; order Treponematales; family Treponemataceae; genus Treponema_D. The sequence continues at coordinate 112,223 of JAFUDX010000007.1, forward strand.
TACAGAAGCGTATGAAGCGCTTTTAAAGCCAGAACTTTTTACTGGCATGAATGAAGGCGATGATTCTCGATTTTTTGTTCCGAAAGACAGCGTTGAAGTGAACGGCGTACTTTTTCCGGCGGAAGACAGAAATTCTGATTTCGCGGATATTGTGAATCAAAAAAAACTGGTGCGTGCGTTGCAGATTGCGGCGGCAGGTGGACACAATCTGCTTGCGTATGGTCCGCCTGGTTGCGGAAAAACGCTTGCCATCAGCAGATTTCCTTCGATTTTGCCCTTGCTTACCGTTGAAGAAGCCCAGAGCACCACACGAGTTCATTCGATTGCAGGGCTTTTGCGACCAGATCAACCGCTCATGCGAGTTCCGGCGTTCAGAATGCCTCACCAAAGCGCAAGTCTTGAGGGCGTGTGCGGAGGCGGCGCGAACTGTCGGCCTGGAGAAATTTCACTCGCGCACAATGGTGTGCTTTTCTTGGACGAAGCGGCAGAATTCAGAACTTCGGTTTTGCAAATGCTTCGTGTTCCCCTTGAAAGCGGCATGATTTCAATCAGTCGGGCAGGCAGAACGACCATTTATCCTGCTCAGTTTCAGCTTTTAGTAGCGACAAATCCGTGCCCGTGCGGAAATTACGGCAGCGAAAACAAAATGTGCCTGTGCTCAATGAAAAGCGTTGAGCAATATTGGAAGAAATTTTCGGGACCGCTTTTGGACAGAATCGACATCAGAGTCCATGTGGAAAATGATGCTGAAAAAATAGCGATTGCAGAAACACATCCCCATCCGTGCGAAGTGTGCATTGAACAAGAAAACTGTGCGGCCTGCGAAAAAATTCAGAATGCAACACTTGATGCTTCGCAAGACCGAATTTCAAGCACGGAACTACGAAAAGCCGTCGCAACGGCCACCATGATTCAGCGCAAACGGCAAGGCAAAAAAAACGCGCACCTGTCACCGCAAGAAATTTTAGCGCATTGTCCGCTTGGCAAAGAAGAGCAGAAAGTTTTAGACACTGCAATCCGCACAAATGATTTTTCACAGCGGGCAATTTCTTCGATTTTAAAACTTTCGCGCACCATTGCCGACATGGAAAACTCTCAAAAAATAAAAGAGGAGCATATTATGGAAGCAATTTCACTTCGGAGAAATGACGGTCCGTTGGAGATTTTTAATGAAACCTAGAAAATGGAAAAACGACACCTTTATTCAAAAGGTTTCTTTTTTCCATACCTTTTTTCTTCCAAAGTCTAAAAAAAACGCTTGCCATACTAGCAAGCGTTCAATCTACCGGGTCTGAGACTCGAACTCAGACGCCCGTGAAGGCAACAGATTTTGAGTCTGTAGTGTCTACCATTTCACCAACCCGGCAAGTATTGAAAGAATAACAAAAAAAAGAAAACAATGCAAGTGATTTATGGTAGAATAATAAAAGAAATTTTTCAGTTGATACAAAATCAGGCTCTCGGCGAGAACACGCCAGAAAACTCGCGGTGAACAAGTTCAAGCGAGTTTTTGTCGCAACCTCACCTACGCCCGATTTTGACACAACTGTTATATTTTTGTTTTTCTTCCATAAATTATAGGAATTTAAGATGGATTTCACGAACAAAACGCCCGAAGAAGTTTTAAAATCTGCTTTCGGCTACGACAGTTTCAGGCTGCTTCAAAAAGATATTATCTCGAATGTGCTCGCGGGGAAGGACACGCTCGCGATTATGCCGACGGGTGGCGGAAAGTCGCTCTGCTATCAGATTCCCGCGCTCATTTTTGAGGGGCTTACGGTGGTGGTCTCGCCGCTCATTTCGCTCATGCAAGACCAAGTGTCGAGCCTTAACGCTGCGGGAATTAACGCGGTGTTCCTCAATTCGACGGTTGAGTGGGAAGATTACAAGGACTCGATGAATTCGATTCGGCGCGGGGAAACAAAAATCGTGTATGTCGCGCCCGAAACGCTTGTCACGCCCAAAATCAATGACTTGCTCCACGACAGCCGCGTGACGGTCAGTTGCATTACGATTGACGAGGCGCACTGCGTGTCCGAGTGGGGGCATGACTTCCGACCAGACTACCTAGAAATTTCTTCGCTCAGAAGCCAGTTCAAAAGCGCGGTGTTTCTCGCTCTCACGGCGACGGCGACACGCTCCGTGCGAGAAGACATCATCAAAAATCTCAAGCTGAAAAATCCCGCCGTTTTGGTCTCAAGTTTTGACCGCCCGAATATTTTCCTCGATGTGCGGCAGAAAAACCGAAACGCGCTCGACCAAGTTGTTGACTGCATCCGCCGTCACTGGGATGAAAGCGGAATCATCTATTGTTTTTCAAAGCGGCAGGTCGATGAACTCACCGAAAAACTCGACCGACTCGGCTATTCCGTGCTGAATTATCATGCGGGGCTTACCGACGAAGTGCGTGCCGACCATCAGACGAAATTTATCCGCGACCAAGTGCAGATTATGGTCGCCACGCTCGCGTTCGGAATGGGAATTGACAAGCCGAATGTGCGCTTCGTGATTCACTACGATATGCCAAAGTCGCTCGAACAGTATTATCAGGAAATCGGGCGCGCGGGGCGTGACGGCTTGGCGAGCGAGGCACTTTTGCTCTACTCGGCGGGCGACATTCACAAAATCCGCTATTTTTTTGAGGAAGCGAGCGATAAGGCGCGGTGTGAAACGCTCTTACAAGGCATGATTTCCTACGCGACGGGGCGAACTTGCCGACGGAAGCTGCTTTTGTCGTACTTCGGCGAGGATTTTACGGGAAAGAACCAGGTCGGAACGACCAGGCATTGTTGCGATTTGTGCGAAATGGGACCGATTCCCGAAATTGACATGACGATTCCGTGCCAGAAGCTCATGAGCTGCATTATCCGCACGAATTCACGATTCGGCGCGGCGTATGTGATTGAAGTTTTGCTCGGCTCACGCTCTAAGCGGATTCTCGACAACGGGCACAATATGCTTTCCACTTGGGGAATCGGGCGCGAACTCGACAAAAATCAGTGGCACGAACTCGTGAATCTCCTCATCGAAAAGAATTTCATCACCAAGTACGGCGACTACAATATTCTTCTCCTCACAAACGACGGACTTGCCGCGTTGAAAAACCGTGACAAAATCATGCTTCCGTTCAATATGCCGAAGGGAAGCGAAAATTCGACCGATTTGCACGCAGAAAGTGCGTTCTCACCGAAAAGCCGTGCGAGCGTGGGAAGTGCGGGCGGACTCATGTTCCCCAAACCCGAAAAGCAAAAGTCGAAATGGTCACAAGCAGGCAACGAACAGAAAGCAAGTTTCGTTCTCCACAAAAAGGAAGTTGATTTCGGTGATGATGAAGAAGCGAAACGAATCCAAAGCGACTTGAAAAAGTGGCGCAAGCGCAAAGCCGAAGAACTGAATGTTCCGCCCTACATCATTTTCGGCGACAAAACCATGAACGACATCGCGCTCAAAAAGCCGCGCACGACCGATGAACTCTACGATGTGAACGGACTCGGCGAAAAGAAAGTGGAGAAATTTGGGAAAGAAATTTTAAAAATCGTGGGGGAAGAATGAACACAGAAATTTCTTTATACAACATGGAAAAGCTAAAAGACAAAATCTATACAATCCGTGGGCTTCAAGTCATGCTTGATTTCGAGCTTGCAGAGATTTACGGATATACAACGAAAGCCTTTAATCAGCAGGTGAAAAACAACATCGACCGCTTTGATGAAGATTTTCGCTTTCAGTTGACAGAAGCAGAAACGGATAATTTGCGGTCAAATTTTTTGACCGCAAATTATAGTAAAATGAGCAGAGTTCTTCCGTACGCATTCACTGAGCAGGGAATTTACATGCTCATGACCGTGCTGAAAGGCGAGCTTGCCGTTACGCAGAGCAAAATGCTCATCAGAATGTTCAAGGAAATGAAGCATTTTCTTCAAAACAACGCAAATCTCTTCGTGGAAATCGACGGCATAAAAAAGCATTTGCTCGAATCGGACATTCATCAAAAAGAAACCGACAAAAAAGTCTCGGAAATCTTCACGCTTCTTGATAAATACCATGTAAACGACGCGCAGGGCGTCTTCTTTCAAGGGCAGATTTTCGATGCCTACGCGAAATTTGAATCTTTCATTGCACAGGCAACGCAAGAAATCATTTTGGTGGACAACTATGTGGACTTAAGCGTTTTGGAGCGGTTCACAAAAAAGCAAGCGAATGTAACCGTCACTATTTTTACCAACCCAAAAACGAAACTGACCGCACAGGACATTCAGAAATTCAACGCACAATATCCAACTTTGACCGTAAACCACACGGCGAAAATGCACGACCGCTTCTTAATTATTGACCAAAAAACGCTCTATCACATCGGCGCGTCGCTCAAAGACTTGGGTAAGAAATGTTTCGCGTTCGAAGTGCTCGACAACTCGCTTATCCCGCACCTTTTGCAGAATACAAACTAAACTAGTTGCTTCCTTCAACTTTCCAATCATCGTACAGAATTTCGTATTCGTACGGAAAGTTTTCTGAGAATGTGATGTGATGGTCTTTGTCGATAAAAACCGCTGAAATTTCTAGATTGAATGTCTCTTGCAAAATCGGGAGAAGTTTAAGTGATTCAGTTTTTCCGAGAACAAAAAAACTCGTTGTAAGCGCGTCGGCAATCATGGAATTGTGGCAGATTACGGAAACTGAGGTCAGTTCGTTTTCAACGGGGCTTCCTGTTTCTGGCGAAAGAATGTGATGGTAGCGTTTTTGATTTTGCTCAAAAAAGCGTTCATACAATCCGCTCGTTACTACTGAATTTTCTGGTGTTATGATTTTGATGAGGGGGGCAGAGTCGGGAAGTTCAGGATTTTTAATTCCGACATTCCACAACTCGTTTTTAGCTTTTTTGCCATAGACATAGACATTTCCGCCCAAGTCGATGACTGCCCGATGAATTTTATGACTTTTGCAGATTTTAGCGATTTCATCAGCGGCAAATCCTTTTGCAATTCCGCCCAAATCGATTTCCATGCCCGTTTTTAAAAGACGGACGGATTTTTTTTCTGGATTGAGAAGGATATTCTTAAAATCAACAAGCGGCAGAAGTTCTGCAATTTCTGCTTCTGTGGCGACATGCGGGGAATCTGTGTTGATATGCCAGAGCGAGACAAGGGGCTTAACGGAAATATCAAAGGAACCGTCCGTGAGCGCGGAAATTTTTTGTGCCATCTCAATGACGGTAAAAACATCATCGCTGACAATGACTTCTTCGTCACAGGCGAATTTATTTATTCGGTATAAGTCTCCGGCTTCGATATAGGTATTGAATTCCGTGTTGATTTGGTCGATTCGGTTGAAAATTTCGTTGTAGTATGCTGGTTTTCCTTGTTTGTAGAGATTGACAAAGCAGATAGTTCCTAAAGACTTTTCATAGCGGGGGCTTGGCTGTGAGCATGAGAACATGATAAATGATGAAGTAACGAACAACAGCGATGCAAAAATCTTTAAGATTATTTTCACAATAATTGATAATACAATGAAACAAAAATAAAGACAATAGCTATGGAAAATACAAATTTGGAGTTTTTGGTAATTTTGCGCGCATAAAACATGATTTTTTCTTAAAATTTAGCAAATTGTGAGAGAAAAAATTCGCTTTTTTTCGGGCTATGTTTTATAATGAATTCTATGACACAAGCAGATGTTGAACTTTATGGTCGCAAAACATTTTTTATTGCGCCAGACACTTCTTTAATCCCCAAATCATATCTCGAAGAATTTATGGCGCGTGGGTATCAAACTTTTATCATCAATGATGACTACACATGCTCCATGCAAACAAAAATCCGAGAAATCACGCGGCTCTATCCTGACTCAATCATCTATTTCAACATTGATTCCTCTATCGAAGGCATTGAATGGAAGTCTTATATCCGTGAACTTCAAGAATTTATCGGGCAGCAAACGCTCATCGGCATTTTCTATCTTGCGCGGCAAAATCCCGCCGATGAAGACCGAATCAAAACATACTATGTCCGTGATGTGCAGATTCGGGCGGGCTGTTTCGCGCTTTCTCAGGGAAGCCACACCAATTTTGATTCCATTCTCGCTGTTTTGGAGCAGAGCGGGGCACGGGGACGCCGAAATCTTGTGCGTGCCCAGTGTGATTCGTCAAGTTCTGTAAAATTCGAACATAAAGGCACGTGCTATACGGCAAGCCTGCTTGATGTCAATGTGTCATATTTCCGATGCGATTTGCTTGGCCGCACGGACGATTTCCAGATTTTCGACAAAATCCGCGATGTGAGCCTGTATGTGAACGGCACTTCCTTTATGTCCGATGCGGTTCTTATCATGAAGCGCAAAATGGACGAAAAAACGCTGTGCATCTTCATGTTTATCAATCATGATGATTCACCGGACTTGCCTGCTGACATCGCAAAAACGCTCAATCAAAAAATTTATCAAATTGTCCTCTCTGAAAATTCGGCTGAATTGCAGAATGCGTTCCGAACTGCCGAAAAATAATATGTGGAGTTAATAAAAAAGGAGTACAAAATGTTAGGAATCAAAGCGAAAATAAACATGGCCTTTTTGACTGTCATCTTTTTGGCAAGCACGGGCATCGTTGTGTTTTCTTATATCATGTCATCAAAGGAACTCTCAGAGCAGGTAGACATCTCTAACATGAACTTGGCCCTCACCGCTGCTTCTGACATTCACAATCTTAATGACCGCGAAATGAAAATGCTTCAGTCAATCGCAAATTTCGCAACCATCCGTGATACCGAAGTTGATTTGCACGAAAAATGGGAACTTGCGAACAGCGTTATCGACGGCATGGACGGCTACATCGGCATGGGATTTTATGACGAAAACGGTATGGGTTGGACTACAACGGGCGAATACAAAGATTTAAGCTCGCGCGAATACCTGCAAGTTTCTATGCAAGGGCAGCCTGCCATTATGGATCCAAACTGGAGCGCAATCAACGGGCAGCTTTCTACATTCTATGCATATCCTGTGTATGATTCTGAGGGTGAGCAAATCGGAGAAGTCGTTGCAGTCCGAGACTCAGAAGAATTGTGTCGCACGGTTGAAAATCTTACGGTCGGTTTGTACTCTCATCCAGTCGTTATTAATTCGCGTACGGGTAAATATGTTGCTCATGCAGATGTTGATAAAGTTCGTGATGGGCTTTCTATTGTCGATGACGCTTGTCAGGGCATGCAAGAGCTTATTACGGGAATTATGCAGGGAAACGACATCGGCACTGGAGTTTACTACGATGAAATCCAGGGGCAAAAATTTGCGGCTTCGTTCCAGGCAATTTCTGATTCTGACTGGGTTGTAATTTGTGCGGCTCCTTATCCAGACTTTTTCTCTGGTCTTACAAAAATTCTTCACAGCATGATTGTAATCGGCGCGATTGCTCTTGTAATCGGCTTCTTGATTGGTTTGTTTGTCGTCAATCTCTCAATCAAACCGCTCAAAAATGTTGGCTCGGCAATCAAAGACATTGCTTCCGGCGAGGCAGATCTTACCCGACGGCTTCCTGTTGGCACAAAAGACGAAATCGGAAGCCTGGCCTCTGGATTCAATGACTTCACTGAAAAATTACATTCTATCGTCACCGAGCTTAAAGATTCTAAAGAAGACTTGCATGTGTATGGCGAGCAGCTTGGCAAAATGGTTCAGGACAACGCCGACTTCCTTTCACAGATGGTTCAGTCGATTCAGGGGGTCAACAACGAGATTTCAAATCAGCATGCAAAGGTAGGCGATTCTGCAAGCGCGGTCGATACGATTTCTCAGGCAGTTCAGTCTTTGCGTGACTTGCTCCAAAAGCAGGAACAGGGCGTGGAGCAGGCTTCTTCCGCCGTCACACAGATGATTGGAAACATTACTTCTGTCTCAAATTCAGTCGAAAAGATGGCGGGCGAATTCGAAGTGTTGCAGGGCGATGTCGACAAGGGTATTTCTCAGCAGCATGAAGTCAACAAACAGATTCAGCAGATTGAAGAACAGTCAAAAATGCTTAACGAAGCAAACAAAGTCATTTCTTCAATCGCTTCAGAAACAAACTTGCTCGCTATGAATGCGGCAATCGAGGCGGCTCATGCGGGGGATGCAGGTAAAGGCTTTGCGGTCGTCGCAGACGAAATCCGTAAACTTTCAGAAACTTCTGCCGCTGAGTCCAAAAAGATTTCGGCTCAGCTCAAAGGTATTTTGGGTTCAATTTCGGGCGTTGTTGATGCTTCAAGCCTTGCTGACCGCTCATTTACCGCCGTTGCAGAAAAGATTCAGGGAACAGGCAATTTGGTCCGCGAAATCAAGCTTGCAATGGAAGAGCAGAGTCAGGGCTCAAAGCAGATTGGCGATGCCCTCAGCTACATGAACGATGCCACTGCACAAGTTCGCACGGCTTCTGACGGCGTAGACCAGTCACGACAGGGAATTATCAGCAACATTGATGCGCTTAAGGCTTCTTCCGATGTCGTTAAAGATCAGGTCGAAAGCATGTCCGTCAACATCAAGAATATGGAAGAATCCGATACATCACTGTTGAACATTACCACATCAATCAACGGCTCAATCTACCGAATCGGAAGCCAGATTGATCAATTTAAAGTGTAATTACTTTCCGAAAATCGTTTTTACTAACTCTGAGACGGTGCTCACTTTTTGGGCACCGTCTTCTTTTTCGGGGGCGGCGATTTGGGTAAAGCCCAAGTCGCGCGCGGTTTTGATTCGCTGCTTTAATCGCGGAACAGGACGAATTTCCCCCGCAAGGCTCAGCTCGCCCACAATTACATTGTTTTCCGAGAGCGGAATGTCCGTTCGCGCCGAGTAAAGGGCCGCCGCCAATGCCGCGTCTATTGCGCTTTCGGTGAGTTTTACGCCGCCCGCCACATTTACATACAAATCTTGGTCAGAGAATTTGAGCTTTGTCTTTTTTTCGAGGACTGCCGCCACACGCGCCACGCGGTTCAAGTCGATTTTTTCTGAATACACGCGGCTGATACTCGCCTTTGCGGGCACGGTGAGCGCCTGAATCTCTACCAAAAATGCACGGCTTCCCTCAAACACGCAGGAATTTGCGATTCCAGAGGGAACTGCGCCCGTCCGCTTGGTGATGAACATGGTGCTCGGGTCGCCCACGCCTTCCAAGCCTTTTTCGGTCATCGCAAAAATGCCGAGTTCGTCCACGCTTCCGAATCGGTTTTTAATAGCACGCAAAAATCGCACTTCATCGTCATTTCGCTCAAACGACACGACCGTATCGACCATGTGTTCAAGGCTCTTTGGTCCTGCAATCGTGCCTTCTTTGGTGACATGCGCACTCATCACAAGCACGCTGTCGCGCTCCTTTACCCAGCCAATCAACTCGTTCGCGCAGAATTTCAGCTGATTCACTGTGCCTGGCACAATGCCCGCTTCAACGGAATACACGGTTTGAATCGAGTCGATAATCACAAAAATCGGATTTAAGGCAACGAGCGCGTCTTTTATGTCTTCAAGGCGCATCGTGCACAAAATTTCTATTCCCGTGGTGTCGAGCTGTAGGCGGTCTGCTCTGCCTTTGATTTGCCCCGCGCTTTCTTCGCCCGAAACATACAAGATTTTTCCACCGCCGTTTTTGTGAATCGCCGCGCACGCCTGAATCATGAGCGTTGATTTTCCGATTCCAGGCTCGCCGCCAATTAAAATCGCGCTTCGTTTCATCGCGCCTCCGCCAAGCACGCGGTCAAATTCCGTAATTCCCGTGCACAGCCGTGCGTTTTCTTGTGCGCTTACTTGCGAAAGCGGAAGCGGCTTCACTTTTTCGGTGGCCATGTTCCCGAATGCCGCCGCGTTTGAATTGGGGTCAACGATTGCTTCTTCAAGCGTGTTCCATTCCCCGCACTGTGGACATCGCCCCAACCATCGCGGCTGAGTGTAGCCACATTCCGTACATTTATAGACAGTAGATTTAATCTTTTTCGCCATACATTCTCCATTTTGAATTTCTCACAGAGCACACAGAGTTCACAGAGGTTTTTCTTTGGTTGCTATTTTCTCTGTGTCCTCTTTAGCTCTGTGAGGAATTTTTCACTCTACTCTGATGAAAACATCATTTGGCAGGCAGGCTGCCCAATCATTTTCAAGCGAGACTGCGCCCATATGAACGCAGGTTTTGTTTGTGCAGGGCGAACTTTTAAAGAACGCCCGTCCGTCCTGAATCACAATCACGGAATTTCCCAAAACACCGGCGATTTCGACCTCACGATTTTTGCTCAGCGGATAGATGTATTCTTTTTGCGCTGCCGTAATCACAAGGTTCTGCTCTGGATTTTTTGAAGTCTTTAAAAAAAGAAAGGACGCGACCGTGACGGCGATAAAGAGAACGAGCATGATGAGGTCAAGCGGTTTGAAAATTCTGATGAATTTGAGATTCACGATATAAAGATAGCAAAAAAAAGCGGAAAAGTCGAATTTTTTACTACAATTTGGGAGCAAAAAATCAGAAAATTCCAAAAATCTGTTTGTATAATTCGATTCAGATGTTCTATGATTATACTGTTAAAATTTCGTGCGGAGGAATCGCATGAAGAACAAAAAAAGCATTTCATAAAGGAGGAATTTTATGAAAAAATTCACTAAAATGCTGTCGCTATTCTTGTGTACAGTGTTCATGGGGGGGGGTAAGTTCCTGCTCTAGCGGAAGTTCGGGTGGTGGAGACACTCCTTCACTCAAATCAGTCACAGTTGCCTCAGACGCAACGGAAAACAAAGCCAAGCAGGGTGCGGAAGTCACCTTCACGGCTACTACAACAGACGCAAATCTTACAGGCGTCACCTACAAATGGGAAATCACCGAGTCTACAGACGGTGGAGTCATCACGGCAGATTCAAAAACTGCTGCCAATGCAAGCACAGAATCAACTGCAAAAGTAACGATTGCGGGCAATGCGGCTGATGATGCGACGGTCACGGCAAAAGTCACCGCAACATACGGGGACACTTCAAAAGAATCAGAAATCACAGTAACAGTTTCAAGCACGGCAAAGGAAAAGGAAGAGAAAGTCTCTTACGACAACAGCCTTGTGTACAATTTTGACGACTTGGATTCAGTTCCAACCACAGTTGTGGGTGATAACTCAATTCTTGATGGAAAAGTTGTCTACTGTGTTGGTGAGGGCAAGACTGGAAATGCTAAAGTTATAGCGAACACACAGGGCACGCATCACTATTTGCAGGTAAGTGCTGGTGGAAATATCGATGCGGGAACACAAACTATCACTGTCGCAAATCAGTCAACATACCTTAAAGTAGCGGCTGCACAGGCTGGAAAAGAGAAGATTATTTTCACATTCACGACTGTAAAAGGCGGTGTGGAAAGCAACAACAGAATCATCATTGCTGATGCTGACGGAACCGTTCTTGGTGAAAGTGAGGAAATTGCTTGTCCGACTACTGATGACGATACTGAACACACGGCTACCATTGAAGCGACCGTTCCCGAAACATTCTATATATTCTTTGCGCGCTCAGAAGGAAAGGGTGGATGGAAATTCACCAAAGTCGAACAGCAGTATCCGACCGCAAAAGCCTCGCAAGATGCTCCAACTGCGGCGAACTTCACTCCTGCAGTTCCTGCCTCAGCTGGCGCAAAGGGCACAATTACCATCAACGACATTTCTGATGTAACAACTCTTGAATATGCGACAAGCGCAGACGCTTCTTCATGGACGGCTGTTGCGGCGAGTCCTGTCTCAGTCGCAAGCGGCACATACTACTTCCGATTCAAAGAAACAGACGATAAAAAAGCAAGCCCTGCTTCTCCGGCGGTTACTGTTCCAGAGTATGTGAATGACAGCCTTCCGACGGCCGAAGCTCCGGCACCAGGTAGCGTCACAGCAACACCGACCACAAGCGCAAGCGACAACGACGGCACGCTTACCGTAAACACAACGACAGAATCCCGCGCATTGTAGTACAGCGCAGACAACGGCGCAAACTGGAACGACTTTACCGAGAACGCAGCAAGCGGCCTTGCAAGCGGAACCTACAAAATCCGCGTAAAAGCAAGTGACACTTACAATGCTTCTACTGAGACAATTTCTGTTGTCATCAAGAAATTCACCGCAGCACCTGTCGCAAGCGACTTTACGGTGACGAAAGCAAGCGCGGAAGGCGCGGATGATGGAAAAGTTGCGATTAAGGCAGACTCAACGGCAGCGACAAACAAGGCTCGTCTCGAAGTTCAGCTTGACGGAACTTGGACAAAGTGGACTGCACTTGGAACTGCGTTGAGCGAAGACGGAATGACTGCAAGCGGTCTTGTTCCTGCTACCTACAAAGCACGCTACGCCGAAGACGACGCAAATGCAGAATCAGCAGAAGGCGAGATTGTGGTGGATTATGAAAAACTGTTTGCAGAGTTCGTGTCAGGAGAGTTGGGGGATGCTAACATTGATACTGCGCAGAAATTCGAAGGCGATGGTTGGGTTGTCTCAAGTGCAAAATATCAGGTTTTAGACTCAAGCGAGCCACCTCAGCCTGTAGTCCTTAAAACATACGATTATGTTGCGGATTCTACAGGATATTCATACAGTGGTCGAATCAAACTTCAGAAAGAAGCTACTTTCACCATTAAGACGGTTGCAGATACAATCTTGCGAATTGAAGCTGGTTCGACGAACACTAGCGAGGCGCGCAAAATCGAAATCACTGGTGCTGATAAAACAGAATGGTCTCCATTGGGATATTCTTATAGTCTGTGGATAAAAGCAACGGATTCAACGGTCGTTCTTAAGAATACAACATCTAAAGAAATCGCTGTTTACGGTATTCATATCGTAGACGAAGAACTTGAGCCTGTTGAGCTTTCTTCTGAAACCACATACTCCAAGCCGACTGTTGTGTTGAGTAAGAATTCTGCTGAACAGAATTCTGATGTCACGATTTCAGCGACAATTCCGAAGGCTTCTACCAAGAAAACAATGTCAGACGGAACGGTTACCACAACCGAATCTGATGTTACGGCGGAAGTTTCTTACAAAGTCGCTCCTGTGACGGACGGAACGGTCGGAGACTATGCCACTGCAACGGTGACTGACGGAAAAGTTAGCACCTCAACAATCGGCACATACTCATACACGGCGAGCTACACAATTGGCGAAACGACATACACTTCTGATGCGGAAACGCTTGAAGTTACGAAAGCGTTTGAGGCTGCGACAAAGATTATTCCGCTTGCCGCAGGTACGATTAACGAAACTGCATATACCGCTGAGGATGTTCCCGAACTCAACCTTGATACGGTGACTGGTATCGAAGCATTGACTTCTGACTTCTTGGAGGCAACCTATACCGCTGCAGACGGCGATGTTCCTGCGTATATCACGCTCACATCAAAGAAATCAACCTCAGGCGAAAAGGTGACGGTAACCGTAAACGGCACGAAGGACAGCGAAAGTGTAACTGCCGCCCTGCTCGCTGTGGTTGGAACAGATGGTGCGTTGACTGTGACAGCGAAGGCGTATAGTGCGTTGCCAGATAGCGTAACGGTAAAACTTTTCACTACACCTACCTCTGGCACTGGAACCTATAATGCAGCTCCGACAATTTCCGCAGAAGGTCTTGTTTCTAAAAAAGCAGACGCAACTTGGGCATATAACAGCACTATTGGTGCAATAGCTTCTGGATGTCCAAAGTGGGGAACTTCCTCAAATATATCAGGCGGATATATTGAACCGGCTTCATCTGTTTCATATAAACCTGCAAAGGATGAAGATGTCGGCTATGTGACATTTACCCTTACTGCTGATGTTGCATGCAAGATTACAAAAGTTTCGGTAAAAAGTGGAAATGGACAGTCTAATGACGCTTATCTAGGGGTGTTTTTGAACGGTGCATCTGTGGCAACTCAATCCTACTCTAGCAAGATTGCTACTATTTCAGAAAAAGCCATTACTGCTTCCAACACTTTTGTGGCAGGTGCGGATATTGTTGTGAAAGTCGGTATGGTTTCATCAAAGACTCAGTTATCTGAAAAGTCTAACTGGGCAAAAATTGCAATTAGCGATTTGGAACTTACTGTAGAAAAGCAGTAATCCGTAACATCGTGCCGTAGCGATTCACCTACGGCAAAAAAAACACGGATTTGTTCAGCCCTAACGGGCTTCACGGTAAGAAAGTGAGTGCCGTTAAGAATAACGCCCATAACGACAGGCGTTAGGCACGAACAAATGCACCTGTGGTGCGTTCTGTAAGGAAATTATAGAACGCACCGCTTTCGCGGTTTGCGAATCCGTGTGTAAAACAATCACGCGGATTGGTTTTGCATTTACGGGGCAGTCCGTGTGATGTGATTTCAAACAAAATAATAGAGGAAGAATATGATAACAAAAGAATTTGACCCACATTCGACAAGAAAAATTATTTTTGAATTTAATTGCTCAAAATGTAGGAAATCAATAAAAGAAACAGTTGTTCCGCCTAAACCAAATCTAGAAGGTGATAAAGACACCCATTCTGATACGGTAAATCCAGAATTATACGAAATTGAATGTAGAAACTGTAAAAATATCTACAAGGTAACAGTCAGTACAAGTATTATAGCAGGAAGCATCTACAGCGAAGATTTACCAGACGACACTGTAATTAACACAGAAGATTTTTAGGGAAAAACGACAGACATGAACCAATCCTTGTGGCACATTTTCCGAATCGACGGATTCGAGCATACAGGTGGTGGCGGATAATCCGTAACACATTACACCGTAGCGATTGGACTATGGCAAAACAATCAGGGATGGAATAATGGGCAGAAACAGGAAGTGCGTGTAAAAAAATTGGGCAACATGCAGCGATTTTTGTTTGACAATCTGATTGTAATGCGTTACTATATCCTTAGCGCCCATTGGCAGGATATTGACGGAGATTGGTTCCGTCCAGAAGTGACTGCTGTTCGGGCGTTATTTTTTTACTCGTGTAGATGATGTTTCTGCTAGATGCAAAATTTTTTGCGAATATCGTCTTTACTGCATTAACAAAATGCTTTTTCCCTGTATTTTTAACTTCAACTCCCACAAGAACATAATTGTCGTTGTGTTTCAAGTCAAGGAAGAGGTTGAAGCCGTTTTCATAGCGTTCAACTGCAAACGGATCTGCGGTTTTCTTGCAAATCTGCTTCCATTCATCAGTCGTAAAGTCATGGTCTGAGTCTTTCTTTTTGTGATGTGTGATGACACCATAGCGGATGGTGAATTTTTGACCAACAAGACCAAGAGCGATGAGAAATGGCGGAGTACTGGTAATTTCAAAGTAACTTCGTTGCAATCCCTGCTTTTGGGATTCCGTGCCGTTGAGAATGGTGTTGATACCATCGGTAAGCAGTTGCATTGAGCGTAAGTATAGTAATAATTGAACTATAAATCAATAAATATGATGAACATCAACGGCAAGTTTTCAATTTCCAACTTTCCGCTTTCAGTTTGTATGTTTTTTGACATTTTCAGGGAAGGAAAAAACTTCAGAGCAACCAGCAAAATGCCTTTGCTCTGAAGTATTGGATATTAAATATTTTTAGTTTGCAACAAGTTGAGCCTTCAGTTCTTCTTGTAAGGCAAGCACTTGAGCCAGCGAAAGTCCGCATCCTTGTGCAATTTGTTCGGGCGAGAGAAGATTCATTTTGAGAAAGTTCCGTGCATTTTCGAGGGCTGTGTTTTGTGCGCCCTGTTCAATTCCTTCTGCCCGACCTTGTTCAAATCCAATTTCACGGGCTTCATCGAATTCTTCCTCAAATTGTTCTTTGAAAGTCATATATTGGTTTCTCCATTCAAGATTCTTTTTTGCAAGAAGAAGTTTTTCTTCGAGATGCTTGGTGAATTCGTCATCTGCAGACTGACCTTTTAGGAAGTTGAAGAATGCCTTCTCTGCTGGTGATTCTAGTTTATCACATTCTTTTGCGTTGAAAAAGACTTTGAATGCCCCGCCCAGCGTTCGTCAAAAGTTGAGACTGATTCAGGCATTGCGTGCCTCCTTAAAAATAGGATTAGTGTAAGTTGTTCTATTTTCTTACACCTATTTATAGGCACAATTTTTGCATTTTCGGCAACGCAGCGGGGAATTTTTTTGATAAAAATGCCACTTTTGTGGCAGCCGGAGCCGTATGCGGGAAGTTCCTCCTTCTTGTATGCGGTATACCAGCACTGCGGGTTCCTGTTTTTTTCCGCAGTGCTGATTCCGGCTTTTTTTATATATAGTCCTTATAAAATTTTGTTAGAATTTGGAGAAAATGGAGATTTTTTCTTTAAAAACTTGACATTTTTTTAAGGTTGGATTATAGTAATATTAGCTTGTAAAAAGCTGATAAACTCTCTCCGATGTCCAGCTTGCTGGACGGCAGGGCTTCCGTAAAGTGTCACTTTGTGGAAGCCTTGTTTTTTTTGGTGTGGCTTTTTTTTTGAATCTATGGTACAGTTTGCGGCAGAAACAGTATGAAAATCGATGAGCTTGTAGAAAACATTTTAAAATCGTACGAAACAGACGGCGGAATCAACAAGGCGGGGAACGAAAATTTTCCAAATCGCGAAAATGTAGTTGCTGTTCTCCACGATCTCCAGAGCCTCATTTTTCCTGGATACAAAACTGCCGAAGAGCTTGACAGCGTAAATCTGCGCTATGTTACGGGGCAGCGGGTCAACCGAATCATTTCTCTGCTCACAAAAGAAATCGAAAAGGCACTCACTTATAAATCAATTCAGCACGATGAGAATTCTCAGATTAAAGAGTCGCATTGCTTTGCGCTTGCCGAAAAAACATCGCTTGCTATGGTTGAGGCAATTCCTGAAATCCGCAGGCTTGCCCGCCTGGACGCGATTGCGGCTTTTAATGGCGACCCGGCTGCAAAAAGCGGTGATGAAGTCATCGTGTCGTATCCGGGACTTGAAGCAATCATCGTCTATAGAATCTCACATTTCTTGCATGAGTGCGGAGTTCCCGTTATCCCGCGCATTATGAGCGAGCATGTTCACGGCAAAACGGGCATCGATATTCATCCGGGCGCAAAAATCGGCGAAAGTTTCTTCATTGATCATGGCACGGGCGTCGTAATCGGAGAAACAAGCGTTATCGGAAATAATGTCAAGATTTATCAGGGGGTCACTTTGGGGGCTTTGAGCGTCAAAAAATCTCTCAAAAACACAAAGCGGCATCCCACTATCGAAGATAATGTAACAATTTATGCGAATGCAACGATTTTGGGCGGTGAAACCGTGATTGGCAAAAATTCCGTCATCGGTGGTAACTCGTGGATCACTGAATCGGTAAGCAATGCCAAGTCGTAAAAAGCATAAAAAATCATGTTTTGCGTTCCGTATCTGTTGACACAAACTTCTGAATTCGATATATTCTTAGAACACATCTTTGTGTGCTCTTGTAGCTCAGTTGGTAGAGCACAGCATTGGTAGTGCTGAGGTCAGCGGTCCGATTCCGCTCGGGAGCTTTAACCTAATTTTTAGAACATAATTCAGGAGAATTAAAATGGGTAGCAAGAAAAAGACAGCGATTGATATTATCGCTCTTCAGTGTACAGAGTGCAAACGCAAGAATTACACAACGACAAAAAACCGCAAGAATATTCAGGGCAAACTTGAAAAAAACAAATATTGCCCGTTCTGTCGTAAGGAAATCTTGCATAAAGAAACAAAAGCAAAATAAACCGTTCATTGGACCGTCGGTTTTCGGCGGTTTGACATATAGGCCTGTAGTTCAGTTGGTAGAGCATCGGTCTCCAAAACCGAGTGTCGCGGGTTCGAGTCCTGCCGGGCCTGATATTTTAAGTCAAAGATTTTAAATCTTTCCGTTTGTTGAGGATTGTCATGGCAAAAGTTTTTGGATTTTTTAAGGAATGTGGCGCAGAACTTCGTAAAGTCACCTGGCCCACTCGTGATGATGTAATCGCATCTGTAAAAGTTGTTCTTGTTTCTACAATTATTATTGCTATTGTCCTTGGCGCTCTTGATTTCTTGTTCAGTGCCGGAATGAGCCTTATTTTTAGGGCGTAGGAGCGTTGTATGGCAAAAGGCTGGTACATCGTTCATACATATACGGGCTACGAAAACAAAATCGAAAAAACTATTCGTCAGAAACTTGAGGCGGGAGAGCTTGATTCATCTGTCATTACGGAAGTAAAAGTTCCCGTTGAAGAAGTGATTGAAATAAAAGACGGAAAAAAGAAATCCCGAAAAAATAAATTCCTTCCTGGATACATCATGCTTGAGATGGATTTGCCGGATATTGGCTGGAAGTCTATCTGTTCTGGTATCAGAAGTATTCAGGGCGTAACTGGCTTCGTGGGCACGAATCCTACGCAGCGTCCCCGTCCGATTTCAAATGAAGAAGCAAAAAACATTCTTATGAAGTCTGGCGACATTAAGGGCGAAAAAACCGTTCGGATTACACAGGCGTACAGCGTTGGTGATCAGGTCAAAATCAACGAAGGACCGTTTGCTTCGTTCAGCGGTGCAGTCGAAGAAATCTATCCAGACAAGAGCAAAATGCGCGTCATGGTTCAGATTTTCGGCCGTGCTACTCCAGTCGAAGTCGACATCACTCAGGTCGAAAAACTGGTTCAATAACAAGGCTTATTAAAATGGGAGGAGCGCAAGTCCGTTGGACAGAGGCGTTCCGCTAGAGGGTCTTTTTTTTGATTCTCATACCAATAAAGGAGCTATAAAATGGCTACAAAAAAAATTGTTGAAGTGTTCAAGATTCAGGCACCTGCTGGAGCTGCAACTCCTGCTCCGCCGATTGGACCTGCTTTGGGACCTAAAGGTGTTTCAGCACCACAGTTCTGTCAGCAGTTCAATGAACGAACAAAGAACATGGAAAAAGGCTTGGTTATCCCGGCTGTCATCACAGTCTATCAGGATAAATCATTCACCTTCATCCTCAAAACTCCACCTGCTGCTGTTCTTATCAAGAAAGCACTCAAACTCGAAAAGGGTTCTGGAAATCCTCTTCGCGACAAGGTTGGCAAACTTACACAGGCTCAGCTTGAAGAAATCGCAAAAACAAAGATGCCTGATGTCAATGCAAACGACCTTGAAGCAGCTAAAAAAATCATCGCCGGAACTGCTCGTTCAATGGGCGTAGAAGTGGAGGCATAGTAAATGAAACACGGTAAGAAATATACTGAGGCTCTCAAAAAATTCAATGCTACACAGGCTTACAAAATTGAAAAAGCGTGCGAAATCGTAAAAGATGTTCACTTCGCAAAATTTGACGAGACAGTTGAACTTCATGTTGCGCTTAAGCTTGGCAAAGGTCAGACAATGCGTGACACGCTCGTGTTCCCGAATCAGTTCACTGCAGAAAAGAAAGTTTTGGTTTTCTGTTCTGACGAGCGCGCAAAAGAGGCTTTGGACGCAGGTGCTGCATACGCTGGTGCCGCTGAATACATCGAAAAGGTTAAGGGTGGCTGGCTTGATTTCGACATCGCTGTTGCTACTCCTGACATGATGAAAGATGTTGGTCGCTTGGGTATGGTTTTGGGTCGCAAAGGTCTTATGCCAAACCCAAAAACAGGCACAGTTACAAACGACATCGTTTCTGCAATCAACGAACTCAAAAAGGGTCGTACAGAATTCCGCGCTGACAAAACGGGCATCGTTCACATTGCAGTCGGCAAAGTTTCTATGGATGCAGCAAAAGTCGCTGAGAACGCAAAAACGCTTCTTACAGAAATCGACCGCAAAAAGCCGGCAGACGCAAAGGCTGATTTTGTTCGCTCTGTGTCAGTAAGCTCTTCAATGGGTCCTGGCGTTTGGGTAGACGTTAAGGAGGAGGCATAATCATGGCTATCTTGGCAAAAGCTCTCCAGCCTGCTAAAACTCAGGCTATCGAAGATACAAAAAAAGTATTTTCAGAATACAACGACTTCATCTTCACAGAATACCGTGGTTTGACCGTTGAGCAGATTACCGCTCTCCGAAACAAACTCCGTGAGCATGAAGCACCGCTCAAAGTTGTCAAAAACAACTTCGCAAAAGTCGCTTTTGAAGAACTCAAAATCGAAAATGTTGCAGACTATCTTACAGGTCCTACTGCTATTGTTATGGCAAAAGAGGATTCAAACGAGGCTGCAAAAGTTCTTTTTGAATTCGCAAAAGACAACGAAGCTCTTGTTGTTAAGGGCGGCTACATTGGCAAAGAGATTTACGATAAAGCTAAAATCGAGGCTTATTCAAAAGTTCCTGGCAAAAAGCAGCTTATCGCAATGCTCATGTCTACTATCAATGGTCCTGTTCAGAAGCTCGCAGCTACTTTGCAGGCGTATGTTGATAAAAAATCAGCAGAAGGTGCTAACTAATTTAGTATCATGCTGAAGCTCGGTCAGGCTTCATAGCTGTCGACTGTCCGGGCAACAAAATATACAGTGCGGATGCTGCAGTTCAGTTTGTTCTGCCCGCATAAAAACTAAAGGTTGTGCAGATTTTCGGGTCAAGCCCGAAAATGACAACTTAATGCCTAATTAGGAGAAGATAATATGGCAGCAATCACACAGGATCAGATCCTTGATGCAATCGCAAACATGACTGTTCTTGAAGCTTCAGAACTCGTCAAAGCAATGGAAGAGAAATTCGGCGTTACTGCAGCAGTTGCAGTTGCAGCAGCTCCAGGAGCAGCAGCAGGTGGCGCAGCAGCTGAAGAGCAGACAGAATTCACTGTTACTCTCGAAAGCTTCGACGCAGCTAAAAAGATTCCAGTTATCAAAGTCGTTAAAGAGGCTCTCGGTCTCGGTCTCGGCGATGCGAAAACACTCGTTGAAGGTGCTCCAAAAGCCCTCAAAGAAGGTGTTTCTAAAGCAGAAGCTGAAGAACTCGGAAAGAAAATCGAAGAAGCTGGTGGTAAAGTTTCTATCAAATAAGTTTTTGTCGTGCAAAACGGCATAAAATTGTAATAGCTTACTTATGCGAATCTATTTCGTGTAAGTAGGCTTTTGTTCTTTATGTAATAAACACACGCTTTTTTATTCTGTGCTGTCCGTATCTCTTTGTATGTCATACAGATAGAATTGTGATGTAGCAGGTAAACAAGGCAATTCCCTTCTAGGAGACATGAATGTTCGCTAAAAGCAGAACAATCAACCGTCAGTATTATGGTAAGGATATCCATAACTTCATGGAAATTCCGAACCTTATCGACATCCAAACATCGTCTTACGAAACATTCCTTCAAAAAGACAGATTAGACCGTGGCGAAAAGCCGCTTGAACAGGGCTTGCAGGAAGCATTTTCTTCAACTTTCCCAATCGAAAGCCCTGATGGTGAGATGACTCTCGAATACGAGTTCTATGAGCTCGATGAAGAGAACATCAAATTCTCTGAACTTGAATGCAAACAGAAAGGACAGACATACGCTGTTCCTTTAAAAGCAAGAATCAACCTCAACTTCCTTAAGTCGGGCGCAATCTTACAGAAAGATATTTACATGGGCGACATTCCGCTCATGACGGACCGCGGCACATTCATCATCAATGGTGCTGAACGCGTCGTTGTCTCACAGATTCACCGTTCTCCAGGCGTAATCTTTAATCACGAAAAGGGCGTGTATTCAAGCCGCATTATTCCGTATCGTGGTTCATGGCTCGAATTTGAAATCGACCAGAAAAAAGAGCTCATTTATGCAAAAATCGACCGCAAAAAGAAGATTTTGGGCACGATTTTCTTGCGTGCGTTGGGCTATTCTACCCGCGAAGAAATCATCCGCTGCTTCTACGAGACTGAAAGTATCGCAGTCGATGAAAAATCAAAAGATTCTTTGGTTGATAAAGTTTTGGCTTCTGCCGTTATCGTTAAAGAAGGCGACGAAGAAAAGAAGTTGTTCCGCGCAGGCACAAAACTTCACCCGCACGACATCGATGATTTGCTCGCTCAGAATATCAAAGAAATCTGCGTAATCAAATTCGATGCACGCAAAACGCCAGGCGACAAAGATGAATGGAATCCTTCTCTTGACAGCGAAATGATTATCAACTGTTTTGAGCGCGAGGACATCAAATACACCAAAGAAGGTACAGAGAACGAAGAGCCGACGAAAGAAGATGCTCTTTCTGCCGTGTATGCCGTTCTTATGCCAGGCGAGCCGATGACGGTCGAAAATGCCGAAAAGGATTTGACAAGCATGTTCTTCTCAATCCGCCGCTATGATTTGGGCAGAGTCGGTCGCTACAAGCTCAATAAAAAATTCCGCTATGAAGTGCCGTATGAAGATTTCACACTTGTAAAAGACGACATCATTCAGACGATGAAGCACCTCATCAATGTCTACAACGGAAATGAAAAAATCGACGATATTGACCACTTGGGCAACCGCCGAATCCGTTCTGTGGGCGAATTGATGACGAATCAGCTCAAAACGGCTTTTGCTCGCATGGAGCGAATCGCAAAAGAGCGCATGAGTCTCAAAGAAACCGAAACTATGAAACCGCAGGATTTGATTTCTATCAAACCAATCGTTGCGGCTATCAAAGAATTCTTCGGTTCTTCACAGCTTTCTCAGTTCATGGATCAGGTAAACCCGCTTGCAGAGCTTACCCACAAACGACGATTGAACGCATTGGGACCGGGTGGTCTTTCACGAGACCGCGCAGGCTTTGAAGTTCGCGATGTACACTACACGCACTACGGTCGCATGTGCCCGATTGAGACTCCTGAAGGTCCGAACATCGGTCTTATCGTTTCGCTCGCTATTTACACAAAAATCAATGATTACGGCTTCCTTGAAACACCGTACCGCAAGGTCGAAAACGGCAAGGCAACCGACAAAGTTGAATATCTTTCTGCTATGGACGAAGACCGCTACTATGTCGGTCAGGTTGCCGAAGGCATGAAGGACGACGGTTCATTTGCAAACGGTCCTGACACAATGGTTTCTGTCCGGCATCAGGGCGATTACACCACGCGCGCCGCAAAAGATATTCAGTACATGGATGTCTCACCGCGACAGGTTATCTCGGTTTCTGCTTCTCTCGTTCCGTTCTTGGAGCATGATGACGCGAACCGTGCGCTCATGGGCTGTAACATGCAGCGTCAGGGCGTTCCGTTGCTCTTCCCAGAGCCACCGTATGTTGGAACTGGTATGGAAGGTCGTGCGGCGTATGATTCAGGCGTTCTCGTTAAGGCAAAGCATGACGGTGAAGTCGTGTGGGTTACAAGCGATTGCGTCAAAGTTAAGAGAGATGAAGACGGTCTTTTGGACGAATATCCGCTTCTCAAATATCAGCGAACGAACCAGGACACATGTTATCATCAGCGACCAACGGTTGAATGTGGCGAAAAGGTCAAAAAAGGCGCAGTCCTTGCTGACGGACCTGCTACCTTCAATGGTGAGCTTTCTCTTGGTCGAAACTTGCTCGTCGGATTCGTTCCGTGGAATGGATACAACTATGAGGACGCTGTTCTTATCAGCCGCCGCGTAGTCAAAGAAGACATGTACACTTCTATCCATATCAAAGAATTCCAGGTTGAAATCCGTGAGACAAAACTTGGTCCCGAAAAGATTACACGCGATGTTCCGAACACCGCAGAAAAAACATTGGACAACCTCGACGCAGAAGGTATCATTCGCGTTGGTGCAAAAGTCCGCTCTGGTGATATTCTCGTCGGAAAAGTCACGCCAAAGTCTGAGACCGAGACAACTCCTGAGTTCAAACTGTTGAATTCAATCTTCGGTGAAAAGGCAAAAGAAGTCCGTGATTCTTCACTCCGCTTGCCACATGGCGTTGAGGGTGTTATTATCGATGTTCAGCGACTCAAACGAAGCGAAGGCGATGATTTGAATCCAGGCGTTGATGAAGTCGTTAAAGTTCTTGTTGCCAACAAACGAAAGCTCCGCGAAGGCGACAAAATGGCTGGTCGACACGGAAACAAAGGTGTCGTTGCTCGAATCTTGCCAGAAGAAGACATGCCATATCTCGAAGATGGTACTCCGCTTGATGTCTGCTTGAATCCGCTCGGCGTTCCTTCTCGAATGAACATCGGTCAGATTATGGAATCAGAATTGGGTATCGCTGGTCGCTACCTCAATCAGTACTTTGAGTGCCCTGCATTCCAGACTCCTTCACAGGAAATGATTGCAGAAAAGCTCAAAGAGGCAGGTCTTTCGCCTGACTGTAAGCAGGTTGTCCGCGACGGTCGCACGGGTGAGCCGTTCGTAAACCCGATTTTCGTCGGTGTCATCTATTATCTCAAATTGCACCACTTGGTTGACGACAAAATGCACGCTCGTTCAACAGGTCCGTACTCACTCGTTACGCAGCAGCCACTCGGTGGTAAGGCACAGTTTGGTGGTCAGCGTCTTGGTGAGATGGAAGTTTGGGCACTTGAAGCATACGGTGCGGCAAACACCTTGCAGGAAATGATGACAATCAAATCTGACGATATGAACGGTCGTTCAAAGATTTACGAAGCGATTGTTAAGGGTGATCCAGCAGCTCCGGCTGGCGTTCCAGAATCATTCAATGTTATGGTTCAGGAATTGCGCGGTCTTGGTTTGGATTTCACAATTTATGACGCAAAGGGCAAGCAGATTGCTCTTACCGAACGCGACCAGGAATTGATTGACAAGGCAAATTCTGGTTTCGACAAGGAGAATGAAGATGCGTGATATTCAGGATTTCGACTCAATTAAAATCAAATTGGCCTCGCCGGACAATATCCGCGCGTGGTCTTACGGCGAAGTTAAAAAGCCGGAAACTATAAACTATCGTACGCTCCGACCAGAGAAAGACGGTCTTTTCTGCGAACGCATTTTCGGTACTACAAAGGAATGGGAATGCTACTGCGGTAAATTCAAGTCAATCCGCTACAAGGGCGTTATCTGTGACCGCTGTGGCGTTGAAGTCACACACTTTAAAGTGCGACGCGAGCGAACTGGTCACATTGAGCTTGCGGCTCCAGTAAGCCACATTTGGTATTACCGTTCAGTTCCGAGCCGAATGGGACTTTTGCTTGATTTGCAGGTCGCAGCTCTTCGTTCAGTGCTCTACTACGAAAAGTACATCGTCATTGATCCGGGCGATACTGACCTCAAAAAACTTCAGCTCCTCTCAGAAGACGAGTACATGGAAGCAGAAGACCGCTACGGTCAGTCATTTACGGCTGGCATGGGTGCAGAGGCTATCAAAACATTGCTCGAAAACCTCAATCTTGACGAGCTTGCCGCTGAACTCCGCGCAAAAATGATAGAAAAGGGCGCGAAATCAGACAAACGATTGCTCAAACGCATTCAGATTGTCGAAGATTTCCGCACTTCTGGAAACAAAGCATCATGGATGATTCTCGATGTCATCCCGGTTATTCCGCCGGATTTGCGCCCGATGGTTCAGCTTGACGGTGGTCGATTCGCCACTAGCGACTTGAACGATCTCTATCGCCGAGTCATCAACCGAAACAACCGTCTCAAGAGATTGATGCAGCTTTCTGCTCCAGACATCATCATTCGAAACGAAAAACGAATGTTGCAGGAAGCAGTTGACGCGCTCTTCGATAACTCAAAACGCAAGCGAGTTGTAAAAGGCGCATCTAACCGCCCGCTCAAATCAATCTCTGACATGCTCAAAGGTAAGCAGGGACGATTCCGACAGAACCTTCTCGGTAAGCGTGTCGACTATTCAGGTCGTTCGGTTATCGTCGTCGGTCCAGAGCTTAAACTCTGGCAGTGCGGTCTTCCAACAAAAATGGCTTTGGAATTGTTCAAGCCGTTCATCATGAAAAAACTCGTTGACAAAGATGTTGTCTTCAATATCAAAAAGGCAAAATTGCTTGTTGAGCAGGAAGCTCCCGAAGTATTTGCAATCCTTGACGAAGTTGTGCGCGAGCATCCTGTAATGCTCAACCGCGCTCCGACGCTCCACCGCTTGGGTATTCAGGCATTCGAGCCGGTTTTGGTTGAGGGAAAGGCTCTCAAACTTCACCCGCTCGCTTGTAAGGCATTCAACGCTGACTTCGATGGCGACCAGATGGCTATCCATGTTCCGCTCACACAGGCGGCTCAGATGGAATGTTGGACGCTCATGCTTTCAGCACGAAACTTGCTTGACCCTGCAAACGGAAACACAATCGTAGCACCTTCTCAGGACATGGTTTTGGGAATCTACTACATGACTTCAGTAAAGCCGAACGGCGCAGGAACAGGCAAACGATTTGCTTCTGTTGATGAAGTCATTATGTCAGCAGAAAATGGCTATATTGGTTGGCAGTCAGTAATCAAAGTAAATTCTCCAAAAGATTCTTTCAAATCTGGTGAATTTAAAGCCGGTGACTTAATTGAAACAACGGCTGGTCGTCTCCGATTTAATGCCGAAATGCCTGATGAGGTTGGCTATGTCAATGAACAGATGGGCGATAAAAAACTCAAGGCAATGATTGAGACTGTGTATCACAAACAGGGGGCTTGGATTACAATCAAGATGCTTGATGCAATCAAAGCCTGTGGTTATAAAAACGCGACATTCTTCGGTGCTACTCTTTCTATGGACGATATTCTTATTCCAGCAGAAAAGAAACCGATGGTTGATGAAGCGAACAAACAAGTTGAAGAAATTGTCAAACAGTACTCAATGGGTCAGATTACCGGCGAGGAACGCTACAACAAGGTAACGGATGTTTGGCAGCGAACGAACGAAAAACTCACCGACATCATGATGGATCAGTTCAAGGCGGATAAAGACGGCTTCAACACAATCTACATGATGGCAGATTCTGGTGCGCGAGGTTCTAAAAAACAGATTTCTCAGCTTGCGGCTATGCGTGGTTTGATGGCTAAACCGAACGGCGACATCATTGAACTTCCTGTCCGCTCAAACTTCAAAGAAGGTCTTTCGGTCATCGAATACTTCATTTCTTCAAACGGTGCGCGTAAAGGTCTTACCGATACGGCTCTTAAAACGGCAGACGCTGGTTACATGACCCGACGATTGGTCGATGTTGCGCAGGATGTCGTTGTAAACGAAGAAGACTGTGGTACAATCAACGGCGTTGACTACACGGCAATCAAGAATGGTGACGAAATCATCACTCCGCTTTCAACACGAATCGCGGGGCACTTTACGATTGAACGCGTTATTCACCCAGTTACAGGCGAGCTTCTGTGCGATGTCAATGAATATATTTCTGATGAACTTGCAAAGAAAATCGAAGAATCTGGCATTGAAAAAGTCAAACTCCGAACGGTTCTCACGTGTGAGGCTGAGCATGGCGTTTGTGTCAAATGCTACGGAAAGAACTTGGCTCGCAACAAGCTCGTTGAAATCGGTGAGGCAGTCGGCGTTATCGCGGCTCAGTCAATCGGTCAGCCTGGTACTCAGCTTACGATGCGTACATTCCATGTTGGTGGTACGGCTTCTAAGGCAACCGAAGATAACCGAATCGTTCTTAAATATCCTGTTATCGTCGGAAAAATCACGGGTACGAATGTTCCGACCGACGACGGCAACATGCTCTTCACGCGTAAGGGCACTATGATGGTCACTCGCATTATCGATTCATTCAAAATCGGTAAGAATGACAATCTTGCAGTCCAAGACGGCGGACGAATCCTTAAGGGTGGCGTTCTCGTTGAGGGCAAAAAGCCAGTTCTCGCAAAAGAAAACGGCCGAATCATCATCTTGGGCGACACGCTCTATCTCGCGGGTAACGAGCAGAAAGTTGAAATCTCGAACGGTTCAACAGTCGTTGTAAAAGAAGGCGACATTGTTGAAGCAGGAAAGGTTTTGGGCACATTCGATCCGTCAAAAGAACCGATTATCGCCGAAGTTTCAGGATATGTCCACTTTGAGGATGTTATTCTCGGTTCAACATTGGTCGAAAAAATTCTTGATAACGGTAACATTGAACGACATATTTCTGACTTGCACCTTGATGCAAAACAGCCACGAATCCTCATCACTGATGAAGCGGGTAACGAACTTGGTTCATACTTCTTGCCGGCAGACGCAGTTCTTGATGTTGAGGACAAACAGCAGGTCAAAGCGGGTGACACGCTTGCTCGTCTTCCTGTTGCGGCGGCAAAAACGAACGATATTACGGGTGGTTTGCCACGAGTTTCGGAATTGTTCGAAGCGCGCAAACCAAAAGTACCGTGCGTTCTTTCACAGATTTCTGGTATCGTCAAATTCAATGGCGTTACAAAAGGCAAGCGAATTGTCATCGTAGAAGATGCATACGGCAAAACATATGAGCACCTTGTTCCGATGACGCGCCGCATGTTGGTTCGTGACGGCGATACGGTTGAAGCGGGTGAGCAGCTCTGTGACGGAGCTCCAAGCGCACACGACATTTTGGCAATCTTGGGCGAAAACGCGCTCATGGACTACCTTATGTCTGAAATCCAGTCGGTCTACTCGGCTCAGGGCGTTGCAATCGACGACAAGCACATCGGTGTTATTGTCCGACAGATGCTCCGCAAAGTTGAGGTCGTTTCGGTAGGGGACACGCGATTCATCTTCGGTCAGCAGGTTGATAAATACCACTTCCACGAAGAAAACAAGCGCGTTATGGCAGAAGGCGGTCAGCCAGCAGTCGCTCGCCCAATGTTCCAGGGTATCACAAAGGCGGCTTTGGCAACTGATTCGTTCATCTCGGCTTCTTCATTCCAGGAAACCACGCGAGTTCTTACGAACGCGGCAATTTCTGGCGCAACAGATACATTGCACGGCTTGAAAGAAAACGTTATCATCGGTCACATGATTCCGGCAGGAACGGGTATCCGTGACTACCGTGATGTCAAACTCTTCGATGATTCTGACCGCGATTTGGATATCCAAATGGAAGAAATCGTTCAGCGTCGTCAGGAAGAGCACGAACGGGAGATGGCTGCAGCGCATGCCGTTGTTGAGCCACCGCCAGAAAACGGCTACACAAGTATCTTGCAGATGCCAAATAATGGGTTTTAATCCATAAAAAAATCTAATATAAGCCACATGGTTTTTGATGCCGTGTGGCTTTTTTTATGCTGTTTTCAATTCTAAATTCAGATAGTGTTACTATCAGTTAATTCGTATCTAAAAAATGTCGAATTTTTACAAATTTTGTTGACATTTGGATTTTAATGAAGTAAGTTTAATTAGAGATATTTGAGATTTTGCGAAAGTTGCAAAATAATCTTAAATGTGCATTCAATAAAGTTTTGAGGTATCAAAATGAAAAAAGTTCTTTTCAAGAAAGTCGCTGTGGCTTTTGCTATGGCAGCTGCGTTGGTTTTCGCCGGTTGTTCTGACATCGCCGAAAATGAATCACAGTCTTCTGATCTCGAATCTGTTGTTTCAGTTGAATCTTCAGATCGTGCCACCATTACTGGTGTTTCTTCCCTTTATTCAACAAGCCTCACAAAGAGCGCAACGCTCACATCAAACACAACGGCTGGAAATTACACAATCTATGCGACAAGCGCAAAGCCAGTCACCATTCCTTCAATCACTGCGGTTACAGTAAACAACACTTCTCTTGACCGAAAAATCTCGCTCGGTGGCGGCGGTTCTACGGCAAGCTATCGCTGTATCGGCTTTCAGGTAAGCGGAGCGGCAACGGTCACGGTTTATGCAGCCGGTGCTAGTGGTCGTTATCTCGCGCTCTATAAATCTGGCACGCTTCAGTCAAAGCAGGAAGTTTCTTCTTCAATCAAAGCATACACGTATTCTATTTCTTCAAGCGGCACATACTATCTCATGTCAACCGCTTCTGGAATCGACATCTACTACATCAAAACGGCGGTCGGCTCTTCTTCTTCAAGCTCATCGTCATCTTCTAGCTCAAGCTCGTCTAGCTCATCAAGCTCTTCATCATCATCTTCAAGCGGCTCCTCACTTTCTATCAGCGACAAGCCGGTTGGATATGCAAGCGTTTCAAAACCGTCAAACTCAGTCACGGTTTCTTCTCGCTCAGACTTCATCAGCTACG
Source organism: Treponema sp. (assembly GCA_017464425.1). GTDB lineage: Bacteria > Spirochaetota > Spirochaetia > Treponematales > Treponemataceae > Treponema_D. The sequence continues at coordinate 142,147 of JAFUDX010000007.1, forward strand.
CAAAGAAGGGCGGCTACATCATCTATGTGAACGGCATGATTGACCTCTCAAACGGCTACATGCCTTCAAGCGCGGGCGGTTCAACTTCTAGCTTGGATTCACTCGTAAAATCAAATACTTCAAGCAAATACACTTCTTATTCATCATTTGTCACAGCTTATGCAAAGGGCTGCTCAACCTCTACGAACGACAAATCTTCATCTTCTCCGTCATCTTCACTCGGAAAATATCTCTGGGCTTGTAACGAAGCATACGGAAAAATCATCAAAGTCGATGTCGCTTCAAACACATGGATTATCGGAAAAACATCATCTTCTGGCGTAAAGGGCGGTATGATTAACATTTCAAGCGTTTCAAATGTCGTGCTCCGAAACCTCACGATTCAGGACGCGTATGATCCATTCCCACACCACGAGGCAAACGACGGCTACAACGCTCAGTGGGACTGCGTGGTTATTCAAGGCTCTTCAAGCAACATTTGGATTGACCACTGTACATTCAAAGACACATTGGGTCTTACAACGGTCAAAACTGGCGGCTCAACGAGCGAAAAATGGCAGACATATGACGGTTTGTGCGACATGAAAGGCTCAATCAAAAACATCACGATTTCTTGGAATAAATTCCAGGATCACGACAAAACGATGTTGATTGGTTCAAGCGATTCAGACGGCTCTAACTCAACGCGCACGATTTCGCTCCACCACAACTACTTCTACAACTGCGGTCAGCGATTGCCGATGGTTCGCAACACGCGCTTGCACATGTTCAACAACTACTACCATGCGTCAAGCCCGCGCTACACACAGCAGTATGCGGTCGGCGTGCGAGCAAATGCGCTCATCATCGCAGAGAACAACATCTTCTCAAGCGGAATCAAATACAGCTTCAAAGATTCTTATGGCACGCTCTATGCAAGCGGAAACTCAGACAGCTCTTCGGGCGGAAACAAATCAACGACTTCTTCAAGTAAGCCGTTCTCTGTAAGCTATTCGTACAGCCTTGATTCAACATCAACGGCAAAGAGCAGCGTTTCAAGCAACGCAGGCGCAGGAAAAACAATGTAAATTGAACTAGAGAATTGACTTCGGGACAGTATTTTTGCTGTCCCGATTTTTTTATCCTTTAGTTCTTTTTGGTGAGTGTAACAGCCGGATAAGACAGGGCACTTGTTACATCGGAAGCGGCACTCTTTTATTTTTCTGTTTCTTTTCGTCAGTTTTATGATATAATACAGTATGCTCATTTTTGAACTTATGAATGATGACGGACCAAATACGGCTCAGATTCGCAGTCAGATTTTGAAATTTCTTCTTGCAAATGAACATAAATGTGTTTCTTTGGTTTCCCGATTTTTAAAAAATGATGCACGTTTTTTCTATATTCTTGATGAAAAAAATGTAATTTGGGGCGTACTTTCGATTTCTTCTGGCGGGCAGATTCTTCATTGTCTTGAAAGTGACGCAGTTATGCCAACGGTGCAAGAATTTTTTTCTCTCAATAAGCCTCAAAAATTATTCAGCATAATCGGTGAGCAAAAATATACTGACGCAATCGCAAAAATCTTTCTCAAACTGTACGGCACGGTGCCAAAAGCGGTAAATGAGTATATTCTAATGGAATATAACCACACATTGGCGGAGCAGGCCGCTCTTGCCGAAAAGGTGGACGCTCGTAAAAAATCGTTCCTTGCCGACTGCGAGATTTTTGATTGCAAAGATTCCGATTTTGATGCACTGTTTCCGATTCAAAAAGAGTACGAGTTGGAAGAAGTTGTGGTCGATAAAAGCACATTCAGCGAAAAAAATTGCCGTATCTTGCTGAGGCGTTCGCTTCAAGATGGCGGAATTTTTGGCGTTCGGTATAACAATCGGATTATCGCAAAGGCTTCCATCAACGCAAAGGGCGAAAATTGCATTCAGCTCGGCGGGATTTTTACTGATATGACGCTGCGTAATCGTGGAATCGCCACTTTTTTGGTAAAAACTCTGACCCAGCGATTTAAAAAAGAAGGCAAAACGATTGTTCTCTTCGTTAAAAAAGTCAATGTTCCTGCAATCAATGTGTATCGGAACTGCGGTTTTATGCCGTTCAGTGATTATAAAATTTTGTATTATTGATAACATGGGTAAAAATCGATATGAAAAATGATTTTACATTTTGTCCGTCCTGTGGTTCAAAAAATATTCAGAATGTGCGCATGCGAAAATGGCTGTGCGCGGATTGTGGATTTGACCTCTACAATAATGTCGCAAGCGCGGTCGGGCTTTTGATTCAGACTGCTGACGGAAAAATTCTGCTTGAAAAACGGGCGAAAGAGCCACGAAAAGGATTTTTGGCATTTCCAGGCGGATTTGTGGACCCTGACGAAACATTGGAAGAAGCATGTGTGCGCGAGTGCAGGGAAGAAATCGGCGTAGAGCCAGTTTCTCTTTCCTATATTGCTTCTTTTCCGAACACATACGAGTACAAAAATATCCAATACAAAACCTGTGATGTGTTTTTTGAGGCAAAACTTCCTGAGAATGCAAAACTTCATGCTCAGGAAGGCGAAGTGCTTGGTTTTGAGGAAGTGTTTGTGCGAAATGAAAAGGAACTTTCTGGTGTACCACTGGCTTTTGACAGTGCAAGAAAAACACTCGGATTATGGTTAAAAAACAAAAGAGAAAACTGATGACGATAGAACAAATTTTGTATTTTTCAATGCTTGGATTGGCGTTACTCGGCTACATCGTGATTTTGTGTACGATTCCGTATCGCAGAAAAAAAATTTTTGCTCAGGCGGGAGCTCTTGTATTTCCGCTTAAGGCAAAGCCGTCCAAAAAATGGGTCGTGATTGCCGTTATGGCTTTTATTTTGATCCTGATTGTTCCGCTTCGGAATTACGGGTGGTTTGTCAACCTTGTTTTGCTTGCGGCCGCCTTGTTTGCAACGGAAATTGCCGCGCGGGAAGCAGCTGGAATCGGAAAGGTGGGAATCTACACGCATATGCTCGTTTCTGGAACAAGTGCCGTTCTTTGGAGCGATATTTTTTCCCTGCCCACACTGGCGTACGAAAATGACGCGGAAACGACACAGGTTGATTTTAAAACGCTTCGGGTGATTACAAAAAATGGCACGGAACAGCTGATTCTTTTTGAAAGTGAAGAAGAGCGCTCACAGGCAGTGGCGCAGATTTTGCAGCTCGCACCGCATCTCAAACCGTAAGGTAAAAATATCTCGACTTTTCGTTTAAATTTCACTATCTTTACAGTATGGATTTTCTTGAATTTAATGATGTTACATTTACCTATCCGGCAGTTGAGGGTGATTTAGATGAAAATGGCGAGCAGATTGTTCCCAAGCCTGTCTTTGAGCATTTTTCTGCCACTCTTCCCAAAGGATTCGTCAGTTTTGTCGGGCAAAATGGCTGCGGAAAGTCAACACTAATGCTTCTTGCAAGCGGCAGACTTTCTCCAGACAGCGGTACGGTTACGCTTTTGGGCAAAAATCCTGCAACGCTTGATGATGAGCAAAAAAATCTTCTTGCTTCGGTCATTTACCAAAACATGGAATTTGAAACCGAAGACAAAGTAGGGGAGCTTCTTTCATTCGTTTATCAGAATGGTGCTTTAAAAGGAAACGCAAAGCCTGTCCGTTCAACTACGGGCGCAGATTCTCTTTTGAGCGAAGTTATTGAAGTCTTTGAGCTAACATCGGTCCTTGAACATCAGTTGGCTAAATTGAGCAAAGGTGAAATCCAGCGGGTGCTTTTGGCGTTTGGCATTTTATATGGAAGCGAAAGTTTGTTTATGGACGAGCCGCTTTTTGCGCTGGAAAATTATCAAAAAGAAGCCGCGCTTGCTTATTTAAAAGAATTTGTGCACAAAACGGGCAAGTCAGTGTATATTTCAATGCACGAGCTTGATTTGACGAAAAAATATGCCGATACGGTCTTGCTCTTTTATCCGAATCGCGACATGGCACTTGGCACAAGCGAGGAAGTCCTTACCCGTGATGAAGTTGAAAAGGCATATGGCGTTCCCTATGCGATGCTAAAAGACCACGAAAACTTGAGCCGAGAATATCTGAACAGCCTGAATCAAAAAAACGAGGCAGAATCGAATTAAGCCTTTTTCGCTTCTTTTGCGGCGATTTTTGCCGCAATTCGGGCGGCTTTTTTTGCCTTTTCGGCTTCTTTTTTGGCGGCGCGTTCCAGGCGTTTTTTCATTTTTTCGGTGACTTCTGCGGCAAAAGTGGGGTCGCCACGGTCAATGTACACAATGCCTTCCAAGTGGTCGTTTTCGTGCTGAATGATTCGCGCAAGCAATCCGTCTGCGGCTAGGGTGAACGGCTTTCCGAATTCATTTAAAGCCTGTACGGTGACTTTTGACGGGCGTTTGATTGTTTCGTTGAAGCCCGGAAGAGAAAGACAGCCTTCATCGTAATCGCACAAATCATTGCTCGTTGAAATAATCTGTGGATTGATAAAAACTCGTCGCACATCATCATCTGAAATGATTACAAAATATCGTTTTGCGACTCCGATTTGCGGTGCTGCTAAGCCAACTCCGTCTGCGGCAAGCATGGTTTCAAACATTTCGTTGAAAGTTTCGCGCAATGAGTCGTTGATTTCGTCTAGTTCTACGGGAACGCATTTTTGCCGTATGATTTCTTCGCCTAATTTGTAAATCTTCATAGTTATTTCCTATATGTGTCATTCTGAGACAAACTCAGAATGACAGCGTTTTATTTCTCCAATCGTATTCGTGCTGCTCGTGCATGACCTGCCAAGCCTTCCGCGTCACCCAAAACACCAGAGACGTGCGCCGAAGCAATTGCCCCTGCGCTTCCTTCAATGGTGCGGAGCGTTGTGACCGTCTTTAAGAACACACGGACGCTCAATCCTCCCGTAAAGCGTGCGCTTCCGCTCGTGGGCAATGTGTGATTTAATCCAGCTGCGTAATCACCAAAGACTTCCGCGCTTGCGTGACCGATAAAAAGCGAGCCGTAATTGTGAACGAGCGAGGCAATTTTGTCGCGTTCTGCGCCTTCATTCATTGCAAGTTCCAAATGCTCAGGAGCTTTTTTATTCGCACATTCGGCTGCTTGTTCCAGAGTATCGCATATAATGATTCTTCCGCAATTTTTAATGCTCTGCTCGGCGGTTTCGCGTGTGGAAAGCGTGCTGAGCTGCTTTTCGATTTCTTCTGCGACAGCGTGGGCGAGTTCCGTAGAATCCGTTGCCATGACAGGCTGTGCAACGATGTCATGCTCTGCCTGCGCAAGCAAATCTGCGGCGACCCATGCGGGATTTGCATGTTTGTCTGCGATGATAAAGACTTCAGTGGGGCCTGCCACCATATCGATTCCGACTGTGCCGTAGACGAGTTTTTTTGCCTCAGCAACGAATTTGTTGCCGGGACCAACGATGACATCTGTGCGCGGAACGGACTCCGTGCCAAATGCCAAAGCTCCGATTGCCTGAGAGCCACCGCATGCAAACGCTTTGGTGACCCCGCAAATGTATGCTGCCGCCATGATATTTTCGTCTGCGTATGGCTTACCGCCTACAAACGGCTTTCCTGGAACGCCCGTGCCTTGCTTTTGGGCGGCATCCCGTTCTGACGGATGAACGCGTGGTGGTGTGCAAAGAATTACTTCTTTAACGCCTGCCGCAACCGCTGGGGTAATCGTCATTACAACGGTAGAAACGAGCGGAAATCGCCCTGCAGGAACATATACGCCCGCCCGTTCAACAGGAATATTTTTTTGACCAGTAAAAACACCGTCCGTAAGTTCAACTTCAAAATCATCGAATGATTCACGCTGTTTTTTTGCAAAGCGGAGTGCTAAATCGTGGCTGTATTCAATTGCCTTGTACAGTTCTGGATTTTCACGCTGCATCTTTTCTGCGGCGGCTTTTAGTTCAGACTGAGGAATTTCAAGGGAGCGGGGAGCGGACACATCGAATTTTGCGCCATATTCGCTCAATGCCGCATCTCCCCGATTTTTTACATCGGAAAGCACATCTTTTACAATATCGATTGAACCGCCAAAATTGCGCCCGTCAAAAAATGACGGTTCAAGTTCGGCGTATTTTTGCACTGTAATCATATGAAAGATTTTATCGAATTTTAGAATATTTTCCAATACGATGAGGATTTTTCTTTATAATCTTGTAAAAAGCGTATGTTCGTGAGGAATAGTCGGCTGCTTAACTGTCGAGCCATCCGCGAAGCACATTTGCCACATCTTCGGGACTTTTGGGAATTTCCTTTTTAAGATTCTCAAGATTGTCGTCAACCATTAAAAATCCGCCTGCATTTGGCGCGACTTCACGGTAAATGCCACGAAGCTCGCCGAATTTGCGCACTTCTTCAAGAACGGCGGTTTCTTTTTGTACATGAAGCGCATTACGGGGATTGTATGTGCCGAGTGCCATGATCTGCGTGCTGATTTTGTTCATTTCTGAAGGTGACAGTTTGAGAATATCCAAGATTTTTTCGCTTGTCTCTGAACCGAGTTCTGTGAGAAGAATTGCAATTTTTTCGTAGCCTGTCATTTTATGTTCCTCCGATTGTGATTCGTTACATTCCTAATTTTACGATAGAATCTAACAGCGTGCCAAAAATTCCTGCCTTTTCGTAGCTTCGGTCGGCAACGAGCGGAACTGTTTCCAGCACGATGTCGCCGAGTTTGTACTGAATCTGACCGTATTGTGTGCCCGCTTCGACTTCGCCATACAGAAATTTCGGTATATTTACGGTAGCTTTTACATTTTTTGCGTCTTCACTGGCAGTTTCGCCGAGAATATGCGGCACGGTGATTGCGTTCTGCCATGCCGGAATTAAATTGACGAATTTGCCGTTTGTTTTTTTTGAGCCGAATGAAGCCACCGCGTAGGATTGAGGCAGGTCAGTGTTTGGAATGAAGTCGGCAAAACTCTGGAACGCCCATTCCATCATTTCCGTTCCGTCATGGACCCTGCCAGCGTTTCCTTGCTTTGAGCCGACTCCTGTTCCTTTCATCGTGATTGAAATGAAGCGCATGCCGTTTCGTTTTGCGGTCAGGGCGAGATTGTAGCGGCTTTCGTAGATGAAGCCCGTTTTGATTCCGTCGCAGCCTTCCATTACCCCCAAAAGCGGATTTGTGTTTTTTTGGTAGATTGCCTTTTCATCGCCGAATTTTTTTTGCCATGCGGGGAGATTTTTTTCTAGCGGATATTTAATGCTTGGCGCAGAATGAAATTCTTCGACCGACTGCGGAAATCGCGAAATATATTCTTTGCAGAAAGCGGCAAGTTCTCGCGCGGTGGTAAGATTGTGCTCGTCATAGCCACTTGGCTCCACGAAATGCGTATGAGTAAGACCGAGCGTGGCACATTCTTTGTTCATTCGCTCCACAAATGCCTTTGTGCTTCCAGAAATATAATCTGCAACGGCAAGGGCTGCGTCGTTACCTGAAGCCACCGCAAGTCCTTTTAAAAGCTCTCTGAGCGTGACAATTTGCCCCTGTCCCAAAAACATGAGAGAGGCATCGCTTGGCATATTGATTGCCCAGCTTCGTTCGGGAAGCGTAACCACATCATCAAGCGAGATTCTGCCAGATTCTACTTCTTTAAAAACGATGTACATGACAAACAGTTTTGCAATCGAAGCTGGCGGAATGATTTCATCGGCATTTTTTTCAAACAAAACGCATCCGTTCGACGCATCAATCAAAATTGCAGAGCCTGCCCAAACATCAAGATTCGCCTTTGTGACAGAGTAGGGCAGTTCTTTTAAAATGGCAGTGCGTTGCTCAGGATACCGTGAATCCAATGCGGAATACAGGCTTATTTCTTGTTCGTGTGAAAGCGGCTTTATATTCTGAGGATTTTTAAAATCAGCTGAATACGATAGAAAAGCAATGATTAAAATGGCAAGTACAAGTAGACTGGCGCAAAAAAGAATGAATGTCCGCCGAAAATGGTCTTCTGAGGGAGAAGATTCCTCTGTGGGCGTGACAGGACTGCGTTTTGCGCACTGTGTTTTTTCATCGATAAAGTCATCAGTAACATCGTAATCGTTCATGTGAAAAGTATAGCAGAAAGAACGGAAAGTAACTACAGATAAAAAAATTGACGCGGATTAACGCGCATGCCCATAAGTTCGTTCAATCTCTTGAATTTGGTCGCGGATTGCGGCGGCTTCTTCGTATTCTAGACGGTCGGCAAAGTCACTCATTTCTTTCTTTAACGCGTCGATGAGCTTTTTACGCTGCTTGGGGTCGAAGAGGTTTGCGCTCTTTTTGAGGACGGAAAGTTCCACTTCGGCGTTTTCGGCGGCATCTTGCTGCTGGCGAACGAGAATATCCTGCACGGCTTTTGAGACGGTGTGCGGCGTGATTCCATGCTCCTCGTTGTAGGCTTGCTGAATTTCACGGCGGCGGCGCGTTTCGGTGACAGTTTCCTTAATCGCGGGGGTAATGTTGTCGGCGTACATAACGACCATGCCGTTTTCGTTTCGGGCGGCTCGTCCGACAATCTGAATCAAACTCGTCGTGGAGCGCAAAAAGCCGATTTTGTCCGCGTCAAGAATCGCGATAAAACTCACTTCGGGAAGGTCGATTCCCTCTCGGAGCAGGTTGATTCCAATCAAAACATCGATTTCGCCTGTTCTCAGCGACTTTAAAATCTCCACGCGTTCAAAAGTGTCGATTTCAGAGTGAATGTATTTGACTTTGAGGTTCAAGCCCAAAAGATAGTCCGTCAAATCCTCAGCCATTTTTTTTGTTAAAGTAAGAATCAAACTTCGCTCGCCCTTTTCGATTCGCGCTTTCACTTCCTTGTAGATGTCTTCCATTTGCCCTTCGCTCGGTCGAATGTCGATGAGCGGGTCAAGAAGCCCCGTGGGGCGGATAATCTGCTCGACAACCTGCGTTGACTGTGCGATTTCTTCTTTTCGCGGGGTTGCCGTCACATAAATCACTTGATTCATCTTTTTCCAAAATTCATCGGCTTTGAGCGGGCGGTTGTCAAGCGCACTCGGCAAGCGGAAACCGAAGTCAACGAGATTCTGCTTTCGGCTACGGTCGCCCTCGTACATCGCGCCAATCTGCGGCACGGTCACATGCGCTTCGTCAATGAGGCACAAAAAATCATCGGGGAAGTAGTGCAAAAGCGTTGCGGGAGGCTCCCCTGTTTTTCGCCCTGCAATCGGAGCGGAGTAGTTTTCGATTCCTGAGCAGTAGCCCATTTCTTTCATCATTTCGATGTCGTAGGTCGTGCGCGTTTTGAGCCGTTCTGCTTCAAGCATTTTCCCCGTCGCCTGCAAGGTTTCCACCCGCTCTTCAAGTTCCTTTTGAATCCGCTCGGTGGCAGAAAGAAGCGCGTCATGCGGCACGACGAAGTGCTTTGCGGGGTAGAGTTGCAATTCGTCAAGTTCTTCTTCGGTTTTTCGCTCAACCACATTGAATCGCTTGATGCTCGCAATTTCGTCAAAATCAAGCTCGATTCGGTAGGCGGTGTCGGTCTCCATGTACGGCGGATAGACTTCAATTACATCGCCACGAACGCGGAAATTTCCCCGCTCCAAAACCATGTCGTTTCGCTGATACTGAATCGAAGCCAAATCCCGTTCAAATTTGCGCAAATCAAGAATTTCGCCCTTTTCGATGTGGACGCGCATTTCTTTGTAAAGGTCAGGCATACCCAAGCCGTAAATACAGCTCACCGTTGCCACCACAATCACATCGCGCCGTTCCATGAGCGAGTAGGTTGCCGCCAATCGGAGCTTGTCAATCTCATCGTTTGTTGCCGCGTCTTTTTCGATGTACAAATCCCGCGCGGGCACATAGGCTTCCGGCTGGTAATAGTCGTAGTACGAGACAAAATATTCGACCGCATTGTGCGGAAAAAATGACTTGAATTCGCGGTAGAGCTGGGCGGAAAGCGTTTTGTTGTGGCTGATGATGAGCGTTGGTCGCTGCACTTTTTCGATGATTTTTGCCATCGTGAAGGTTTTGCCTGAGCCTGTTACGCCCTTCAATGTCTGAAAGCGGTCGCCGTTCAAAAATCCCGCCGCCAATTTTTCGATTGCCTCGCCCTGATCTCCCGAAGGAGCATAGGGGCTTACGACTTCAAATTTACGCATGAGGAAAGTATAGCAAAAGAAAGGAGCAGTGAGAAGTTAGCAGTGAGCAGTTAGGAATTGGGAATCTGTTCTGTCTTAAAATATCTTATTGAAACTGTGACTTTCATGTACTCAAATTCCTGCTCTGTTGATGAAGTGTCCTCCCGTGCGATGGATTCGGTTTCAAAATCGTAGGGAATTTTGTAGTCGCTATATGAGGCTTGCGCGGTAAAAAACGGCGCGATTCCGTAGAGGTCGGATTGCTTGGCTTCTTCGGTTGACCATATTTTTTCTATCAACTCGTAAATCTCCGAAATTGAATAGAATTTGCCGAAATTGTCTCCGCTTCCAAACAGGGCGACATCCCCATAATCCCGCTTGAATGCATCTGCATCTTCTTGATATGTTGGACGGACGATGCATGTTGCCGTTCCGTTTTTATCGACGGTCGTTTTCATGCTAAGAATTTGGGCACTCGTTCGTCCATAACTGTAATAAATTGAATAAATGAACGAATATGCGCCCTCTGGCTCTTTCCATGCCTCTTTTTTTTGGGAGAAGGTTTTGTGGTTTTCGAGCGAAAAATTTCTGATTTGAAAGCACTCTCCGCCATAACCGTCAGTATCTGGCACGCCGCAGGATTGGTAGAGATACGCGGGGTATGTCACATCGCCTGCTGTTTTGAAATTGCATGAGTAATGCACATATTTTTTTGAAGTGTTGGTTTCGGGATTTTCTTTCCAGATTTTGTCGAAATAATCGTAAATCGCAGAAATCGAAGAGAATTGTGCCTCAGTCGAAGTTTCCGTATTCGTGCCCGACAGGGTGAGCGTTGCCCGTTCGGCAAATTGATTTGAAATGCACTTCGCCACGCCGTCGGTCACAACCGTGATATATTCAGGACCTACAAGGCTGTCGCCGATGCTGTACTCAAGTCGGAATGTGTAGTCGCTCGGTTCTGCCCATTTGTCTTTGTGTTTGCAGAATGTTTCGTATGAAAAAGACTCGCCTGGGTACGTGCATATTTCTTCTTCAACGCATGAGGAAAAAAGAAATGAAAAGCCGAGAAAACAAGGCAAAAGACGCAAAAACGAAGAAAGTTTTTTCATAATCTTATTATAATCTTAAAAATCTCAGAATGCAAGAGAATTAGCACTTAGCAGTGGGCAGGGAATTGGGAGACATCGGAAAAATTCCTTAAAATCGGTGCAATCTGTGGTTTATCCTTTTTTTATATTCCGTTATACTTTTCTCTATGGAAACACGAAACATTTTTGAGAATCTCTCTTGTATCGACCACCGCTATTCACTTTCTGAAAAGGCGGCTTTTGACGGACTTTCACAGTACATTTCTGAGCAGGCTTCAATCCGCTCGTGCGCCCGCTGTGAGGCGGCTTTGGTAAAGGCTCACTTGAAGGTGCGCGGAACTCTCACCGACGATTTGGCAAAAACGCTTGACGATGTGGCGGCAAACATCGACCCCGAAGAAGTCTACGCCGAGGAAGAAAAAACAAAGCATAATATCCGTGCGCTCGTCAATGTCATGAAAACAAAGGTGAACGCTGAAATCGGGCCGCTCATCCACTTGGGAGCAACTTCGGTCGATATTTTGGACACCGCGTTAAGCTGCCGCATGAGAGATGTCACAAAAAATGTCGTGTTGCCTGAATTAAAGCAGCTTGAAAAATACCTGTGCGAAATTGCTGAGCGCGAATGCGCAACCCCTCAGGTCGGACGCACGCACGGTCAGCACGCCGTTCCGATTACATTCGGCTGGAGCATTGCGGAATTCGTCGCCCGCTTGGGAAAATCAATTTTGCGAATCGAAGAATTGAGCAATGATTTGGTCGGAAAATTGGCGGGTCCTGTCGGAAGCTACAACGGGCCGAGCATGATTGTAAAAGACCCGGAAGAACTTGAACGAATCTACACGGAATTCTTGGGATTGAAGCCCTCTGAATACTCAAATCAGCTCGTTGAGCCAGAGCATGTTTTGCGCCTCTTGCTTGAAATGAATGTCGCGTTCGGAATCATTGCGAATTTGGCAGACGACTTGCGCAACTTGCAGCGAAGTGAAATCGGCGAAGTGTTTGAATATTTCGCCTCAACACAAGTCGGCTCTTCGACCATGCCGCAAAAACGCAATCCGTGGAACAGCGAGCATGTCAAATCTTTGTGGAAAGCAATGTGCCCGCGCGTAATCACTTTCTATATGGACCAAATTTCTGAACATCAGCGCGACCTCACGAACTCGGCAAGCCAGCGATTCATCGCGGACTATGTTTCGGGCTTTACAATGGCAGTCGCCCGCATGAACTCTGTCGTAAAAGGCTTACAGGCAGACAAAGAAGGCATGGCGCGAAACTTGCAGGGAGCGGGCGGAAAGGTCAAGGGCGGCGTTCTTGCTGAACCCGCATACATTCTTCTCGGAGAAGCGGGCGTGAATGATGGGCACGAAGTTATCCGCAAAATCACGCTTGAAGCCGAAAAGAGCGGAAAGACTTTCTTTGAAGTCCTCAAAACGCACGAAGAAGCCTTCGCAAAAATTACCGCACAACTCGAAAAGCTCGGAATCGAAAATCCCGCGACCTTCTTTGAAAACCCAGCGAACTACTGTGGCTTAGCTGCTGTTAAGAGCAAACGGCTCGCACAGAAATACAAGGAATTAATGAAGTAATTCCTTATAAATCATTTCGTCTTTTTCGCTGAACACGTTAAAGACGACTTTGATGCCGCTCTGATTCGCTTTTTTCCATTCTTCTACGGTGGAAACGGCGATACGGGCGGCTTTTTCTTGCGGAAAACGGAACACGCCTGTTGAAATACAGCAGAACGCGATTGACTCAACGCCGTTTTCGCTCGCCAACTCTAAGCACTTTTTGTAGCAACTGCTGAGCAAGTCGCAGTCTTTTTGCGTAAGTTCACCGTAAATAATCGGGCCAACGGTGTGCAAAACATAATCGCACGGCAAGTTGAAGGCGGGCGTGATTTTTGCCTGTCCCGTCGGCTCTTCATGCCCTTGTTTTTGCATGATTTGGGCACAAACGGCTCGAAGCTGGATTCCTGCGAATGTGTGAATGCAGTTGTCAATGCAGGCATGGCACGGCTGCCAACATCCCGTCATGCCAGAATTCGCCGCGTTCACGATTGCGCCAACTTTGAGCGTGGTGATGTCGCCGCGCCAGAGATACAAATCAGTGCGCACGGGAGTTAAATCGGCAATATCGGTGATTCTGTGACTTTCATTCACTTTGCGTAAATACTCGTCTTGGATTTTCAAGAATTCTTCGCTTGCAGGAATCGGCTCGCGCACATTCATGAGCGAACGCAAAAGATGCTTTTGACCTTCTTCATCTTTGGGGATTTCAGTTTTTTTCCATTTCGGATGCTCTGCCAAAAGATATTCGATTAAAAAAATCCGTCGTTCCGTTTGTGTCATAGGTTACCTCGCTTCCCTCTTCATTTCTCGCATTGCTTTTTCTAATTTATCACATTTTTTTTGCCGATAAAAGACACATGGAGATAATTAGTTTCGTAGGTTCTTCTGCACCCGCTAAAAAAAGGTATTCTGGTCCTTCATTTACCATGCCTAATTTTCCTAAACTTGCGTTGAATACGGCGAGTTCCAAGACCGAACGCCAGTTTACGCTTGCGGGGCTTTCTCAGATTTTTCATACCGTTGTTTTTCTCAGCGTCCTTGTGATTGTTCCTGTCACGATTTTTAATGTCCTTACTTTTTTTGAAACTCATGCATCTTCTCTTTCCCTTGATTTTTCTTCAGATTATGAATTTGAGGCGTTGAATTCGGCAATGTCTCGCTTTGCGATGGACGGAACGCTTTCGGACAATGTTGATGAGAACGGAAATGTTTTGGGCGAGGACGGCTCTGTGCTTACCGCGTCAAATGTGGGCTTGGGTGAGGCAGTTACCTTCCAAACTTACACGGTAAAGGCAGGCGATTCAATCAGCACGATTTCTCGGAAATTCGGATTGTCAAATATTTCGACCTTAATTGCGGTCAATGATATTTCAAATGTCCGCACGCTTCGTTCTGGACAGAAACTGAAGATTCCTTCGACGGATGGGCTTGTTCATACGGTTGTGGCGGGTGAATCGTTGAACGCTCTTTCTGTTAAATATCATGTGAGCGTTGAAGAACTTTTGGATGCGAATGACTTGGACAGCGATACTCTTTCAAAAGGCATGCAGTTATTTATTCCAGGCGCAAAACTTGATGCAACTTCACTCAAAAAGGCGATGGGTGAGCTGTTTGTCTATCCGATTACCGCAAATTGGCGGCTTACTTCTCGCTTTGGACCAAGAAAAGATCCGTTTACTGGCGTGGCGTCAAGTCACACGGGAATTGACATGGCTTGTCCGACGGGTACTCCGATTCGGGCGGCGATGAGCGGCACGGTTGTTCATGCAGGCTGGTCGAACATTTTTGGAAATTACATCATCATCAATCACGGAAACGGCTATCAAAGTCTCTACGGTCATATGTCAAAGATTCTTGTAAAAAAAGGACAGGCTGTAGATTCAAGCACAAAAATCGGCTTGGTCGGCTCAACTGGCTATTCAACGGGACCTCATTTGCATTTTACGGTCTATAAGAACGGAAAATTGGTTGATCCGCTCACCTTGCTGAAAAAATAGTTTCTAATTCTTGTTTTTGTGTTATAATAATTTTGAGGCTCTTATGAATTTTGTATGCGTTTGTACTAATTGCAGAAAAACGATTGAAAAAGATTTTTTATATTGTCCCTGGTGTGGCACTCAGAATACCGAACCAAGCGACAACGCTGTTCTCGAAACGGTTTTCAGCCAGCTTGAAGCCAAGCAATGCACTGACAGAATCACACGAATCAAAAAAATCGAAACAAAAATCGCAGAAATAGAGCGAGGACTAGAGGAGTTGGCGAAGAGGAATCAGGAGTGAGAAATCAGGAATGAGAAGTCAGAAATCAGAAATCAAAAATCAAAAAAAAAATCTCACATCTCACACCTCTTTTCTGTCTTCTTCTTTCTTCCTGCTTTTTTCTTTCTTCTCTCTTCTGCCGCTTTGCAGTGCAGTTAAATTTGAAAATCCACAGATAAACAGTGAAAGCAAATATCTGTTTACGGTTGAGCACAATCTTGGCGGAACCGTTCCATATAAAACGCTCTTTATGGGCGACGCGTCTGCTATGGAAACCACTCGGATTTTGACCTGTTTTCCAGAGCGCATGGAACTGCTTTCGGGTGGCTCTGTTTTGCAAGTGCGCAATCGGTATGGCACGGCACGCTATTCTGTGACTGATTCCACACTTTCTTGGGTAAAACGCGAAGATTCAATTCCTGCCGAAGCAAAAGCCATGCTGCCACAGGCGGTAAGTCCTGACGGAAAATGGGCATGCTATGTCAAAAAAACAGATGCGGCGACTGGCAAACTCTTCCTCAAAAATATGTCTACGCTCGAAGAATTTTTGCTCAACGACAAATGCGACTTCGATTTTGATGAAGTGCCTGCAAAATGGGCGGGCGACGGAAGCGTTTTTGTGTACGAAAAGGGCGGAAATCTGTATTTTGGCGATCCCAAAGCCGTGTACCAGAAAGTGCAAATGGACGAAGAATTCCGAAAAATCGGTGAGGGCACGATTAACTGCGTCACATGGGCTTCTTCAAAATATCTCTTCTATATAAATCGTGATTTGGTTTATAAAATCAGCTCAAAAGAATTGTACACGCGCGGGCTCTATTCGCAGATGGTCGGAATCGGAATCGTGGTGGGCAGGTTGCCGCTTGGCTTTAACGGGCGCAAAGATAAATTCTGGGTCAACTCGCTTTTAAATCAAATCGTTACTATCAATTCAAATTCGGTTATTTCAAGCTATAAAATCAACGGAACGGCTTCTTCATCATACCTCACGAGCGTATATTCAAAACCCTTTAAAGATTTGGCTTCTTCCGCCGTTGATTATGATATTTTCTTTTGCACGGATGGAAGTCAGATTCTGTGGGTGAATGTCATCAATCTAAATGATGGCAAACGAAATTCCATCGTATACCGTCTTTCTTCAGAACTCAAAGAATTGATTCGCGTCGAGAATGCCACGCATCCGCTGCTTTCCCCTGACGGTCGGAAAATTGCGTTTGCTTCTCAAAAATTTGCCTTTGTGTATGATTTAGGCTCCTGGTTTGAGCTTGGTCGTCTTACGGGCGAAAAAGTGTACTCATTTGCATGGGCAAGCCCCACCGTGCTGTATGTTGGCGGTGAGTCGACAGTTCGAGAATGGAAGATGGAAAACAACCGCTTCCAAAAAGACGGAAAAATGATTTTTCTTTCTGCCGTTGGTGTTGCGTTTTGGAAGCCGAATGCCGAAAACATTGTGTGTGCGCAAAGTGCAGTCAACAAAGCGACTTTTTATGATTACGATCCGTTTAAGAATGTTTGGCAGACGAGCCCTGAAGATTCGCGGACATCTTTTGAATTCATGAAAAAGGCTGAAACCACCGCATATGCCGTTCAAAATGCACATTACCGCGTGTACACGGGTCTTACCGATAACAAACTGTACGAAAACGCGCTCTATATTCGCAATTTTGCCGGTATGGGAAAATCATATGCCGTGTACCCTGATACGATTAAGCCATCCGATGAGCGAAAAAAGGTCGCCCTCATTTTTGATGCCGTTGACAATGCCGAAGGACTTACGCATATTCTTGCCGTTCTTTCTGGTTACAATATCAAAGCGACATTCTTTTTAAATGGTGAATTTATTCGCCGCTATCCGCAAGAGTGCAAGCAGATTATTGAAAGCGGTCATGACTGTGCCTCCATGTATTTTTCTGTCGCTGACTTAACCGAAAAAGGCTTTATCATCGATGAAGATTTTATCAGGCGCGGTTTGGCCCGCAATGAAGACGAATTTTTTGCGGCAACAGGCAGGGAACTTTCTTTGCTCTGGCACGCACCGTTTTACAAGGCAAATACACAGATAAAAAAAGCGGGAGAGGCGAGCGGCTATCGCTATGTCGAAGCGGGGCGGCTTGCTTTGGACACTTACACGCTCGAAAAAGCCGCTGACGGCAAAAAATGGTATCTTGGCGCAAAAGATTTGGTCAAGCTGTATGTCGATAATGCCGAGCCGAATATGATTATTCCGATTGCGGTGGGAATTTCTGACGGCACACGAAAAGATTTTCTCTGGGAAAAACTTTCGCTTTTGATTGGGGATTTCCTTGATGAGGGCTATGAATTTGACCTCGTGCGAAAAATCGAAAAACTGCCGTAATGATGCAAAAGGAACCTAGCTTTTTTGCGGTCTTTTTAAATGAGCTTTAAAATAGCCAAGCACATCTTGCTTTGAAACAATCAAGCACACGATAATCATCAAGCCGGTAATCAGTTTGAGATCATTTGCGTTCATGCCGATGTTGTAGCCGTATCTTCGGGCAAGGAACATGAGCGCACGGTAAATAATGGAGCCGAGCAGCACGCGGAATGTTTGGAATCCGATTTTGTTTGAGCGAATCACGAATTCACCGAGCATGAGCGAAGCCAGTCCTGAAACCACAACGCCGCTTCCGCTTCCGACATCAGAAAATCCAGAGTACATCGCAAACAATGCGCCGCTTAATGATGCCAATCCATCGCCAAAGCAGATTCCCACGCCACGAACAACGCGCGGATCTACGCCCTGTGAAATCACCATCTGAGGATTGCTTCCTAATGCGCCCATCGTAAGACCAAAATCAGTGGAGAAAAACAGATTTAAAATGACGAGCAGGATTCCCACAAAAATCAAAAGAAAGATGACGATTCCCCAATCGGGTGAAACGGTGGCAAAATGTGCCTTCATAAGTGTTTTGATATTTGAAAAAATTGTTGGAACTCTGAGCAACGAGACATTTGCCTGATTTGACATGACCCGCAAATTGACGGAATAGAGCATTGTCATCATCAAAATGCCGGCAAGCAAATCGGGAATTCTGAGTTTTGTATAAATGATGGTGGTAAAAAGGCCTGCAAAAAGCCCCGCGCAAAAGGCAATAAAAAGAGCGAGTGAAGGCGAAAGCCCGTGCGTAAGGCATGCGGCAAGCACACACGCGCCGAGCGGAAATGAACCATCCACCGTCATGTCGCAGAAATTCAGGACGCGGAATGTCATAAAAACGCCCAGAACCATAATGCCAAAAATCAAACCTTCGATAAGAATACCCTGAATCATATTACAATCCTGCGTCAAAATAGCCGTTGTTAAAGAAATCGTACGGCGTTTCCTGGTACACATAGTAATTGAGCCAGTTTGAATAGAAAAGATGCGCCGTACTTCGCCAGGTGTTTTTGGGAGAGCTCGTGCGGTCATCGTTCGGGAAGTAATTCTGTGGAATGTCTATCGGAAGTTTTTTGTTCACATCGCGCCAGTATTCGTGGGCAAGCGTTTCGGTGTCGTATTCCAAATGCCCCATCATAAAGATTGAGCGGTCATCCTTTGACTTTGAGAGCGTGACTTCGCCTTCTGCATTTTCGGCGAGAATGATTAAATCCTGCTCAGCTTCAATCAATTTACGGTTTACAGTGGTATGGCGGCTTGTAGGAACGGGGAAAATGTCATCAAAACCGCGCATGAGCGGATCTGACTTGACCGTCCGCATATTCGGTAAAATGCCGAAGAGCTTTTTGGGAAGCGGCGTTTTTTGAATTCCGTAATTGTAGTACAGACCTGCCTGTGCTCCCCAGCAGATGTAAAGCGTGGAGAAGACATTTTCTTTGGCATAGTCCATGATTTTGCAGAGTTCGTTCCAGTAATCGACCTGCTCAAAAGGCATTTGCTCAACTGGCGCACCCGTGATAATCATGCCGTCGTAGCGGTTGTTGTAGAGTTCGCTTGAAGGAATGTAGAATTTTTCTAAATGCTCGCCTGAAACATGCGTGGACTCGTGAGCTTCCATGCGGACAAGCGAAATGTCGATTTGAAGCGGCGTGTTTCCGAGCAGGCGCAAAAGCTGGGTTTCAGTGGCTTCTTTGGTGGGCATGAGGTTTACGATTGCGATTTTGAGCGGTCGGATGTCCTGCGTGGCAGCGCGTTTTTCTGTCATCACGAAGATGTTTTCGTTTTCGAGAATGCTTCTTGCTGGCAAATCAGATTGTATTCGTATAGGCATGACCGCCCCACCTTTTTTGTACTATTTCGCATAGTGTAGCAAAAAATGTATTTTTTTGCTATATTTATTTTATGGCTAATGACAGACGATTGGCAGTAAAACGGCTTAAATCATTTTATCTTTCTCCCAAAATCGACATCAATGACTTTCGTGCAAAAATCAACGAGAATTTTTCCGAAGTCTTCTTGCCGAATAATGTTGACTTAGAAGAAAAAGTGTTGCGTGGTACAAAATATGACATCATTTCGCCGGAAATGTTTGCGTCAAACCGCGTGCTTTTGTATATTCACGGCGGTTCTTTTGTGGGAGGAAGCCGGGAGTCTTATCGTGCGTTTGTTTCTGCGCTCGCAAATGCCACCGCAAGCAAAGCCTATGTTCCGGAATTTCGACTTGCGCCTGCCCATCCGTTTCCAGCAGGACTGGAAGATGTGCAAATTCTTTTTAATGCTATCTATGCCGAAACTGAAGCCACGCTTTCAATCATGACGAACAGCACTGATTTTTCAAAAAAGCCAGAATTCATCATCATGGCAGATTCAAGCGGTGCTTCAATTGCGCTTGCGCTTCTGTACGGTCTTGAACAAAAATACCGTGAGTGCGTAAAACAGGTCGTTTTGTTTTCACCCTGGCTCGATTTTTACGAAGAGAATTCAATCTTTAAGTCCAAAAAAGTGAGTGACGAAGTATTTACCGCTGATTCAATCCGTTTGAGTGCCGAGCATTACACCTATCAAGAAAACTGGAAAAATCCGCTCGTTTCTCCGTTGCAAGTGGCGAGCGAAACATTGCAAAATTTTCCCCCAGTATATATTCAGAGCGGCGAAAATGAAATCTATGCAAAAGATTCGCTTACATTTCAAGAATTGCTCAAAGCAGCTGGCTCCAAATGCGAAATCGATGTCTGGCCCAAAATGCCACCGCTGTTCCAGCTCGTTGATGAAAATCTGAGTGAATCGCACCTTGCTGTAGAAAAAATTGGCCGTCTGATTACCGCCAAAGATTACTCATGCGAGAGCGTGCGCGAAATTCAGCTTGAACTGGAACGAAACTAAAAATTAAAAAAACTGTCATTCTGAATTTATTTCAGAATCCTTGTGCAAAACAACAGTGAATTGGAGATTCTACTATGGAATTAGTCTGTCCTGCGGGAAATATTGATAAACTCTCTTATGCGTATGCCTACGGTGCTGACACGGCGTATATCGGCTTAAAGCGCTTTTCGCTTCGAATCAAGGCCGATAATTTTTATGAAGACGAATACAAGCGCGTCATTGAATTGAAGAAAAAATATCCGCAAAAGCGGCTGTTCTGTGCGCTGAACATTGCATTTCACAACCACGACCTCAAAATGTTCTTGCAGAATCTCGACTATTTCAAGCAGTACCCGATTGACGCGTTTATCGTACAGGATTTGGGGCTTGTGCCGATTTTGCAGAAAGAATTTCCCGGAACGCACTTGCATCTTTCAACGCAGGCTTCGTGCATGAACAAAGAAGCCGTCAAAATGTACCATTCGCTCGGCTTTAAGCGCGTGGTGTTGGGGCGCGAAGTTTCGCTTTCAGAAATCCGTGAGATTAAAGACGCGTGCCCTGAGATGGAGCTTGAGTGTTTTGCCCACGGCGCGATGTGCATTGCGTATTCTGGGAGATGTTTGATGAGCGCGTACCTTACGGGGCGTTCTGCTCAGAGCGGATTTTGCTCGCATTCTTGCAGGTGGGAATACGACTTGGGAGTGAGCAGGGAGCAGTTAGCAGGGAGCAGTTGTGTGAAAGATGCTTGCGGTGGGAAAAATGCATCTCTTGCACGATTGAATGCGGAAGGGGGAGTGATTTCGGCTGATGAGGCGAAAGCCATTGCTCAGTCAGGAATTTTGCGATTGCAGGAGCGGCAGCGACCAGGGGAACTGTTCCCTGTGTTTGAGGGCGAGGACTTTACGGCGATTCTTTCTTCTAAAGATTTGTGCATGATTGACCACCTTGCCGACATGAAAGCGGCGGGTGTGGACGCGATTAAGGTTGAAGGGCGCATGAAATCTACCTATTATGTGGCGATGGTTTCCCGCGCGTACCGAAAAGCACTCGACGCACTTGAAGGCAAAATCTCTAGTGAAGAAGCCGCTCCATTTATTGCTTCGCTTGACGATGTGGCGCACCGCGAAAGCACGACAGGCTTTTATTACAACCGAGGCGATGCCGACAAAACCACGATTGGTGCGAGTGATTCTCCGTATCTTTTGGCAGCGGCAATTGGCGAGCCTTATTCAAGCGAAGAAACTGAAAAAATCTTTGCGGCGGGAGAAAAACTCCTTGCTGACCGAAATGCTGAACTTAACGCCATGCATCCAAGCGCACGGGCGGCGGTGGAGCGGGATTTAGAGCAGCACCCCGAAAAGCGAATCAAAATCGCTCAAAAACACGAGGGGTGGAAGGTCTATCCGTACGATGCTTTAAATCGAGTTGACTCAGGCACGGAACTTGAATTCGTTTCTCCGTCAGTGCTGGCGCAAAAAGTGACTGGCAGTGAATACGAGTTCATCAATCCGAAAACGGGCGAAAAACTTGACTGGGTAAACGCCGACCACGACTGCGCGATTTACACAGGTGTAAAAATTGAAGAAAATACACTTGTAAGGGTAAAAGATTCAGAATATGTCGAAGGCGAGATTCGCAATAGGGGTAGGGAGCGACGGCTTTAGCCAGCAAAAGTCGTGAGACGACTTTCTTCACTTCGTTACGCGCGAGTCTCCGAGCAGCTATGCTGCGAAGGCGGACGATAAAAAAAATCACACGGATTCGAGATTCCGTAGGAATCTCGAATCCGTGTGGCAATAAAAAAATGAAAAAGTTACTTTTAGCCGTTATTCTTTTTTTCACTTTTTCTCATCTTTTTGCGGACTTCAATGATGGTGTGCTTACGAAATTCGTGGAATTCAACCTTGCTTCCACCACCACGCGCGGAATTGAACGGTACAACACGCTGTATTCTGTTCAAGTGGGGGCGATTCATCATTGGGGGGAAGGAACGCTGGGCATTCAGGGCTATGAAGATTCGTTTGATTGCACGGCAAAGGCGCAGGTTTGGTTTCCGTTTACGAACTGGTATTTTGAGACGGCACGAATTGCAATCGGGTGCGGAGGCGTTTATCACTTTCAGCACTACAAAACTATTTCGAGCGAGCATGATTATATGCTCAACTCAACATTCCGATACCAGAGCGAATCAGGCATAACGATTTCTTTTTACGGCGGTTATGCAGGAAAGGCGACTAAATTGGACGCGATAAAAGACGGAGTTTCGTGGATTTATGACGACTATCCTGAACTGGGAATGGTAATCGATAAAATCTGGTCAAACGGTTTTGAAATATACTTTGAGCATGCGTTGAACGACTTGTACCGTTATCCTGTTTTTTGCAGCCCGCATTACTTGCTCGGAGCGGCAATCAATCTGGATTCTGGATTACGCTTTTCAACCGATGTTTCCATGCGTATTGTGGACGGCTACGCGGCTTCTCCTTACATCGACAGTTTGATTTTAAAACTCGGAGTGAGGTATTCATTTTGAGACGATTTTTGAAATTCTCTTCGCTTCCATTCATTTTCTCTGCAATCGCGATTCTTTTGCTTGTGTTTTCATGCGCACCATATGGATTTTTCTGGGGGCAGTTTGGCGCAGACGATGTGGACACGCGCTCTCCTTCTGTGCGAGCCTTGCGTGATATAAATTCCAGTTATCTTCCAGACCTTGCTTCACAAACGCCACCCATTTCTTCAATATACAGTATCCTTATCATAACTGATGTGCATTTTGGCGCGGAGCGTGAGAATTTGGACGAAACGGCTTTTTTGGATTGGCTTGATTCATGGTTTCAGAAATATTCAGCGGGCGACTCAAAAGATGAAACGAAACTTCCGCGCTTTGTGATTAATCTTGGCGACACGGCGGACGGCGGTTTGCGCGAGCAGTTTGCGGACTATGTGCAATTTGAAAAGAAAATCAAAAAAATCGGCGGAGCATATTTATATTCAGAAACTGACGAAACGGCTGATTCAGAGCGAAAATTCAAAGTCTATTCGATTTTAGGAAATCACGATTTGTATCACAACGGTGCGCCTCATTTTGAGGAACTTCTGTTTCCGTATATTTCAAGCTATTTTTTCACCATCGATACGGCTCCAAGCGATTCATACGATGGGTTTTCATTCTACTTTTTGGATACGGCGAACGGCACGATGGGCACAAAGCAGCTTGATGATTTTAAAGAAAAACTGAGCCATGATTCTACGCCCAAAATCATTCTCACGCACTATCCCGTGTATGCGGGCGGCAGCGACATGTTCATGATTATTCAGAATTCAATCGAACGAAATACGATTCTCACTTATTTTGCGAAAGGCAATGTAAAGCAAGTGTATGAAGGTCATGCGCACAAAAACTATGGCTTTGACTTTAAAACCTTCCGCGAAGAAGTCATTGGCTCACTCAGATTTTCCGCCCGCGATAAAAAACAATGCGCCATCATTACCGTTGACGAAAAAAATCAGAGCGTGAGCACGGAAGTCATTACATTTTAGAACACCCGGCCTGTTTTTACTTTCCCAGTGTGCCGAACGGAAGCCCGATTGTGTTTTCAAGGGTCAGAATTGCTTTAATCAGCGTGAGCGTTTCGCTTTTAAGGCTGACCTGTGCATTTAAAAGCGATGTGTTGGCATCCTGCAGGGTGAGCAAATCTTTTGTGCCGCGATTGTACGCTTCCTGCGTCATGTCATAAGTTTTTTGTGCCAAAGTCACATTTGCCTGCTTGTACTGAATCGATTCCTGACTCTGCCTGATTGAGCGCAGGCTTGAATCCACCGTGCGCTTTAAATTCTTCATTTCGTTGTCAATCTGAAGCTCCAAATCTTTTACCGTGTCTTTTGCCGTGTCAATCGCATCGTTTCGAGCAGACCAGGGAAGCACGCCGTCAAGTGGAATCGTTGCCGTCAAAGAGAGCGTTGTTGATTTTGTGGCATCAGGGGCTGTCCCGTCATATCCCAGATACCAGTATTGATCCTGCCACCGCAAAGACGCACTCACAGTGGGCGCGAATGCAGAAAATCGCTTGTCGAGGACAGAATTTTTTGCAGAGGCAAGTTTGTATTCAAGTTGCGTTATGGTAGATGATTTTACATCTTTCATGTCCACATCGATTTTATTGAGCGTAATCAAATCATCGAGCGAGCCTTCAAGGTCGATTTTTTCATCAATCGGCAGACCGAGCATCTGCTTGAACGAAGCCAAATCATTTAAAAAGGTGGTGCGGGCACTGCCAACGGTCGGAATTTTGCTCTTGTAGTTGACTTCTGCCGAAAGCACATCGATTTCGCTCAGCCGCCCCTGATTGTATTTTGCAAGATTGTTGTTGTACTGCGTTTTTGCAATCTCAAGATTTTTTTCCTGCAAGGTGATGTTTTCTTTTTCGTAGAGAAGTCCGTAAAAGGCTTCCCGAACGCTTAATTCGACCGATTTGACCGCATCGTCAAATGTGAGTTTTCCCGATTCGTAGGCAATTTTTGCGCTTTGCATGGAAGTGTATAGATTTGTCGTGAGAGAAACGGAAAGTGTTGCCGAAATTCCCAGATTTGCCGTGTACGCTGAATCAGTGTCACTCAAAGCATCGATGGGAATGGAAGAAGTTCCTGAAACGCTTGCGGTGGGGCTTATGCTGTTCCACGAATGGGCTTTTGCACGAGCCGCCGCGTCAAGCGTAATCTGACTGCGTGCAATCGAAACATTATTTTTTTTTGCAAGTTCTACCGCGTCTTCAACGGTGAGCGATGTTGCAGCTTCTTTATTCGCTCCATTGCGATTTTCTTGTGAAAAAACAGCTCCCAAGACGGTAAAAAAAATAACATATAAAAGTATCGTTCGTTTCATACTATTATAATATCGGTGATTTCAAGAAGTTTCAAAAACAAAGTGTTATAACAGAAAAATAAAGAAAAATCTAAAAATATCCGAATCTTCCGCCTACCCAATGGGCATTTTCGGTGGCGAACGGGTGAGAGGTAAACGAAATCCGCTCATTTTTGAGCTTTGCCTTCAGAAAAAACTGCACGGTGCCTGATTTTTTATCTGGATGTGCCTTGAATTTGAGCGCGAATGTTATTTTTTCTGAATTGTCTGATTTTTTTGATTCCAAAAGCGAAAAATTTGCTCCGCCCGCACATTCTGGCAAGACTTCTTGGTGCGTGTGCGCGGAAGCGAGCGTGATTTTTCTGCTCCAGATGACTTTTTCTTTTCGTTCATCGTCGCCCCGTTCTCTTCCATACGATTCTATGTATGAGACCGTGAATTCTGACTCGGCGGATTTTTCGATTTGAAGCGCGGCATAATCGTTCCCCAAAAAAATGATGCCTCTCCGTTCGTTTTCGTGCCAAGAGTCTTTAAAAGAAAATGATTTTTTGTACGAGAACCGAAGTGAATCAATTTTCTTTGTGCAGACGGACGGCGTAAGCCAGAGCGGTGTTTTTGCGTGTGCGAATGATGATGCGGTGACATTTGCCGAGCTTTGAAATTCAGAAGGAGCAGGAAATTTTCTTTGTGCGATGTAGGGAAGGGCTGGCTTTTTCCATTTTGTGACGGGCGTTCCGTTTTTTCCGATGACGGGCCAGTCGTCTTTCCACTTCATCGGCTGTAAATGCGTGATTCTGCCAAAAATGCCTGCATCTTGAAAGTGAATGAACCAATCTTCGTCCTGCTCGGTGTGAATCCATGCGCCCTGATGCGGTCCGTTGACAGGTGAGTCATTTTTTTCCAAAACGATTTTTTCTTCGTATGGACCATCGATTTTTTTTGAGCGAAGAACAGTCTGCCACCCCGTTGAAACTCCGCCCGCAGGTGCAAAAATGTAATAAAATCCGTTCCGCTTGTAGAATTTTGGGCCTTCAATGGTGGGCTGCGTTTGCGTGCCGTCAAAGATAAAGGTGTCTTCGCTTACTGATTTGAGGGAAACGGGGTCGAGCTTAAGAAGCCCTAGCTTTGAGTTAAAGCCGAGCCTGCTTTTTGCGTAGGCATGCACGAGATAGAGCGTTCCGTCGTCGTCCCAGAGCGGGCACGGGTCGATAAAGCCCTTTCCTTCCCGCACGCATATCCAGTCGCTCCATGATTCATAAGGACTTTGAGCCGTCGTGCAGAAAATTCCTTCGTCGGGCATTGCGAAAAAGATAAAAAATCGTCCGTCATGAAAACGAATTGACGGTGCCCATATGCCTTTTGCGTTTTGAACGCAGTTGTATTCGGGAAACGGAATTGAAGGCGCGGCATAGTTTATCAATTTCCAGTGAAGTAAATCGGTGGAATGTAAAATCGGAAGGCCGGGAACAAAATTAAAGCTTGATGCCGTAAGATAAAAGTCGTTCCCCACGCGGCAGACATCGGGATCAGAGTAGTCACAAAGCAAAATCGGATTTTTATACATCATTTTGGTGTTTTTGACAGTATATCACATGTTTTTTGTTTTGAAACCATGCGTTTTGTCTAAAAAACAGAATAGTACAAAAATAGGTCTGAAAGTACCCCCCCCCCCGTATTATAATCAAAACCGTCATAATAGTGGCAGAATACGCTCTTTTCCGTATCCTGCCAAATCAAAAAAAAGCATTTCATAAAAGGAGGAACTTTATGAAAAAATTTGCAAAGGCGCTGGGCGTTCTGTCCGCGC
>JAFUDX010000048.1 GCA_017464425.1 Treponema sp.
CAGTGTCTCGGGTTATTATGTAATCTACATCGGCGGAAAGTGCCGAGCCGTGCTGCATGGAGTCTTCCAAATCATCAAAATTGACATCATTTATGGCAGAAACAAGCTGTGCTTTTGTAAGCCCTGCGACATCGAAAACATAAAGAAGATTGTTCAGCGTGTTTCGACAATAATCCACATCTTTATGCTCACTTTCTTTAAGAACATAAAACAATGTGGCGAAACTATGCAATGCGATATATCCGTCAATAAAAGTAATGCAACAGTCAATAATCCTTTTTGACTGTGAAAAATGAGGTTCACGGCGAAGAATCACATCAAGCAAGATGTTTATATCAATTAAGGCTTTCATATTTCCTCATTACAGCGTTTGCAACTTCTTTTGAGCCGTCCTTGCTTATGTCTGTTGAGCCTTTAAAACTCATGGCCAGAATATTATCAAAAGCCTTTCTTGCCAATTCGCGCTCTTCGGGAGTCTTTGAATTTTGCATAGGTCGCTTAGCTTTTGGAAGAGCTTCGATGTATGTAATTACATTCAATGTCTGCTCATCGTCCAAAAGGTCAATGCTCCGTATTGCCCTCTGCCTTAATGCTACTGCTGGCATAGTTTTACCTCCGTTTATGAAGATAATTATATTATACCACGAATTTTGAATTTTTGTGAATTATTTGAATGATTTGTAAAAGGTGGGAAGAAGTTTAAAGGGTGGGGCATGATTTGACCTGCATCACGGGCTGTTTTCCAGAGATTTGATTTTCGGGGAAAAATCGGTGGGAAATTTTAAAAAAATTAAGGAAAGTGGAAAAAGTCTAATAGATATGCCTGTCTGTTTCCGTTTAAGCTTCTCATTTGTTGTGTCTTAATCTACCTTAAACAAATCCATCTGCAAATCTGGAACGCACTTATAATGTTTGCCGTTTGCGGTGCAAAGAGTTTCATTATTTTCAATGGCTGTCGAGGCAATGAGGGCATCCGCTAGTTCCATAGAATCACTGAGGGCATAGTTTTCAACATATTCCATTGCACGGTGAGTGATTTCTGGAGTTATATCATAAATCAGAACATCAAATGCTTTTAAGAATTTTTTTATCTGCAAGAGCTCCTGCTTGTTAAGGACACCCTGCATCAGTTCCATGTAGGACACGGCAGAAATACAAATATTTTCTGCATCAAGAAGAAGCTGATTTGCCTTCTGATTGTCGCGGAACGCCCAGATTAAAACATCACTATCGAATATCAAACTGACGCCCCTTTCTCATATTGCGGACATATTCATCAACAGAAACAGAATTGTCATGTTTTTTCCATAAGCTCTGAACTTCCTTTAACGCCTGAAGTTTTTCTTCCCTTGTTGAAGAGTTTTCTTTTTTTTGTACAAAATCATCTAAAAATGTGATTATAACTTTCTGAGGCTTTTTGGAAACTCTTTCTTCGACTAAACAAACGTTGCCGTCATAATAACCGTTTACTGCAAGCATAGTTCTACCTCTGTTTATGAAGATAATCATATTATACCACAGAATCAGTTTTTTTTGTGAATTATTTGAAAGATTTGTAAAGTTAAAATAATTCGTAAGCGATTTTTCTCAAGAAATTCGTAATGCAAGAGATTGCCGTGTCCAAGCACGGCAATGACTCATACTTATTGGACAGCCCCAGCGGTGCCCCACCGCGCACACACCCATGGGAAAGCACCCCGCCCGTGAAGGCGGCTTTCTTTCCCATGCCGTGTTTGCCTAAGAGGACTGTGCGACCATGCGCTAAAAAGCACGGACTCCACAAACTGATTTGTTGTTGTTGAGGTCACCGGCGTCGAACCACACATTCCAAGCGTTGTTATTGTTGGAAGAATTCTGTCTAGCCGACCAGCTCTTGTAAAGTCTTTTAATGAAACGGGCGGAGTCGCCATATTAATTCGCCGTTCGGCACTTACCGCACGAAAGGAAGATTTTCCGAAGCACGACGCCCCTTTTTGACCGCGGTGACTTTACCCTTTTACGCAAAAAGCTATCTTGCTCCATAACACCGTAGCACTATGGATTCTCGATGGGAATAGTATAATGAAAAAAGCCTTTTTATTCTATATGTCTAAAATCAGACGGATATTCTCGGCACATTGTTGCATTGTGTCATCAGAAACTTTCGTCACCTTTTCAATAAGTCTCGCTTTGTCGATTGCAGTAATCTGAGGCGTAACGGCGACAGAATCTTTTTGAAGTCCTGTCTCAGAAGCAGAAAGAAAAATATTTCCAGGAAAATCAGCAAGCCTTAGATTCGAGGTAATAGGAATAACAATAGTTGTATGCATTGAAGTCTGATTAAAAGCGTCGCTTTGAACTATAATTGAAGGTCGTCGCCAGCCTGGTTCACTCCCAAACGGCACTCCAAAATCAATCCACCAGATTTCACCACGAATCATTTTTTGTAAGCTCCCTTATCGCTTCTATGCCCGAATTTTGAACAGGCGCAAATTCATCAAAGGCATTTGGATTTTCTTTCATAAATTCATTTATTTTTTCGGAAATTGACGACTTGCGTTTTTTTGAACTTTTTGAGTTATAGAGAGAATACAAATAGCCTACATAATGGGCAACTTCTCGTTGCGCTTCCAATGGCAATGCGTTTATTTGTTTTTCCAAAACTCTGAACGGCATAATCTCATACCTCCACTTTCAGTATATCACATTTTTTTGCATTTGCCCATAAAAAAAGGCAACTTCCCGAAAAGGAAATTGCCTTCTCCCACTTAAATCGGTTGCTTTGCTCCCTTGCTAAAAAGCACGGACTCCACAAACTGATACGTCGTTGCTGGTCTTGTTGCTGTCGCTGAGGGAGCCGTCGTCGAACCACACAATCCAAGCGCCGAGATTGTGGGAAGAAACCTGACTAGACGACCAGTAGCCCGTGTCCGCGATTTTCGTTCCGCCCGCCGCTTTGAGCGCGGCGTTCACCGTGTCCTTTGCCCTGTACAGCATACAAAGTTCTGCGACCGTGGGAAGATACCAGCCGCTTGCGTAATCTCCCGTGAGCGAAGCAGTCGTGGCATAGGCGTTCACCCATTTCCACGCGGGATAGTTTCCGCTCGTGCCTTCGTCGCTCACCGTATCGCAGAGAGCCTTCCAGTTGTCGCTTCCGTCAAGGTCGCCCGTGATATAGTAGGTCGTGTTTGAAGATGTGTAAGTGTAATACGCCGTGCCGTCAGTTGGGGCGGTTTCGCTTCGCGTACATTGGATGTCCGTGATGTTCGTGCTGTTACCCGCCGCACTGGATATTGCCCATGCGAGCGTGCTGGCGTTTTTTAAGCCCACGCCAAGTGTTTTTGCCCCAAGCACATCCTCCGCACTACTTCCCGCATAGTAAATCACTGCGACGGCAGCCTCTTTCTGTGCGTCTGAAAGCGTCAAATCCGTGCTGTACGGCGTTGCGCTTCCGTCCGAGAACACGATGTCGCCCACGGCTTTTGCCTCGGTCGGGGCTTTACTGCCGATGTAGGTTGTTGGGGTTACCTCTAAATCCCGGACTAGAATAACAATACATTCAGAAGGATCGCCAGTACTGACAAATGCTCTGCCATAGGCCATAGCGTAATAATAAGGATACCCATTGGTAGAACGCTCACTTGACCAGGCCTCTTTAGCATATAGACTGCTGTCACTAGAACCAGCGACACGCGCACTAATGCCTAGTATTTGATAGTTTGAAAAAATAGTTTCAAGCTGGGCATTTGTCGGCATAGTCCATCCATCAGGTGTCTGAGGATATTCGGGCATAGCCTCAGCATATGTTAACCATTCATATTCATAATATATCATGAATTCTGTATTCACGCACACGCCAATTGCCTCGTAGCCTGAGCCTGAGTAGTCATTCAGGTTGTACAGGTCATAGTCGTATGCCACATATTTCAGTGTGCTGCCGCCGTCACTGCTCACGGCGATGTCTCCTGCGGACACTTCATCTTTACCTGCCCTGAATACTAGGAGCTTGTAGCTTGCCGTGTTTGTGGCGTAGGTGTATGTGTCGGAATCTGTTACGGTGGCGGTGATTGTCGTTATTCCTGCTCCCCTGATGGTCACTTCGCCAGTTGTTTCGTCTACTATAGCTACCCCTGACTTGCTAGAAGTGTAACTGACCGTGCCGTCTCCTGTTATTGTCAGATTATTTGTGAAATTTGAATCGCCGTTCTGTTTATCCACGATTGCAGTTTCGTAACTTATGCTACCGGCAATTTTTATTGTATTTATTGTCCATTTTGCGTACAGAGTAATGTCCGCCGTAATCGCCGTTTCAAAATCAAATGCACTCTCCAATCCGCTGTCTGTATACCAGCCAGCAAATGTGTATTCTGTGCTTGCCGTGGCCGTTTTTGTGGGGTCGGCAGGCTCGGTTGCCTTTGCTTCGTAACGCAGAGACTGTGAGGAAACATCACTTCCGCTGTTCGAGTCGAATGTGACGGTATAACTCTTGCGGTCGTACTTGATTTCCACCTCTGTTCCGCTTGCCGCAACTGTCACTTGTGTGACTGTCTGAGCCGTAAATCCATCATAAGATTTTGCGCTTGCGGCTGTAGACTGGCCGACTGTGCCTGTCTTCGTTTCGCTTTCTTTGAGCGTGTAATTGTCATCGGCTATATTCTGCTGCAAGTGCTTTACTGTGTAGCTTGCAGTTTCCGCAGTCTCCTTGAATGTGGCGCTTACTGTCACGTTGCTTTTCGGCATGGTGAAAGTGCCTTCCGTAACCGTAAGCTCATTTGCGCTTGCATCCTTTACGCTGTATGAGTCCAGCTCATAGCCACTATCTGCGGTCGCTGTAAGTTTTACTGTCGCTCCCGCTTCTGCTGAGCTCTTGTCAGCAGTAACTTTGCCATGCTCAAGGGAATCTGAGACTGTGACCGTGTACATGGTCGGCTCATTGTCATCGTCTGTCTTGCACGAGACGGCGCAAAAAGTGAGCGCAAGTAACGCACCCATGAATGTGAGTGCTTTGGGAAGTTTGTGCATAAATGCCTCCTAAAATGTTTAAAATATGAAAAGCCCATGCGCAGGGCGTAATTTGACCTACATCATGGGCAGTTTTCCTGTGTGAGAAAGTTGTAATGTCTGATTTTGCGTCATTCCGAACTTGACCGCCCAGATTGTCGCGGTCACTTTGTTTCGGAATCTCTTTAAAATGCGTGTAGCCCGAAAAATTGTTTCGGGCAGGGATATAGCTAGTGCTGTGCTGTGCTGTGCTGTGAATTTTGCGGCACAACTAATTTTGTGTCAAGTGGTTGTGAGAAAATTTGCTTTTTTCTGCGTGAATTACAGCACATATCAGATATTATAACACGGAAATTTGATTTTCGGGGAAAATTCGTAAGAAAATTTAAAAAAAATTTAAGGAAAGTGGAAAAAGTCTAATATAATTTTCTTAAATGAAATCAAAGCGTTTTTTCAAGTATTTTTATTCTTCCCAGTTTTCATGTGCAATCAAAAGAAACTGTTCTGGGGTTATTGCTGGAACAGCACAATTCTTAAAATCATC
>JAFUDX010000049.1 GCA_017464425.1 Treponema sp.
CAGGATATTCAGACCAAAGAAGCTGTTAACGATATGGCTGCAGATTTTATAAACGGCAACACTAAAAGAATATGGGATTAGCCTATGGACATTTTTGAAGCAGATGATAATTCGACACCGCTTACCGCAGAAGAAAAAGACAGTCTTAAATTAAAATGGATAACTCTGCGCTCAGAACTGAACGAAGTGGAAGTCCGCAGCGCTTACATTGCAGCATTACGAAAAGCTGATGCCGGAGATTATTCGGCTCTGATGGAATTTACACAAAAAAAATAAAACCTTCATATTCGAGGGCAGCCAGATTCGGGAATTTTTCCCGAACGCAAAGGTCTTTGATGTGATATAATTTTTTTCATGCGATTTTTTCGACAACTTCACATTGAATACATCCTCATTTTTATTGCGGTGATGACTTTTTCTTCCACGGCAGTTTTCAAGTCGCAGGCGATGAAAAAGTTTGACAGCCTTGACAAGAAGTTTATCGAGATTCAAAAATCGGAGCTGGATATTTCTGAGATTGAAAAAGATTGCGTTCCATACACTTACTTTGATAAAAATCTTTCGCAGAAATTCCAGTCGCTCCGTTCACTCGGGCTTTCGGACACGGACGACTTGTTTGCGATTGAAGTCTCTCAGTTTCAGAACGAAATTCATAAAAGTCAGCGAGGAATTTCTTTTGGCTACGACAGTTTCTTATATTTTTCGGCGATTTTATTTTTGATTGCACTTGGAGTAATCGTCACAAAAAAAATTTCCCAGAAAGCGGAATTTGAGCGGCGGGAAGCAATCAGCGAGGAGCAGAAAAATTTCAGCCGCAACCTTCACGACGGAGTTGCACAGGATCTTGCGGCAATTAAAATCTACCACAAAAAAGGCGACGACGACAAAGCGGCATTTTACGCCGATCGTGCCTTGAGCGAAGTCCGCTACCTGATTGATTCTTCGCGCCTTGAATTTGACGAAGATCTTGAATCACTCATCAAAAAAATGCTTTCGGCTTTTGAAGCGAATCACGAAATCAAAACGACGACAATCATCACTTCGGATTTTCTCGGAAAGCTCAAAAGTTCTTTGCAAGTGGAAATCCTTCATATTCTGCAGGAAGCATTGAGCAATATCGCTCGGCACGCAAACGCGACAGAAGTAAAAGTGAGAATCACCGATGTCGTGGACGAAATGCGATTTTCCATCAGCGACAACGGCACAGGATTTTCCGAAGAAGCTGTTGAATCACAAAAAACAGGCGATCAATCAGCAAAACGCAAGCACTGGGGGCTGAACAACATCCGCGAGCGTGTTCAAAAGCTTGGCGGCACGGTAGAATTCATAAATGACGGAGGAACGACAGTTGCAATCTCAATTAAAAATCCTGTTTCTTGACGACCATGCGGGACTTCGTGACGGAATCGGCTTTCTTCTTTCTCAAAAAAATAGCAGACTGAAATTTTTCTATGCAACAAACCGCGAGGAAGGCGAAAAAATCCTGCGCGAAAATTCCGAAATCTCGCTTGCGATAATCGACTTGAATCTTGAGGACGAAAGCAAAGACGGACTTTCGGCATTAAAGGCGTTCCGAAAAATCAAGGCGGACTTAAAGGCAATCATTTTTACGATGTACGCAGACCCGATTCACATTGAGCGGTCGCTAAAGGCTGGCATTCAGGGCTATGTCACAAAAAACGCCGAGATTGAAGAGCTTGAAAACGCGATTCTGACCGTTGCCAGCGGAAAAACCTGCTTCAACAGCGCGGCAAGCCGCATCATGCAGCAGATGATTTCGCCGGATAACGTTCTGGATGAAAAATTTTCTTACATGGATTACAAGTCGCTCACAAAATCTGAGCAGGAAGTTTTCTCGCTCCTTGCGCAGAAAAAAGAAACCGACGAAATCGCAAAAATGCTTGGCAAAAAGGAAAAGACTGTCATAAATCAGCGTTCGATAATTTACCAGAAACTGAATGTTCACGACAGGCTTGAGCTGATTGAGTTCGCAAAAAATATTGGGGTGCTGTTTTGAAAACTAAAAGTCATTCTGAACTTGTTTCAGAATCCATAAACTTTACCGCAAAGAGATGCCGAAATAAATTCGGCATGACACTGTTGTTTTCCGCTCTCTGCATAATCATTGCCGTTATCGCAAACTTCTTCGGCTCTGTTCTGGCGCGGAACATCACGCTTCCGCTTTACCTTGATTCTGTCCTCACCCTTGCGGTAACGGCTCTGTGCGGACTTTGGGCAGGAATTGCGTGCGCAGTTCTTTCAAACGGCGCGCTCTGGATTTTTTACAACACTTCGCTTCCGTTCACGCTCTGCCATATTCTTACGGCGGTGTGTGCGTATTTCACTTTCAGAAAATACAAGATTCCGAAACAAAGCGACCGCAATAACGCAAGCGGGCAAGTTCGGAATGACAAGGCACAGCTTCCAATCGGCGCGTTTTTGTGGGCAGGGCTTTGGAGCGCGATCACGAACGCAATTTCTGGCAATGTGCTTGTTAGCCTTTTATTTGCGAGCGCAACAAGCCCTAACGTGGATTCCAGCGTGCAGGGAATTTTTATCGTAGTTCCGAACCTGACTTTCGCGACATATTACGCGGGCGTTCTCACCAACCTGACCGACAAAATCGTAAGCGCGGTTGTGAG
>JAFUDX010000008.1 GCA_017464425.1 Treponema sp.
GCTTCGGGCTTCGGGCTTCGGGCTGTAGGGGCAAAGTCTGCCCTAAACGCAAAATCACACACATACACACCGTTTTCTTGTAACCATAAGACCGTCTTCTATTGCCGTAACTTTAACTTCGGCAGCAGGGGCGGTCTTTTTATTTTTAAATCATTTCATTTGGAGGAAAAAAATGAAAAGTAAGAGAGAGATTGCCGTTTTAAGCACGGCAATGACAAAAGGACTTGCAGCCCTTCTTACGGCACTTGCCCTTGTATTCACCTTCGCCTCGTGCAAAACAGAGTCGGAGGAAGAAACAGTTTACCGCACCGTCACCTACAGCACGGAGCACGCCACCGCACCCGAAAAACTCACGGTAACTGACGGCACAGCCCTTACGGCAGAGCAACTGCCCGCACTTACGGAAAGCGGCTACACATTCGGCGGCTGGTATGACGGCGAGACAAAAGCCGAAGCCGGCTACAAAGTGACCAAAGATGTCACCCTCACTGCAAAGTGGACGGTAAACACCTATACCGTAACGCTGAACAGCAACGGCTCAACAGTCGCAATTACTGCAACTTACGGAAAACCCCTGCCGGACCTTGAAACCCTACCGACTCTTGAAGGAAGCACATTCGGCGGCTATTACACGGAAGAGTATGCCAAGGGAACAAAATTCATAGACAAGGACGGAAAGGGAAGCACAGCATGGGACCTTACCGAGGACACCACCCTCTATGCGGCATGGGGCTACTCCATCACATATAAAAACACAAAGGATGTGGAGAACACGAACCCCGAAATCTACACCAGCGAAGAAACTGTAACGCTGGCGAACCTTGAAAAAGAAGGCTACACATTCACCGGATGGTATGACGCGGAGACAGGCGGAAACAAAGTAGAAAGCATCGCACAAGGCTCAACCGGAGCAAAAACACTTTACGCCCAGTGGACGCTCATAACATACACAATCACCTACGCAGGCCTTGACGGCGCGACAAACCCGAACACAGCAACAACCTACACAATAGAAACTGACGACATCACTTTGACTGATGCCAGCAAAACCGGCTACACATTCGGTGGATGGAAAAACGCAAACGGCGATGCTGTTACAAAAATTACAAAGGGTTCAACAGGCGACATCACCCTTACGGCTCAGTGGACGACGATAAGCTATAACATCACCTATGAAGGCTTGAACGGAGCGACAAATTCAAATCCTGTAACCTACACAATCGAGACAGCGACAATTACCTTGCAGAATCCGACACGCACAGGCTACACCTTTGACGGTTGGTTTGACGCGACGACCGACGGAAACAAGGTCGAAAGCATTGCGCAAGGCTCATCAGGGGCAAAGACATTCTACGCACGCTGGTCGCTCGTTACTTACACAATCACCTACGCAGGACTTGACGGCGCGACAAACCCGAACACAGCCACAAGCTACACGATTGAAACCGAGACAATCACGCTACAGAAGCCGACAAAAGAAGGCTACACTTTCACATGGAAGAACGGTATGGAAGAAGTGACACAAATCACGAAGGGAAACACAGGCGACATCACGCTTACAGGAACATTCACGCCAATCAGCTATGAAATCACATATATACTGCCCGATGAAGTAGCAAATCCAAATCCTGTAACCTACACAATCGAAACGGACACCATCACCTTGCAGGATGCAAGCCACGAAGATTACACTTTTGAAGGCTGGTTTGACGCTGAAACTGGCGGAAACAAGGTTACGAGCATTCCCAAAGGAAGCACAGGGACAAAAACACTCTATGCCCAGCTTGTATGGAAATGGATAGGTTCAAAATCTCCTACAACATCAAAAACCGTGGGCGACATCGTGTTTAACGACGGCTCTGCCACCCCTTACTCTAACGGCATGACGATTACCAATGAGCAGAAAGCTGCGGCAATCGCGCTGATTTTCTACAAAGGAACAGGACTGAACAGCGGAAGCGATACGACAACCAGGACGCTCGGGGTTGGATTAAAGCACAATAAAGACAAACTTGCATGGTGTACGGAATCAGCTAAAGCTTACAACATAAATATTACAACAATACAGTGTCCTCGAGACGGAAGTTCTTTTACAGGTGACAAAAACGGAAGCGATAACCTTGCTCAGATTTCTGAATTTCTTGGTGATGAAGACGACACGGCAACTGCCGAAAACTATCCTGCCTTCTATTGGTGCATAAACTACAGTAACTACGCAACAAATCTTGGGGCAGATTATCAAACAGGCTGGTATCTTCCGACTCATGCGGAACTTTACCAGATTTATAATAACAAGACGACCATAGACACAGCAAGCGTGGCTCTTGGTGGAAATAAGTTTGAAACTGATTCAAATTACACTTATGTCACATCAACCCAGTTGTATTACTCAGACGATCCTTATGGTAAAATCAAACTCGATTTTAAAGATGGGAATTGGAGTTGGAGTCGAAAGACAAATACATATGCCGTATGTGCTATCCGCGAGTTCTAACTAAAAAAGTTCGTTGCAAACGGACAGAGTTTATCAGCACTAGCAAAATTCATATTCAGAGGAGAAAAATATGCTGCCAAAACCATTTATAATCGCAATTCTTCCGAAAAAAAATGGCGAGAAAACCGTTACGGAATCTGCAAAAAGGCCTTTTGGTCATGGAGATTGAAATAAAATGCCTGAATTGTAACAAAGTGCAAGGGATTGTAGGGGCGACCGCCAAAGGCGGGCGTTCCGAAGCGAATGAAATGAGCGTAGGAATGGAGCGCGGCTAGCGCGTAACCCAAACGAGCACGACAACGAAAGTGCTCGCGAAAAGCCCGACCGCCGCTTGTCGGCGGTTGCGCCCAATAATTGCAGACTTGTTTACCGAAAAGATGAAGAATCGGATGGCTATTTGTTCAAATCGCAGTGGAATCCTAATGAGAATTATGATGAAGATGACATCATTCTTCCCGTGCAGTCTGTGTTTAAACAGATGATTGAGATAACGCAGACAATAAACTTTGCAAATGTCATAGGCAGCACAGGCGACAAGCCAATCGGTGATGACTGCAAAGTTCGCTCTTCATGGCTCGCCCTTCTGCGAGAAAAATATGCCGAGTGGAACAAAACGCACGGTACGAATTACAAAGCCGACCAATGTTGCACAGACGGCTGTTTCTACAGGGGCGGCGAAAAAGATGTGAATGACACGAGCAAGCAATGCATCAGAACGAACAGTATGGTCGGTGGTCATGTCATTCTGTATACAGATACGCCTCGGGAAGTACCTAAGGGGTGGGATGTTGATTTGCTTCCGAGAAAATGTGAAGAAACTGTAAAAGCAGAGCCACCGACGGACACGCCCAAAAACAGAATTTCCACGAGCGGCAAAACGCCGTTTGTGGGCTTGAGCGGGATTTCATCTGACGGCACATCGGCGCAGACTTTCCCGCGATGTCTTTTTTTATGATTCCTTCGTACAGGCTCAAAAGGTATCTTCTGATGTCCTGCTCGCGGTGAAAATCAAAGCACAGGGGAAATCCGCCCCATTTGATGTAGTCAAAAATCATGTCCTCTGTAAATTCGCGGTTGTTCACGCGGAAATATTCTTTTACTTCTGAAAACGAAAAGGGCATGATTTCAAATTCAACGGTTCTTCTCGATTTATAAACATAAACACTCCATTTATATTTACATTTTGTAATTGTCAATGTAAAAGAGAAAATACTTTTACAAATTAAAAAAATAAGTGCAAAAAGATGTTTTTGCAAAATCTGTGTGAAAATAGCACATGTTTTCTTTCGTTATCAGATGATAACCACTGTTACTTATTTCTACTTTTTGCTATACTGTCATTGGTAACAAAAATGACACGACAGAGAATGTACTTCAAAATGATAACAAGTTCTCTCATGCGGCGCAGGTCGCGAATGTTGGTCGCACTTTTGGCGGTGGCGATTGGTGCGACGATTTTGAGCGGGCTTGTCACGATTTATTACGATGTGCCGCGGCAGATGGGGCAGGAATTCCGCTCGTACGGCGCGAACCTGCTCTTGGTTTCGGCAAACACGGACGCGCTCAAAGCAGAAAGCGTGAGCCATGTACGCTCGATTATTCCGAGCGGCAAACTGGTGGGGCTTACGCCGTTCCGCTACGAAACAATAAAAATCAATAATCAGCCGTTTATGGCGGCGGGAACGGATTTTGGCGAAGTGCAAAAGACAAGCCCCTACTGGCTTGTTTCGGGCGACTACCCCAAAACGGACGGCGAAGTGCTTGTGGGGCAGACGGTGGCGAACGCGGTCGCGCTCAGCACAGGCGCAAAGGTCGCGCTGAACGGCGTTGCTTCAGACGGAAAAGCATTCAGCGAGCAGTTTACTGTTTCTGGCATTGTGCAGACAGGCGGGAGCGAAGAAGAATGTGTGTACCTGACGCTTCCCAAGCTTGAGTCGCTTATGAAAAACAGCGGTGCGCTTGATGTCGCCGAATGCTCGGTAAGCGCAAGCGGCAAGGAACTAGAGAACATCGCAAACACCATCAGCGCGAATGTGGACGGCATAAATCCGCGCCTTGTCAAGCGGCTCGCAAAATCGGAAGGCACAGTGCTGACCAAATTGCAGTCGCTCGTGTATATCGTCACGCTCGTCGTGCTGATTTTGACAATGGTGTGCGTCGCCACCACGATGATGGCGGTCGTTGCGGAGCGGCGGCAGGAAATCGGCTTAGAAAAATCGCTCGGCGCGTCAAACCAAAGCATCGTCTGCGAATTTTTGGGCGAAGGTCTGTTCTTGGGCGCACTCGGCGGCGTTCTGGGCGTGGTCTTAGGCTTTGCCTTTGCGCAAGCAGTGAGCATCAATGTGTTCACGCGGAGCATTTCGTTTCAGCCGCTCTTGGTGCCGATTACGATTGTGGTAAGCGTGGCAATTACGGGCTTAGCGTGTCTGCTTCCTGTGCGGAGTGCGACTGAGGTAGACCCTGCGTTAGTTTTGAAAGGAGAATAAAATGGCATTACTTGAACTAAAGGACATTTCAAAAATATATTCGGGCGGCACGGTAAAGGCGTTGCAGAATGTGAGTCTTTCTGTGGAACAGGGCGAATGGGTCGCGATTATGGGACCGAGCGGCAGCGGAAAATCAACGATGATGAATATTATTGGCTGCATGGACAAGCCTTCAAGCGGGCAGGTGATTCTGGACGGAAAGGACATTGCGCACGAGTCAAGCAAGAGCCTTACGAATATCCGCCGCGACAAAATCGGCTTGATTTTTCAGCAGTTCCATTTGGTGAACTACCTGACCGCGCTTGAAAATGTGATGGTCGCTCAGTATTACCATTCCATGCCCGATGAAAAAGAGGCGATGGAAGCGTTGGAGCGCGTAGGACTTGCCGCACGAGCGAACCATTTGCCGAGCCAGCTTTCGGGCGGTGAGCAGCAGCGTGTGTGCATTGCCCGTGCGCTCATCAACCACCCGCAGCTGATTCTTGCCGATGAGCCGACGGGAAACCTTGACGAAGCGAACGAAAACATGGTGATTGACATTTTTAAGCAGCTCCACGCCGAAGGACGCACGCTCGTTGTCGTTACACACGACCCGGAGGTAGCGGAGGTTGCCCAGCGCACGGTCGTTTTGGAACACGGCAAATTTGCGCGGGAAATAAAAAACAACGCATAATTGACAAAAAAGGCGAAAAATTGTTAGCATGTACTAACAAGAGGTTTTTATGAAAAAAGTTTCTGTTTCTGATGTGATTTTGTTGGTTCTGTCGCTCATTTTGGCAGTTGGCTCGCATGTTGCCTTCCATGCCTGTGCGGCAAAACCTGACGGCTCATGGATGGTCTGCCACTGGGCGGAGCATGTTGTTACGGCACTGGGCGCGGTGTTTGCCGTTCTTTGTGTGGCACGATTTTTCTTTGCGAGCAAGACAAAGGCGGGCATTTCGCTTTCATTTGTGCCGCTCGCTATTGTAACAGCACTTGTTCCCGGCGTCATCGTAAACCTTTGTATGATGAAGGACATGCACTGCCACACCGTCATGCGCCCCGCGGTCGTTGTACTAAGCATTTTGATTTTGATTGTCTCTGCGGTAGATGCAATCGTTCTTTTAAAAAAAACTGACAAATGAAATTTTCTTCGCTTCCGATTATAAATCTTCTCGGCAAAAAAGGCCGTAGTGCTGCTCTCTTTATATTTGCGCTTATCTTGGGATTTTCGATTTTCGGAGGTGCGCTGATTCTTACGAGCCTCAAACGCGGATTGCATTCGCTTGAAATGCGACTTGGTGCGGACATTATCGTCGTTCCCTACGAAGCCCGTACAAAAGTGAGCGCGGACACGATTTTAAATCAAGGCAACAGAACATACATCTACATGAGCCGCTCAAATCTTAAAAAAGTGGCAGAAATCGAAGGCGTTGCGCAAGTTTCCCCACAGATTTACATGTGCTCGATGAACGCTGGATGCTGCTCGGTTTCGCTCCAACTGATTGGTTTTGACCCAGAGACCGATTTTACGATTCAGCCGTGGGTAAGGCAGTCTTTTACAGGCACGCTCGGTGACGGCGACATCTTAATCGGAAGCAAAGTGAGCCTAACCGAAAGCAGAAAACTCAAATTCTTCGACAAACTCTGGAATATTGCCGCCCAGCTCGACGAAACAGGCACGGGCTTGGACAACGCGATTTTTGCCAACATCAGCACAATCAATCAGATGATGACTGCCGCGGAAGAAATCGGCTGGGGATTCATTTCCGACAAATCCACGAGCGACAAAATGATTTCTACGATTATGGTAAAAGTCGCGGACGGCTACGACATTGACAGTGTGGCAAGCCAAATCCAGCGAAAAGTAAAGAAGACGCAGGCGGTCAAAACGAAAGCGATGACAAGCGGAATTGCATCAAGTCTTTCAAGCTTTGCAAAAATCATCGGTGCGCTCATGATTGTCGTGTGGGCACTCTGTCTTGTGATTCTGATTGTCGTTTCCACACTGATTATTGGCGAGCGAAAAAAAGAATTCGCTGTTCTCC
This sequence comes from Treponema sp., assembly GCA_017464425.1. Taxonomy (GTDB): domain Bacteria; phylum Spirochaetota; class Spirochaetia; order Treponematales; family Treponemataceae; genus Treponema_D. The sequence continues at coordinate 7,008 of JAFUDX010000008.1, forward strand.
GTGTGCTTGGTGCAAGTCAGAAAAAACTCAGCCGCCTCGTCATGGCGGAATCCGTTTTGGTGAATGCGGCCGGTTCTCTCGGCGGAATCATGCTCGCTTCGCTTTTCATTGTGCCATTTCACGCGCTCATTAAAGAGGCAATCGCCCTACCCTTTTTGCTCCCCGCGTTTCCCATGATTCTTGTGATTGCCATTTTGAGCCTTGCGCTTTCGGTGCTGTTCGGCTGCCTAAGCGCAAGTTACGGCGCACACAAAATCGCACGAATCGATACAGGCGTGATTTTACGAGAAGGAAATTAAAAGCCACACGGATTCGAGATTCCTACGGAATCTCTTTAAAACACTAATACACTGAACAAGAAATCGCGTAGCGATTTCGAATCCGTGTGACAATAGGAAATACTATGACACTACAAGCAACTGGAATTAGTAAAAAATATTACCGACCGACCAAAACTGCCTCACATTTTGAGGCGGTGAAGCCGTTGGGTTTTACGCTTGAAGAAGGAAAACTCACCGAAATCACCGGGCGGAGCGGAAGCGGAAAGTCTACCTTGCTCTATATGCTCGCGGGATTGCTCAAGCCAAGCGCAGGAAGCGTTGTCCTCGACGGAAAAGACTTGTACTCGCTTGGCGATGAGGAACTTTCCCGCCTTAGAAACGAAAAATTTGGCGTGATTCCACAAGGGCAGACGGGGCTGTTTGCGCTCACGGTGCTACAGAATGTGCTTGCTCCTGTCGCAATTTACGGCGACACAAAAAAATACGAAGAAAAAGCACGGGAATTGCTTGAACTCGTGGGGATTTCAGAGCTTGCGGAAAGCAAAATGACCGAGCTTTCCGGCGGGGAAATGCGGCGCATGTCTATCGCACGCGCTTTGATTATGAATCCCGACATCATTTTTGCCGACGAGCCGACCGATGACTTGGACGACGAGAACACAAAAGCCGTCCTTGAATTTTTGCAAAAAACGGCTCACTCTGGAAAGTCGGTGCTGCTCGTAACGCACGAGGCAAGCGCAGCGGATTACGCCGACAAAATCTTTAGAATGGATGCAGGTGTCCTTACTCTTTTATAAACTCCAATGCACTGTCTGCGGCGATTTTTCCGAAAATACAGAAATCAGCGACGGCATTTCCGCCCAAGCGTTCTGCTCCGTGCACACCGCCCGTAACTTCACCTGCGGCAAAGAGCGCGGGAATCGCAACGCCAGATTTGTTCAAAACCTGTGCCTTTTCATTGATTTTTAAGCCGCCCATCGTGTGATGAATTGCAGGCTCGATTTCGATTGCGTAGAACGGTGCTTTTACGAGCTGCCTCTCCATGCTGGCAGTATTTCGACCAAAATCCGTGTCATTTTTGCTTTGCACGAACGAATTGTATGTAGCGACGGTTGCTTCAAGCGCGTCTGACGGAATAGAAAGTTTTTTTGCAAGCTCAGAAATACTCGCGCCCTCCGTAAGGAACCCCGCCTTTGCGTAGCCTTCGATTGCTTTTAAAGACTCGCGAACGCTCTGGTCAAAAACGAGATAGGCTGTTTTTCCAGGTCCTTTGAGAATGGCGGCAGAAACAATGTCACGCGTTTCCATTTCGTTGATGAATCGGTTGCCTGTTTTATTGACCAAAATCGCGCCGTTTCCGCGCACGGCCTCCGTAATCATTGCGCCCGTGCCTTTTACGACAGTCGGGTGAATCTGAATCTGCTCCATTTGAGTAAGTTCTGCGTTGAATTTTTCGACCATTGCAAACGCATCGCCAGTTGCCCCTTTGTGGTTCGTTGTACCGAATCCTTTGAGGGAAGCCGAATAGAACTCAACCATCTCGGCATTCGCACCAAAACCGCCCGTTGCGATAATCACTGCCTTTGCCAAAATCGTATATTCACCGTTTTCTGTTGACACGCGCACGCCCGTTGCCGTAGTACCCGCTTTGTCAGAAAGTATGTCAACTACTTTATTGTTGAGCCTGATTTGCGCGCCCTGCTCTAAAGCCGCCTTGTGCAAAAGCGGGATAAGATGCGCTCCAATCGCACTGCCGCCTTGCGGACGATGAATGCGCTTGTTTGTGGCCCCGCCGAACATGCCGACATCGCTCAAATCCGCCCCGATAAGCGGCGACTGAAGCCACTCCACCATGCTGGCTGAATTATTGACAAGCGTGCGGACAAGCACAGGATCGTTCATGTTTTTACCACCGCGCATGGTGTCTTCGTAGAAAACTTCGGGCGAATCTTTGATTCCAAGCCTCTGTTGCTCTTTTGTGTACGAGGCATTGATTCCGCCCGTTGAAGAATTTGCGTTTCCGCCGACGATTCCCATTTTTTCTAAAACGATGACTCTCGCTCCCTTGCTGGCAGCTTCCGTTGCAGCGACCAAGCCTGCCCCGCCCGCGCCAACTATCACGATGTCACATTCCGTGTCGTGGTAAACAACGGCTTTTTGCTCTTTGCCCTGAGAAAGTGCTGTGGCAGCGTCAAGCGCGTCCAAAATGCCGTTTGAGGTGATTGTTGCCCCGGAAACGACATCGATTTCTTCTGTAGAACCAGCTTCGATAAACTGTCTGATAATCTGCTCTTCTGCGGGAAGAGCGATTTCTGGAGTTTCGCTTTCTTTAGTGATTTTTGCGTCTGTGATTTTGCCGTCTGCTACCGTAACTTCGACTTCAATCGGTCCGTTCCGACCTTCTCCCGTGCCAGAAAAAGTGCCGTCTTTTAATGCTGGCGTTTTGTTACAAGCAGAAAAAAGTGAAAGAATTGCAACAACTGATAAAAATTTTATGATTTTCATTGGTTTGATTCCTATAAAATAGAATTAGCCTATAGTAACACTTTGAACCAAAATTGTAAATGAAAATAAAAAGAAGTTGAAGAAAAAAACGCGGATGAAAGAATCCACAGATTAGCAGGATTTTCACAGATTAAAAATATAATCTGTGAAAATCTGTGCCTATCTGTGGACAGTCCTTTTATTTGCCTGTCGCGAGGAAGTCCTGCGTAAAGTAGCGGTCTGGGAGCGGCTGGTCAACCGTGATGTTCACCATTTTGATTGATGAAGCGTGACCAGTCTGAACATTCGTCATCACATTTTCCATTGGAACATTGTACACGCGACCGTTTGTTCCAGGCATTTTGTTGATTGCCTTGATTTCGTTGATTTTGACGAGTTTTCCCTTTTTGTCGTACAACTCGATATAGGTCGGAATCCAAGCATCTTTGGTGACATACGAAATGCGGTATGAATACTGGCTTGATTTCGGGTCTTTTGGCGTTGATTTTACGACATACAAATCCTTGAAGTTGCCTTTGTCCTCGCTTTCTTTAAGAAGCTCGTGCGTGTCATCAGCGACTTCGCGGGTGCTCATGTCATCGTAAGAAAAATCCGTGCCGACGAATGATTTTCCGCCGTCAGAAGAAGCGACGCGGCGTGTGTTTTTGAGCGACGGGAGATAAATCCATTTGTCGTCGTCTTTGCCGTCATTTTCTTTCTGCAAGAAGCGAGTGTCTTTTACCGAAGCCGGTGACAAGAAAATCATTACGACATCAGAAAGATTGTTTTTGCAGCGACCGTATTCGCCGACATTGCGTGTTTCCTCGACTTTGCCGTTCTTAGACAATGTGAGCTGAACCGCAGCCTTTGTGAAGTCCGGTTTCTGGCGGTCATACACATGCGTCATGATTTCCGTTCCGTCGATTGCGAATACGTTTGCGCAAGCGCCAACTGCGAATGCTGCCATCACAGCCAAAGTTTTCAAAAGTTTCATAAAAATACCTCCATTGTGGGCGGCTCAACCGCCCGTTTTATATCAGTTCAAATAATTAAACCGTTCAACCAATAATAGGTTACACTTTTTTTTATTGTCACACGGATGCACTAGCCGCATAAGCGGCGTGTTAATAGTTTCCACTAACGCAAACGACACGAAGTGGCGTATTGGATTTTGCTAACGCAAAATCTTTTTCTATTTTTTATGGAAAATCGTTAGATTTTCCGAATCCGTGTGACAATACGGGGCGTTGCGGGGAGCGGTTCAGGCACAGCCTTCACCGAGACTCGCCTAAAAACTTGTCTTACAAGTTTTTTCGCTTAGCGAACGGCTTCCTACCCCGCAGAGGGGGTAGCGGAAAACGCAAAGCGTTTGAAGCGAGGGGGAGACTTCCCCCACCCCAACTTCTCGCTGCTAATTGCTCCCTGCTAACTTCTCCTTGTACGCTTCTTTCTGCTCTTTTGACCACATGAATTTCGGGTCGAAGGCGTTCAAGAGGCCTGGAATAATCGTCATTGAGAGGGCCGAGCTCGTGAACATGACGACTGCAACCAACGCACCGATGTAGCGCAAGATGATGAAGCGGCTGAACAAGAGCACACAGAAGCCCAAACCGACAGCAATTGCGTTCGTGATGATGCCCTTGCCGCTCGTTTTGAAGGTGCGCTTGGTGACTTCTTCAAGGTCGTCGGTCAACGCACGCTGAGCGCGGTAGGTTTCCATAAAGTGAATCGTGTAGTCAATGCCGACACCGATTGCGACAGAAGCAATGATGCTCGTACAAAGGTCAAGCGCGATTCCCGTGTAGCCCATCGTCATAAAGTTGAGCAAAATCGTAAGGCCGAGCGGGATTGCGCCGATGATTCCTGCCCACGGTGATTTGAATGAAATCGAAATGATGAGGAATACCATCACGAGCGAAAGAACGATACTCGTTGTCTGGCTGTCCACGACCATTTTTGTCATCATATATTCCATTTCGCCGTTGCCCGTCGCTTCAAGTTTGTAGCCAGCAGGGAAATATTTTTCTGCATACGCCTGAGCGTCCGCAATAATGGCTGCTGTGTCGTCGGTTGAGTGCGTGCGGAGCTGAACCTGCGTGCGGATTGCCGTTGGCATGGTCATATTGTTCGCAAATCGCTGAATCTGCTCGCTTGAAAGCAAATACAAATACTGCGTGACCAAATCGCCGAGTTCTTCCCTACTTGCGACAGGATATTTTGCCACATCATACGGAATTTCGTAGTAGTCGATGCCGTTGAAATTGAGCTGTTTTTCAAGTTCGCTGACAATCTGCTCAACGGTCGCCTTTTTACCGCCCGCGTCAGTATACGCTGAGTGAAGTCGTTCAAGCATCTGCTGGACAGTGACCGTTTCTGAAAGAATTCCATCGTTTGAAGACGGGGCATTCATTACCTGATTCATGCGTTTAATGAAGGTGGTGAATGAAACCATTTTGCCGATTCCTTCATGACGAGAAAGAAGATAGTCCTGCATACCGTCAACAGCTTTCAAAATCTCTGGATTGGTGAGCATGTTGTATTCTTTTGGAGCTTCCGCTGATTCTGCACCCGCCGAGTCGGTTGAAGCGTCCGTTCCGAATCCAAAATCATCGGTTGAACCCGAAGCTTCGCCAAATCCGAAGTCGTCTGCTCCGCCAAAATCAAAGTCGCTTTCAACTGTATTTGCGACAGAAGTTCCAGAACCAAAGTCACCGAAGTCAAAATCACTTGAAACTACGTCCGCAACGCTCTCGCCAGCTTCACCTGTAGTTTCAGAAACTTCTTTTTCTTCACCGCTCACGATAAGATAGAGCGTATTTGAGCCTGCCAAATGCTCGTCAACATACGAAATGTCCTGACGGAATTTTGAATCTGGCGGGAAGTAGTTGACCAACGCCGTATCAACGACAAGCATTTTAAAGCCGACGATTGCAGCCACCACAAGAACCGCAGTCGAAACAATCAAGCGCGGTTTTGTGCCTGAGAAGAAGTGATAAATTGAATAGAGCGTAGAAGATGTTGCTTCCTCAGATGTCTTTCCGCCCTGTCGTTTGAGCTGTTTTTCAAGCTTCATCTTGATTTTTGTAGAAAGGCGATTCTTATTGCGCCAGTGTTTTCCGACCACATTGATTGGCGTGACATACAAGAGACACGGAATCAAAGTCATTGAAAGCACGAGCGAGAACACAACGCCCGCCGCCGCGAACACAGAGAATGACTTTAACGGCATAATCGGGCTTGTGATGTTTGAGATGAAGCCCGCAACCGTGGTAACGCCCGCAAGCACGACCGCAACCCACACATCTTTTAAGCCGTATTCGATTGCCTCAGCGTGCTTTTCTTTGGTGATTTCGCCTTCGATTCTGTCAAGACCGATGTAATAGTGAGTGAGCACATGAATGCCGTACGCAGAACCACACGCCACCAAACAAACAGGAATAACGCTTCCGATAATCGTGAATGTGATGTGGAGCATACACATAATGCCCACAGACCAAATCGTCGCCATTAAAACCGTAATCAATGGAAGAAGCGTGCCGCTCCAAGTGTGGAACGAAAAGTAAAGCGAAAGAAGAACAACGAGCGCGACAAACGGAATCAAAACCAAAAGGTCAGAAATCATGAAGTTGTAGCCGTCATCGCTCAAAACAGGGTCGCCGAAGTAGCGCACTTCCAAATCGCTTCCCTCAACTGCTTCTTCACAGATTTTCTGGATTTCGTGCAACGAAGCCATCTGCCGCTTTGAGTTGAGCATATCGCCGTTCTCGTCTTTTGGTTCAAGGGTAATCATCATCTGGGTGGTTTTGCCGTCGTCGGTGATAATGACGCGGTTGTACATTTCCTGCCAGTCAACGAGCCGCTGTTTGATTGACTCCATATCTTCTGCGCTGCCCGTGTAGTCGTCGCCGCCAATCAAGCTAGAAGCCTTTAAGCCACCGTCCTCGCCCACTACGAAATCAATGTTTGAGAGCGAATCAATGTTTTCGACATACGGAACACCGTCAACCTGCTCAGTGATTTCCTGAACGATTTTGATGTATTCAGGCTTAATAATCGTGTCGCCGTGCGTTTCGAGCGAAATGCCGAGCACCATCATACTTCCAAAGTCTTCTTCAGCCTTTAACATGCGCTGGTATGACTCGGAACTCTGCGGCATGTACATTCGCACCGTGTTTTCAATTGCAATCGTGCGAAGCTGCCATGCAAAAAATGCAGTGATTACAATGCTTGCCACAATAATGAGCGGAGAGCATTTGAGCATTTTTTTAATCATAGGATAAAACCTCCGTAAAAAAATTACTTGCAAAATGTGAACAAATCGTTTATAATTCGTTCAAATAATTAAACCGATAAACCTAATATACTGACATAAAAAAAAAGTGTCAAGTAATTCTAAAAAAATATAGCACTTTTTTAAGAATTATTTAAGGGGGATTCTAAAAAAAAATGATAGAACAAGAAAAGCTCTCTCAAGCCCAAGAAGAATTCAAGGTCTGCATTCCGATTTTTACCGCGCTCGGTGACAGCACACGGCAAAAGCTCTGCCTCGACCTCGCCGCTCATGGTTTGGAAGGAATCAATGTGGCGGATTTGGCAGGAAAGTCGATTCTTTCCCGCCCGGCAATCTCGCACCACCTCAAAGTTTTAAAAGACGCAGGAATCGTGGAGCCGCTCAAAAAGGGAACGCAGATTTTCTACCGCCTAAAGCTCAAAGACGCGCTCATTCCCATGAAAACGCTCATTGACACCGTAGAAGAAATTCTTGAAATCGAAACCGAAGCCTAATGCACGCCCCGTTTTTTTATTTTAGGTTTCGTTTTTAAAGAAGTTCTTCCAAAAATCTATTTAAAAGCAGGATTCCGCGCCGATTTAAAGCATAGACGGTGCCGTTTTTTGTTTTTTTTGCCGTTGCAAGATGATTCTTCTGCCATCGTCTAAAAACACCGTCTTCTTGTTCAGCTCCTATCCGTTCGGCAAGGCTTTTTCTGAACCGTTTTTCAAAATCACTGTCACACACCCCAGAAAGCATTCGGAATCCCATCATAAGGAATTCAAATTCAAGCGTCTCTTCATCAAGGATTTCGACCGTGCGGGGCAGGCCTTGTTCTTTTTCTGAAAGAAGCGACATTTCATATGCAGGAATCGAAAGCGTATTTGTCCAGCGCAGGGCAGATTTTTTCTCAAAATCATATATCGTACCAGTCGCGCCAGCTCCCACGCCAACATAATCTTCCTGCTTCCAATATGACTGATTATGGCGGCTTTCATACCCCTTTTTTGCGAAATTCGACACTTCATAGTGAAGAAAGCCCTGCTTTTCAAGGATACGCCTGCCACACATCCACATTCGGTCTGCTTTTTCGTACGAAACTGCTATTTTTCCCTCATCAATTTTTTTTGCAAGCGGTGTATGCTCTTCAACCGTGAGCGTGTACAGGGAAACATGATCGATATTCGGATATTCTTTTAAAATCTCAAACTGACTCTCAAAGCGTTTCCATGTGTGACCGGGCAATCCCGCGATAAAATCAACGGAAAGCCTGCCAGTCCAGTGATTTTTTAAAAGTTCAAGAGCGCGATGGATAAGTGCGACAGAACTTCCCCGATGCACGGCTTGCAATGCCTTATCGTCAAGGCACTGAATTCCCATCGAAAGGCGGTTGACACCAGCGTTCTTGCACGCACAAATGAATTCTTCGTCCACATCGTCAGGATTCATTTCACATGTGATTTCACAATCTTTTGAAAACGGAGCGATTTTTTTGATTTCAGAAAAAAGATAGACAATCTGCGCAGGAGAAAGAAGGCTTGGCGTGCCACCGCCGACATAAATCGTCTTCCATGCAGTAATAGCATAGGAATCGGCATAAATTTGAATTTCTTTTACGATGGAAGAGAGATAGGAATCAGTGAGATCGTTGCACTTTCCCTTTCGATACTGCTGTGCAATGCTAAAAAAGTCGCAGTAATCGCATTTGTTTTTGCAGAACGGGATATGAATATAGAGAGAAGGAATCACGATTTTTAGAACAATCGGAATTTATTGAACGGGAAATACAAAAACAGACATTCCCCGATGATTGAACTGTGCTTGACTGGTCCCCAAATCCGAGAATCACTTGAAGAAAGCCGGTCATCACCAAGCACAAAATATTCATCAGAAGAAAGCGTGATTTGCGAAATGGAAGCCTTTGCCCCGAAATCGACATCCCAATTTGAAGGCGGAACTAAAATTTTTGCATTGTATTTTGCATTAGTGATTTCAAATTCGGTAAGAAAATGGTTCTGATTAGCCGGTTTGATGAAGACAACATACCGATCGATATAGATTGTGTCGCCCGGAAGCCCGACAACTCGCCGCAACACAGGACGCGTGCCCAAATCATGCTCAGAAAACGGCTGCCATTTGCCAAAAGAAACGAAAGATGCGAATGTGCCACAGAATTTTGAAAAAACAGAGCGTTTTGCCGTCTTGTAATTCCGCAAAAGAACGACATCGCCACGACCAGGATTTTTTAAAAGCGGAGTTACGAATTCAAAACTTCCTGCAGGAATATCAGGAGACATGGAATCAGATTTATTTGCGACAGGAAAAATGATAAAATTCAAAATTAAAGAAACAACAATGAAAAAAAGAAAGAAAATCCCAAGACAAAAAAGGATTTTTCGCTGCAACTCACGCCTGAGCTTGTACGAGATGGCATAAATATTTGTTTCCATATAATATAGAATAGCAAAGTGAGGGGGAAAAGTCTACTGCGAGGCGAAGGAAGAAAAAAAATGACAAAAAAAATGCCACCCAGTGCTTTTTTTGCATCAAGGTGGCATGCAGATTATTGGGGAAGGAGACTATATCACAGAAGGGGAAACGGTACATTTACATTCTGCCGTCAAGGAATTTTCCCGTTTCTTTGTGGTTGAAGTTTGGAATCATCCAGTTAAAGAGGTCTATTAGTTCTCCCCTGCTCCACTCGCCTTTTTTCTTCATATTCGAAATCGTTTCAGTAAAGTGGGCAAGTTTTGACTCATCGAAGTCAACGGGATTTTTGATGATACCAAGCGAATCAAATTTATCCATGACAAGCGTTTCTTTGTCGGTATAAAATTCTTCAAAATCTTTTTCACCCGTAGTGTCGCTCTTGAAGAAATACACTGGGTATTTGTGCTGTGCTTTCAGTTCGTTCACACGGGAACGGGCTTCATCTTCAGTGGCGCACTGCACTGGCTCGTAGCCGAGATTGCGCAGGTATTTTTCCGCAATGCTTGAAAAAGTCACCAGATTCAAATCATGGTCAAGTTTCGGAAAGAACACATCGCGGTTCTCGCCGAGCAGACAGCTCATCACACAAAGCTCGCCCGCTTCCTTGGGCGTGACGAAATAGCGGCGGACATCGTTCGGAGCGGAAAGCGGCTGGTTCTTGTCAAGGCGGCGGTTGAAGCCGTACAGGAGCGAGCCATCGCTGAACGCGACATTTGCAAATCGAGCGGTGGAAACAGGCATTTCCACGGAACGGCGGTTCAGGAAGAACTCCATGATACGCTTGCTCGCCCCCATCATGTTCACGGGGTTCGCCGCCTTGTCGGTGGACACGCAGAAATACTTCTTCGCGCCGCAGTCTTTCGCCATGAGCATGGTGCTATCGGTGTTGAAGATGTTCGTGTCAATCATGCGCATGAGCGTGTACGGGTCTTTCTCACTGCGGACATGCTTCAAGGCAGATGTGTTGAAAACATAGTCATACCCGCCGATACGCTTTTTCTGCTCATTGATGAACGCACGGAAGATGTCGCTCCCGCAGTCGAGCGCAAAAGTGGCGAACTCTCCATCTCCGTAGCCCACACTGGAGCGGATGTCGCGCACCAGCTCCACCATGTTGTTCTCGCTGATGTCCACCACGTGCAGTACTTTCGGGTTGCGGGCAAAAAGCTCGCGGCAGATTGCGCTTCCGATGGTGCCCGCCCCGCCGATGACGAGGAAGCGAGAATTGCGGACAGTTTCAGAGAGGAACGCTTCATTTACGGCGATGTCGCGCTCAAACAGGGGCGCGGTGCGCCCGATGAGGGGGAGAATGTTGTCTTGCATGGAATTGTTCCTTTGATTATGTTTTTTGAAAGAAGAAAGAAAGATAGAAAGCGGGATTAAATATATTGTTCCAGTTCTGTTGGCACGGGAGGTAGGTCTTTGAACGCAGTCATCCATGCCTTTGACGACGGCTTAATCACCGCAAGCACGGTAAGCCATATCAGTTTGAAGTACACGCCGATGGAACGGTGATGCACGAACCACACTTCCAATGCCCCTTTATATGGCGCAATAATTGTGTCGTGGAAATGGTCGCGGTCAGAAACGGCATTAAGCATATCCTCCTCATCACGGAAGGCGACGGAGCCAAGCCCAGACAAGCCCGGTGCGACCGTATCAATCGTAGCCTTTACTTCATCAGAATACAAATCGTAGTGCCGTTTTGCCTGCGGACGCGGACCTATCACGCTCATCTGACCGATAAAAATATTCACCAACTGGGGCAACTCATTTATCTTTGTTTTCCGCAAAAATTTCCCCATCGGCAGAATGCGCGGGTCATCCTTCTGCGTGAGCACACCTCCCGCCATGTTCGGGCTGTTTCTGAGCATGGTGGCGAACTTCAGCACATCGAACGGCTTTCCGCCCTTTCCGATGCGCTCCTGTTTATAAAAGATGTCATGCTCGCCGGTAAGCTTAAGCCCAATTATAATCGGAATCATGAACGGAAGCAGGATGATGATGGCAATGCCAGAGAAAAGAATGTCAAAGAAACGAATCATCTATTTTCCCTGTGTCTTGAGTGCTTTGATGAGTGCGTCACAGACCAAATCAACCTGCTCAATTGTCATCGTCGGATAGAGCGGAAGCGTCAGCTCATGCTCGCTCACATACTGAGCCTTCGGCGTCTCGTTCACGACACCCTTATATCCCGTGAAATTCTGAATAACTGGATAGTGAATGCTCGTCTGAATCTCATCCGCTTTCATGCTCTCAATCACGGCAATGCGGTCAATGCCGTCCGCAAGCATAATTGGCATAATGTGGAAGTTCGGCTTTCCGCGCGTAAAATTTCGGAACGGAATCGTGATTCCAGAAACGCCGTCAAGCCGCTCGTAATAATGCTGTACCAGTTTTGCACGGGCTTCGTTTGCACCGTCAAGCTTTTTTAGCTGCACCAGTCCAAGTGCGCTCCGCATCTCGTCAATGCGGTAATTCAGTCCCGCCATCGAAACGTCATAGGTAATCGCCCGCCCCTTGAAGCGGTCAAAGCTTGGAACAGTCATTCCATGAGAGCGTAGCCCGCGCAGCCGTTCCAGAATCTCGTCAGACTTTGTGACGACCATTCCGCCCTCACCGACAGAAAGATTTTTGTTAGTAAAGAAACTGAAGCATGAGATGTCGCCAAAAGTTCCAAGCGCACGCCCCTTATAGTCAGCACCGGGAGTATGCGCACAGTCCTCTATTAAATAAAGATTATGCTTCTTGCAGATTTCGCAGATTGCGTCCATGTCACAAGCAAAGCCTGCATAGTGCACGATAAGCACGGCTTTTGTTTTGGGAGTGATTTTTGTCTCAATGTCCGCGGGATCCATGCTCCAGTCATCGTTGGAAGTGATGTCCGCAAGCACGTTCTTTGCGCCCGCCATTGTAACCACATTCTGGTCGGCAATGAATGTGAGCGACGGCGTAATCACCTCGTCGCCCGCACCTATGCCCAGCGCAAGCACCGCCATGTGCAGGGCAGCCGTTCCGTTGGAAACCGCAAGAGCCTTTACTTCCCCGCCAAGATACGAGGCGAACGCCGCCTCAAAGTCGAGCGTCTTCTGCCCCATCGTTATCCACGCGGAGTCAAGGACTTCGTTCACTGCGTCCTGCTCCTGACCGTCATAGTTCAATTTAAAAAGCTGTACCTTCCACATAGGAATGACCTCCAAAAATTGAGAAAAAGTGTGTATGATTGATTAAGAATCGATTTATTTATGTTTTGCAAAAAGTCCTAGTAAAGTACCAACGCCATAAGAAATATGCAGCAAAGGAAATAAAACAAACAACACCAGCTGGCTAATTTTTTTGTTCTTTATGACAGATACTAAAGTGTTAACAAAATTGAATGCGCCATATAAGCCGATTAATGAAATTAATGGAATAGCAGAAATAAACGAAAAATAACCTGTAAGTATCAAAGCAACAAAAAATCCAACAGGAGCAAAATGATAAAGAGAAAGACACCTTGGACAAATCCAAACTGTCTTTCCAATCCAGTAACCATTAGAAAACTTTTGCTTCATCATTTTTCTTAATGTCGGGCGCGCATATTGATATGAAATAATAGAAGGTTCATAACGAATCAGAAAACCTTTCTGCCGTATTCTCCAGTGAATCTCGTTGTCTTCTGTCCTTCGCAACCGTTCATTAAAATTTCCCGCTTTTTGGAACACTTCCTTTCGGTATGCACCATGAAACACAGACTTCACGAAACGGGGTTTATCCGAAGTTCTGAACACCGCGATACCGCTTCCGAAGAGTGAATTTTCCGCTTCGAGCAGGATTTCTGACCATTTTGTATTTTCTTTTAGGATTGTCGGTCGCTTCCCACCAAGAACATCAAAATGCCCTTCTTCCATTGTATCAATAAGTCTCTTAATGAAATCGCATGGAATATGAGCATGCGCATCAACTTTTACAAGAATATCTCCAACTGCATTGTCTATAAAAACATTCCAGCCATTTGCCTGCCATTTGCCTGCATTCTCTAATACTCTGATATTATGGAATTTACTTGAATATTGTTCTCTAAATTGTTCCATTATTCTCTTTGTATTATCTGCAGAAAGGCTGTCAATTAATACAAAATCGATTTGAGAATGTGGGAATGTCTGAGAGAGCACATCTTCCAATATCGAAGGAAGATACAACTCTTCATTAAGGGCGATTATTCCGAGGGAGATTATCATAAAAGTTTGGTGCGTGTTATAGGAAAGAAAAGTTAGTATGATATAGCTTTATTTTCCAAAATCTATTTCTACAATAAAATGTTTTTCCCTTTTTTCAGGCGGCGGAATTTGCATATAGTCGCCGTAAAGGGCTGAAAGGTATTTGTCGTAATCATTGGGAATGTCAGCCTCAATTCCTTCAAAACTATGCTTTACAGAAGGGAAAAATACAGATTTTTCGTGCATTTCGCCAAAATAGTGCCCGCGTCCAGATGGTATGGTTACTTTATCAGACTGATATTTTTTTGATGCAATTCTATTACCCACCAACATCCAGTTTGTATAGGAACGCCATGAAAAGAGAAATCCTACAAGCTTCCGTAAAAGCAATTTTCTTTTTCCCTCTCGTACCGAAAGAAGGATTTTATCTGCTGTCGATGGCTTCTGAAACAATTTGGCACAAATGGCAATGTAAAATATACCATTAAGAATCGTACCATGCAGTCTATTGAGCAAAGCATTTTTAGGCACGCTTTCAATAGGGAATACATCTATCGCAATACACGGCAAGACATCATCATTGTCAAAAATCGTTTTTACTGCTGTACCTAATTTTCCGATTTTAATAAAGTTATGCGAGCTATCTTCAGATAAGCCCGGTCCCACAACGGAATATTTCCCCGGAAAGTTTGCTTCAAGCAAGGAAGGAAGTTTATCATAATCTTCTCGAAACATCATAACGTCAAGATCATCATCCCATGGTATGAACCCATTGTGGCGAACCGCGCCTAAACAAGAGCCTCCACTGAGAAAACAAGTAAGATTGTTTTTATTGCACACCGTGGCAACATCTGTATATATTTCAAGAAGAACAGCTTTTAACTTTTTGCTTTCTTCTGATGTCAATTCCCTTATCGGGAGTTTTGATTGAAGCATAATTTGAGTAAGATTCATAGCATTACCTCCACCTTGTCACTCTTGATTTTAAGATTTAATGATTTTGAGTTTCTTGTATAATTGAAACTGAATAAAAGAAACCAGCTTTCTCAGAAAAAACAGGCTGCCACCCAAGTGACTCTAGTTTTTCCTCCAAAAAAAATATGTTTTCATTACTTTGCTGAAGCCTTTTTATTCACTTTCTATCACTTCAAGCCTTCCAATATATTCAGCGAATGGCTTATCCCGCTTTGAAGGTCAAACATCGCTTTCCAACCAAGTGATTTCAGTTTTGCGGAATCAAGAACGGCTTTTGTTGCCTTTGAGAAGCCTGCTTTTTCAGTCGGATCTGGCAATTCAAACACGACATCCACACCGACCGTTTTTGCGATAAGCTCCGCCAGCTCTTTCAATGTAATGTCAGATTTTTCATCTGCGACATTGTACGCTTCTCCATTCCTCCCGTAAAAAAGACAGTACAGTAGAGCCGAAACAGAATCCGCTACATGAAGATATGAATACAATTGCTTTCCGTCGGATTTCAAGACAATATCTTGCTTCTCAAGTGCATTTTTTATGAACTGTGAGATTGCTTTCGTGTCGCTCATCTGCATTGTTTCGCCATAAGTCCTGCACAAACGGGCAATTACAATATCAAGATTCTTCTCTGCGCGATATGCTCGGCACAAAGCCTCTCCCGCCCTTTTCCCCTCCGGATAACACGCACGAAGCGTATTGCAGTCGATATAGCCGCAGTAAGCCTCTGCGAATTTTTCTGTGTCGCCCCTGTTCTCGCCGTAGACTTCCACCGAAGAAGCGTACACAACTCTTTCAGTCTCATGCCTTGCTGCATAGTCAAGCAAATTATTTGCTCCAAGTATATTCGTCAGTATTGTGCTGACAGGCTTTGTCGCATAATCCACAGGATGGGTGTTGCTCGCAAGAATAAAGACAAAATCCGCTCCAAGTCCTTCAAGCTCACAGTTTAATTTTGCTGTAATATCTTGGGAAAATGCCCGAAAGTTCCCATTGCTCCTATAGCCAGAAAACCTATTTTCAAGTTTTTCCGTGTTGCGCCCCAACGCCAGTACGGTGAAATCCATCTTCAGGTCTTTCTGTACCGACATAAGAGTATCCACAAGGTAGCTTCCGATTAAACCCGTCGCCCCTGCGACAAGGATTCGCTTTCCACGAAGCTTTTCCCACGGCAAAGGAAGCTGGACAATTTTTGCAAGAGACCTGCTGTAATCGATATTTTTAAGCAATGTGCTTCCGTCTGTCATTTGAGCCATGAGTCCTTGTCAGCTTTCAGATATGCCTTGAACAATTCAAGGTCATCCTTGGTCGTGAGTTTTATGTTTTTGTCAGAGCCAGAAGCAAAATGCAGCTTTTCGCCCAGTTCAACCATCATTGTGTTTGTGTAAGACGAGCCATAAATACCGATTTTCTCCGCAAAAGCCTTTTTGTACGCCCAAAGAAGCTTCCCGAAACGATATGCTTGCGGAGTTGATACACGGCGTACCGTTTCACGCCTTACATATTTCGTTGTTGTTTTCTCGTCATCTTCATCAACTAAAAAAATCTGCTCGTTATACGGCATTGAAGTGACTGCATTCCCGTATTTTTGCGCCGTGTGAATTACATCCGTCAGCACCTCGCCGTCTACAAGCGGGCGAATTCCGTCATGGATTATGACAATATCATCTTCTGAGCAAGTGCCTTCAAGCGCATATACACCGTTTCTGATGGACTCCTGACCAGTTTCACCGCCCAGAACTATGCGGGAAAGTTTTGTGATTCCAAATTGTTTTGCGTATGCACTCACAACATCGTGCCAGCCCTCAATGCACACAACTTCGATTTCATCGACAAGCGGATGCCGCTGAAAACTCTCAAGTGTATAAATAAGAACAGGCTTGTCATACACATTTATAAACTGCTTGGGAATATCCTGCCCCATTCTGTGCCCGGAGCCACCAGCAATTATGATTGCTATTGTTGACATCATGTGTCCTCCCAATTATATGATTCCAAAAATATATGCAACATATCTTTGAATCTTTTTCTTTATGCTATTTTCATTAACATATATATCTGAATAACATTTTTTAAATTTCTTCAGACCATAAAAACGCTTATACAATTGCCAGCTGTAAAGAGGCTGCATAATAGCGGACACATCATCCCATAGTTGTTTTGTCTCGCTTTCTTTATTAAATCTACTACGGTACTCCTTTAATAATTCCAACCTTCGATATGCCTTTCTCATTCGCTGTCTAGCATCTTTTACATGTGTCAGGACATATGTAAAAGCATTTTTTGATTTCAATGGAATTCCTGTAACATTTGAATCATGACACCTTCTGTATGTAATAATAGCCTGATTATTCCATATCATTCCATTAAAAAAACATGAAACAAAAAACAGCCATTCATCATGATAGACCCCAGAAGGAATGGGAAAAGCATTTTTTTTATCTAAAAAAGACTTCCTTATGAGCATTGAATTGCCTGCAAAAGAGTTTCCTCTTACAATATAGTAATAGAGTAGATTTATTGACACAAAATGCATAAATGATCCAGGATTCCAAACATAATCATTTGTAACAACACCATTGGCATTCATTTTTAGAGCACAACTCCATGCCAAATCATGACTACCAATTAAGTTCAATAAAACTTCAAGATGATTTGGAAGCCATATATCATCCTGATCTGCAAGTGCTATGTATTCACCTTTGCAAAGTTTTATTGCCTTCTCAAAATTCTTAGAAAATCCCAAATTCACTTCATTTTTATATATCTTAATTCTTGCATCTTTAGACGAATATTTCTGAAGAATGCATAGAGTTGCATCTTTTGAACAATCATCACATATAATCAATTCCCAATCAGTAATGTTTTGCCTAAGAATCGAATCCAATTGTTCTTGAATATACTTTTCACCGTTGTAAGTTGCCATTGCTATGGAAATCATTTTTCATTCCTCAATGTTATTCGAAAAAAAAGAAAATTAATGATAAAGAAAAAAATATAAAAAAATACTACATCATTTAGATTGTAAAGAACAAATTGAAAAATTTCTTTTCTGGGAATTCCAGGAACTGTTGTCAAAACAACATACCAAAACGGAATATAGAAGTTTTTCATTTTTAATTTTGATTTATCAAGGAATGCTATTAAGCAACTCGCAAGAATACTAAAAACTACAACGCCAAAATATCTTCCACATTCATATGCTTCACCTATTATTGCGCTTCCATATCCCATTCCGGATAAAGCTGATGATACAGAAATATTTCCCATAAGAACTTGCGAAGGATTATTATAGTTTTTAAGTGATTCAAATTCATTTCCTTTTGCCTTATAAATATGTGAAAGAACTCTATTAGTAAAGGGATAAAAAATAAATGGATAGGGATGGTATTTTAAATTGCCTCTAATAATCAACAAAGGCACAGTCCTTGAACTGGTTTGCGACCATAAAGTATTTATGATAAGTGTTTTCGCGTCTAATGATATGCCCTTCGTTTTATGTGACGAATTCCCATAAGAATCCCGAATACTTCCAAGAACACTTGTTAAAAAAACAATAAGAAACAAGACAAAAAGTAAATTTTTAAATTTTATTGAATAATCATATTTATTTCTTAACAAAAATATTAACACAACGATAAAGGCGATTAAAGGACCTCGTCCACCTTTCAATGAATTAAAAACAGTAACAATAAAATATATAAAAAAATAGAACAACATTTTTCGTCTTTTAGGATTTGATGCAAGCAACAAAAAAAAAGAAGCATTAAAGAATAAAAAAGCCCCCGAACACCAAATAGGATATTTGATACTTTCAAAACCTTCCGAATAAATAGAAAAATAACCATTCGTTCTAACAAATTGTAGTTGCAAATAAATCTTATAACAAACAGGTATTAGAGAGACAAAAAAGAATCGAATACCTATCCATTCCCAATTTTTTTTCCTATAAGATACAAGAATTGGATTAAATTTCCTTCTGAAAGAAAAATAAGAAAGGTGTCCGCAAAAAACCATCAAAAAACAACAAATAATAAATATAAAACCAACCCATTCTTCTATTTGATATGGCCACGGATATGTAATCTTAAGAAAGTACTTCTTTGTAAAATTAGGAAAAAGAGATAAGAATAATGAATTATAAATAAAAAATGCACTTGTATATAAATAAATTGAGTATAAGGAAGTAAAACCTGTTTGCTTTATGGAGTAAATCAATGTAAATATATAAAAAATAGAAAACCCCAACAACATACCAAATAAATTGGATGTAACCGCATATGATAGCAACCCAGCAAAAAACAAAACTGGAGATAACGATATATAGAACCACATTTTAGGAGCATATTTCCGAAACATTATCAAAACACCTTTTTTGCAATTTCTTTTAGTGCATAAAAGAAAAAATATAAAGGATATGGCAGCCTACATATGTTTATATAAAATTTATCTAGTGTCGTAGGAGTTTTTAGAGATTTATACAGAAACTGCATTTCAGACAAATATTCTTTTTTCCCATATAAGTAATAATAAAGTGCATAAATCCTAAAATACTCCTGTTTTTGATAAAAAGGAAAAGGGCTATATGATTTATAAAAAAATAATTTCATGTTAATTATGCTTTTTTCAAACTCAATTCTTTTTTCAGGATTTTCACTGTGACTTGCAGATTCCGAAAGAATCCGATACACGGCGAAATCCTTTTGGAAAAATTTAGTTTTAGACTCGTGAGCGATATACAACCACATTGGATAGTCACCCATAAGCCAGTGTTTTTCCGCAGGTTTTATTTCTTCATTATATCTATCAATTAATTCTCGCCTTGCACAAACGGTCAATGTAGGAATTCTGTTGCCATTTTTCAGCAAATCTTCAAACCCCTTTATCTGTGCCCCAAATTTTGAATGGCAAAATCTTTCCTTACGCTGAATGTATCTTTTTACTCGTCCATAGCACATCCCATAATCTGGATTTTTCTCCAAAAAATTCACTTGCAACTGTAGTTTATCAGAATCTATCCAATAGTCATCGCCTTCACAAATGGCTATGTATTTGCCCCTCGCCGTTCGCACCAAATTTCCAAAAATATCAACTCCTTGCGAATATTCATTTATCTCATGATAAAAAATTTTGAGTATGTTTGGATAGTTTTTTTCATACCTATGCAATATTGCAGCTGTACCATCAGTACTAGCATCATCATTTACAAGCACTTCAAATGGGAATGTTGTCTTTTGCTTTAAAAAGCCCTCAATTGCATCCGATATATACTTTTCATGATTGTAAGTACAGCAAATAACAGAAACGAGAGGTACATCGGCATTTTTCATGTACCAATTCTTCATGATTTGTTCTTGAGTCATATTAATTATAATTATTTGATGAAACTATGTATGAATAGCAGTCAAGCTTACAGTGTCAATTTTTCTATCCTGCACTGGTGTTCTTTTGTATCGAGCGAGTAATTTATGCCTACAAAAAGGAGAGCACCATGATAATGCTGCAGCAAATCGTCATACTTGCGCGTCCGTATCTGTTTTAACGCACTCTCGGCAGTCTTGTTGCTTTTTAGTTCGATAATCATGGCAGGAATATCTGGCACATACGGAATCAACGCAAGATCTGCATAGCCTTTACCAGATGGCAGTTCCTTGATAATCGTGTACTTTGCATTTGCATAAAAATGCGCAAGTCCTATCGCACTCTGAAAACTCGCCTCATTGTTATAAGTAAGCGGATTAGTTGCTCGCATATGAGCCTTGTCCAATGCTGATGCAACATATTCCTCGTCACAGTGCAGCGTTCGCTCAAGAAGTTCACGGCTTCCATTCACCATCTCCATGATTTCTTTGTAGTCCGCCTCATCTTCGATTGAATTAATCCATTCAGAGCGAATTTCCTTATTCGGGATAAAACATTCCTCGTTATCTTCATCGTACGAAAGATAGCCAAGCCCCTCGAAATTCATTAAGATAAAAAGTTTTAAAGATTCGTAAGAGGCCGTCTTTGCCCAATAAGACGAATACTTGTGATTCTGCATTGCGGAGACGACAGACTTTGGACTGTATACATTTATATTTTCTCTAAGCCTGTATCCAAGAAAATTTTCTATAATTAAATGTTTTTTTTCATCAATAGACTATCATAAGTAGGTATCTCTTGCCATACAGCAAAACCATGTTTTTCATAGAAACATCTGGCTACATGATTTGTCTTATTAACTTCAAGTTCAATTGAACTCATTTTTTCTTTTCTGCAATAATCAATCACATTTTCAAGCAAAAATGTTCCAATTCCCGTCCGTCTACACTTGTCTGCTATGCAAAACTGCGAAATAAAAGCCTTTCTCGAAACAATGTCGTTGCAATAGAAAAAAATGAAGCCAAGAACTGTATTTTCAGAAACAGCAACTTTATTCACTGAATTGTTAAACAATTTGGTTGCGTAATCTGTCAAATTTGGAATTCGTTTCTCTAAACTCTTCGTGAAATTAGTATCGAATGTTTTAAGTAGGCGTTCAATTTCAAACTCAGATGCAACCTCTCTGATAACCATTTACTTGACCCTCACTTTCACATACTTATCCATATCCTCAATCACTCGGAACATTTCTTCCATGCTGCCGTATTTGAGAATCAATTCGCCGATGCAATCCTGCGCGTCGCGGTATTTGTGGACGTTATCGCCGGGCTTTGTGTCGGTAACGTAATCCACAAAGTTTTGCACCTTGAATTTTCCGTCAAACTCTATTCCGTCGTATTTACCGGTGGCGTTGGCATGAACCATATAGTTTGACCAAAAGCCCTTGACCGGCTGCATCTTCAGGTCGGAACAGTCGTCGCCGGCGGCCGCCTTTACGGCGTATGGAACCATGTCAACGCCCGTCGCATATTTCGTAACCTGAGGGATAAGGCTGCCGCCGCTACGCGCACCAAATTCAAGGATGTAAACCTTTCCGTCTGTGCCATAAATCGCCTCGACATTGTACGCTGTGGATTTCATGCCGAGTGAAGTGATAAGCCGCTGCAAGTCCGCCGTCAAATCGTCAATTACTTTTTGTGGCATTATCGACGGCCAACATTCGCCGAGCGGCGCAAAATCCTTGTCGGCCTTGCTACTGTAAAACTCGTTGCCCAAGCAATGGAACACCAACTTGCCGTCAACAGAAAACGCATCGCCCGAAATCTGCGGCCCGTCCTTGACGATAAATTCCTCAATCAGGAAAATTTTGTCGCGGGAATACGACAGCGCGTCTTCCACAAACGCTTTCAGTTGGCTCTTGTCGGTCAATTTGTTGATGCCCTTGCTGCCGGACGAATCCACAGGTTTCACCATTACCGGCAATCGGAAACTGTCGATGTCCTTTTCGGCATCTTCAAATCTTGTATATGACTTTGCTTTCGGGACGTTGAAACCATTTTCAGCGAGGTATTTTCTGAAAAGATGTTTTTTTGAAAGTATTTCTACTGACTTGTAAGGACTTGTCGGCAAGCCTAACTTTTCGGCGACAAAAGCCGCTGTGGGTGCCGCCGGGTCGGATGCGTATGCCACTATGCCGTCGATTTTGAGTTGTGCGGCAAGTTCGAGGACTGCGTTTTTGTCGGTGGTGCTGACGTTGTGGTACTCGTGCGCAAATTTATGTCCGGGATTGTCGGGCAAATAATCGCAGGTAATCACATAGTAACCCATTTCGACGGCGGCCTTGATAGCATACGTCTGATACAACGAGCCGCCAAGCATCAAAAGTCGTTTCATTTTACGCTGCTCCCCAGACTCTCAACATAACTCTTTATCCGCCGAACACCTTCCGCAATCTTCTCTTCATCGAGCGTGAACGCTATCCGCACATAGTCATCGCAACTTTCACCGTAGGTTATTCCTGGAACGACAGCGACATGAGCCGATTTCAGCAAGTTGACGGCAAAATCAAAGGATTTCATTCCCGTTTCTGCGATGTTGACCATCAGATAGAATGTCGCTTCTGGCATTCTGCAGGATAGCTGCGGTATTTTAGAAATGCCCTCACAGAGAAGGTTTCTCCGACGAGTAAATATGCTGACCATATCCTTTGAATAGTCCGCTTTGCCACTCAACGCCTCGATAGCTGCATATTGTGCTGGAAGCGGTGCACATGCCACGACATTCTCTTGCAACTTTGTCATTGCCCCCACAATCTCTTTCGGTGCGAGAATATACCCGATTCGCCAGCCAGTCATACAGAATTCTTTTGAAAGGCTGTTTACCAAAACAGTACGCTCGCGCATTTTTTCGTATGTGACGATGGATTTGAAGTTTGTTTTATCGTAAATAAGACATTTGTACACTTCATCTGATATTACGATCAGATTATGCTCCACAGCTAGTTCGGCTATGTGCCGTATCTTATCGCCAGAAATTATCCTGCCAGAAGGGTTTGAAGGCGTATTGATGATGACAACCTTCGTTTTCTCCGTGATTGCGGCTTCTATGTCTTTGACATCAAAACTAAGATACTCGGCGTTCGGCTTGTCGATGATTACGGGATGGGCATGACACATTTCGACCATCTGTTTGTAATTCACATAGTACGGAGCCGGAATTATCACCTCGTCACCAGGATTCAGCAACGCAAGCAGGGCAATGTAGATTCCTTCCATCGCGCCTACCGTCACGATAATCTCATCGTTAGGGCTATATGCAAGTCCTTCCGTTCTTTCATAATAGGTGCTTATTGTATTTCTTAGTTCTAAAAGGCCTGCATTCTGCGAATAGCGTGTACGCCCCTGCTGAATTGCCGCACAGCCGGCATCTTTTATCGCTTGATGCGGTGGCACATCTGGGTCACCGAGCGTAAAGTCAATGACATCATCATATTCCTTTGCCATATTAAACAGAGTGCGCGTCAAAGACGGCTTTATGTTTTTAGCAACATCAGATACTTCAATCATTTTTTTCTCACCACCTCAATCACCCGCGCCACATCGTCATCTCTTAAATTCGCATACATCGGGAGGCACAGCACTTGCTCCGCAAGCTTTGTCGCCACAGGCAGATTCTCCGCCCGTGCTGATTCAAGCCCGCGATATACAGGGAAGTTTGAAATCAGCGGGTAGAAATACCTGCGACCAAGAATATTGTGCTCTTTGAGCTTTGCATACAGCGCGTCGCGACTCATGCCGTATTCTTTTTCCGTGATGAAAACCGGGAAGTACGAGTAGTTGTGCCGCACACCCTCAATGTCAGGCAAAAATCGGATTCCGCTCACATCTTTGAGGGCTGCACGGTACAAGTCCGCCATATGCTTTCGCCGCGCAATCGCGGAATCCACCTGCTTCAAGTTCAGCAAGCCCCATGCAGCA
>JAFUDX010000050.1 GCA_017464425.1 Treponema sp.
AAGAGGCTTGTGTCCTGCAGAAAATGTAATCTATTTGATTTCAAAAAATCTTCTGCCAGAAAGACCTGGTCGCTCCTTTGCATTGGAGTTAAAACCCAAATCATGCACCTATTTCGGTTACAGGGCGGCTTAAATTAACGGTATTGCCCCCTCCCTCTACAAAAGTGAAGTCTTTTTCATTTTTCACTCCTTTTATTGATTTTTGAAATTGCATACGCATTCCAATAGTAACCTATATTGTATCAAAATTCTATAGTCATTTAATGACCAAGTGAAAAAAATCGCAATGACAGTTTCCCGTGCAGGTCATTTTCTATTATATCACAAAATCTGAAAATGTGATATGATATTTGGGTTTACAAAGAGGTACAAAAATGGCTTTGCAAGGATATATTCACCAATTAGAATCATTCGGCTGTGCAGACGGGCCAGGCTCGCGCTTCATCATTTTCTTTTCGGGCTGTCCGTTCCGATGTTTGTATTGCCACAATCCCGACACTTGGGAAATGACGCACGGAAAGCTCTACACCGCCGACGAATTGCTTGACGAAGCCGAAGATTGCCGTGACTTTTGGGGCAAGAAGGGCGGCATCACCGTTTCGGGCGGAGAGCCGCTTGCGCAGATTGATTTTTTGCTCGAACTGTTCAAAAAGGCAAAAGAGCGCAACATCAACACCTGCATTGACACGGCGGGCGGTCCGTTCCGCAAAGAAGGACGCTGGTTTGAGAAATTCAAAAAGTTAATGGAAGTAACTGATATTCTGCTCATGGACATTAAGCACATCAACGAAGACGAACATAAAAAGCTCACAGGGCAAACGGGGAAAAATGTGCGCGAAATGTTCGCCTACCTCGACGAAATCAAAAAGCCGATTTGGATCCGCCATGTCTTAGTTTCGGGCATCACCGACAACGATGAATATCTCACCCAAACGCGCGATTTTATCCGCACGCTGCACAATGTCGAGCGCGTGGAAATCTTGCCGTATCACGGGCTTGCAATCTCAAAATACAAGGATTTGGGCATTCCCTACCCGCTCGAAAAAACGGAAAGCCCTACGCAAGAGCGAGTGGAAAATGCACGGAAAATCCTTGAATGCGAAAAATATATAAAATGGAAGGAATAAAATCAAAAACGGGGCGTTACGGGGTGTCCCCGTAATGGGGGTAGCGAAAAACGCGAAGCGGTTGGAGCGAGGGGGACTTTTCCCCCTTTAATAAAATTTGAAAAATGTGTATAATGCTAACAAATTTTGATTTTAAGGAGCATTTTCATGGCTATTAAAACTGTTGCAGAAATCCCCAACGCAAAAATCAAGGCTTGGGTCGAAGAATGCGTAAAAATGTGTGAACCGGACAATGTTGTCGTTTGTGATGGTTCTGCCGCTGAATACGACGCTCTCGTTAAAAAGTGCGTTGACTCTGGTTTGGCTACTCCGTTGGCTAAAAAACCGCACAGCTACCTCTTCCGTTCAGATCCTTCTGATGTTGCTCGCGTTGAAAAACGAACTTTCATTTCTTCTAAAAAACAGGAAGATGCGGGCCCGACAAACAACTGGATTGACCCGGTTGAGCTCAAGGCAACAATGAAAGGCCTTTACAAGGGCTGTATGCACGGACGCACAATGTATGTCATTCCGTTCTGCATGGGTCCTCTCGGCTCACCAATCTCTAAGTGCGGTATCGAGCTTACAGACTCAGAGTATGTTGTTCTCAACATGGACATCATGACTCGTGCCGGCGAAAAAGTCTGGCAGTACTTGGACGACAACTTCGTTCCATGTCTCCACTCAGTTGGTAAGCCACTCAACAACGGCGAAAAAGACAACGGCGTTTGGGCTTGTGCTCCTGTCGAGCAGAAATACATCTCTCAGTTCCCAGAAGAGCACCTTGTTTGGTCTTACGGTTCAGGATACGGCGGAAACGCTTTGCTTGGCAAAAAATGTTTCGCTCTCCGAATCGCTTCTGTCATCGCTCACGAAGAGGGCTGGCTTGCTGAGCACATGCTCATCCTCAAGCTCACCAATCCAGAAGGCAAAGTCAAATATGTTACTGGCGCATTCCCGTCAGCATGTGGTAAGACAAACCTCGCGATGCTTATCCCGACAATTCCTGGCTGGAAGGTCGAGACAATCGGTGATGACATCGCTTGGATGAAATACGGTGAAGATGGCCGCCTCTATGCTATCAACCCGGAAGCAGGTTTCTTCGGCGTTGCACCGGGAACTTCTGCAGAAAGCAACAAGAACGCTCTTATCTCTGCTTCAAAGAACACAATCTTTACGAACTGTGCGCTTACTGAAGACGGCGATGTCTGGTGGGAGCAGATTGGCTATCCTGCAAAGGGCAAGCTCGTTGACTGGAAAGGCAACACTCGTGACGCTCTTCCAAAAGACAAATCACCAAAGGGCGAAGAATTCGCTCACCCGAACGCTCGATTCACTGCACCTGCAAATCAGTGTCCGTGTATCGCCCCGGAGTGGGAAGATCCAAAAGGTGTACCTATCTCTGCTATCCTCTTCGGTGGACGCCGCCCGTCAACTGTACCTCTCGTACATCAGAGCCGCAACTGGAACCACGGTGTA